>JBCBAP010000076.1:0-13870 GCA_038532435.1 Pseudomonadota bacterium | reverse complement strand
AAGCACTTGCAGAGCAAATCGTCGGTCTGACCCTGCTCGAAGCACAAGAACTGAAGACGATCCTGAAGGACGAGTACGGCATCGAGCCTGCCGCTGGCGGCGCAGTGATGATGACTGGCCCGGCAGGGGATGGCGCTGGTGAAGCGGCTGAGGAGAAGACCGAATTTGACGTCATCCTCAAGGCGGCTGGCGACAAGAAAATCAACGTCATCAAAGAGGTTCGCGCCATCACCGGCCTGGGCCTGAAAGAGGCGAAGGAACTCGTGGAAGCCGGCGGCAAAGCCGTCAAGGAAGGCTGCGCGAAGGACGAAGCCGAAGAGATCAAGAAGAAGCTCGAAGAAGCAGGCGCGGAAGTCGAGCTTAAGTAATCTCCCGCGGGGCGCGTCCCCGCGAGGGCTTGAAAACACTGGCTGGTCCCATATTTGTGTGGGTCCAGCCTTCACGTCTCTCTTTGGATGCTCTTGCGAGAGCCTCCAGACAGATGCGTGGAACTCGGGTGAGCGCGTGTGGGAGCGCGTTCGGTATTGGGTCCGTAATCTGACAGCGGAGTGTCCGCAGGCCGTTCCCGCCGGGCCGTGTGGACATGCAGCATGAGGTGACACCTTTCATGGTCCAAACGTTTTCCGGCCACAAACGTATCCGCAAATTCTACGGAAAAATTCGCGAAGTAGCCCAGATGCCCAACCTGATCGAGGTGCAGAAAAGCTCCTACGATCTGTTTTTGAATTCCGGCGATGCGCTGGAGCCCATGGACGGCGAAGGCCTCATGGGCGTGTTCCAGTCGGTTTTTCCGATCAAGGATTTCAATGAGACCTCCATCCTCGAGTTCGTGAAGTACGAGCTTGAGCATCCGAAGTACGACGTTGACGAGTGCATGCAGCGCGACATGACCTACGCGGCACCGCTGAAGGTGACGCTGCGGCTGATCGTGTTCGAGGTGGATGAGGACACCGGCGCCCGGTCCGTGAAGGACATCAAGGAGCAGGACGTCTATATGGGCGACCTGCCGCTGATGACGCCGAACGGCACGTTCATCGTGAACGGCACGGAGCGGGTCATCGTTTCCCAGATGCACCGCTCGCCCGGTGTGTTCTTCGACCATGACAAGGGCAAGACCCATTCTTCGGGCAAGCTCCTGTTCGCTTCCCGCATCATTCCCTATCGCGGCTCCTGGCTCGATTTCGAATTCGACGCCAAGGACATTGTCTATGCGCGCATCGACCGCCGCCGGAAGCTGCCGGTGACGACGCTGCTCTATGCGCTGGGCCTCGATCAGGAAGGCATCGCGGACGCCTATTATAACACCGTCAACTACCGCCTGATGAAGGGCAAGGGCTGGGCGACGCCGTTCTTCCCGGAGCGGATTCGCGGCACCAAGCCGATCTTCGACGTGATCGACGCGGCCTCGGGCGAGATGATCGCCGAGGCAGGCAAGAAGGTGACGCCGCGGACGGTCAAAAAGCTGATCGACGAAGGCAAGGTGACCGAGGTTCTGGTGCCCTACGAGGGCATCATGGGCAAGTTCATCGCCAAGGATATCGTGAACGCCAAGAACGGCTACATCTATGCCGAGGCGGGCGACGAGATCACCGAGGACCTGCTCGCGGAACTGCAGGAAGCGGGCTACGAAGAGCTGCCCGTGCTCGACATCGACCATGTCAATGTCGGCCCCTACATCCGCAACACCCTGGCTATGGACAAGAACATGAGCCGGGAAACGGCTCTGCTCGACATCTACCGGGTTATGCGCCCGGGCGAGCCGCCGACCGTGGATGCGGCCTCGGCCATGTTCGACACCATGTTCTTCGACTCCGAACGCTACGACCTCAGCGCCGTGGGCCGGGTGAAGATGAACATGCGTCTGGATCTGGACGCGGAAGACACCCAGCGTACCCTGCGCAAGGAAGACATCATCGCCGTCGTCAAGGCGCTGGTGGAGCTGCGTGACGGGCATGGTGAGATCGACGATATCGACCATCTCGGCAACCGCCGGGTGCGGTCCGTCGGCGAGCTGATGGAAAACCAGTACCGCGTCGGCCTTCTGCGCATGGAGCGTGCGATTAAGGAGCGGATGAGCTCTGTCGAGATCGACACGGTGATGCCGCAGGACCTGATCAACGCGAAGCCCGCTGCGGCCGCGGTGCGGGAATTCTTTGGCTCGTCCCAGCTCTCGCAGTTCATGGACCAGACCAACCCGCTTTCGGAGGTGACGCACAAGCGGCGCCTCTCCGCGCTCGGCCCGGGCGGCCTGACGCGGGAGCGGGCGGGCTTCGAGGTGCGCGACGTGCACCCGACCCACTACGGTCGCATGTGCCCGATCGAAACGCCGGAAGGTCCGAACATCGGCCTGATCAACTCGCTGGCAAGCTTCGCGCGGGTCAACAAGTATGGCTTCATCGAAACGCCCTACCGGCGCGTTGAAGGTGGCCAGGTGACGGATGATGTCCAGTACATGTCCGCAACTGAAGAGATGCGCCACACGATCGCGCAGGCGAACGCGCAGCTGGACGGCGAAGGCCGGTTCGTGAACGAGCTTGCCTCCACCCGGAAGGGCGGCGAGTTCATGCTGAACCCGCCGGAGAACATCAATTATATCGATGTGAGCCCGAAACAGCTCGTGTCCGTTGCGGCATCGCTGATCCCGTTCCTTGAGAATGACGACGCGAACCGCGCGCTGATGGGCTCCAACATGCAGCGTCAGGCCGTGCCGCTGGTGAAGGCGGAGGCACCCTTCGTCGGCACCGGTATGGAAGAGGTCGTGGCCCGGGACTCCGGTGCGGCGATCACTGCGCACCGGGAAGGCGTGGTCGATCAGGTCGACGCGATGCGCATCGTTGTGCGCGCGACCGGCGATCTGCAGCCGGGCGACGCGGGCGTGGACATCTACCGTCTGCGCAAGTTCCAGCGGTCCAACCAGAACACCTGCATCAACCAGCGTCCGCTGGTGAAGGTGGGTGACCGGGTGCGTGCCGGTGAAGTGGTGGCAGACGGCCCGTCCACGGATCTCGGCGAACTGGCGCTCGGCAAGAACGTGCTCGTCGCGTTCATGCCGTGGAACGGCTACAACTATGAGGACTCCATCCTGATCTCCGAGCGGATCGTGAAGGATGATGTCTTCACCTCGATCCATATCGAGGAGTTCGAGGTCGCAGCCCGGGACACCAAGCTTGGCCCCGAGGAGATCACCCGGGACATCCCGAACGTCGGTGAGGAAGCCCTGCGCAACCTCGACGAGGCGGGCATTGTCTATATCGGTGCCGAGGTCGGCCCGGCGGACATCCTCGTGGGTAAGATCACACCGAAGGGTGAAAGCCCAATGACGCCGGAGGAAAAGCTTCTCCGCGCGATCTTTGGTGAGAAGGCATCGGACGTGCGCGACACCTCCCTGCGTCTGCCCCCGGGCGACTATGGGACGGTCGTGGAAGTCCGCGTCTTCAACCGTCACGGTGTCGACAAGGACGAGCGTGCTCTGCAGATCGAGCGCGAGGAAGTCGAGCGTCTGGCCCGGGACCGGGACGACGAACTCGCCATCCTCGACCGCAACATCTACGCGCGTCTGAAGGACCTGATCCTCGGCAAGAAGGTCGCGAAGGGTCCCAAGGGCGTGAAGCCGGGCTCCACCGTCGATGAGGCAATGCTCGACGATCTTTCCCGCGGCCTCTGGTGGCAGATCGCACTCGACAATGACGCGGACGCGTCGGCGGTCGAGGCGCTCAATGCCCAGTATGAAAGCCAGAAGAAGACGCTGGATCGCCGGTTCGAGGACAAGGTGGACAAGGTCCGCCGCGGCGACGATCTGCCCCCGGGCGTGATGAAGATGGTCAAGGTCTTCATCGCTGTGAAGCGCAAGCTTCAGCCGGGCGACAAGATGGCGGGCCGTCACGGGAACAAGGGCGTGATCTCGAAGGTGGTGCCGGAGGAGGACATGCCGTTCCTGTCCGACGGTACGCCGGTGGATCTCGTGCTCAACCCGCTCGGCGTGCCGTCGCGGATGAACGTTGGTCAGATCCTCGAGACCCACATGGGCTGGGCGGCCCGTGGCCTCGGCGAATCCGTGGCTCAGGCGCTTGCGGACTATCGCCGGTCCGGCGACATGACGCCGGTGAAGGATGCGATGAAGATCGCCTATGGGGATGACGTCTACGCGGATGCGACGGCGGACATGACCGAGGACGAGTTCATCGAGGCGGCGGAGAATGTGGGCAACGGTGTTCCCATCGCGACACCGGTCTTCGACGGGGCCAAGGAAGGCGACGTCAACGACGCGCTGCGCCGTGCCGGGTTTAACGAAAGCGGTCAGTCGGTGATCTTTGACGGTCGGACGGGCGAACAGTTCGCGCGTCCGGTGACGGTCGGGGTCAAGTACCTTCTGAAGCTGCACCACCTGGTCGACGACAAGATCCACGCACGTTCCACCGGGCCGTACTCCCTCGTCACCCAGCAGCCGCTGGGCGGTAAGGCACAGTTCGGCGGTCAGCGTTTCGGGGAGATGGAGGTCTGGGCCCTGGAAGCCTACGGCGCCGCCTACACCCTGCAGGAGATGCTGACGGTGAAGTCGGACGACGTGGCGGGCCGGACCAAGGTCTACGAGGCGATCGTCAAGGGCGAGAACGACTTCGAGGCCGGTGTGCCGGAGAGCTTCAACGTGCTCGTGAAGGAGATCCGGTCCCTCGGCCTGAACGTCGAGCTGCTGGATTCCGAAGCAGACTGATGCCGTCGGGCGTGGCGGGACGGCCGCCACGCCTTCGACCCGAACGTTATTCGCCGGGCCCTGCCCGGTTCTGAAAGGATCAAACGGTTATGAACCAAGAGATCATGAACAACCCGTTCAACCCGACGGCGCCGCTCAAAACCTTCGATGAGATCAAGATTTCCTTGGCCTCGCCGGAGCGCATTCTGAGCTGGTCCTTCGGCGAGATCAAAAAGCCCGAGACCATCAACTACCGCACGTTCAAGCCGGAGCGGGACGGGCTTTTCTGCGCCCGCATTTTCGGTCCGATCAAGGACTACGAGTGCCTGTGCGGAAAGTACAAGCGCATGAAGTATCGCGGGGTGACCTGCGAAAAGTGCGGTGTTGAAGTCACGCTCCAGAAGGTGCGTCGTGAGCGGATGGGCCACATCGAGCTTGCCGCCCCGGTCGCGCACATCTGGTTCCTGAAGTCGCTGCCCTCCCGCATCGGTCTGATGCTCGACATGACGCTCCGCGATCTGGAGCGGATCCTCTACTTCGAACAGTATGTTGTCATCGAGCCCGGCCTCACGGACCTGGTGCGCGGGCAGCTTCTGACCGAGGAAGAGTATCTCGACGCGGAAGACCAGTACGGCGCGGACGCGTTCCGCGCCGGCATCGGTGCGGAGGCGATCCGTGAGATGCTCGCGGAAATCGACCTCGATGCGGAGGCCGAGCAGTTGCGCGCGGACCTCGCGGAGGCGACCGGTGAGCTTAAGCCCAAGAAGATCATCAAGCGCCTGAAGCTCGTCGAGAACTTTCTCGATTCCGGCAACCGCCCGGAGTGGATGATCCTGACGGTTGTGCCGGTCATCCCGCCGGAACTGCGCCCGCTGGTGCCGCTCGACGGGGGCCGGTTCGCAACGTCGGACCTCAACGACCTTTACCGCCGTGTGATCAACCGGAACAACCGCCTCAAGCGGCTGATCGAGCTGCGCGCGCCGGACATCATCATCCGCAACGAAAAGCGGATGCTTCAGGAAGCCGTGGACGCGCTCTTCGACAATGGCCGCCGGGGTCGGGTGATCACGGGCGCGAACAAGCGTCCGCTGAAGTCCCTCTCCGACATGCTGAAGGGTAAGCAGGGCCGCTTCCGCCAGAACCTTCTGGGCAAGCGGGTCGACTTCTCCGGCCGTTCTGTGATCGTGACAGGTCCGGAGCTGAAGCTGCACCAGTGCGGCCTGCCGAAGAAGATGGCGCTCGAACTGTTCAAGCCGTTCATCTACAGCCGCCTCGATGCGAAGGGCCTGTCCTCGACCGTCAAGCAGGCGAAGAAGCTGGTGGAAAAGGAGCGTCCGGAGGTCTGGGACATCCTCGACGAGGTGATCCGGGAGCATCCGGTGCTGCTGAACCGTGCACCGACCCTGCACCGCCTCGGCATCCAGGCGTTCGAGCCCGTACTCATCGAAGGCAAGGCGATCCAGCTTCACCCGCTGGTCTGCTCCGCGTTCAACGCGGACTTCGACGGGGACCAGATGGCGGTCCACGTGCCGCTCTCGCTCGAGGCGCAGCTCGAAGCGCGCGTGCTGATGATGTCCACCAACAACGTCCTCAGCCCCGCGAACGGCAAGCCGATCATCGTGCCGTCGCAGGATATGATTCTCGGTCTCTACTACATCACGCTCATGCGTGAGGGAGAGAAGGGCGAGGGCATGGTGTTCTCCTCGCTCGAGGAAGTGGACCACGCGCTCGAGGCTGGGCTTGTGCACCTGCACACGAAGATCACCGCACGGATCGAGCAGGTGGATGAGAACGGGGAGACCGTGTTCAAGCGGTTCGAGACCACCCCGGGCCGTCTGCGCCTTGGCAACCTGCTGCCGAAGAACGCGAAGATCCCGTTCGACCTCGTCAACCGCCTCCTGCGGAAGAAAGAGGTTGGTGAGGTCATCGACACCGTCTACCGCCACGCGGGCCAGAAAGAGTCGGTCATCTTCTGCGATCAGATCATGACCCTCGGCTTCCGCGAAGCGTTCAAGGCGGGCATCTCCTTCGGCAAGGACGACATGGTCATCCCCGACACGAAGTGGAACATCGTGGAGGGCGTGCGCGACCAGGTTAAGGAGTTCGAGCGCCAGTACATGGACGGCCTGATTACCCAGGGCGAGAAGTACAACAAGGTGGTCGACGCCTGGTCCAAGTGCTCCGACGATGTGGCGGAAGCGATGATGGGCGAGATCAGCTCCGTGAAGATCGATGAGGAAGGGCGCCAGCTCGAGCCGAACTCGGTCTACATGATGTCCCACTCCGGGGCGCGGGGCTCTCCGGCGCAGATGAAGCAGCTCGGCGGCATGCGCGGCCTGATGGCCAAGCCGTCCGGCGAGATCATCGAAACGCCGATCGTGTCGAACTTCAAGGAAGGCCTCACAGTGGCGGAGTACTTCAACTCCTCCCACGGTGCGCGTAAGGGTCTGGCCGATACGGCGCTCAAGACAGCGAACTCCGGGTACCTCACCCGGCGTCTGGTGGACGTGGCCCAGGACTGCATCGTCAAGATCGACGATTGCGGAACGGACAAGTTCATCACCGTCGGTGCAGTTGTCACCGACGGCGACGTCGTTGCACCGCTCAGCGAGCGGGTGCTCGGCCGTGTCTCCGCCGAGGATGTTCTCGATCCGGCGGATCAGTCCCGCGTGCTGGTCAAGCGCAACGAGCTGATCGACGAGCGTCTCGCGGACGTGGTCGAGGCGGCTGGTGTGCAAACCGTTCAGATCCGCTCGCCGCTGGTTTGCGAGGCGGACGATGGCATCTGTGCCAAGTGCTACGGGCGCGACCTTGCACGTGGCACCATGGTGAACCCAGGTGAGGCTGTCGGCATCATCGCGGCACAGTCCATCGGAGAGCCGGGAACGCAGCTCACCATGCGGACCTTCCACATCGGCGGGATTGCCCAGGCGGGCAGCCAGTCGTTCGTTGAAGCGACGCAGGCGGGTAAGGCACGGATCGACAATCCGCAGCTGATCACCAACAGCTCCGGCGAAGTCATCGTGCTGGGCCGGAATTGCGTGATCTCCATCGTTGGCGACAATGATGTGGTCCGCGGCGAGTACAAGCTTGCCTACGGCTCCACGCTGCTGGTCAAGGAAGGGCAGGAAATCGCGCGCGGCGACAAGCTCGCGGAGTGGGATCCTTACACCCTTCCCATCATCGCGGAGAAGGACGGTACGGCGAAGTTCGTCGATCTCACCGCGGGCATCTCTGTCCGTGACGAGACCGACGAGGCCACCGGGATCAGCCAGAAGATCGTGACCGACTGGCGGTCCGCGCCGAAGGGCAATGATCTGAAGCCGGAGATCATCCTGATGGATGCGAGCGGCGATCCGATCCGGCTCGACAACGGCAACCCGGCGACCTACCCGATGTCCGTCGACGCGATCCTGTCGATCGAAGATGGTCAGGAGATGAAGGCGGGCGACGTGCTGGCGCGTATTCCGCGTGAAGGTGCGAAGACCAAGGACATCACTGGTGGTCTGCCGCGGGTCGCCGAACTCTTCGAGGCGCGGCGTCCGAAGGACCACGCGATCATCGCGGAGATCGACGGCTATGTCCGCTTCGGGCGCGACTACAAGAACAAGCGTCGCATCACGCTTGAGCCTGTGGACGACTCCATGGATCCGGTCGAGTACCTCGTGCCGAAGGGCAAGCACATCCCGGTGCAGGAAGGCGACTTCGTGCAGAAGGGCGACTACATCATGGACGGCAACCCTGCCCCCCATGACATCCTCGCCATTCTTGGGATCGAGGCGCTGGCCAACTACCTCATCAACGAGGTGCAGGACGTCTACCGCCTTCAGGGCGTGAAGATCAACGACAAGCACATCGAGGTGATCGTTCGCCAGATGCTGCAGAAGTGGGAGATCTTCGAGTCCGGCGGCACGACGCTTCTGAAGGGCGAGCAGGTCGACAAGATCGAGTTCGACGAGGCGAACGAGAAGGCGATTGCCGAGGGCCGCGCACCAGCGAAGGGCGCTCCGGTCCTGCTTGGCATCACCAAAGCGTCGCTGCAGACGCGCTCGTTCATCTCTGCGGCGTCGTTCCAGGAGACCACCCGGGTGCTCACCGAGGCATCGACCCAGGGCAAGCGCGACCGCCTGATCGGTCTGAAGGAAAACGTCATCGTCGGCCGTCTCATTCCGGCGGGTACCGGTGGTGCCACCCATCAGATCAAGCGTGTGGCGCAGGAGCGCGATGCGAAGATCATCGCGGCCAAGCAGGACGAGGCCGAACTGGCACTCGAGGCGGGCGATCCGCTGGAGATGCCAATGGACGCCCCCGCGGACATCGTCGAGTAAGTCTGATCGACATACCCATCTCGCACGGGCGCCGCATCACGCGGCGCCCGTTTGTATTTTGGGGCGATGACCTCAGCCTAACGGGAGATGCAGAACGCGCGGGTGTCCATTTTCACAGAAGGGGGGGTGCGCGAGGTGCACCTCGTTCGGGAGTGGGGACGGGCGTCCTAGTGCAGCGTGACCGGTTCGGCTGCGGGTCCGACGCCGAAACAGATACGCGCCTCACCCCTGCGCGCGACCGGACGGGCGAGGCTGTGGTCGATGGCGGACCCGACGCAAACATCGTCTGCAACCTGCCAGTTCCCGGTTTGCAAAAACCGGCTCGCGCGCGCCCCGGCGAAAAGGCTCTCCGTCCAGATCCCGTTCGCCCGGATGATTTCATGGTTTGCGAACAGCAGGTGCACGAAGGTGACGGGCGCAAGGCTGTCGTCCCGTGTGATGCCCGCAAGGCCCGTGAGCGTGCCGACCGGGGCCAGCACCGCGTGAAGGCTGGTCACCAGCTCGACCTTGCCCCCAGAGAGCAGCACTCGGTGCGCCGGAGAGAGGTGAAGCGTGTCCGTTGCGCCGAGCACCCCGGCGGGCACCGTGATGGGTCGCAGCTCGGGCAGGGCGGCGAGGGCCACGTGACCGACTCGGCACATGCCGATCCCCACCAGTGGCTGCACGCCGCGGTCAAGCGTCACGATCCCCATGCCAGGCACCAGATCCTCCACCGGGATCGGTCCCGCATCGGTTTCGATCAGGGTGCCGGCGCAGAAACAGGGCGTGTCCGGCTCACCCGGTGTCGGATCGGGTTCCTCGGCGAAGTCGCCGTCTGCGTCCCGGCTGAACGCGGTGCCGTTGGGTGAGCCTGAGTCGATGCTTTCCCCGTCACCGACCCGTGTCGCACCCGCAGGAAAACCCGGGGGAGGGCTGACCAGCGTTCCGTCCGGGTTCACATCGGGCGGGTCCGGCGGCTCGCCGTAGGACAGGATGACGAATTCGTTTGTGTTGGTGTCGAGCAGGATGATCGAATCCCGCTTTGTGCCCTCGCCGTCGTACAGAAATCCGTTGTTACTGCCGCGATCGTTGCCCGCCGACCCGTTCGAGCCGAAATAATTACGCGAGGTGTCGCCCCCCGGGTTCTGAGGGCCGGTATAGGTGCCGATGATCGTCGCAGTCTCGCCCGCGTCGATGATTTGTCCTGAGGAGAAGCTGTGGAGCTGGCCGTCGCGTTCGGAGAAGATCTGGATGCCGGACAGGTCGATCGACCCACCCGACGAGTTCTGGATCTCGATATACTCGTCCTGCTTGTTCGTTGCGCCGTCCAGGTTGGTGTTTGTCGCACTGCCTCCCGCGTTATCCGCAAGGATCTCGCTTATGAACAAGCCGTTAGACAGTTTGTCGGCCATAACCCAGCCCTCTCACACCCTCAACTTCCCCGAAACCTAGTCTATCGGACGAGGGTGTTGAAGAATCTTGAACATCTCGTGTAGGTCCAGGGTCCGCAACAACGCAGCGTCACTGTCTAAACGGGTCTTTGAGACCCCGGAAAACCGCGGTTGACACCCCCTCGAGTCGCATATAGGTTCCGCGCACTTTCCGGAGGTTGTCCTTTCGGAATATGACATAGCCGAACATTGGCGACCATGATCCGGGCTGCTGCCCCGATCCTCTGAATTCCCGCCATTGCGTGCCTGAGGCGCGTGGTGGTTCGTGCGTGCCGCAAGGCGCGCATCTTGTGTTTGAGAACGATAGGGCGAAGCGAATGCCGACGATTCAACAGCTGATCCGCAAACCGCGGCAGCCCAAAGTGAAGCGCCAGAAGTCCATGCACCTGCAGGCGTGCCCGCAGAAGCGTGGTGTCTGCACGCGCGTCTACACCACGACGCCGAAGAAGCCGAACTCCGCAATGCGGAAGGTCGCAAAGGTCCGCCTCACCAACGGGTTCGAGGTGATTTCCTACATCCCCGGTGAGAGCCACAACCTTCAGGAACATTCCGTGGTCCTGATCCGTGGTGGCCGGGTGAAAGACCTTCCCGGCGTGCGCTACCACATCCTCCGTGGTGTGCTTGACACGCAGGGCGTCAAGGACCGCCGCCAGCGTCGTTCGAAATACGGCGCCAAGCGCCCCAAGTAAGGAGAGAGCCGGATGTCCCGACGTCACCGCGCCGAAAAACGAGAAGTTCTGCCGGACGCCAAGTATGGCGACCGCGTTCTGACCAAGTTCATGAACAACCTGATGTACGACGGCAAGAAATCCGCCGCCGAAAGCATCGTCTACGGCGCGCTGGAGCGGGTCGAGGGCAAGATCAAGCGTGAGCCCGTGGAAGTGTTCCACGAGGCGCTCGACAACATCAAACCGTCGGTTGAGGTTCGCTCCCGCCGGGTTGGTGGTGCGACCTACCAGGTTCCCGTCGAGGTGCGCCCCGAGCGTCGTGAGGCGCTCGCGATCCGCTGGCTGATCAAGGCATCCCGCGCCCGCAACGAGAACACCATGCAGGAACGCCTCGCAGGCGAACTGATGGACGCGATCAACTCCCGCGGTACCGCTGTGAAGAAGCGCGAAGACACCCACAAGATGGCCGAGGCGAACAAAGCCTTCAGCCATTACCGCTGGTAACTCTCTCTCAGAGGCTCAGAACCATGGCACGCGAATACCCCCTGGACCGGTACCGTAACTTCGGGATCATGGCGCATATCGATGCGGGCAAGACCACCTGCACCGAGCGGATCCTGTTCTACACCGGCAAGTCGCACAAGATCGGCGAAGTGCACGATGGTGCTGCCACCATGGACTGGATGGAGCAGGAGCAGGAGCGTGGCATCACGATCACCTCCGCCGCGACCACCACGTTCTGGGAGCGGACCGAGGACGGGCAGGAAGCCCAGACCGACAAGCACCGCTTCAACATCATCGACACCCCGGGCCACGTGGATTTCACCATCGAGGTCGAGCGTTCGCTCGCGGTTCTCGACGGTGCTGTCTGTGTTCTTGATGCCAACGCGGGCGTCGAGCCGCAGACCGAGACGGTCTGGCGCCAGGCAGATCGATACAAGGTTCCGCGGATCGTGTTCGTCAACAAGATGGACAAGATCGGTGCCGACTTCTTCAACTGCGTCGAGATGATCGCGGACCGTACCGGTGCGCGCCCGATGCCGATCCAGATCCCGATCGGGGCAGAGAACGAACTCGAGGGCATCATCGACCTGGTGACCATGGAAGAGTGGACCTGGAAGGGCGAGGACCTCGGTGCGTCCTGGACCCGTCAGCCGGTCCGCGACGAACTCAAGGACAAGGCCGAAGAGCTGCGTTCCGAGATGATCGAAATGGCCGTCGAGATGGATGACGACGCCATGGAAGCCTATCTCGAAGGCGATGAGCCGTCCGTCGAGAAGCTGCGCGAGCTGATCCGGAAGGGTACGCTCTCCATCTCTTTCATTCCGGTGCTCGCGGGCTCCGCGTTCAAGAACAAGGGTGTCCAGCCGCTTCTGAACGCCGTCATCGATTACCTGCCGGGTCCGCTCGATGTCGACGCCTACATGGGCTTTGCGCCGGGCGACGAGTCGGAAGAGCGCAACATCGCCCGCTCCGCGGATGATGAGCAGCCGTTCTCCGGTCTTGCGTTCAAGATCATGAACGACCCGTTCATGGGTACGCTCACCTTCACCCGCATCTACTCCGGCACGCTGGAGAAGGGTGGCTCGGTTCTGAACTCGACCAAGGGCAAGAAGGAGCGCATCGGCCGCATGGTGATGATGCACTCCAACAAGCAGGACGAGATCTCCGAGGCGTTTGCCGGTGACATCATCGCGCTTGCGGGCCTGAAGGACACCACGACCGGGGACACCCTCTGCGCGCAGAACGCGCCTGTGGTGCTCGAGACGATGACCTTCCCGGATCCGGTGATCGAGATTGCCATCGAGCCGAAGACGAAGGGCGACCAGGAGAAGATGTCGCAGGGTCTCCAGCGTCTGGCGGCAGAGGATCCGTCCTTCCGCGTGGAGACCGACCTTGAGTCCGGTCAGACCATCATGAAGGGCATGGGTGAACTTCACCTCGACATCCTCGTCGACCGCCTCAAGCGTGAGTTCAAGGTCGAGGCGAACATCGGTGCGCCGCAGGTGGCCTATCGCGAGACCATCGGTCACGAGATCGAGCATCGCTATACCCACAAGAAGCAGTCCGGCGGTTCGGGCCAGTTCGCGGAAGTGAACCTGATCATCTCCCCCACGGAGTCGGGCGAAGGGTACTCCTTCGAGTCGCGCATCGTCGGCGGTGCGGTGCCGAAGGAATATGTCCCCGGCGTCGAGAAGGGCATCCAGTCCGTCATGGACAGCGGTCCGCTCGCGGGCTTCCCGGTCATCGACTTCAAGGTGGCGCTCACGGACGGCAAGTTCCACGACGTGGACTCCAGCGTCCTAGCGTTCGAGATCGCATCGCGGATGTGCATGCGCGAAGGCCTCAAGAAGGCCGGTGCGAAGCTGCTCGAGCCGGTGATGAAGGTCGAGGTCGTGACCCCGGAAGAATATACCGGTGGCATCATCGGCGACCTCACGTCCCGCCGGGGCCAGGTTTCCGGTCAGGAAACCCGGGGCAACGCGATCGCGATCAACGCCTTCGTGCCGCTGGCGAACATGTTCGGCTACATCAACACCCTGCGCTCCATGTCTTCGGGCCGCGCGCAGTTCACGATGCAGTTCGAGCGCTACGAAGCGGTTCCGTCGAACATCTCCGAGGAAATCCAGGCGAAATTCGCCTGATCTGAACAGCGCGGCGGGCCCGGTCCCGCCGCATAACGAACGAAGGAGGCCACCATGGCGAAGGAAAAGTTTGAGCGGACGAAGCCGCACTGCAACATTGGCACGATCG
>JBCBAP010000075.1:0-14214 GCA_038532435.1 Pseudomonadota bacterium | reverse complement strand
TGATCAGCAACGCTCTGGAAAACAGGCGCCGGGGCAGATATCGCTTCATCCAGGTCATTGAAACCATGGGCTCAGGGTTAGGCAGGCCCGGGCGGAGTGGCAAGGGCGAAAGCCGAAAGGGGAACAACCGGTGTTCAATCGCGATCATGCGCCCGCCGTGGGGCAGGTGGAAGGGCTGGCCGACGGGATCCGCGTGGTGACCGCGGGCAATGGCGGCCCGATGACCTTCACCGGCACCCGGACCTATCTGGTCGGCGCCGGGGATGTCGCGATCATCGATCCGGGACCTGCCGATCCCGCGCATCTGGAGGCTGTTTTGGCGGCCCTGGCACCGGGGGAGCGGGTGAGCCATGTCTTTGTCACCCATTCCCACCTCGATCACGCGCCGCTCGCCCGCCCGTTGGCCGAGCGGACGGGCGCCCCCGTGATCGCCTTCGGGGACAGTATGGCCGGACGCACGCCGGTCATGGAGGCCCTGGCTGCCTCGGGGGCACATCTGGGCGGAGGGGAGGGCATCGATGGCGGCTTTACGCCGGATGCCTACATCGCTGACGAGGAGGTCGTGTCCGCCGGGGACTGGTCGTTGCGGGCGATCCACACGCCGGGGCACCTGTCGAACCATCTGAGTTTTGCCTGGGATGACCAACGTGCAGCCTTCTCCGGTGACCACGTGATGGGCTGGGCAACGACGCTGGTCTCCCCGCCCGACGGAGATCTGACCGCCTTCATGACCAGTCTGGAGGCTATGCGCGGGCAGGGGGATGTGTTCTACCCAGGTCACGGCGCGCCGATCACCGCCCCTGATGCGATGATCGATCATCAGCTTGCCCATCGGCGTGAACGGGAGGCTCAGATCCTCACGGCTCTTGCAGAAGGGGCGTCCGACATCCCAAGCCTCACCACGCGGATCTATGCGGACGTGGATCCGGTGCTTCATCCGGCGGCCGCACGGAACGTGTTCGCGCACTTGATAGATCTGTGCGAACGCGGATTTGTGGTGGCGGACAGGCCACTCGCGGCGGATGCTGTGTTCACGAAATTACTTTAACGTACTTCGATAAGGATTAGAAATATCTGCGATTATAGTTCTTGCTGTTACGCGCTTGATATCTGCCTGACCAGGCCTGTCAGCTCGGTTCCTTCTGCCAAAGTTACATGCCGCCATGGCCCCATCCGGGCCCGAAACCAGGTGCGTTGCCGCTTCGCAAACTGCCGTGTGGCGATGATGGCCCGGTCTCTTGCATCCGTTTCGCTCATCTCTCCCCGCAGCGACGCGATCAGTTCCGGTGCGCCGAGGGCTTTGGACGACGGAAGCGCGGGATCCCATCCCTCGGCGAGCACGGCTGTGGCTTCCTCGCGGGCACCCTCGTCCATCATCTCGCCGAAACGGCGGGCGATCCGTGCGTTAAGCCAGGGGACCTCTGGCACAAGCAGCACCGTTTCCGCATCCTCTTGCGGCACGAGGGGCGGTGGCGTCTCCGCCTGCCAGGTGCTGAGGCCCCGCCCGGTCTGGCGCAGCACTTCCCACGCGCGCTGCACCCGCATGGGGTTTTGCGTGTCGATGCCCGCAAGCGTTGCCGGGTCCTCCCGTTCCAGATCGGCGAGGAACGGGCCGAGGCCTTCCGCCTCCCGCAGCCCGTTGGCGCGTTCACGCAGTGCCGGGTCGGTCGCGGGGATGTCCGCGAGCCCTTCGCAGAGCGCCCGGAAATAGAGCCCGGTTCCCCCGACGATGATCGGACGTGTACCCGCGTGCCGCGCTGCATCGAGCAGCGTCCCCACTTCCCGGAGCCACTCACCAACGGAATAGGGTCTGGTCCGGGGCACATGGCCGTAGAGCGCATGACGGGCGCGGGTGAGGTCCTGTGCATCGGGCCGCGCGGTGAGGATGCGCCAGCCGTCATAGACCTGAAGCGCATCCGCGTTGATCACCCAGCCGCCGTCCCGCTCCGCCACGGCGAGGGCGAGGGCGGACTTGCCGGACGCGGTGGGGCCGGCAATCAGGAGCGGTTTGCGGAGGTGTGTCATGGGGGCGGGGTAGCGCGCCGGGGCAGGGCGGGTCCAGCCCCTCCGTCAGCCTAGCGCGCGGGCGATGGCGGCGGCGAGCCGGGCGTTGTTCTTGACGAGGGCGATATTGGCGACCAGCGACCGCCCGTCCGTCAACTCGAAGATCTTGTCGAGCAGGAACGGCGTCACGTCCTTCGCGAGGATCCCCTCATCTTCCGCGCGTGCAAGCGCCCGGGCGATGATCGGATCGATCTCCGACTGCGGTATCTCGTCGTCCGACGGGATCGGGTTGGCAACAAGCTGTCCGCCGGTCAGCCCGAGCCGGGCGCGCATCCTGTGCGCGTCGGCCAGTGCCGCAGGTGTATCCATGCGCAGCGGTACGGCGTAGGGCGATGTGCGCGACCAGAAGGCGGGCAGGACATCCGTTCCGTACCCGATGACCGGCACGCCGAGTGTTTCCAGTACCTCTAGCGTCTTGGGCGTGTCGAGGATCGCCTTCGGCCCGGCGGCGACGACCGTAACCGGCGTGATCGCAAGCTCCCGCAAATCGGCGGAGATGTCGAAGCTGCTCTCCGCGCCCCTGTGCACGCCACCGATGCCACCGGTGGCGAAGACCTCGATCTCTGCGAGGTGGGCACAGATCATGGTCGCGGCGACGGTCGTCGACCCGGTCGTGCCGGAGGCCACGGCGGCGGCGATATCCGCCCGGGAGAGTTTCATCGCGTCGGTCGTCCGGGCGAGCGTTTCGAGCTCCTCCGGTTCCAGGCCCACGTGGATCGCACCGTCAAAGACCGCGATGGTGGCGGGCACGGCCCCGCAGTCTCGGATCAGCGCCTCGACCTCCTGCGCCGTGTCGCGATTCTGTGGAAACGGCATGCCGTGGGTGATGATGGTGCTTTCGAGCGCGACGAGGGGCGCGCCGTCGGCCCGCGCCTTTGCGGCCTCCCGCGACCAGACGAGGGGAGCGGTCACTGATTGTATCTCTCCATATGGCGGGCGGCGGATTGCAGGCCGCCCTTGAGCGCGTTCCAGTCCATCTCTCCGCGCAGTTGTGCTGCGATGTGACCGGCGACGAACGCGTCGCCCGCGCCCGTCACGCTGCCCGCAATAACAGGGGGAGGGGTCGCCGAATAGACCAGGCCGCTCCGCGCGATCGCGGCACTCGCAGATCCGTTCGTGACAACCGCCATCCGCGCGCCAAGCGCTGCCAGGTCGCGCGCCGCTGCCTCCGCCTGTGCATGTTCGCCATTCAGGATCGCGTTCGCCTCCGCAAGGTTTGCGTAGATCGTGCACTCGGTCATCACCAGGAAGTCCCGCAGGCGCGGCGCCTTGTCCGGGGAGGCAGGCACGACCCTCATGTCCGCATCCCGAAGACTGCTCGCCGCGGCCAGTTCGGCCAGGACATGGGGGCTGAGATTACCATCGACCACGACGACGCCGTTGAACCGTCTCTGCCGGAGCGGATCGAGGAGAGAGATGCCGATCTCATCGAGCGCCAGCGTGTCGGCAATCGCCCCGAAGAGCGCCCCCCCGCGCCCCTCGATCGCGACATACTGATCGGTCCGCAGCGTCGGATGGCGGATCACCATGTCGGTGTCGATCCCCCGCAATGCGCAAAGGTTCAGGAGTGCATCCCCATCGCTGTCCCGCCCGACAACGGACAGAAGCTGCGCGTTGAAGCCATGATGGATGAGTTCGTTTGCAACATTGTAGGCCACACCACCGGGCGACCGGCGCACGACACCGGGCACGTCCGCCCCAGGGTCGAGCGAATGGGTTGCGTGTGCAACGGTGTCCCAATGAAATGCACCGATGCACGTAACAGAGTTCTGGACCATCGGTTGCCCTGGTTCTTACGCCGTTTCGACCATTGTGTACGCATTGGTACACATTTGCAACTGTCGCATGGGCTATCTGTCAGAAATCAGGGGGCAAATTTAGGATGCGAAGAGGCCGACCACGATAGACAGTGTCACGATACTGAGCACGGTCGAGGCAAGAATGCTGGAGGAGGCGCGTTGAGGCGCGACATCGTAGTGCTGCGCGAGGATATAGACGTTCCCAGCTACGGGCATGGCCGCTGTCATGATCATGACCCCGGTCATGAACGGATCCAGATCAAAGAAAAAGAGCGCTACGCCCGCAACCGCAAGCGGGTGAATCACCAGCTTGGCCGTGCTGAGCCAGAGCGCGACGGACAGCCGCTCCGCCGATTTGCCCGCCAGCGACGCGCCAATGGCAAAGAGCGCGCAGGGCGTCGCAGCGGCGCCGAGCAGGACGAGGAAATCATCGACCGGACCGGGCAGGGGGAGACCCGAGGCTGACCAGACCAGCCCGAGGCTCATCGAGACGATCATCGGGTTCTGTATCAGCCCCCGCCCGATGGTCAGCACGATGGCCGGGGAGAGCCTGCCGCCCCGCGCGCTGAGGATCACCACGATAAGCGTGCCGAAGAAGATCAGATCGACCACGAGCACCATCAGGATGGGGGCGACCACTTGCTCCCCCAGCAGGCTCACGAGCATTGGGATCGCCAGAAAACCCACATTGCCGATTGTCCCGCACTGCGCCTCGATCGCCGCCTCTGCCGCGCCCGTCCGGCGCGCATAGGCCACCGCGGTCACGAGCCCATAGACCCCGATCGAGGCGAGGAGGTAGGCGAGCATGAAGTCGACATTCGTGATCGCCTCGATGGGAAGCGTCGCGGTGAAGCGGAACAGCATCGCCGAGAGTGCAAAGTAGAAGACGAACTTCGTCAGCCACGCGACCGCCTCCGCAGGAAAGAACCGCGAGGCCGCAGCCCCGTAGCCAATCCCGATCAGCGCAAAGAACGGCAACGTTTTGAGGAAGATGTCGAGCATAGTGATCCGCTGGTCGACTGGGTCCGGTCACCGTTACCAGCAACGTGGCCACCTGTCCTCCCTTTCATGCCCGGCAGCGCCTGCGGTCTAGTCTGGGATCGCTGCCTCCAGATCCAGCGCGTCCGACGCGACACGGGACAGGAAGTCGAGCCAGTTCACCTTGGACGAAAACCCGCCGATGCCCAGATCGCGGCGCAGGCGGGTCGTCAGTCCGCTTGTCTCCGGTCCCCAAACGCCGTCCCGACCGATCTGGAAGTGGTAGACGAAGAAGATCACGTTCTGGACGAACTGAACACGGCTCTTTGACATCGTGTTGAAGCCAATGGCGGTACCGTCATCGAAGTGAAAGTGATCCTCATGCGCGGCGTTGTAATCGTAGCTGAGGACCGTTCCGAAGTGGCGGCGCAGCACCGCCTCGATCGCCAGGTACATATGAGGACGCTGCGGGAAGGTGTCGGCGACCCAGTTTCCGTCCGGCAGGATGATGCCGTCGAGGTCGAACGCGCGGTTCTTGTGATGAAGGCTCGCACCGGTCCCGGCGCGTGCGATCCCTCCGGTCAGGATCGATCCGACAGGTCCA
Organism: Pseudomonadota bacterium; assembly: GCA_038532435.1. Lineage (GTDB taxonomy): Bacteria > Pseudomonadota > Alphaproteobacteria > Rhodobacterales > Rhodobacteraceae > JBCBAP01. Next base: position 8,769 of record JBCBAP010000075.1, on the reverse strand, counting down.
AATCCCTTCGCCTCAAGCAATGCGATCAGCTCCGTGAAACAGGCTTCGCACGACGCGAGGAACTTCTCTTCAAGAAACGGTCGGATCGGGACGCCTGTCACGCCATAGTCGCCCTCTCTTTGCCGATCGTAGAGGATCGTTCTGTTTGCGATCTGGTCCACGCGTACGAATGCCATGTTTTCCTCCTGCGGTTCTTCGTGACCCCTCCAGGCTGTAGTGTAGCAAAGCGGCGGCGGCCCGGTTCTGATCATTAGATTGCAGGGCCAGGGGGCTTTCGCCGGGATGGGTTGCATCCCGTCGGGGATCTGTGTAAGGCACGCGCACGAAATCCACAGGCGGGATCGCGGCGCATGGGGGAGACATCCTCAAGCGTCCTCCGGTTGGGGCATACCCCCTTCTTCCCGCTGAGGCGAAACCGGAAAGGATATGACGATGGCTCTTCCTGAGTTCACGATGCGCCAGCTTTTGGAAGCGGGCGTTCACTTCGGCCACCAGACCCACCGCTGGAACCCGCGGATGGGGCAGTACATCTACGGTGACCGCAACGGCATTCACATTCTCGATCTGACCCAGACCGTGCCGCTGCTCGACGCAGCGCTCAACGCGGTTCAGCAGACCGTGGCAAAGGGTGGCCGGATCCTGTTCGTCGGCACCAAGCGGCAAGCGTCGAAGGCGGTTGCGGATGCGGCGGAGCGTTGCGCGCAGTACTACATGAACCACCGCTGGCTCGGCGGTACGCTGACCAACTGGAAAACCGTGTCGAACTCCATCTCCCGGATGAAGACGCTGGATGAGCAGCTCGGCGGCGGTGCAGAGGGCTTCACCAAGAAAGAGCGCCTTCAGCTCGAGCGGGAGCAGAACAAACTGACCCTTTCCCTCGGCGGCATCCGGGAAATGGGTGGCGTGCCGGACATGATCTTCGTGATCGACACCAACAAGGAATCCCTGGCAATCGCGGAAGCGAAGAAGCTCGGCATACCGGTGATCGCGGTGCTCGACACCAATTCAAACCCTGCGGGCATCGATTTCCCGATCCCGGGCAACGACGATGCGGCCCGGGCCATCGCACTCTACTGCGACCTGATCGCCCGCGCGGCGCTCGACGGTATGGCAGCACAAATGGGCTCCGCCGGCATCGACCTGGGTGAGATGGAAGAGGGCCTCGCCGAAGAGGGGCTTGAGGACGTGGTCGCGGAAGAGACCACCGAGGCACCTGCGGAGGGCTGATCGCCCTTCGAACTATGACCGATCCATGACGCTCTTTGCCCTTGGCGCAGGGGGCGTCATCCCCTAAAGCCGCCGCAGAACCGCGCGCAAAGCGCGGGCGGCAGGCAGACGTTACTGACGAGGAGAGCGAACGATGGCGATCACCGCAGCACTGGTGAAACAGCTCCGCGATTCAACGGGCGCAGGCATGATGGATGCCAAGAAGGCGCTGACCGAGACCGACGGCGACATGGAAGCAGCGGTTGACTGGCTGCGCACCAAGGGCCTCGCGAAAGCCGAGAAGAAGTCCGGCCGCACGGCGGCAGAGGGCCTCGTGGGCGTCGCGGTGTCCGGTGGCGTCGGCGTTGCGGTCGAGGTGAACTCCGAAACCGACTTCGTCGCGCGCAACGCGGAGTTTCAGGAGATGGTGTCCGGCATCGCGCAGACCGCCATCGCCGTGGACAGTGTCGAGGCGCTTGGCGAAGCGGACATGGGCGGCAAGCCCGTCGCAACCGTGATCACGGACAAAGTCGCGACCATCGGCGAGAACATGGGCCTGCGCCGCATGTCCAAGGTCCAGGGCGACGTGGTTGCAGCCTACGTGCACAACGCTGCGGCCCCGGGCCTTGGCAACATCGGCGTGCTCGTGGCGCTCAAAGGTGGCGATGAGGCGTTCGGCAAGCAGGTCGCGATGCATGTTGCGGCAACCAACCCTGCCTCCCTCTCCGAAGCGGACCTCGACCAGGCCGTGATCGACCGGGAAAAGAACGTGCTGACCGAGCAGGCGCGCGAGTCTGGCAAGCCGGACGCGGTGATCGAGAAGATGATCGTCGGCCGGATGAAGAAGTTCTTCGAAGAGGTCACGCTGGTGAACCAGAAGTTCGTGGTGAACCCGGACGTGACCGTCGGCCAGGCCGCGAAAGACGCCGGTGCCGAGATCCTCGCCTATGCCCGCGTTCAGGTCGGCGAAGGCATCGAGAAGGTCGAGGAAGATTTCGCGGCGGAAGTCGCGAAAACGATGGGTGGCTGAGGCCGAACGGCCCGACAAGTCGATCCATGCCGTGCCGTGGCGGGAAACCGCCGCGGCGCTTTGCGTTTCGGGGCCCGCTTGACAGGTCGACGCCCGGCGCGATCTTTGGTGCATGGCAATATTGCACCGCAACAACGAATCCGCGCATCTCGACCGGGCCGCCGGGGTCTGGGATGCGACGGCAACCCACCACACACCGCTGGAGGATGTGCAGGGCGTCCTGTGCGGAGTGCTGCTGACGGGCCTTGCCATCGCGCTTTACCAGCAGGTTGGGATGCTGACCGGCGGCATCGCAGGGCTTGCTCTCGTGGTTCACTACATCACCGCCGTCGACACGGGCGTGTTGTTCTGGGTCCTGAACGCGCCCTTCTACGTGCTTGCGGTGCTTCGTATGGGCTGGGCCTTCACCGTAAAGACGTTCGGGGCGATCACGCTTCTGTCCGCGCTGCTGATCTATCAGCCCGCGCTCATTCAGTTGGCGGAGCTTGATCCGGCTTACGCCGCCTTCACCGGCGGGCTGCTGGTCGGCATGGGATTGCTTGCGCTGTTTCGCCATCGGGCGAGCCTCGGCGGGGTGGGGATCCTTGCCCTGTTCCTGCAGGACCGGTTCGGCTGGCGTCCGGGGATCGTTCAGCTCGTCATCGATCTCAGCATCTTTGCCTTCGGCGCGTTTGTCGTCGCACCTGAGCAGTTGTTGTGGTCGGTGCTGAGCGCGCTGGTGCTCAACGTCTTTCTCGTGATCAACCACCGCCTCGATCGCTACATCGCACGGTGAGTCCCGTTGAAAATGCGGGACTTTTAGTCCTTCGACCTCAGCCGGTTGGTTCCCCGGTTTCCTGACGCCTGGACATTCAGGGACGCCCTGCGCTCGCCGACATTCGCGCCTCCATTGCACGCGCGTCGACGTGACCACGCTGAGCGCAATCTGCGGTTTGCCATTGAATTAGCCGCTGCATCCGGTATGGCTCGCGCAGCCTACACATCGGAGGGTCTCCACATGCCGGACGGTACACCGCTTCCATCCTATTCCCGCGTGCTCATCAAGATTTCGGGAGAGGCGCTGATGGGGGACCAGGGGTTCGGGCTGCATCCCCCCACGGTGGAAAAGGTGGCGGAGGAAATCGCGGCGGTCCATGCCATGGGCGTCGAGGTGTGCATGGTCATCGGCGGCGGCAACATCTTCCGCGGCCTGTCAGGTTCCGCCCAGGGGATGGAGCGGACGACCGCAGATTATATGGGCATGCTCGCCACTGTCATGAACGCGCTCGCCATGCAGTCAGCACTGGAGGCGCGCAATATCAACACCCGGGTGATCTCCGCCATTCCGATGGATCAGGTGTGCGAACCCTACATCCGCCGCCGCGCGGTGCGGCATCTGGAGAAGAAACGGGTGTGCATTTTCGCCGCCGGAACCGGGAACCCGTACTTCACGACCGACACCGCGGCGACGCTTCGCGCGAGCGAGATGGGATGTCAGGCGATCTTTAAAGGCACACAGGTCGACGGCGTCTATGACAGCGATCCTAAGACGAACCCGGATGCCAAGCGCTACGACACTGTCAGCTACGATGAAGTGCTCAGCAAGAACCTCAAGGTCATGGACGCTTCAGCGATTGCGCTGGCGCGAGACAATGACCTACCCATCGTCGTGTTCTCTCTGGCCGCCGAACGGGCGCTCGCCAATGTCTTGAACGGGCAGGGCAAATTTACCAAGGTGACGCAGAAGTAGTCTGCTCCCGGGCAAACGGATCCGCCGGGCAGGGGTCCGCACGAATAAGAAAGGCTGAACAGATGTCGGAAGAAGACCTAGATATCGATCTCGACGCGCTGGAAAAGCGGATGGACGGCGCGCTCAGCGCGCTGCGGGGAGACTTCGCGAGCCTGCGCACCGGACGCGCCTCCGCCTCGATGCTGGATGCGGTCCAGGTGGAAGCCTATGGCAGCCCCATGCCGATCAACCAGGTCGCCACGATCAACGTGCCCGAGCCGCGCATGGTCACCGTCAATGTCTGGGACAAGTCGATGGTGAACGCCGTCGACAAGGCCATCCGCAACGCAGGGCTCGGCATCAACCCGGTCATGGACGGGACGATGCTGCGCCTTCCGATCCCGGAACTGAACGAGGAACGGCGCCGCGAGCTTGCCAAGGTCGCCGGTCAGTACGCCGAACAGTCCCGCATTGCTGTCCGAAACGTGCGCCGGGACGGCATGGACCAGATCAAGAAGGCCAAGGCCGCTGGCATGGCCGAGGACGAACAGAAGATGTGGTCGGAAGAAGTTGAAAACCTGACTAAATCCGCGATTGGCAAGATCGACGACGCGCTCGACACCAAGCAGTCGGAAATCATGCAGGTCTAATCCTGTTGGTTTTGCACCACGAAAATGCCACAGTGGCGCGATAACCCGGTCGGACTTTGGGGGCGATTGGACACAGATCATGCTGGCAAGTTCTGACAGTGACCCGGTACCTCAGCACGTCGCCATCATCATGGATGGCAACGGTCGCTGGGCTACGCGTCGCGGCATGCCCCGGATCGCCGGGCACAAGCGCGGTGTGGAGCGTGTGCGCGACATCGTCGAGGCGGCAGGCAACCTTGGGGTGAAGACCCTCACGCTCTACGCATTCTCGACCGAAAACTGGAAGCGACCAATCGTTGAGGTCGCGGGCCTCATGCGGCTTTTCCGCCTCTACATGCGCAAGGAATCGAACGAGCTTGTGCGCCGCGGCGCGCGCGTGCGGTTCATCGGGGATCCGACGGCACTCCCCGCGGACATCCAGGGGCTGATGCGTGAGCTTGAGGATCGCACGGCCGCAAACGACAAGATCACCCTGCAGGTGGCGCTGAACTATGGCGGCCGTGATGAGCTGGTCCGCGCCGCCCGGCAAATCGCCGAAGATGCGCTTGCAGGCCGCATCGACCCTCAGACGCTCGATCAGGACGGGTTTGCCCGGTATCTCGACACCGCCGGCACCGCCGACCCTGATCTGGTGATCCGTACCTCCGGTGAGTACCGCACATCCAACTTCCTGCCGTGGCAGAGCGCCTATTCCGAATTTGCCTTCGTCCCCGAATGCTGGCCCGACTTCACCCCCGCTCATCTGGAGCGCGTGCTGCGCGCCTTTGACAAGCGGGATCGCCGGTTCGGCGCGGTCGCGCGCTGAGCCTTGCCCCCTGCGTGACCGTGGCCCCCTCCAAATTCGCTGATCTGGGGACGCGGACCCTTTCAGCACTCATCCTCGCCGTTGTCGCCTTTGCCGCCCTGTATGCGGGAGGGCTCTGGACCGCCGTGCTCCTCGCCGTGGGGGCTGCTCTCATGGTCTGGGAAGTGCGGGAGATGGTCGTCGGGCAGGGCCGCGGGCTTGATCCCTTGGGGATGTTTCTCTCCGGCACCGCTGCGCTGGCCGTGATTGTGACCGAGCTCACGCTGATGCGCTACGGCGTCGGCGTGCTTGCGGCGGGCGCGCTGATCGCGTTCGCGGTCGCCCGGCGAGACGGGCTGCAGATGATTGCGGGCTACGCCTATGTGGGCGTGGCCATGGTCTGCCTCGATGCGCTCCGCACGGACACGAAATATGGCCTCGTCGCCGTGGTCTGGCTGATTGTCATCGTGATTGCGGCGGATGTCGGCGGCTATTTCGGCGGGCGTCTGATCGGCGGGCCGAAGCTCTGGCCCCGGATCAGCCCGAAGAAGACATGGGCGGGTCTCGGGGGAGGTCTCGTCCTCGCAGCCCTTGTCGGCCTCGTCTTTTCCGGCCTCACACCGGGCACTTTCGCGTTCGAGGTCGTCACGGTGTCGATCCTGACAGCCCTCGTTTCCGTTGGTGGAGACCTTGGCGAAAGCTCCGTCAAACGCCACTACGGCGTCAAAGACTCCAGCCGCCTTTTGCCCGGGCACGGTGGGCTGCTGGACCGGTTCGACGGATTGATGGCGGCGGGGATCGTTGCCACACTCATCACCTTCGCCCGGGGACAATCCGTCTTCATCTGGACCTGAACATGCGTCGTCGAGTGAGTATTCTGGGCTCCACAGGGTCCATCGGCCAGAACACGGTCGATCTGCTGACCCGGCAGGGCGGGGTGGAGAGCTACGATGTGGTCGCGATTACCGGTGCGCGAAACACGGAACGGCTGGCGGCGCAGGCGCGCGCCCTTAATGCAGCGCTCGCCGTTACTGCCGAACCCGCGTGCTATGATGATCTGAAGGCGCGTCTGGCGGGGACGGGGACCGAGGTCGCGGCCGGACCTGACGCGGTGATCGAGGCCGCGGGCAGACCGGCGGACTGGATCATGTCGGCCATCGTCGGCTCGGCGGGACTCTCCCCCACGCTCGCGGCCCTCGAACAGGGCACGACCGTTGCGCTCGCCAACAAGGAGAGCCTCGTGTGTGCGGGGGAACTTGTCCACGCACGGATCGCCAAGACCGGCGCGCGGATGCTGCCCGTGGACAGTGAGCACAGCGCGATCTTTCAGGCGCTGAATGGGGAAGCGGCCAAGGATGTGGACCGTGTCATCCTCACCGCCTCCGGCGGACCGTTCCGGGGCTGGACGCTCGATCAGATGGCTTGCGCGACGGTCGATCAAGCGCTTGCACACCCGAACTGGGTAATGGGGCAGAGGATCTCCATCGACTCCGCCACCATGTTCAACAAGGCGCTCGAGGTGATCGAGGCGAAGTACCTCTTCAACCTCGCAGCGGACCAGATCGAGGTGATCGTCCATCCCCAGTCCATCGTGCATTCGATGGTGGGCTATGCGGACGGCAGCATCCTCGCCCAGCTCGGCCCGCCGGACATGCGGGGCGCGATCGGATACGCGCTCAACTATCCCGAACGGCTTCCGTTGCCCGTGGACCGGCTGGACTTTGCGACGCTCGCGACGCTCGATTTCCACGCCCCGGACGATCAGCGGTTTCCGGCCCTGCGCCTCGCGCGTGAGGTGACCAGGAAGGGAGGGCTGTCCGGTGCTGTGCTCAACGCGGCGAAGGAAGCGGCACTCGATGCCTTCCTCTCGCGACGAATTGAGTTTCTGACAATGGCTCGCCTTGTTGAAACCACATTAGAACGCTTACCTTACGATGATGCGGCGTCGACCGCGGAGATCGGCCTGTCCGGCGTTATTGACGCGGACCGGGCCGCGCGTGTGTTTGTGGAGGGTCTCATCGCGGACGGAATGCGGTGATGGCACGGTTTTGGGGGAGACTGACATGGAGCTGATCGGCGGATTGGACTGGCTGGGCAGCGGTGCGATGACGATGATCGCCTTCGTGTTCGTGCTGGGGATCGTGGTCTTCGTGCACGAGTTCGGTCACTACATCGTGGGCCGCTGGTGTGGCATCCATGCGGAGGTGTTTTCGCTCGGCTTCGGGCGGGAGATCTTTGGCTGGACCGACAGTCGGGGAACCCGCTGGCGTGTCGGGCCGATCCCTCTTGGCGGCTACGTGAAGTTCCTCGGTGATGCGGACGCGTCGAGCCGGGCGGATCATGCGGCGGTTGCACAGATGGACGCCGAAAGGCGCGCCCGCAGCTTTCCCGGTGCCGCGATCTGGAAGCGTTCGCTGACCGTCGCCGCAGGGCCGATCGCGAATTTCCTCTTGAGCATCGTGATTTACGCGGGTCTGCTCGTCTACTCCGGCATGACGATGGAGGTCCCGCGCCTTGGCCCCGTGCCGGATGTGGTTGCCGAGGCGACGCCGCTTCGCGATGGCGATCTGATCCGCACAGTCGAGGGCGTGCCGACGCCCACGACCCGCCAGTTCTTCGAGGAACTCGACGCGAACCGCGACACCGGGTCCATCGCGCTCGAGGTCGAACGGGACGGGGCAGTGGTGTCGCTGACCTCCGACATCCTGCACGCTCCATATGTGTCGGGCATCACGCCGCTTTCCTCCGCGAGCCGTGCGGGTATCCGCATCGGCGATCTCATCGTGGCGGTGGGCGACACGCCCGTGCGCAACTTTGAAACGCTGACCACCCTCGTGCAGGCGTCCGAGGGCAACCGCATCGACGTGACAGTCCAGCGTGGGGCGGAGCAGCTTATCCTGCCGATGGTGCCGCAGATGCAGGACATCATGGTGGATGGCGAGTTCGTCAAACGGGTGGTCATCGGGGTGCAGGTGGGCACCTCGCTCAGCATCGCAACGGAAACGCCGTACCTTCATGAGGCGCTCTGGGGTGGGGCGCGGCAGACCTGGAGCGTGATCACGCTGTCCCTCCGCGGTCTCTACAACATCGCGATCGGCGTGCTTAGCCCGCAGAACCTCAACGGTCCGGTCGGCATCGCCCAGATCTCCGGGGAGGCGGTGGAACAAGGGGCGACAAGCTTCATTCTGTTCATCGCGCTGATCTCGACGGGCATCGGCCTGATCAACCTTTTTCCCATCCCGGTGCTCGATGGCGGGCACCTCGTGCTCCACGGGATCGAGGCGCTCACTGGACGTCCACCCAGCGGCAAATGGCTGGAATTTGCCATGGCGCTCGGTCTCGCAATGGTGTTGTCGCTCATGGTCTTTGCGACGTATAACGACATCACGCG
>JBCBAP010000074.1:0-14493 GCA_038532435.1 Pseudomonadota bacterium | reverse complement strand
GCAGCAAGATCGCCGTGATCGGCCAGGCGTTCCCCTACATGCCCATCGCCAACCCGCGTTGGATGTTCCCCGAATACTCGTTTGGCATCCGCGACGAGAACATGGCGGCGATGGTAGAGGAGGTTCGGGCGGCGGGCGCGGAGTGCGTCGTCGTGCTGAGCCACAACGGCTTCGATGTCGACAAGAAGATGGCCAGCGTCGTGCCCGGGATCGACGTGATCCTGTCCGGACATACGCACGACGCGCTCCCGGAACCGGTGGTCGTGGGGCAGACGATCATTCTGCCATCCGGGTCAAACGGGAAATTTGTCAGCCGCGTCGATCTCGACATCCGGGACGGGCGGATGATGGGCTACCGCACGAAGTTGATCCCGATCTTTGCCGATGTCATCGCACCGGATGCGGAGGTTGCTGCAGCCATCGATGCGGAGCGGGCACCATACCTTGAGGAGATGACGGAGGTCGTCGGGCGGACGGAGGGTCTTCTCTATCGTCGGGGCAACTTCAACGGCTCCTGGGACGATCTGATCTGCGACGCGCTGATCAGCGAGCGGGATGCGGAGATCGCGCTCAGCCCCGGCGTGCGCTGGGGTCCGACGCTCATTCCCGGACAGGACATCACCCGGGAGGACATCTTCGGCGTGACATCCATGAGCTACGGCGAAGCCTATCGCACGGAATTTACGGGCGAGTTCCTCAAGGTCGTGCTGGAGGATGTGGCGGACAACATCTTCAACCCCGATCCCTACTACCAGCAGGGTGGGGACATGGTGCGCACCGGTGGGCTCGGCTACCGGATCGACGTATCGAAGCCGCAGGGCTCCCGCATCTCCAACATGACCCTTCTCAAGACCGGCGAGCCGATTGATCCCCCGCGATCCTACGTCGTTGCGGGCTGGGCCAGTGTCAACGAGGGAACCGAAGGGCCGCAGATCTGGGACGTGGTCGAGAGCCACATCCGCAAGCTTGGCACGGTCACCGTGCACCAGAACACCAGCGTCGACGTTGTCGGTGTCTAAGGAGGAATGGAGACCTTGAGACATGGATGAGAAATTCACGCCATCGCGCCGGACCTTCCTGAGGGGGAGCGCGGCAGTCGTCGCGGGCTCCGCGGCGAGCGCGGCGGCAGCGAACGGTCCGGATCCCCTGATCACGGAGCTTCAGGACTGGGCGTCCTACACCGGTGCGGGGGTTGATGAGACGCCCTACGGGATGCCGATCAGCTTCGAAAGCCATGTCGTGCGTCGTAATGTGGAGTGGCTTACCGCCTCGCCGATCTCCTCCATCAACTTCACGCCCATCCACGCGCTTGACGGGACAATCACCCCTCAGGGCTGCGCGTTCGAGCGGCACCATTCCGGGGCGATCGAGCTGCGCAAGGAAGACTACCGGCTGATGATCAACGGCCTCGTCGACCGCCCGCTGGTCTTCACCTACGACGATATCGAACGGTTCCCCCGGGAAAACCATGTGTATTTCTGCGAATGCGCAGCAAACACCGGCATGGAATGGGCGGGGGCGCAGCTCAACGGCGTGCAGTTCACCCACGGCATGATCCACAACATGGAGTATACGGGCGTCCCCCTCCGGACCCTGCTGAAGGAGGCGGGCGCGGACATCGCCCTCGACAAGTGGGTGTTCGTCGAGGGCGCGGATGCGTCCTCCAACGGCCGGTCGATCCCGATGGAAAAAGCGCTCGACGACGTGCTGGTGGCCTTCAAAGCCAATGGTGAGGCACTGCGCATGGAACATGGCTACCCGGTGCGCCTCGTCGTGCCGGGCTGGGAAGGCAACATGTGGGTGAAGTGGCTCCGCCGCATCGAGGTTGTCGATACCGCGGTGGAAAGCCGTGAGGAGACCTCGAAATACACCGATGTCTACGAGGATGGGACCGCGCGGAAGTGGACGTGGGTGATGGACGCGAAGTCCGTGATCACCTCACCCAGCCCCCAAATGCCGATCAGGCATGGGGCCGGTCCGATGGTCATCTCCGGTCTCGCCTGGTCCGGCCACGGCCAGATCACCCGTGTTGACGTGTCAAAGGATGGCGGGATCACTTGGGAGACTGCGCGCCTGGGCAAGCAGGGCGATGCCAAGGCGCTGACCCGGTTCTACCTCGACACCCAGTGGGACGGCAAACCGATGCTGCTGCAGTCCCGCGCGATGGACGAAACCGGCTATGTCCAACCGACCAAACAGCAATTGCGGGCGCAGCGTGGAGAGAACGCGGTCTATCACAACAACTGTATCCAGACCTGGTACGTGAGCGCGGAGGGAGTCGCCGAGAATGTCGAAGTCTCTTAGTCACCTCTTTCTCCCCGCCTTCGGTGGCACTGCGCTGATCTTCGCGGTGGCCATATCGTTTGCGAACCGCGACTACGGGCAGGGACGGATCGCGGCTTTGGAAACCCGCATCGATCAGGTCGAGGCCCACGAAGCAACCGCCCGTCAGGTTGCCGAGGCCGAGGCGGTGCGCGCGGCGGACCTTGAGCTCAAGATCGCGGAAGTGCAGGCAGCAGCATCGGCTCGCGTGGCCGGGACCGCGGATCTGACGACACCTGCACCGCTGGTGGAGGGTACCTATGGTATCGGCCGTCCCGCACTGGCTGAGGAAATCGCCGCGTGGGACGTGGACATCCTGCCGGACGGGCGCGGTCTTCCCGCCGGGTCGGGTGATGTCTGGACCGGGGAAGAGGTGTTCGCCGACCGTTGCGCGTCCTGCCACGGCGATTTTGCGGAAGGGGTCGGAAACTGGCCCGTTCTTGCCGGAGGTTTCGACACGCTCGGAGACAAGGATCCGGTCAAGACCGTGGGATCCTACTGGCCCCACCTTTCGACCGCGTGGGACTACATCTCCCGCTCTATGCCCTTCGGCGAGGCGGGCACCCTGACCGCCGACGAGACCTACGCGATCGTCGCCTACATCCTGTATTCCAACGATCTCGTGGACGATGATTTCGAGCTCAGCAAGGAGAACTTCGCCGATTTCGAGATGTACAACATGGAAGGCTTCGTCATCGACGACCGGCCCGACGCGGAGTATGCGCAGTGGCGCACGGAGCCGTGCATGGAAGGCTGCAAGGACGCGGTCGAGGTCACCATGCGGACCGTTTTCCTCGTTGAAACCCCGGCGGAAGGCGGCTCCAACTCCGTCATGAACCATGCAGCGGCCGAGGCACTGCCATCCTTTACCGCGGATGGCCCATCGTTCATCCCTGCAGCGGTGGTCAGCCCCGATGAGGAAGCGGACGCTTCATCTGCGACCGACGGCGCAGGCTCCGCTGATGATGCCGCCATCCTGTTCGCGGCGGGAGAGAAGGTCTTCAAACGCTGCTCGGCCTGTCACAAGGTTGGCGAGGGCGCCGGAAACGGCTCCGGCCCACATCTTAACGGCTTGCTTGGGCGGACCATGGGATCGGTCGACGGCTTCCGCTATTCAGGCGTCTTCACCGCCGCCAAGGACGAGGGCCGCGTGTGGGACGAGGCCGCACTCGCCGAATTCCTCGCAAACCCGAAATCCTACATGGCGGGAACCAAGATGGCCTTCTCGGGTCTTAGGAAAGAGGCGGATGTCACCGCGGTCACAGAGTATCTGAGGTCATTTGTTGAGTAGCGTGTGCATGAAAACGTTTGCGAAGTGTTCCCTGTCGGTTGCCGCGTCCATGCTTGCCATGGGCGCGGTGGCTGAGGGGGTTGGCGATCCGGAACGCGGCCAGCAGATCTTCAAGAAGTGTGCGAGCTGCCACATGGTCGGACCCGAGGCGCGCAACCGTGTCGGCCCCCAGCTCAACAACATCATGTCCGCCCCCGCCGGTGCGGTGGCTGACTTTCGGTACTCTGATGCGCTGAGGGCTGCGGCGGATGATGGTTTGCACTGGACGCCGGAGACCCTGAACGCGTTTCTCGAGTCGCCGAAGGGCGTGATCCCCCGAACGAGGATGAGCTTTCGCGGCTTGCGCAGCGAGGACGACCGGATCGACGTGATCGCCTACATCGCCACGTTCTCGGACAGCAGCATGACGGCGCCCGTCGACGACCGCTTCACTGTTCCCGCGGAGGTGCTCGCCCTCGAAGGGGATCTTGAGTACGGCGAGTACCTCTCCGCCGAATGCACGACCTGCCATCAGGCCAACGGAGACAATGACGGTATCCCCGGGATCATCGGGTGGGAGACCGAAGATTTCGTGACAGCACTGCACGCCTACAAGGAAAAGCATCGCGCGAACCCCGTGATGCAGATGGTCACTGGTCGACTGGCCAATGACGAGATCGCCGCCCTCGCGGCGTACTTTAAAAGCCTCGAAAACTGAGGCGCAAACAGGGAGGAGAACCCGAATGACGATGAACAGAAGAGCGTTTCTGGGCACCACTGCGGCAGCGTCGGCTGCCCTGTCTGCGCCTGCGGTTCTGGCCGACGGTCACGGAAAACCCCGCGTGGTCGTTGTTGGCGGCGGGGCAGGAGGGGCGACCGCCGCCCGCTACCTCGCCAAGGACAGCAAGGGGGCGATCGATGTCACGCTGATCGAGCCCACGCGCACCTACTACACCTGCTTTTTCTCGAATCTCTATATCGGCGGGATCAAGGAGATCGAGGATATCGGTCATTCCTACGGCGGTCTCGCGGCGAACGGGGTCAATGTCGTCCATGACTGGGCCGTGGGCGTGGACCGCGACAGCAAGACTGTCACGCTCGCAGGAGGGTCCAGCGTCAAGTACGACAAGCTGATCCTCAGCCCCGGCATCGACTTTGTGGATATGTCCGTCCCCGGCTGGGACGTGTCTGCGCAGAATGCCATGCCCCACGCGTACAAGGCGGGATCGCAGACCGAACTTCTCAAGGCCCAACTGATGGCGATGCCGGAGGGCGGCACCTTTGCCATGGTTGCCCCACCCAACCCGTACCGCTGCCCCCCGGGACCCTATGAGCGTGTGTCGATGGTCGCGCACTACCTCAAGATCAACAACCCGACGGCGAAGATCCTCATCGCCGATCCAAAGCCGAAATTCTCCAAGATGTCGCTCTTCCAGGAAGGCTGGGGCAACCATTATGAGGGGATGATCGACTGGGTCGGTGAGGATTTCGGCGGCGGCAACGTGAGTGTCGATACCAACGCGATGACCCTGACGATCGATGGGGAGGAGACCAAGGTCGACGTCTGCAACGTGATCCCGGCGATGAAAGCCGGCCGCATCGCCGACCTGGCCGGGGTTACCGACGGCAACTGGGCGCCGGTCAACGCCGTGGACATGTCCACGAAGGCCGATCCGGACGTCTACGTCCTCGGCGATGCCTCCCAGCAGGGGGACATGCCGAAGTCCGGCTTCTCCGCCAACAGCCAGGCCAAGGTCTGCGCCAACGCCGTGCGCGGTGCGCTGACCGGATCCCGGGTCTTCCCGGCGAAGTTCGCCAACACCTGCTGGTCACTCATCGAAACCAACGACGGGGTGAAGGTGGGCGCGACTTACGAGGCAACCGAGGAAAAGATTGCCAAGGTCGATGGCTTCATCTCCAAGACCGGCGAAAGCTCGGACATCCGCAGGGCCACCTACGAAGAATCTGAAGGCTGGTATTCGGGCATCACCGCCGACATGTTCGGCTGACGTTCGCCATGAAGAACGCTCCCGGATCGCGATGCGGACCGGGAGCTTGCACGTTAGATCCGGGCTGGCATCCATCCGCAGTTCTCCCCACGTTCGAGAACACTCAGCTTGTCACGAAACGGTAGCCATCGCCGTCGGTATCGACATGTCCGATGCCCCCACCGGCCAGATGAAATCCGACGATCGGCATCTGCTCTGACGTGAGGCGGTCGAACAGCATCGCACGGTTGGCCACGGCAAGGGCAGGGTCCTGGTCCGCGCCGGTCTGCCAGTCCGGCCTGCGGAACGCCACGTGGTGATTGGCGATGGCGTCGCCGACGATGAGAGCGGCGTTTGATCCGCTGCGAACCTCGAAGGCCATATGCCCCGGCGTGTGACCCGGAGACGCGACCGCCGCGATACCGGGAAGGACCTCCTCACCCGCGTCGAACAGAACGACCGCATCCTCGATCGCCTCCAGCCGCCGTTTCGCGCCTACCGCAAATGCGGCGCGCGCCTCTCCGATAGTGTGCACCGTTTCCGGGTTCCACCAGTAGTCCCACTCGGTCCGGCCCATCATGTACGTGGCCTCGTAGAACAAAGGATCGTCGAACTCATCGAGCAGACCCCAGATGTGATCCGGATGGGCATGGGTGAAGACCACGTGAGTGATGTCGTCGGGCGAGAGCCCCAGCGCGGTGAGACCGTCCACAATGGTCCCCGCAGTCGGCATGAAGTCGGGACCGGACCCGACATCGAAGAGGACCGTGTTCGTCCCGTCGCGATAGAGCGCAAGGTTGCATTCAGGTGTCAGCCGGTCCGCGGACAGGTCAAATTCGGTGAGGATCGGCGCCAACTCGTCCTTTGGCATCGGCGCAAAGATGAAGGAGCCCGGCAGCGTCAGGCTCCCATCACTTACCGTCGTCAGTGTCGCGGAACCCAGGGACAGCTCGGCCTTGGCAAATCGCGGCAACGCGCTTGCCAGCGGCAGAGCCGCGGCGCTCCTGATCAGGGCGCGTCGGGACAGGGTCATAGGTTTCCTCCATTGTATTCTTTTATGCGAATATGAATGTACTCTGCGTACAAGGCAAGGGAGTGTCGATTGCATTCCCGCTTCGATGCCCATCGAGGAACTGCCCGGCGGGGCATGCCCGACAGGTTCAAGCGCCTATAACCACACCAAAATGTAACGGGCTTGGACAGCGCGGCTCATTCAAGCTTGACGATCCATATGTATAATTCATACATGCGAATGTTATTGATTATGGAGCAAGCGATGACGACTGACTTCACCCCACTTGTCTCGACAGTCGGGGGTGCGCTGATCGGCCTCTCGGCGGTTCTGCTGATGCTCTTTCTGGGCAGGATCATGGGGGCCACGGGCATTCTCGCGGGCATCGTTGCACCGACCAGCCGGAATGAGGTCGCGTGGCGCGTCGCCGTGCTCTTCGGCATGATCACGGGACCAATGGCAATGCTCACGGTGACCGGAAGCTTCCCGGCGATTCAGGTCCCGGGATCCACCTCGATGCTCGCCATCGGGGGCGTCATCGTGGGCATCGGTGTGACACTGGGCGGGGGATGCACGTCCGGCCACGGGGTCTGCGGAATGGCCCGCCTGTCGCCCAGGTCCCTTGTCGCGACGGTCACGTTTATGATTGCGACAGCGGCCACCGTTTTCCTTTTGCGTCATGTGGTGGGGGCCTACTGATGAAACTGATCCTGGCCTACGGCATCGGCCTCATCTTTGGCCTCGGGATCGCCATCTCCGGCATGGCCAATCCGGCGAAGGTGATCAACTTTTTCGATATCGCCGGATCTTGGGATCCGTCCCTCGCCTTCGTCATGGGAGGCGCGCTGGTCGTGACCTTCGCGGGATACCGGATGGTGTTCGGGCTGGGCGCGCCCCTCTTTGACGGTACCTTTCACCTGCCGACAAAATCGAGCATCGACCGGCGTCTTGTCGGTGGTTCCGCACTCTTCGGTGTCGGCTGGGGCATTGCAGGTTTCTGCCCGGGCGGCGCGTTGCCCGCGCTTGGCACGCTGAACACCGATGTCATGGTGTTCATGACCGCCCTTGTCGTCGGGGTGTGGTTGGCAAGATGGCTTGATCGCGCGCGTACAGTTCGTCGCGAAACACTCGCCGGGTCGAACACCTGATCGCCTTTGACACGCCGACATCCAACACGATCCGGGCCATCGTCACACACCGTGGCAATGAGCCTAACACAGAATGGTGAACTGCTTGTCCTCGCCCAACACAGGGTCGGAGAGGAGTGCCTCTACCGGATCGCGTGTTAGAGGTATTCATCGGATCAGGGGATGCTCCCGATGGCCAGCATTCCCTGACGCGAGACAGGACCGTGTCTCGGAAGTCAGCCCCCGACGGTAGCGACAGTTACGTCTGCGACGGGCAGCGACACTGTGACTTCGAGACCTGGTGCGGCATCGGTCGCGGCAACCCGCCCGCCATGACGCTCCGCAAAGGCCCGCACAATCGACAGGCCGAGCCCGCTGCCCGATGCGGCAGACAATTGGCGGAACCGGTCGAAGATCGCGTCCAGATGCGCCGGATCGACGCCGTGGCCATTGTCCCTCACGATCAACTGAACGGACTGCCCGTCCCGGATGGCACTCAGCCCGATCCGGGTCACTCCGGGTCCGCCATGCCGCACCGCGTTGTCGCACAGGTTTCGCAGGGCTTCGCGCAGCATGGTGGGATCGCAATCGACCGCGCCGACATCCTCTGCGATCTGCGCCTCAAGCTGCACGCCCTCGGGCAAATCACCGCGAAATCCGGGGAGCCAGTCGGTCAGCGCGTCCGCCAGATTGAGCCGCACGATCTGCGCTGTCCCGTCCGAGGATCGGATCCGTTCATAAAGCAGAAGCTTCTGGCTGAGGTCCGCGGTCTCACGGGCGGCGATGAGGAGGTCCGCGGCACGCTTACGCGATTCCGCACGGTTCGGGGCACGGTCCACGGCCTCGGCGAGTGACAGGACCCCCGCGATCGGATTGCGCAACTGATGGGCCGCGTTGAGGATGAAATCCCCCTGAGCCGACATGCTGCGGGACACCTGATCGAAGAGCCCGTTGAGCGTCGACACGACCCCTGCGACCTCCTCCGGCACCTCCCGCCGGATCGGATGAAGCTCGCTGCCGGACCTGCGCCGGATCGCGTCCTCCAGATCGAGGAGGGGGCGCAGGCCGATCCGCACTCCGAACCAGACGATGAGCGCGAGCGACAGCACAAGGATCAGGATCGTGGCGAGCGTGCGGAGCATCAGGTCGCGGACGAAGGCATCCCGAACCTCCTGATCCTGCCAGACGGTCGTGGTGAAGATGCCCGCGAAGCCCTCGATCTCCGTCCGGCTCTGCAAGCGGACACCGCGAACGTCCCGCCCGAGATACGTGGCCTCGAAGTAGGTCGGTTCGGTGGGTTGGGCGAGCGCTCGGGGGATGCCGACGGGCGGGGTCGCATAGCCCGCCACGATCACCCCGTCCGGTGCGTACACATGGTAGAACACCCGCCCCCCCGACGTGTCCGCCAGCAGCGCGAGCGTGCGCGGGGAGAGGGCGTCTCCGCCGGAGAACGCGACATCGTTTGAGACCGCAAGGGCGGTGGACAGCAGTCCCCGGTCCGAAATCTGTGCAGCCGTGGTGCGCGCGGTGGACAGCTGCCAGAGCCCGGCGGCGAGGGCCACCGCAAGGATCGGCAACAGGATGATCAGGGTCAGCCGCATGCGCAGCGACAGGGTGCGTGTCATGTCTCGTCCACCGACAGCGAATAGCCGATGCCCCGGGCGACGGGGATGCGGATGCCGAACTCCGCCAGCCGACGGCGCAGGCGGGAGACATAGACCTCGATCACCTTCTCGTCCGTTTCGCTGCCGGTGCCGTAGACCTGATCGAGCAGGCTCTCCTTGGACACAGGGCGCCCCTCCGCCCGGGCGAGGGCTGCGAGAAGTGTCAGTTCCCGTTTCGGCACCTCCACCGAAGACCCGCGATGCGTGAGATGCAGGGCCGCGGGATCGAGCTCCAATACCCCCAGAACGATCAGATCCTTGCGCGGTGCCGCACCGCGGCGGGACAGCGCCCGCACCCGGGCGGCCAGTTCGTCCATGGCGAAGGGTTTCGACAGGTAGTCATCCGCCCCTGCATCGAGCCCGGTCACCCGGTCCTCGGTGCTCGACCGTGCGGTCAGAAGGATGACCGGGCTTGGATCGCCCCGCTGGCGCATCTTGCGCAGCACATCGAGGCCGCTCTGACCCGGAAGCGTGATGTCGAGGATCACGAGATCGGCCGACTCCCGCGACAGGAATGCGTCCGCCTCCTCCCCATCGCCGAGCGCGTCCACCGAATGCCCGTCATCGTTCAGCCGATAGGTGATACCCTTGCGCAGGCTCTCATTGTCTTCGACCAGGACGATCCGCATCAGGTTTTTCCGTCGATGAAGGCTTCGTGCAAGCTTCGGGCCATAGACTTCAAAGGTCAAACCGGGAAACACCCGGGACAGTCAAGCGGCCCGCAAAGGTGCCGCGCCAAGGGAGGAAGATATGGACATCAAGAAAACCACCCGCCGGGTGGCCACAGGCTGTGCTGTTGCAGCGGCCATGGCGACACAGGCAACCGCTGGAGGCCACGGCATCGACCTGTCAGGCAAGACGGTTGAGTGGGTCATCCCGTTCTCCGAAACCGGCGGCTCCGCCAAGTGGGCCAACTTCTATGCGCCGCTCCTGAGTGAAGCACTGCCGGGCAACCCCACGGTGGTCGTGAAATTCATGCCGGGTGCGGGCTCCACGAAGGGGGCCAACTGGTTCCAGGAGCAGAGCTATGATGACGGAACGCTGATTTTCGGCTCCTCTGGCTCGACCCAATTCCCCTACCTTCTGGGCGATCCTCGGGTGCGCTACGAGTACAAAGACTGGAACGTCGTCCTGGCCTCCGGCACCGGTGGGGTCGCCTATCTGCCGCCGGATCTTGCGGGTCAGATGGACGGGATGGACGCGACCGCCCTGCAGGGCACGGACTTCATCTACGGCAGCCAGGGGGCTACCCGGCTCGACCTCGTCCCGCTTCTCGCGTGGGAGATGCTGGGGCTGAACGTCGAGCCCGTCTTCGGCATCAAGGGACGCGGCGATGGCCGTTTGATGTTCGAGCGTGGTGAGGCCAACATCGACTATCAGACCTCCTCGGGCTTCCTGTCCGGGGTCACACCCCTCGTCGAGGCCGGCACCGCCGTGCCGATGATGAGCTGGGGTGCGCTGGATGGGGACGGCAACATTGTGCGTGACCCCACCTTCCCCGACATGCCCACCTTCAAGGAGGTCTGCGAAGCCACGCCGTCCTGTGAGACGTCTGGCGCTGCATGGGAGGCGTGGAAGGCGTTCTTCGTCGCTGGGTTCCCCGCGCAGAAGATGGTGTTCCTGCCCGCAGGTGCGTCTGCCGATGCGATCGTCAGCTACACCGCGGCGTTCGAAGAAGTGAAGGCACGCGCTGATTTTGCGGAGATCTCCGCGAAGCGTCTCGGCGTCTATCCGCAAATGACTGGTGACGAGGCGACCGGCGCCCTCGGTGCCGCGACGGAGGTGCCGGGCGAGGCCAAGGCCTACGTCGTTCACTGGCTCAAGGATCGGTACGGCGTTTCGCTGAACTGATCGCGACCCGCCCCGGCCCGCGAGGCCGGGGCTTGCCCATCTGTCCCTCGATCTGGAGTTCACGCCGTGGATCTTCTGTCCGTTGCCCTGCCCGCACTTTCGGACGCGTCCGCGCTGATCCTGCAGCCCATCGTGCTGGGATATCTGGTGCTGGGCGTGGTGATGGGGCTCTGTATCGGGGTGTTCCCGGGCCTCGGCGGGATTGCCGGTCTCTCCCTGCTCCTGCCGTTCATGTTCGGCATGGATCCTGTGCTCGGCCTCGCACTGATGATCGGAATGGTTGCCGTGGTGCCGACGTCGGACACGTTTGCGAGCGTTTTGATGGGGATACCAGGCTCGTCCGCCTCCCAGGCGACGGTGCTCGACGGGTTTCCGATGGCAAAGCGGGGTGAGGCGGCGCGGGCCTTATCCGCCGCGTTTTCGGCGTCGCTCTTCGGCGGGCTTGTCGGGGCGGCGTTCCTGACTGTCTTCATTCTCGTGGCCCGTCCCATCGTGCTGGAGTTCCGGACGCCGGAGCTTCTGATGATCACGATCTTCGGTCTCTCCATGGTGGCGATCCTCGCGGGACGGGTGGCGCTGAAGGGGCTGGTTGCGGCCTGTCTCGGTGTCATGATCGGCACGATCGGGGAGGGGGACAGCGCGGGCGAGCTGCGCATGGCGACCTACGACATGCCCTACCTGGTCGACGGGCTGAAGCTCGTGATCGTCGGCCTCGGCATCTTCGCGATCCCCGAGATTGTCGCACTTCTTCGCCAGGATCGGGCAATCTCCGACCGGTCGGTCCTCGGCGCGGGCTGGAGCAAGGGCGTGGCGGACTGGTTCGCCAACATCTGGCTTTCCGTCCGCTGTTCGATCATCGGGGTCGTTGTCGGTGTGATCCCGGGCCTTGGCGGGTCCGTCGTCGACTGGATCGCCTACGGGCACACTGTTCAGTCTACTCCGGACCGGTCCCGCTTCGGCACCGGGGAGGTGCGCGGGGTTATCGGGCCAGAAAGCTCGAACAACGCCAAGGAAGGGGGCGGGCTCGTGCCGACGCTCCTCTTCGGCATCCCCGGTTCGGGATCGATGGCGATCTTCATCGGCGCGATCGGGTTGCTGGGGGCGGGCAACATCGAGGTTGGCCCCTCGATGCTGAAGAACAACCTCGATATCACCTATGCCATCGTCTGGCTGCTGGCGCTTGCGAATGTCGTCGGAACGCTCATTTGCATCGGCGCCTCAGGCGGGATCGCACGCCTTACCACGATCCCCTTCGGCCTGCTTGCGCCGTTCCTGTTCATGATCATTTCGTTTGCGGCCTTCCAGTCGGGTCAGAGCCTGATGGACCTTGTCGCGCTCTTCACCATCGGTCTGCTCGGGATCCTGATGCGCCGGTTCGACTGGTCGCGCCCGGCTTTCCTGATCGGTTTCGTGCTGTCGAATCCGGCGGAGACCTATGCAAACCAGGCAGTCCAGATCGCAAGCTCCCGGTTCCGCCGCGGTTTCGAGGAGGGGATCGACTACATCTTCTCCCCCATCGTCATCGTTCTCGTCGTGATCACCCTGATTTCCGTCGTGGTCGGGCTGCGTCAGGCAAAGAGCATCATGGCCGAGGGGGCGGTACGCTCCGGGGCCAAGCGGGCGCCGCTTCTTTTCCTGCTCGCGGTTCTCGCCTACCTCGCCGTCGCCTTCACCAACGCCGCGATGATCCCGGACTATGCAGCGGCGGATCGGGTGTTTCCGCGTTTCGTCGGCGGGGTCGCCTTGGTGGGCGGGTTCATCCTGCTCGTGCAGATGATGCTGAAGGACGAAAGCCATCCGCTCTTTGCCGACCGGGAGGTGCAGGAGGCTGAGGATAACGTCCACGGGCTCTGGTCGACCCTTGCATGGTTCGCGGGGTTGCTCCTGCTCACCGCGCTCGTCGGGTTCATCCTCGCGCTTGCCGTATTCCTCCTTGCCTTCATCCGCATACGTGCGGGGCGAAGCTGGACGTTCGCGTTCGTCTACACCGCCGCGGGCATCGCCTTCATGTGTCTAATGGCTGGTGTTCTGAACCGGGACTTCCCGCCAGGTCTGCTTCAGGACTTTGTCGATCTTCCCTGGCCGCTCACATGACCCAGACAGCGATCCCCTTCCTGTTCATGCGCGGTGGCACATCGCGCGGGCCCTACATGCGGCGGGAGGATCTGCCGCTCGACCGCGACGCCCTTGCGGAGGTTCTCGTCGCGATCGTCGGCTCCGGCCACCCGATAAACATCGACGGGATCGGCGGGGGCAACCCGGTGACGACCAAGGTCGCGATGCTGTCGGTTTCTGACGATCCGTGGGCGGAGGTGGACTATTTCTTTGCGCAGGTCAGCGTCGAGGATGGGCTTGTCGACTTCAAGCCAAGCTGCGGGAACATCCTTGTCGGTGTTGGGCCGGCTGCGCTCGAGATGGGTCTGGTCCCCCCGACCGGAGACGTGACGGAGGTGCGGATCCGCGCAGTGAACACCGGCGCGCGGGTTGCCTCCCGTGTGTGCACCGACGGGTATGCGGTGGTTTATGACGGGGATACCAAGATCGATGGCGTGCCCGGTACCGCAGCACCGATCGGGTTGCGGTTCATGGATGTGACCGGCGGGGCAACCGGTACGCTCTTTCCCACCGGCGCGCGACGTGAGCAGATAGATGGCATCGATATCTCCTGCATGGATGTTGCAATGCCGATGGTGATCGCGCGGGCCGAGGCGTTCGGCCTCACCGGGCACGAGACAGTCGACGAACTGGAGGCAAACCGCGCCGTCTTCGACCGGATAGAGCGGATCAGGATTGAGGCCGGCCGCCGCATGGGCCTGGGCGACGTGACCAAGTCCGTGATGCCCAAGTTCGGGTTGCTGGCACCCCCGCGTACGGGAGGGAACGCGGCGACCCGGTACTTCATGCCGTGGCGGGTTCATCCGAGCCTCGCTGTCACCGGGTCCCAATGCCTTGGGGCCTGCCTCCTCTGCCCGGGCACGGTGGGGGAGGGACTGGTTTCCGACGTAGCGGTCGACGCTCCGGTTCACCTGCATCTCGAGCATCCCATGGGCCTTCTGGAGGTCGAGATGGAGGTCAGGCAGAGCGGCTCGGATTTCGAAGTCATTTCCGCCGGATTGACTCGCACGGCCCGCAAGCTCGCCTCCGGATCGGTCTATGTGCCACGCCGCATCTGGGATGCTGACTCCGTGAGCTGAGTATGGTATACAATAGTATGCAATACGGAGGGCAACCATGACGACAGATGATCAGATCAGCCGGG
>JBCBAP010000073.1:0-14871 GCA_038532435.1 Pseudomonadota bacterium | reverse complement strand
CTTGACCGCCTCCGCGGGCAGCTCTGCCCAGGAGCGGGCCTTGCCCGTCGAGCCGTCCCAGCCCGGCAGTGTCTCATAGATCGGCTCGACGCGCGCCTGCTGTGCGGCGGCAGTGGGCAGATGGTCGATCTCCTCCCCGTCCAGACGGTAGCCGGTACAGATCTTCAGCTCCTTCAGCCCATCGAGCACGTCGAGTTTTGTCAGCGCGATGCCGGTCACGCCGGAGGTCATGCAGGTCTGCCGCACAAGCACCGCGTCGAACCAGCCGCAGCGGCGGTCGCGGCCGGTCACGGTCCCCTTTTCCCGACCCACGGTGGCGAGGTGGTTGCCGATCTCGTCATGCAGCTCGCAAGGAAAGGGTCCTGCCCCGACCCGGGTCGTGTAGGCCTTCACGATCCCCAGAACGAAGCCGACCCCGTTCGGCCCCATCCCCGTGCCGGAGGCTGCCATGCCCGCGAGCGTGTTTGAGGAGGTCACATAGGGATAGGTCCCGAAATCGATGTCGAGGAGCGCGCCCTGCGCACCTTCAAACAGGATGCGCTTGCCCGCACGGCGCTTCTCCGCCAGCACCCTCCATACCGGTGCCGCGAACGGCAAGATCTTGTCCGCCACCTCCACAAGGCGCGCCCGCAGCGCGTCACGATCGATGGGCTCGGCCCCGAGCCCGGAGCGCAAAGGATCGTGATGGGCGAGGAGGCGGTCGAGCCGATCCTCCAGCGTCTGGGCATCCGCAAGGTCAGCGACCCGGACCGCCCGTCGACCCACCTTGTCCTCATAAGCCGGGCCGATGCCCCGCCCGGTGGTCCCGATCTTTGCCTTGCCGGCCGCAATCTCCCGCAATTGGTCGAGGTCCTGATGCAGCGGAAGGATGAGCGGCGTGTTCTCCGCAATCATCAGATTTTCCGGCGAGACAGACACGCCCTGCGCCGCGACGGTGTTGATCTCGGACATCAGCGCCCAGGGGTCGAGAACGACGCCGTTTCCGATCACCGCGAGCTTTCCCTCGCGCAAGATGCCCGAGGGCAGCAGCGAGAGTTTGTAGACCGTGCCGTCGATGACCAGCGTGTGACCCGCATTGTGCCCGCCCTGGAACCGGGCGATCACATCCGCCCGCTCAGACAGCCAGTCGACGATCTTACCCTTGCCCTCATCGCCCCATTGGGCGCCCATCACCACGACATTGGCCATTGGATCGCTCCTTCTCAACCGGCACAAACAGGCGCAGGTATAGCCCTGCGCCGCCCCACGTGAAACCGCAAAATGTTGGGGCTATTGGCTTGCGACCCGCTGGATTTAGGGCGTAGACTGACAGCCCATCCCAGCAGGAGCGCCCGATGGACCGTTTGCTCGCTCAGATCGAAGACATCGTCCTCCGCTATCCGGAGCTTGGGCATCCGCTCGTCCTGCTCGGGCTTGGCATCGGGGCGGGCATCCTGCTGATGATGCTCCTGTGCACCGGGCCGCTCCGGCGTCGGGTGCGGCGACAGGAGACCGCGCTTGCGCTGGCAGAAGAGCGCGCCTCCCGCATCGAGCCCCTGCTGGCGGAGCGGGAGGCACTGACCCGCGAACTCACGGAGACGACGGCGGAGGGCGCCGCCCTCTCCGCCCAGATCGCCACGGAGCGGGAGGCCCACGCGACACGCATTGCGGAGCTGCGAGACATGCAGGAGGACATGCGCAAGAGCTTCGCAAGCCTTTCGCGCGATGCACTTGGGCAGAACGCGGAGAGCTTCCTGACCCTGGTCTCGGAGAGGTTCGAGAAGCATAAGGCGGAGGCGTCGGACGATCTCGGCAAACGGCAGACCCGCATCGAGGCGATGCTCAAGCCCATCTCTGACAGCCTGACCAAGTTCGAAACCCAGGTGGGCGAGCTGGAGCGGCACCGGGAGGGGGCCTACCGTGCCATCCAGCAGCAGGTTGCGACGCTCACAGAAGGGCAGTCTGCGCTCAATTCCGAGACCCGGAAGCTCGTTCAGGCCCTGCGTGCGCCGAAGACCCGGGGGAACTGGGGCGAGTTCCAGCTCCGTCAGGTGTTCGACATGGCGGGCATGGTCGACCATGTGGACTTCCAGACCGAAGTCGCCATGGACGACGGACGCCTGCGGCCCGATGCGGTTGTCGCCCTTCCCGGCGGCAAATCCATCGTGATCGATGCGAAGACACCGCTCGATGGCTATCTCAACGCTCTTGAGACGGAGAATGCGGACGACCGGCGGGCTGAGCTTGCCCGCCACGCACGACAGGTGAAGGACCAGGTGAAGCTGCTCAGTCAGAAGGCCTACTGGGACAGCCTGGAGGCGACGCCGGATTTCGTGGTGATGTTCGTCCCCGGGGAGGCGTTCTACGCAGCCGCGCTGGAGCAGGATCCCGGGCTGTTCGAATTCGCGATCAACAACAAGGTAATGATCGCGAGCCCGACCACCCTGATCGCGCTTCTGAAAAGCGTCGCCTACGGATGGCAACAGGAGAAGATGGCGGAGAACGCGATCAAGGCCGTGGAGTTGGGGCGGGATTTGTACAGGCGTGTCAAGACGTTCGGCGGACATCTCGAGAAGATGGGGCGCAGCCTCGACAGCACGGTCGGCGCGTACAACGCGGCCGTCAGCTCTGTCGAAAGCCGGATCCTGCCCGCCGCGCGGAAGTTCGAAACGCTTTCGATCGCCCCCAGCGGGGAGGCGCTGGACGAACTCACCCCGCTCGACAGCGATGCAAAGCGGCTGACGGCGCCCGAGTTGCGCGGCGCGGACGCGTGACCGGCCGCTCCCGGGCTATTTCCTGCCGCGGGCGAAACGCACTTCCGGAGGGATCTCGCTCTCTCCCACATGTTCCGTCAGCCAGTCGACGACATCCTTCGAAGCGGCCCAGGTCGCCACGGCGTGGTCGTAGGGCACCCGGTCGATCGCCTTTGCCTTAGGCAGCGTGTGCATCAGCAGGATCTGCTTCAACCGCAAGAGTTCGATCCGTGGATGGTCCTTGGGAAAGCCGCGAGGTGCGGTCTTCAGGGCTGATCCCTCCAGCGCAACCCCGGCCTGCTCCGCCGTGGCAATCGCGTCTTCCAGATCGGATCCTGTCGTCTCGTCGTTGATCGCGGCGCGCATCCGGTCGAGCTGATCCTTGGCCGGATCGTAGAGGCCCGTCCCCGCCATGACCCGGGTGTCGTTGATCGAAACGTAAAGGCCGAAAGACCCGCCGCCGAGGCCCTGCACAACGCCGTAGGTGTTCAGCTTGTAGGGGGACTTGTCCTTGGAGAACCGCACGTCCCGGTTCTGGCGGAAGACCTTCACCGTGCCGCCAAGCTCCGCGCCCAGCTCGCCCAACAGACGGTTCAACGGCTCCTTGACCTCCGTCTCGAACACGTCGCGGCTGGCCTCGAAATAGGACTTGGTGTTGTCCGCCTTCAGCCCGGCAAACCAGGCGAAGGCCGCGGGGCGAAAGCCCAGAAAAGGTGCATCCATCATCTGACATCGTCTCCCCGGCTGCGGACTGCGATGGTCATGGCGGATCCTCCTGTTTTCGCTGCGCGAAGGATCATGGCCCATCGGACGGGGATTTCAATGATGGAGAGCAGCGGCGTCGGTTGCACCGCGTTTCTGGGGCAACCGACCTCCCTTCAGAGACGGCAGCGGCCCGGGTCCACCCGGGCCGGGCCGGATCAGAACGACAGCGCCTTGGCCTGCGTGACCTGCGGCAACGCCCCGATCTCCGCCAGCGTGTCAGCCCCAAGCTGGGCATCGACGCCGAGAAGCGCGATTGCCTCGCCCCCCTTCTCGGCCCGCCCGAGGGCGAAGGTCGCGATATTGACGCCGAGAGCGCCCAGTTTCATCCCGAGCGCGCCGATGTAGCCAGGGGTGTCATCGTTTGTGGTGTAGAGCATGAAGGGTTGCGGCGACGCCTCGAGCCCGATCCCCTTGATCTGGATGAAGCGCGGTTTGCCGTCGGAGAAGACCGTCCCGGCGACGGAGCGCGTTTGCGTTTCCGTCGTGACGATCAGCCGGATGTAGGAGCCGTAGGCCCCCTGCGCGTCCTTCCGCGTCTCCGCGATCTTGACCCCGCGCTCCCGCGCGACGATGGGGGCGGAGACCATGTTGACGCCCCCCTCGCCCACCAGCGGCTTCATCAGCGCGGCCGTAAGCGCGGAGGTGAGCGGGGTGAGATTCAGCTCCCCGACCCGGCCCACATACTCGATCTCGATCTCCTTGATCGCGTTCTCGGTCACCTGACCGGCGAACCCGCCGATCATCTCCGCCAGGGTGATCCAGGGCTTGAGGATCGGTGCCTCCTCCGCGGTCACCGAAGGTGCGTTGATCGCGTTGGAGATCGCACCCTTCATCAGATAGTCCGACATCTGCTCGGCGACCTGGAGTGCCACATTCTCCTGCGCCTCGGATGTCGCGGCACCCAGATGCGGCGTGCACACCACGTTGGGCGCGGTGAAGAGCGGATTGTCCGTCGCGGGCTCCACGTCGAACACGTCGAAGGCCGCTCCGGCCAGCGCGCCGGAGTGCAGAGCCTCGGCCACCGCGGCCTCATCCACGAGGCCGCCACGGGCGCAGTTGACCAGACGCGCGCCCGGTTTCATGAGCTTGACCCGGTCCGCGCTGAGCAGATTGGCGGTCTTTTCCGTCTTCGGCAGGTGCAGCGTCACGAAATCGGCGAGCGGGAGCAACTCCTCCACGGTCTCGACCTTGGTCACGCCGAGCTTTTCGGCCCGCTCATGGCTCAGGAAGGGATCGTAGGCGACGACCTTCATCTGCAGTCCGAGCGCGCGGGAGGCAACGATGGACCCGATGTTGCCGCACCCGATGATGCCGAGGGTCTTGCGGGTGATCTCCACCCCCATGAATTTCGACTTTTCCCACTTGCCCGCGCGGGTCGAGGCGTCCGCCTCCGGGATTTGCCGCGCAACCGCGAACATCATCGCGATCGCGTGCTCTGCCGTGGTGATCGAATTGCCGAAGGGCGTGTTCATCACCACGATCCCCTTGGCGGAAGCGGCGGGGATGTCGATATTGTCGACCCCGATCCCGGCACGGCCGATGACCTTGAGGTTGTCCGCCTGCGCGATCAGCTCCGCCGTCGCCTTCGTTGCAGAGCGGATCGCGAGCCCGTCATAATCACCGATGATCTCGGCGAGCTTCGCCGGGTCCTTGCCGAGGCCGGGCTGGAAGTCGACCTCCACCCCATTGTCGCGGAAGATCTGGACGGCGGCTTCCGACAGTTTGTCGGAGATAAGAACTTTGGCCATGTATCTGGTATCCTTGAAGAGTGCGTCTCATTGGAAACGGGGGCAGCACCACGTCGGACCCGGGGATGGATTCAATCCTCCTCAGGTCCCGGCGCAGCCCTTCGGTCTGTGATCAGGCTGCGGCGTCCTGCAGGTCAGCCTTTGCGGTGGCGAAGGCCCAGTCGAGCCAGGGTGTCAGCGCGTCGACATCCGCGGTCTCCACGGTTGTTCCGCACCAGATGCGCAGGCCCGCCGGCGCGTCGCGATACCCGTTGATATCGTAGGCCGCACCTTCCGCCTCGAGCAGCTTGGTCATCGCCTTCGTGAACGCCTTCTGCGCATCGTCCTCGAGCGCGGCGATCTCCGGATCGACGATCCGCAGGCAAACGGACGTGTTGGAGCGTTGGGACGGTATCGCGACCAGGTTCTCGATCCAGTCCGTCCGGTCGACCCAGGCCTGCAGGGCGTCCGCATTGGCCGTCGACCGGGTCTGCGCGCCTGCGGCACCGCCGATCCCCTCAATCCACAGCAGCGCGTCGAGCGCGTCCGCAACCGCGAGCATGGAGGGCGTGTTGATCGTTGCGCCGGTGAAGATGCCGTCGATCAGCTTGCCCCCCTTTGTGAGGCGGAAGATCTTCGGCAGCGGGCGGTCGGGCGTGTAACTTTCCAGCCGCTCCACTGCGCGGGGGCTGAGGATCAGCACGCCGTGGGCGGCCTCTCCCCCCATCACCTTCTGCCAGGAGAAGGTCGTGACATCGAGCTTGTCCCACGGAAGATCCTGGGCGAAGGCGGCTGAGGTCGCGTCGCAGAAGGTCAGACCCTGCCGGTCATCGGCGATCCAGTCCGCGTTCGGAACCCGCGCGCCGGACGTCGTGCCGTTCCAGGTGAAGCAGATGTCCGCCTCTGCGCGGGCCTCCTCAAGGGGGGGAAGCTCACCATAGCCCGCCTTGAGCACGCGACAGTCGTCAAGCCGAAGCTGTTTGGTGGCATCCGTCGCCCAGCCCGCGCCGAAGCTTTCCCAGACCAGCATGTCCACCGGGCGCGCGCCCAGCATGGACCACATCGCCATTTCATAGGCACCGGTGTCGGAGGCGGGTACGATCCCAACCTTGTACCCCTCGGGCACGCCCAGCAGGCGCGCGGTCAGGTCGATGACTTCCTTGATCTGCGCCTTCGGCTGCGCCGCACGGTGGGACCGGCCGAGATGGGCCAGCGCAGCCACACGAGCGATGTCGTAACCGGGACGTTTCGGACAGGGACCGGACGAAAATTCTGGGCGCGCAGGCAACGCCTGCGGCTTTGTCGGGAGGCTCATGGACGGCTCCATCGTCAGGGCGAAGTTCCTGAGCCCAGCCCCGCTCGCCCTTACCCGGGGATGCGCCCGGAGCCGGGATACGGTCCGGCACCGGGCATCGTCAACCGCGAAAATGCACGGAAACAGGGGGTCGGGGCTGCCCCCCGTTTCCGATGGGAAACCGCACGCACGTTCAGTACCAGAACGGACGCTGGATCTCCCGTTCGACATCGTGGCGGGTCAGCCCGATGTCCTTGAGCGCCGCATCATTGAGATGCGACAGCTGGATCCGCTGCCGATGCCGCGTCTTCCAACGGCTGATCAACGCGAAGAGTTTACCCGGGCGGAACGCCCGCAGGACGGCCCTGCGACGTCCAAGATGGGTCAGATGCTGTAGTTCAGACATGGGGTTCTCCTTGAAAAGTCTGAAGCAGTATGATGGGCTTACGACCTCAAGCGCACTTGAGATCAAGGGAGTTTTTAATGCCTATGCTCGACCGCGAACTGTCGGTGGGGGCGCTGTCCCGGCGCAGCGGACTGCCCGTGTCGACCCTGCATTTCTACGAGGCCGAGGGGCTTATCCATGCCAACCGGACACGGGCCAACCACCGCCGCTATCCGCGCGCCACGTTGCGCAGGGTCGCGGTGATCAAGGTCGCGCAACGGCTCGGTCTGCCGCTTGCGCAGATCCGCGAAGCCTTCGCCGCATTACCTGACGGCAGAACGCCAACGCCCGAGGACTGGGCGAATCTGTCCGCCGTGTGGCGCGACGATCTCGACGCACGCATCGCCATGCTCACCGCGCTGCGCGATCAACTCGGGCGTTGCATCGGGTGCGGCTGCATGTCGTTCAGCCGCTGCCCGCTCTACAACCCGGATGACGAGCTGGCGGAGGCCGGACCAGGCGCGCACAGGCTGGGCACGGAAGACGCGGACTAGAGTGTCCGCATCGTCACGCGATGCCCTGCCCGGTCACGCCGACCGGCAACGATGTGGAAGTCGTGCGGTGGAGACGGCTCAGCCGGTTCGGTGAAGACGCTCGCGATGAAGTCGGAGCGATGCCGCACATACGAGGACATACGGCGTGAACAGGCCTGTCGCGGTCCGCTGTTTTACCATGTTGAAGTCCTCCTCGTGTGGATACAATATCGGGCTTTGTACCTCAAATCCCGTGAGCTATAGATACATTGAGACCTATGCCCCCGTCCACACCAAGATTGTACGGAGTACAAAAATGCTCGCACCGCCCTGGATGCCCGACCTTGAAGGCCTGACCGGCCCGAAGTATCGCCAGCTCGTCACGGCAATCGAACGGGCGATCGATGATGGCGGTCTTGCGGCCGGGCAGAAACTGCCGCCCGTCCGGGACCTCGCGTGGGACCTCAAGGTAACCCCGGGCACCGTCGCCCGCGCCTATCGCGAGGCGACCGAGGCGGGCCTGCTGGAGGCGCATGTCGGCCAGGGCACGTTCGTCCGCGCGGAGCGCGAGCGGGGCACGACCATCCCGCTTCACAGCCTCGCAAACCCGACTGAGGAGGGCCAGATCGACCTGCGGAATTCCCGCAGCCCCCTCGTCGGGCAGGAGGATGCGCTTAACGCGGCCCTGCAGAAGGTCATCGGCGAAGGCAGTCACATCCTCGATGACTACACCCGCGCCCAGAACGATTTGCGCGCCCGCCGCGCGATGCAGAGCTGGCTCGCCTCGGGCGGTGTCGAGGGGCACGTGGATGACATTGTCCTAACCTACGGGTCCCAGAACGCGATCCTCGCGGGCCTCCTCGCCGTGACCCGGGGATCCCGGCCGCAGATCATTGTCTCCGAACTGATGTATCCCGGATTTCAGCAGGCTGCGCGGGTGGCGGGCGTTGAGCTGCTGACCGTCGGATCCGACGAGTACGGCATCCTGCCAGGGGAGATCGACGCGCTCTGCCTTGGCCAGCGGCCGCACGCGATCCTGCTCGCGGCGAACATCCACAACCCGACGCTCGCGACCATGTCGCTCGACCGGCGGTGCGAGATCGCCGCTCTGGCCAGGCACCACAACCTGCAGATCATCGAGGATGATGTCTATGGCTGGCTGGAGGCGGAGCGGCTGCCGAGCTTCCCGGAGCTTGCGCCGGAGCGGACCTGGTACGCGACCTCCCTGTCCAAATGCATCGCGGCGGGACTGCGCTTCGGGCTTCTGCTGACGCCCCCGGGTGAAGGGGCCCGCGGTCAGGGTTTCATTCAAGCGATGACCTACCGGGTGTCCTCGCTCATCAGTTCGGCGGCAGCGGAACTGATTGAGACCGGCGAGGCCGGGCGCATCCGCGAAAAGGCCATGTCCCACATGCGATGCCGCAACGACCGGGTGCGGGAGCGTCTGGGCCATTGGGGTGTGGTGAGCAGAGGGGCCGCGAACTTCTTCTGGCTGCCCCTGCCCCCCTGCTGGAACATCACAAGTTTTGACCGGGCGTGTATTGCCCGCGGCATCCGGCTCAGCACCGGTGCGGCCTACGTCATGCCGGGCCGTCCGGCCCCGAACGCGGTGCGCATCGCGCTTGGCATGGGGTTGAACGACGCCCAGTTCGACGAGGTGCTGATGCAGCTCGATCAAATACTCGCGAGCCCGCCGACGGAGCTCATTGCCTGAGCGCGACGCTTCCCGCTTGACCGTCACCGGGGCACGTTCCAAGAGGAGCGCATGTCCCGGACGTTCCCTCCCCCGACCCGCGCGCACATCGGCCCCGCCCTCCGGGACTGGGCGATGCTGGCCGCACTCGGCGTCATCTGGGGAGGCAGTTTCCTCGCGGTTGAGCTTGCGATCACCGACGTTGGCGCGCTCAGCCTCGCGGCGGCACGGATCCTTCTTGGGGCGGCAGGCCTCTGGGTCGTGGCGCGAGTGTTGGGCTACGGGCTGCCGCGGCTGCAGGGTCCGAAGGGTCCGCGGATCTGGGCACATGCTTTCGGCTTCGCGCTTTTCAGCAACGCGATCCCCTTCACCCTGTTGAGCTGGGGACAGCAGCAGGTCAGCAGCGGGTTTGCCGGCATCACCATGGCCGTCGTGCCGTTGCTGGTCCTGCCCCTGTCCCACCTTTTGATCCCGGGGGAGAGGCTGACGGCGCGCAAGGCGGCTGGCTTTGCCATCGGGTTCATCGGAGTGATTGTGCTGATCGGCCCGGCGGAGATCCTCGCCGGTGAGGGGCCGTGGCAGGCGCGGCTTGCCTGTATCGGGGCCGCGGCCTGCTACGCGATCGGCTCGATCATCACCCGCCTCTGCCCTGAGGTGCCGCTGGTTTCCTACGCCGCACTCGGGCTGACACTCGCGGCACTGGTTCTGACGCCGGTCGCAGTGGGTGTCGAAGGGGTGCCCCAGATGCCGTCGCCGACCGCACTGGGCGCCATCGTCTATCTCGGCGTGCTGCCCACGGCGCTCGCCACGCTGATGCTGGTGATGCTGATCCAGCGGGCGGGGCCGCCCTTCCTGAGCCTCGTCAACTACCAGGTTCCGGTCTGGGCCGTGCTCTTCGGCATGGTCGTGCTCGGTGAGAGCCTGCCGGGGCAGTTCGCGGTGGCGCTGGCCTGCGTGCTTGCAGGGCTGGCCGTCAGCCAGGCCCGGGCGTGGCGCGTGCGACCGTGAAGACGGACTGGATCTCCTACGGGGCGGTTCTGGCGCTCTCGATCACCTGGGGTGCCTCCTTCGCGATCACGGTGATCGCGCTGGAAGGCTTCACGCCGCTCTCCATCGTTGCCGGGCGCATCGGGCTCGCGGCCCTGGTTGTGATCTCCGCCGCGCTGATGCTGGGAGCCGGGCTGCCGCGGAGCCGAAACCATTGGGGATGGTGCCTTGTGCTGGGCATTCTGTCGCTGGTCTTTCCCTTCGGCCTGCTCACCTGGGCGGTGACGCGGATCGACAGTTCGGTGGTGGCGATCTTCATCGCCGCGGGGCCGCTCATCGTGCTGCTGATCACGCGCGTGGTGTTGAAGGAGCCGGTGCAGCCCCGGCAGTGGGCCGGCTTCGCGGTGGGGTTCGCGGGGCTAGTGCTACTCGCAGGTCCGGACGTGATCGCGAAGCTCGGCGTGAGTGCCGCCCTGCCCCAGATCGCCTGTCTCGCCGCGGTCTTGAGCTACGCGCTCGCGGCGATCACGGTGAAGAAGATGCCGGAGATGCCCCCGGTGACGGCGACCGCGGGCGCGCTGGTCTGTGCCGCGGTGATCGTCCTGCCGTTTGCCGGAGGCAGTCTCATACAGGACATCGCGTGGGGACCGGCCCTCGCCGCCCTCGCGGTTCTGGGGCTCGCGCAGACGGGGCTTGCGCAGTTGCTCCGGTTCTATGCGGTCCGGCGGGCCGGGCCGGTCTTCATGTCCACGGTCGGCTATCTGATCCCGATCTGGGCGGGATTGCTCGGCGTTTTCCTGCTCGGCGAACGGTGGGACGTGCGGACGGCGGCGAGCTTCGGCCTGATCATGCTGGGCCTGCTGATCGCCCGCACCCGGCCGGAACACCGTCAGGGCGCAACCGGCAGCGGCGCGCGCTGACCTCGCCCCTCAGCGCGCCGCAGCCTCCAGCGCCGGATAGCGCAGTCCCAGCGTGATCCCCCGCAGGATGAAGAAGATCGTGAGGGCGAACCAGAGCCCGTGATTGCCATAGGCCGGCACTGCGAGCAGGAGCGTGAGCCCGAACCCGATCGCCGACAGGATCATCATGTTCCGCATGTCCCGCGCCCGAGTCGCCCCGATGAAGATCCCGTCGAGCATGAAGGCAGGCACGCCGATCAGCGGCGCGAGGATGGCCCAGGGCAGAAACCTCAGCGCCTCATCCTGCACATCGACCGCCGTCGTCATCTCCCGCACGATTGCGGGGCCAAAGATCACGTAGACGAGGGTGACGCCCAGCGTCACCAGAAGCGCCCAGAAGGATGTCACGAGGGCGGCCCGGCGTAGTTGAGACGGCTGCCTGGCCCCCATCGCTCCCCCGACCATCGCTTCTGCCGCGAAGGCAAACCCATCAAGCGCGTAGGCGGAAATGTAGACGAACTGGATCAGGATCTGGTTGGCCGCAAGTGTGGTGTCGCCGAGCGCCGTGCCCTGGAACGTGACCGTCGCAAAGCAGAGGGTCAGCAGCACCGAGCGGATCATGATGTCCCGGTTAACCGATCCGAACTCCATCAGCCTTGCGCGGTTGAAGACCGCTGGCCAGTCGCGCCAGGCGGGGGTCGCAAACGCCTCCCGGCAGAGCCAGAGGCCGACGGCCGCGCCCAGAAGCTCCGCAATCAGGGTCGCCGCCGCCACACCAGGCACGCCCCAGCCGAGGCCGAGCACAAACCAGAGGCTCAGGACGATGTTCGTGCCGTTCATGATGAACTGCAGCAGGAACACCCCCCGCGTTCGTTCGAGCGCCACCAGCCAGCCGGTGAGCGCGTAGACCGCGATGGCCGCGGGCGCCCCCCAGATCCGCACGGAGAGGTATTCCGTCGCAAGACGCTCCACCTCCGCGCTGCCCTGCGCGAGGCCGAGAGCGGCGTGGATCAGCAGCGCCTGACCGGCGATGAAGATCCCCCCGGCGGTGAGCGAGATGACAAGGGCGCGGGTCAGCAGCGCGCTTACTTCCGCAGGGTTTCGCGCGCCATGGGCCTGCGCCACCATCCCGGCGGTTCCCATCCGCAGAAACCCGAAAATCCAGTAGACCGACGTGAGGATGATCGCACCGAGCGCCACCGCACCGATCGGCTCCGCCCGTCCAAGCTGCCCCACCGCATAGGTGTCGACCGCACCGAGAAGCGGCACGGTCGCGTTTGACAGAACGATGGGAAGGGCGACCAGCAGCACCCTGCGGTGGGTGATCGGGCGAAGCGTGTCCTGCGCGACCGCGTCAGTCATCCTGAGGCATCAGGAAATGCACGGTGGCGCTGGCGAAGGGTTTTTCCCGTTCGTCCTGCCAGGCCTCGACCTGAACGGTGGCATAGCGCCGCCCGCGCCGGACGATGCGCGCCCTTGCATAGGCGTCCCGCGGCAATCCGGAACGGAGGTAGTCGACAGTGATGTTGATCACCTTGGGCCAGTTGGGGAAGCGTCCTTCCTCGATCGCGTCCGCGTCCGGACCGCCCTCCTCCATCACATCCCAGACCGTCGTCCACATCAGCTCGAGCTGAGCGGTCAGTTCGAGAAACGCGCCGATTGCCCCGCCGTGCAGTGCAGGCTTGATCGGATTGCCGATGATCTTGCTGTCGAAGGGCAGCGTGGCGCTGAGCTCATTGCCGCGCCGGTCAATCTGCACGCCGAGAAACTTCACGTAGGCGCTGACATCGAGAAGTGCCGCAAGCGCTGCATCGCGCCGCTGCTTGACCGCCTGGACCGGTTCGTTGCGGGGGCGGCTCATTTGGTATCTCCGAACCGGGTGCCGCGCGGCTCCACGGTGAAGGTGCCGGTGGAAATCGCGACGGGCTCCTCCTCGGACACATCGAACGCCGTGCCGCGGACGAAGGCGACGTTTCGGGTGATGCGAAAGCAGGTCGCGCGGGCAAAGATCTTCTCACCCGGCTTGGCCGGACGCATGTAGTCGATCCGCAGATCGATGGTCGCCGTGCCGCCTTGCGCCTTGGGATGCAGCATCACGGCAGTGCCGGAGCAAGCATCAAGCAGGGCGGTCAACACACCGCCATGGACCACGCCGGTATGCGGATCGCCGACAAGTTTGTCCGCGTAGGGCACCGCCATCAGCGCCATGCCGTCGCCGACCTCGACCACCTCCATGCCGAGCTCGACATTGTGGGGGATCGCACTGCTGATCATGCGCGCCTGCGCAAGACGGGGATCGGAATCGGGTTGGGTCACGTCGGTCGCCTTGGGGATGCTCGTCTATCGCCTATACCGGCTCAAACCACAGGGCAAGCGGGCTGATGTATGGGTTCAAAAGAAATCCGCTTAGCGCTTGAAAACACAGGCAATAGACGCGAAAGTTGCTGAACCCGTCGCGCGGGGCCTACAACCGGGCCTTGCAAATCGGGCCGGGGGCGGCAACAGTTGTGACGTTACGTCACTTTGTAAACGGACGGATATGACCGAGGTCAAACTCACCCTTCAGCAGATGTGCGACGAGTTCGAAGTGACGCCGCGCACATTGCGGTACTACGAATATATCGAGCTTCTGATGCCCGAACGGGACGGGCGCAAACGGCTCTATGGCGCGCGGGAGAAGGCGCGCCTGACGCTGATCCTGCGGGGACGACGGTTCGGCTTCAGTCTCGAAGAGATCCGCCAGTGGCTCGAGCTCTATGCGCTCGAGGACAACCAGCAGACCCAGCACGAGAAATGGATCGAACTGTCCACAAGCCAGATCGCTGAACTTGAGAGCCGGAAAGCCGAGTTGGACGAAGCCATCGCCGAACTCGTTCGGCTGCGTCAGGTCGCTCAGGATGCGCTGGAACGGGAGAATTCCTAGGGGCGTTCAGCCCCGCGCGCCCGCCTGCACCCGCCGCAACATGCCCCGCACGATGGGCCCGTGCGCCCGACCCACGGGCAGCATGTAGATCCGCCCGAACAGATTGTGGATGATCACCGATGTCGTGATGGCGATCCGGCACCCTCCCGTCGTGAGGCAAGTCATGACATCGAGGTGGGTGTCCCGCGCCGTGAGGGCGAGCAGACCCGGTTCCGAGCGCTCCACGAAGAAGAAGTCGAGCATCTCTCCTTCAACCGGCGTCACGCCCCGCGCCTCCGAAAATCCTCCCGTTGGAGTGACCCCGAACGGCGCTGAAAGCGTGTCGCGTATCCTGAAGGCGAGGCGCAGCAGCGGCATCGGTTGAGCCATGATCATGTCCCACGCCTCCGCTGGCGTGACATCCCGGGCGAGCGCGGCATCGGCTTCGTGAAAGAACTGAAGCCGAGAACGGTCCGCGACGAGAAGGGGTTCGGGCATCGGGGTAACGGTCACGGTCCTGATCCTTCCTGGGGCAGACAAAGACGTAGGCCCTGCCCCGATCCGGATCCAGTCGCCCCGGACAAATGCTCCCGCTCACCGGAAAAATTCCGCATCGAGATTGTCTGACGCTGCGTCGGATTGACGTGCACGTCAACTTTGCATCTTGCACTGAATCGATGCGGTTGCCACCGTATGGCCAAACAAAAGGGGTGTGGAGGACAACGTGACCGAGGGGCTGAAAACCATCAGTGAGATGTGCGCCGATTTCGACGTGACGGCGCGGACATTGCGGTTTTACGAGGCGAAGGAGTTGCTTTCGCCGATCCGGGAGGGATCGCGCCGCCTGTTCACCAAACGGGATCGCGCCCGCCTCAAACTCATCCTCATGGGAAAGCGGTTCGGCTTCAGCCTTGAAGAGATCCGCCAGCTTCTCAACCTCTACGACATCGGCGA
>JBCBAP010000072.1:0-15094 GCA_038532435.1 Pseudomonadota bacterium | reverse complement strand
CGCCAACCTCGGCGGAATAGTCGCCCTTGCCATCCTCATGGGCGGCGGAGATCTCGACGGTGCCGGTGTAGGATGAGGCGAACGCTTCCGCGAAGCCCTTGCCATAGTCATTGTTGGTGTAGGTCACGGCCACGGAATTGATGCCGCGGTCCGTCAGCACCTGCGCAAGGACAGCGCCCTGCCGCGCGTCGGACGGTGCCGTACGGAAGAAGAGGCCGTTATCGTCAATGTCGCTGAGCGCCGGAGAGGTCGCGGACGGCGAGATCATCACCACACCGTTCGGTACGGCCACGTTGTTCGCGATGGCGGTCGTCACACCGGAGCAGTCCGCCCCCATGATCGCGACCACGCCTTCGGCGGTGATCAGACGCTCTGCCGCAGCGGAGGCTGCCGCCGCGTCGACGCAGGTGCTGTCCGCGCGGACCGGCTCGAGGGTCTTGCCGCCGAGGAAGTTCCCGCTCGCGCTCGCCTCGCTCAGCGCAAGCTCCGCGCCGTCCGCCATGCCCGGGGTGAGGGATTCAATCGGGCCGGTGAAGCCGAGAATGACGCCAACCTTAACCGGGCCATGCCCGTCTGCCTGCGCGGCGGTGGCGAGGGCCGCAATAGCAGCCGCACTCATCAGCACGTTTTTCATGTGTGTCTCCCCATGTGAACCTGTGGCCGGGCGGACCCGGCGCTGACGCGCGTATGAAAGATACTTGTCCGGCCGTTTACAAGGGGCAATCGTGCAGGTCAATGATCTCGTTTCATTTGCAACGAAATCAGACGAGCAGCGCACCGTCGTGGTAAAACTGCGCGGACGGCTTCAGCAGACCGGTGACAACATTGCGCCGATTGAGCTGAATGGGGCTCAGCCAGTCGCGGATCAGCGGCGCTTCCGCCTCCGCGACGCCCAGCCGGACAAGGAGGGCTGCCATCGCGCATTCCGCCGCCCGGGTGGTGCCATCCTCGACCTTGAGGGCGACACCAATCCCTGCCGCTGGAAGGATGCCGACGAACACGCCTTCGGCGCCGGTTTTGACGACGGTGCCGCCGCGCGCACCACGCATGAGCGCGGTGCAGGCCCGCCCCTCTCCGGCAACCAGGTCCGGATGCCGGGCCATCGCCGCCACCAGGTCCCGCGCCGCGGCACTGCGTTGTGGGCCCAGACCTTGCGGCGCCGCCATCCGCTGCGCGGCCCGGGCAAGACCGGTGAGGCTGCATACGGGATTGGGGGCCGAACAGCCATCCACGCCGTGCCCGACAATTTCCTCCCCGGTCATCTCCGCAAACGCTTCGAACACCGCGTGCTGCACCGGATGGTCCACCTCGATATACTCCGGGCCCGCATCGAGATATTTTCCGAGGGTCAGAAACCCCGCATGCTTGCCCGAGCAGTTGTTGTGGAGCTGACACGGGTGTCCGCCCGCCGCCTGCATCTCCGACCGCGCGGGCCGATCCTGTGGCATCTGTGGTCCGCAGCGCAGATCCGCCTCACCAAGCGCGAGATCCGCGAGCCAGCGCGCAACGCGATCCGTGTGAATCCGCGCCCCGTTGTGGGAGGCGCAGGCAAGGGCAAGATGTTCAGATGTAAGGTCGTGGGCGGCCGCTGCACCGCTTTCCAGAAGCGGCAGGGCCTGGATCATCTTGCACGACGAGCGGGGAAAGATCGTCGCGTCCGCGTCACCCCAGGCCGCGAGGATGTCCCCATCGGGCCCCATAACCACGGCGTGTCCCCGGTGCACGGACTCAAGATAGTCGCCGCGCCAAAGCTCCACCAGCTCCGCCGCCCCGGCGGAGCGGTTAGTCATTCAGCAGTTCCTCCACGAAATCCTCTCCCAGCGCCTCCCGCAACTTGCGAAAGGCGAGCCGGATGCGGGATTTCACGGTGCCGAGCGGCACGTCAAGGGCTTCCGCGCATTCGCCGTGGCTGAGCCCCTCGAAAAACGCGATCCTCAGCACGTCCTGCTGATCCTGCGGAAGTTCCTGGATCGCCTCGCGGATGATGCGCTGGCGCTCCTGCAGGGACAAAAGGACCATGCCATCAGGATCCGGGTCCCGCTCGAACAGCGGATCCTCCGGATCCGGCTCCCGCCGGGCCGTCTTGCGGATCAGGTCGATGCGGCGGTTTCGGGCAATGGCAAAGATCCAGGTGGAGGCGGCAGCTTTTGCCGGATCGAAGCTGTCCGCACGCCTCCAGATGGCGACCATGACCTCCTGCGCGACCTCCTCCGCCTGGTCACCGGGCATCCCCCAGCGCAGAAGAAAGGCCTTGATGCGCCCGGCAAATCGCCTGAAAAGTTCTGCGAAGGCAGACCGATCCTCTTCCGCGACGAGGCAGAGCAGGTCCCCATCGGCCATCTGCGCGTAGGCGACCGGGGTCTGAAGGGACTTCTCTATATGTCCCAATCCGCACTCTCTTTCCCGCCAAGCGGCGATGGGCTCCACCAAATTTCCCCCATGTGGGGGGTAGCGAACACCCTT
This sequence comes from Pseudomonadota bacterium, assembly GCA_038532435.1. Taxonomy (GTDB): domain Bacteria; phylum Pseudomonadota; class Alphaproteobacteria; order Rhodobacterales; family Rhodobacteraceae; genus JBCBAP01. The sequence goes on along the minus strand of JBCBAP010000072.1, from coordinate 12,631 downwards.
GAAGATTGAGTACATTATTCTCGGCAAGCAACGCAAAAACAAGGGCGCGGCCCGGAAAAAGAGTTGCATATCAAAATGTTGGGCAGAAACAGGCAGATGCGACATAGCAGGAGTGGCAATATGAAACACGTCTGGACAGGTACGGTCCTCATGGCCCTCGCTTCGGCCGCGGCACCCGCAGCGGCTCAAGAGGCCGTCAACCGGGTTGCGGTGAACAACGACTGGAGCGTTCTGGTGGCCGATGCGGGGGGCCGGGAATGCTTCATCGCATCCGCCCCGACAAACTCCACCGCGACCCGCGGCGGACAGACCGTGACCGTGCGGCGGAGCGAGATCCGCATGATGGTCAGCTTCCGTCCCGGCGCGGGCGTGTCGAACGAGGTGAGCTTCACCGGCGGCTATCCTTTCCGGGAAAACAGCCGCGTGACGCTTCAGATCGGCAACCGGAGCTGGGATATGTTCACGGAAGGTGAGTGGGCCTGGCCCGCCTCCCCCAGCGAGGACGGTCAGATCGTGGCCGCGATGAGAGCGGGCGCGACAGCGCGGGTCACCGGCGTCTCCAGCCGGGGCACGCAGACGGTCGACACAATCTCCCTGCGCGGGTTCACCGCGTCCATCAACGACGCGCAGGGGCGCTGCCAGTGAGCAACGCCTTCCGCCCCCTCGTGATCATCGGGGGGGCCTGCATCGCAAGCACCCTCGCCTTCCCCGCCGTCGCGCAGGCGGTCTGTGGCAATGCCGCGGGCACGACCTCGCAATGGATCGGGGGCGACGAGGGCCTTTCGGACATCTCCACATCCGAGTTCGCACAGGATCTGTCCCTCACGATCCCGCCAAACTCGAGCCAGATCGTCGCGTTCACGCTGTCCGAGCCGGGCACGGTCCGGGTCGAGGCGGCAAGCCTCGGCGACGGCGATCCGGTGATCGATCTGGTGGGCCTCGATGGCGCGCTCCTGACCACGGATGATGACAGCGGCGGCGGTCTCGACGCGCGGATCGAGACGAGCCTGCCGGAGGGAACGTACTGCGCCGCCGTCCGCGGCTACGATCCCGGCTTTTTTAACGTGACGTTCCGCATCGGGCGTGAGGACCATATCGCACTGACCGAAGGGCTCACCCCCGGCATCGCCTGCACGGCGGACACGGAGGCCGTGGCGCTCGGCAACGGCGCGCTGTCGCTCGACGCGCCGATCGTAACCACCGGAACCGCGACTGAAGTGCCGTTCTATCGCTTCTCCCTCGCGGAGGCGCAGCCGGTGACGCTTCGTGCGGAGAACGAAAATGCCGATCCGGTTCTCAAGATCTATGACGGCAATGGCGTGCTGATGGCCGAGAACGATGACTTCGTCGGCGTGAACGCCCGGATCGACATGACCGATCCCCTGCCACCGGGGGACTATTGCATCGGGGTCGAGGCGCTTTCGGATGCCTATGTGCCGATCACCCTGACGCTCGCCGCCTATTCGGAAGCGGAGTATCTCGGCACCCTCTACGAGGCCGGTGAGACCGCCCCGCCGCTCGACGGAAGCTATCCGGTTCAGGATCTCGGCCCCCTCGGCGGTGCGCTTCAGGCAACAGTCCGGCAGACCGGCCGGATACAGTGGCTGGCCTTCTCCGTGCCGGAGGAAAGCGTGGTGGTCGCCGAAGGGATCGGCATTGCGGACAATGACGCCTACCTCAAGCTCTTCGACGATTTCGGACGTTTGATTGGCGAAGATGATGACAGCGGCGAGAACTTCGACGCCCTGCTCGCCCGCCGCCTGAGCCGAGGCACGTATCTGCTCGCCGTTGGACGACCCGGTGGATCGGTCGGCGGTCCAACCCGGATCGTCATAGAGCGCTACATCCGGGCGGAGTGACGCTGAACTTGGCGAAGGGCCGGGCCCTGTGAGAGACTGGCGAGGCATTTTATCACGGAGCCCCAGCCATGACCGATACGTCCCTGCCCCTCGGTGCCTTTTCGATCAGCCTGTCCGTCAAGGATCTCGCCAAGTCCGAAGAGTTCTACGCCAAGCTCGGTTTTGTCCGCACCGGTGGCGATCCGGATCAGAACTGGCTGATCCTCAAGAACGGCGACACGATCATCGGCCTCTTTCAGGGCATGTTCGAGGGCAACCTGCTGACCTTCAATCCCGGCTGGAACCAGCAGGCGGAGATGCTGGAGAGCTTTACCGATGTCCGCGACATACAGAAAAAGCTGAAATCCGACGGGATCGACTTTCATTCGGAGGCGGACGAGAGCACCGCTGGCCCGGCAAGCTTCACGATCGCCGACCCGGATGGCAACGTCATCCTTGTCGATCAGCACCGCTAGACACGGCCTAGAACGACGCACGGGCAGTTAGGCGGCGATCTGGAACCTGTCCGCCAACTTTGCTATATGTCGTGAACGCCTCCCCGAACGGGAGGCGTCTTCCGTTGGAGCCAGCCGATGACCGCGACCGCACCGATCACGCAAGACCTGATGACCTTGCCGCGCAAACTGCCCGAGGGGCAGCGTCCAAACCTTGTCGGAATGACCCGCGAGAGCATGCGCGCTGCACTGATCGAGGCGGGCACTCCGGAAAAGCAGGCGAAGATGCGGACCGGCCAGATCTGGCAGTGGCTCTACCAGAAGGGCGTTCAGGACTTCGACGCGATGACGAACCTCGCGAAGCCCTTTCGCGCGCTCCTCTCCGAACGGTTCCGCATCGCGCGGCCGGAGATCGTGACCCGGCAGGTGTCGGAGGACGGAACCCGGAAATACCTGCTGCGGATCGACGGAGGCCACGAGGTCGAGGCCGTCTACATCCCGGAGACGGATCGCGGCACTCTCTGCATCTCCTCCCAGGTCGGCTGCACGCTCACCTGCTCCTTCTGCCATACGGGCACGCAGAAGCTGGTGCGCAACCTCACTCCGGCGGAGATTGTCGGGCAGATCCTTGTCGCCCGCGACGATCTTGAAGAGTGGGGAAAGGATCCCGGGGACAAGCGGCTCCTCTCAAACATTGTGCTGATGGGTATGGGAGAGCCGCTCTACAATGTCGACGCGGTGCGCGACGCGATGAAGATCGCGATGGACAATGAGGGCATCTCGCTGTCTCGCCGCCGGATCACCCTTTCGACGTCCGGCGTGGTGCCAGAGATCGCGCGGGCGGGGGAGGAGATCGGCTGCATGCTCGCAATCTCCTTCCACGCGACAACCGACGAGGTGCGCAACACCCTGGTGCCGATCAACAAGCGCTGGAACATCGAGGAGTTGCTGAAGGCGTGCCGGGACTATCCGCGCCTGTCCAACGCAGAGCGCATCACCTTCGAGTACGTCATGCTGAAGGACGTGAATGACAGCGACGCGGACGCGCGGCGGCTGGTGAAGCTGATCGCGGGCATCCCGGCGAAGATCAACCTCATCCCGTTCAATCCGTGGCCCGGCGCCCCATATGAGCGGTCGACCCCGGAGCGGATCGAACGTTTCGCGGACATTGTGAACCGCGCGGGCTATGCCAGTCCCGTGCGCACCCCGCGGGGTGAGGATATCATGGCCGCCTGCGGACAGCTCAAGTCCGCCACCGAGCGCGCCCGCAAGAGCCGCCGCCAGATCGAGGCGGACGCGGGGCTGGCGGGCTGACCCCTCCCGTCCGGATCGTCAACGGCATCCTGCTCCGGCGGGATCGTGTCCTTGTGTGCCTGCGGTCCGAGCAGCGGCCAGCCTACCCCGGTTATTGGAGCATGCCCGGCGGGCATGTGGAACCGGGCGAGAGCCTGATCGCCGCCCTGCACCGGGAGCTTCATGAGGAACTGGGGATCGCGGTTACCGATGCGGGTGCGCCGGTCACGATCGATGATCCGACGCGCCCGACGCAGTACACACTCTTCGCCGTCCGCGCGTGGCGTGGCACGCCTGAGCTGCTTGGTGACGAGCATTCGCAGATGATGTGGGTCTCGATTGAAGAGGCGAGAGCCCTCCAGCCTTTTGCCGTGCCGGAGGTGTTGGATCACATCGAGGCGTGGCTGGGCTAGGCCCCCGCGCAGGCAACCGGCATGACGGCGCGGCCGGTCCCGTCGAAGGGCGCCTGGGCACCGCCCGCGACCCGGGCGATCGCGCCCGCGATCTCGGACCCGGAGACGCGGATCTGCCCGAAGGTTCCGTTGGTGAGCGAGTCGTCCAGATCCGCGGTGAAGCGCACCTGTTCCCCCGGTGGCAGACCGGCGACCGACAGGACGACGCTCTTGTCCTCGTCCCGCACCACCGGCACCGCACTCAGGTAGCCCGCCCCCGCCTCGACCCGCAGCGGCTGGAACACCTCAACCCCGGCACCCTCCGCAGTGACATCGAAGAAGAGGCCCGACGGGCTCGGTTCCAGATCGAGCACGACCGCCCCGTTGATTGGGCAGCTTCCGTCATTCTGAAGGATGAAGATGTCCCGCGGGGCACTGTCGCGAAAGCTGACCAACAGGTCCGCCTCCGCTGCACCGGGAGTCAGCGCGAGGAGCGTCAGGGCGAACGTTTTGAGCATGATGGAGCCTCCGTGTTTGTCAGGGAGCTAGCGGGCAGCACGCTCAGGTCAATGGCTCCGGACCCGCGACGGTCTTTCTGTAGAGGTGCCAGGTCGCATGGCCCAGCACCGGAAAGATCACGAGCATCCCTAGAAAGAGCGGGATCATCGCGGCAACCGTCAGAACCGTCACGATGGCGCCCCACAGGATCATCGGGCGCAGGTTGTGCGTTACCGCCTCGAAACTGGAGATCATTGCCGTCACCACATCGAGGTCCCGCTCCAGCAGAAGCGGCACACCGACAACCGTGATCGCGAACAGAAGTGCCGCGAGCGCGCCGCCAACCAGCGTGCCCGAACCGAGCATCAGGAGCCCTGGAGGGGTCAGGAACACCGCCGGGGACGTCATCACGTTCGTCAGGGGCTGCAAACCGAAGGAGAGCGCAAAAACCAGATGCGCGAGGTAGACCCAGACCAGCAGGAAAAACAGCACGACGAACGCCATGGAGGGAAGCTGCCGGTGTCGCTGGTCGTAGACCACGCCGATCACCGCCCGCCAGTCGAGCTGCTCACCGGTCTCCAGCCGCCGGGACACTTCATAAAGCCCAACGGCGGCGAAGGGTCCGATGAGGGGGAATCCCGCCATCAGAGGCAGGACCCAGTAGCCCGACTCCCACACCCACATCTGGGCTGCGATCAGGATGCCGAGCGCGGAAAAAACCGCGCCGAAGAAGATGCCAAAGCGCGGCGCTGCACGGAAGTCCGCCCATCCCGCGCTGAGGGTGGCCCAGACGTCCGAGGACGTGATGTCCCTGATCACCGGTTGCGACGCGGGGGGTGAGGGGGCTGCGGTATCCGCCATCGGGCCGTCTCCTGACACTCGAGGTGACCGGAGCGTGCCCTGCCCTCCCACCCGGCACCATGACCTGGATCAAGTCATGATGGGGCCTGCGGAAACCTCAGCCGCGGCCGACGAACGGCATCTTGGTCGCCATGATCGTCATGAACTGGATGTTGCTCGACAGAGGAAGTCCCGCCATATGGACCACCGCGTTCGCGACCTCTGCCGGGTCCATGGTCGCCTCAACCTTGATGGATCCGTCCGCTTGCGGCACGCCTTTGGTCATCGGCATTGCCATCTCCGTCAGCGCGTTTCCGATGTCGATCTGGCCGCAGGCGATGTTGAAGGGGCGACCATCCAGCGACAGGGTCCGGGTCAGACCGGTGATCGCGTGCTTCGTCGTGGTGTATGGTGCGGATCCCGGTCGGGGTGCGTAGGCGCTGATCGATCCGTTATTGATGATCCGCCCGCCCTGGGGCTCCTGCGCGCGCATGGCGGCAAAGGCCGCGCGGGCGCAAAGGTAGGATCCCGTAAGGTTGGTGTTGAGCACCGAAAACCAGTCCTCCAACGGGGTTTCATCGATCGTCCGGCCCGGGCTGCCCCGGCCCGCATTGTTGAACAGGAGATCGACGCGCCCGAACCGCGCGACAATCGCGGCGAAGCCCGCCTCGACCGAAGCAGGATCGGTAACATCGACGGAGACCGGCAGCGCATCGGCGAGCGTGCCCGCGAGCGCCTCGAGCGGCTCCAGCCGCCGCCCCAGAAGCGCCACCGACCAGCCCTCCGCGTTCAGGGCTTCCGCCGTGACCTTGCCGATGCCAGACCCCGCACCTGTGACGACCGCAACCTTCATGCCAACCTCCCTAAGCGTTTGGTATACCAATGCACCGGGCGCAGGCGTCGGGCAAGGTTCATCGCGCGCGAAGGGCCGACTTCATCGGTCCGGCGATCAGCGAAGTTGGGACTTGGCAGAGCGGGCCACGACAGGCTCAATGGGCGCGTGTTCTTCAGAGGTGCTCCATGTCAGACCCGTTCTTCCAGCCTGTCTCCGGCTTCGACCTGCCACGCTTCGCCGGGGTGCCGAGTTTCATGCGTCTGCCCGTCGTCGAGGCCGGCCATGCCCGCCGCGCGGAAGTCGAACTGGGTCTGATCGGTGTGCCCTGGGACGGGGGCACGACCAACCGGCCCGGCCCTCGACACGGGCCGCGCCAGTTGCGGGACTATTCGACCATGATCCGCCGGATCAACCCCGCAAGCGGCATCGACCCATTCGACCGGGTGCGCTGCGCAGACCTCGGCGATGTGGGCCCGAACCCGGCGGATGTGGACGACTCCCTCGCTAGGATTACCGCAGCGTTCGAGGAGGTGGCGCGAGACGGCATCACACCGCTCATGGCGGGCGGAGATCATCTGTGCAGCCTGCCGGTGCTGCGGGGACTGGTTGGGGATCGCGGGCCGGTCGGAATGGTGCATTTCGACGCCCACACGGACCTCTATGACAGCTACTTCGGTGGCTTTCGCTACACCCACGGCACCCCTTTCCGCCGCGCGATCGAGGAGGGTTTGCTGGATCCAAAGCGGGTCGTCCAGATCGGCATCCGCGGCACCCAGTATGATGGCGAAGACATCGCCTGGGGCAGGGCACAGGGTGTCACGATCATCATGGTTGAAGAGATGTTCGACCTCGGCCCGCAGGCGGTCATGGCCAAGGCACGGGACGTCGTGGGTGACCAGCCGACCTATCTGAGCTTCGATATCGACTTCATCGACCCCGCGTTCGCCCCAGGCACGGGTACGCCCGAAATAGGCGGGCCCACGAGCTTTCAGGCGCAGCAGATGGTGCGACTGCTCGATGGGCTGGACCTGATCGGCGCGGACCTCGTCGAGGTGTCGCCTCCGTTCGACCCCGCCGGGGGCACCGCGTGGCTCGGCGTATCAATCATGTTCGAGATCATGTGTGTGCTCTCGACCGCGATCGCGGCCCGGCGCGGTCAGGCCTGACGGCGCAACCGCAGGATCCAGAACACGGACATCCCGGCCCAGACCAGCGCCAGCCCATACCAGGTGATGACGTACTCCAGGTGATTGTTGGGGATGTTCACGGTGACCGGCAGGGGGGCTGGTTGCGCCCCCGGTGGTGCGCCGATGATGCGGCTTTCCGCGACGACGACGAGGATAGGGATCGCCCCGAGTTCCCGCGCCATGGGCACCACGTCCCGCGCGAACCAAAGGTTATCCTCCACATCCGGCTCGGGCGTGAAGCTGTCGGTCTCGTCGGGCCAGAGAAGCGTGCCGCTGATGCGCGCGCCGCCGATCTGCCGGAACCCGTCCTTCTCCGCCTCCCGCACGAAACCGCGGTCGATCAGGATGCGTCGCCCGTCGTCGGTGGTGAACGGGGCGATGACGCGGAAGCCGGGGCCTGCGCCCTTGGCTGACGTGAGCACGTGCAGTTCACCAACGCCGATCTGCCCTTCGAGCGCGACGCGTCGATACTCATGGTCCGTTTCCGTCGGTCGGTCCGGCAGGGCGGCGGGTGCATCGACCAGACGCGCCTCAATCCGCTCGATGATCCGCGTCTTCCACTCAAGCCGTTGAAGCTGCCAGGTGCCCAGACCGATCAGGATCGCGGTACCGATCACGCCGAAGGCTATGGGCAGGGCAAGTTTCCGCATCCGTCCCCCTCAAACGCAAACCGCGCGGGACAGGCCCGCGCGGTTCATGGATCTATCGATGGGGCTCAACTGCCCCAGATGTAGATGGCCGCGAACAGGAACAGCCACACCACATCGACGAAGTGCCAGTACCAGGCCGCTGCCTCGAACCCAATGTGACGCTCCGGGGAGAAATGCCCCCGGGTCGCCCGCACCAAGCAGACGAAGAGGAAGATGGTCCCGACAATCACGTGGAAGCCGTGGAAGCCCGTCGCCATGTAGAAGTTGGCCGAATAGATGTTGCCGGAGAAGCCAAACGCCGCGTGGGTGTACTCATAGGCCTGCAGGATCGTGAACACGAGCCCGAGCACCACCGCGATCAAGAGGCCCTGCTTCAGCGCCTTCCGGTCATTGTCGTGCGCGATGGCGTGGTGGGCCCAGGTCGCGGCACAGCCCGACAGCAGCAGAATCAGGGTGTTGATAAGCGGCAGGTGCCACGGATCGAACGTCTCGATCCCCGGCGGAGGCCAGGTCTCGTCGATCGCTGCCATCGGATACATCGCGTGCTTGAAGAACGACCAGAACCACGCGACGAAGAACATGACCTCTGAGATGATGAAGAGGATCACGCCGTAGCGCAGGCCGATCTGGACGACCTTTGTATGGTCGCCAACATGGCTTTCCGTCACCACGTCGGACCACCAGCCGAACATGACGTAGAGCACGAGGACCAGACCGATCAGGAAAAGCCAGGGATGGTTGTTGTCCACATTCGGCGACATCCAGATCACGCTGCCATAGAGCATGATGAACGCGCCGACCGCACCGAGGAACGGCCAGATGCTGGGTGGCAGAATGTGGTAGTCGTGGTTCTTTGCGTGGGCCATGGGGCTTTCCCTTCAGGCGGTCCTCAGTTCAGGTCGGTGGTCGGGGCGGCGATGGAGGACACCTCCGCCTCCGGCAAATCAATCTCGTAGAACGTGTAGGAGAGCGTGATCTCCTCCACATACTTCGCCTCGCGATGCTCCAGGATTTCCGGATCGACAAAAAAGGTCACGGGCATCTGCACGGTCTGTCCGGGCTGAAGCACCTGTTCCTGGAAGCAGAAGCAGTCGATCTTCACGAAGTATCCACCCGCGGAGAAGGGGGCGACATTGTAGCTTGCGCTTCCTGCAATGGGCCGGTCGGTCGGGTTGTGCGCCTCGTAAAAGGCAAGGCCGGTCTCGCCGATCTTGAGCTCGACGGTCCGCACCTCTGGCGCGCGAAACTCCCACGGCATATCCCGAGCCTTGGAAGCGTCGAACCGCACGGTAATCGTCTGGTCGAGGACCGTCTCATTGCCGCTTGCCACAGCGGTCGTCCCGCCATAGCCGGTCACGCGACAAAACCAGTCATAAAGCGGGACTGCCGCGAAGGAGAGGCCGAGCATCAGCGCGACAACGCCGGTCAGCGTCGTGGCAACCTTTCTGTGCCGCCGCTCGATCATTCCGTGCTCTCCAGCAGCGAGGGGCGGAACTGGTGGTCAAACCCCTCCATAGAGGCACCGTTCTGCATCTTCACAATGGTCACGCCGAAGATCAGTGCGGCGAAGGACAGCGCGCCGATCAGCACGGCGTAGTTACGCGCCTTGCGCCGGCGGTAAATCTCGTGATCGTCGCGTGCCAGTCCCATGATCGCTCCTCAGAACCAAACGGGCCAGCCGGTGAAGCCAAACCCGAGTTTCCGCAGCACCCCATCCGCCGCAAGCGCGAGGAAGTGCGCGAAGAGATACGTGATCGACTGAAGGAAAACGAGAGTTTCCTTCGCATACTTGTCCGCGCGTGCAGCGGTTTCGTCCCGGCGCAGCAGTAGCCATGCGCCCCAGAGGAAGCGCGCATTGAAAAGGAGTGCCACGGCGAGGTAGATCGGCCCGCCCACCTGGGTGAACGCGAGCGCCAGGGCAACCGGTGCCAGAACGACAGTGTAGACCATGATTTGGACGCGGGTCGTCCGCTCCCCTGCCACGACGGGCAGCATGGGCACGCCGACGCGCTGGTAATCCTCGTTGCGGAACAGGGCCAGCGCCCAGAAATGAGGCGGCGTCCACATGAAAATTAGGGCGAACATCAGAACGCTCTCGATGGACACGCCACCCGTGGCAACAGCCCAGCCAATCATGGGGGGGAACGCGCCCGCGGCACCGCCGATCACGATGTTCTGGGGTGTCGCACGCTTCAGCCAAATCGAATAGATGACGGCGTAGAAAAAGATGGTGAAGGCGAGCAGACCCGCCGACAGCAGGTTGCCGAAGATCGAGAGCATCGTGACCGAAAGGATCGACAGCGCCACGCCGAAGCCCAGCGCCTCCTCCCCCGTCACGCGGCCGGACGGGATCGGGCGCTGCGCTGTCCGCCCCATCTGCGCGTCGATGTCCGCGTCCCACCACATGTTCAGCGCACCGGACGCGCCAGCACCGACCGCGATGCAGAGGATCGTTGCAAACGCGACCAGCGGGTGCACCGGGACGGGCGCCACAAGCATGCCGACCGCGGCGGTCAGCACGACCAGCGACATCACCCGCGGCTTAAGCAGCGCAAAGTAGTCGCGAAGTTCAGGCTCTTCCTGCCGAACTGCCGAAGAAAAGGATGCGTCAGACATGCGGCCTCAGCTCACTCGGCGGCAGCGACGGTGATTTCGCGCGGGGTACCGGCAAGCCGTTCGATCGCATCATCGAGCCACAGCTCGTAGGCCTCCTGGCTCACGACCTTCACGGTGATCGGCATGTAGGCGTGCGCAATGCCGCAGAGTTCGGAACACTGGCCGAAATAGACGCCTTCCTGCTCCGCCTTGAACCAGGTCTCGTTGAGACGGCCGGGAACCGCATCCATGTGGACTCCGAAGGCCGGTATCTTCCAGGAGTGGATCACGTCGGCTGCGGTCACCTGCATCTTCACCACGGCGTTCACGGGAACGACCATCGCCGTGTCCGTCGCGAGCAGGTACTCGTCAGGCTGATAGCCGAACTCCTCAAGCTCATCTTCCGCCAGCATAAGGCTGTCGAAGTAGATGTTATGGTCCGGGTATTCGTAGCCCCAGTACCACTGATAGCCGGTCGTCTTGATCGTGATGTCCGCCTCGGGCACCTCAACCTGCTTGAAAAGGATCGGCAGGGAGATGGATCCGATGCCGATGAGGATCAGGATCGGCACGATGGTCCACGCGACTTCGATCTGAGTGTTGTGGGTGAAGCGTGCCGGTGTCGGGTTCACTTCGGCCCGGAACTTCACCGCGCAGTAGGCGAGCAGCCCGACCACGAACAGCGAGATGAGCGTGATGACGACCAGCAACGTGTTATCGAGCCAGTGGATATCCCGGGCGAGTTCGGTCGCTGCGGGCTGGAAGTTGATGCCGTTCGGGATCGGCTTCCCGATCCGTTCCAGATCGCCGAGCATCTGTTCCTGCGCGGAGGCCGCGCTGGCCAGGCCAAGGCCGATGAGGGTGCCGAAGGAGGTGCCAAACCGCATGCCGCTTATCCCGTGTTGCGCCGCCCTCATATCCGGTCAAGTTCCAGTGACACCAGGCGGTTCAGAATCTACACTGTTTGATCTCAGTCTAAGACCACACTACCTCTCGGTGGACAAGGAGTGCATGTGTCGCATTCCGTCGCATACCGAACACCGCCGACAGCCAGTTGGTTTCACTTAAGGACTACCACGCATCATGACCCCGGCTCAATCCCGCTTTCGTCCCTTTGACTCGGATCTCGACCGGGACCGGTCACTGAAGCTTCTTCAGGATACGGTGGCCGGGGCAGATGACGGCGAGCTGTTTCTGGAGCGGCGCCGGTCAGAGATGCTGGTCTTCGACGACGGCCGTGTAAAAACGGCGAATTATACCGCTGCGGAGGGGTTCGGCCTGCGCGCCGTGCAGGGAGAAACCGCAGGCTACGCCCACTCCACGGAGCTGACCGAGGCAGCACTCAAGCGCGCATCGGATACCGCACGGCTCGCGATCCGGGACGATGTCTCCGCCTCCCTCGCAGCTGGCCCCCGTTCAACGAATCGTAAGCTTTACGCGGAAATCGACCCGCTGGAGGATTCGGAATTCTCCGTAAAAATTGAGATGCTTCAGGAGATCGACGCCTACCTGAGGGAAAAGGACCCCAGCGTCGTGCAGGTCAGCGCCTCGATGGGGGCAAGCCTGCAGGAGGTGGAGATCCTGCGTCCGGACGGGCAGAGCTTCATCGACTACCGCCCCATGACCCGCCTCAACATCTCCACCATCGTGGAGCGTGACGGACGGCGGGAGAGTGGGGGCGCGGGCGGCGGCGGTCGTCACGGCCTCAGCCAGCTCATGGAGCCGGAGCATTGGAAGGGCGTCGCCGATGAGGCGCTGCGCATCGCCCGTGTCAATCTCGACGCAGTGCCCGCACCCGCCGGCGTGATGGACGTGGCGCTCGGCGCAGGCTGGCCGGGCATCCTGCTCCACGAGGCGGTGGGCCACGGACTGGAGGGCGACTTCAATCGCAAGGGCACGTCCGCCTTCGCCGGTCTTATGGGTCAGCAGGTCGCGGCGAAGGGTGTGACCGTGCTCGACGACGGCACGATCCCGGATCGGCGCGGCTCCATCACCTTCGACGACGAGGGCACCCCCTCGGGCAAGAACGTGCTGATCGAGGATGGCGT
>JBCBAP010000071.1:0-15338 GCA_038532435.1 Pseudomonadota bacterium | reverse complement strand
GCCACGGCCCTGCTCCGGGCTGAGGATATAGACTGCTTCGTCATGGACGTCCACATGAGCGTCCTGGAAGGGTCCATCGGTGTGTTGCCGCGTCGCATGATGGTGGGGCGGGAGGATCTGTTTCGCGCCCGTGCAATCCTTTCGGACAACGATATTGAGCTACCCGAGCGGTCGTGAGCGGGGAGGAGGACCTCACCGACGACGCGTTCCTCGATGGACGGCTGAGGCTTTGGCAGCCCCGGTCGGGCTATCGGGCCGCAACGGACCCGATCTTCCTTGCCGCGGCCTGTCCCGTCCGTCCCGAGGACCGGGTCCTCGATCTTGGATGCGGTGTGGGCGCCGCGGGGTTGGCGCTGGCGGTTCGTACACCGGGGATCTCGCTCACGGGGCTTGAGATCCAGCCCCGCTATGCGGACCTTGCCCGTCGGAACGCGCTGCGTGCGGGCATCGACATGCGGGTCGTGGAAGGGGACCTGACCCGGATGCCCCAGGAGCTTCGGGCAGAGCGGTTCGACCTTGTGCTCACCAACCCGCCCTACTTCGATCGGGACAGTCTGGTGTCCCCGGACCCGGGGCGGGATATGGCGAATCGGGAACGGGTGGATCTGGCCACCTGGATCGATGCAGGGATCCGGCGGCTAGAACCCGGGGGCAGGTTCGCGATCATCCACCGGACGGAGAGGCTGGGCGACATCCTTGCCGCGTTCGCGCCGCGCATCGGCGCAGTTCAGATCCTGCCCTTGCAGGCGCGCACCGCACGCGCGGCGCAACGTTGCGTGGTCACCGGGCTAAAGGGATCGAAGGCTCCCCTGACGCTGCTGCCCGGCTTTGTCCTCCATGAGGGGGAGGAGCATCCGGGCGATTTCGACCATATGTCGGAGGCGGCGCGAGCGGTTTTACGCGGGTCGAAAAATCTTCCCCTGCAACCCTAGCGTGCAAATAGTACAGAGATTATGTCAGTTTTTCCAGTCATGACTTGTTCAGCGCTCCATGGTCCAATTGGAGGGTTAGACCAACGATCGAAACACAGAGGAGAAGCCCATGACGGTTGCGTCACATTTGATTGAACTCCGCAAGAAGCACGAGGCCCTTTCGGAAAAGATCGAATTGGAACAACGCAGTCCCGGGGCAGACGATCTGGAGCTCAAGGCGATGAAAGTACAAAAGCTCAAGCTCAAGGAGCAGATCACCCGGCTTGCGCACGGCGCATAGAAACCAAGTGGCGTACGAGGCGGGGCAGGACGCCCCGCCGCTTACTCAGCGGCAGACCGGTTTGCGGATCGCCGCGAAACAGCATCCCTGAAAAACCGCACCATCCAGGCGGCCCAGAGCTGGGTATCGGCTTCCTCTGACAGGCTGTTTAACGCCGTGTCGGCGATTTCCGCGGGGATCAAGGTCCTCGCCCGGGTGCGGATGAGGTCCGCCATGAAATCGGCGTCGAACTCCGGATGCGGCTGGACCGATATCGCATCCGGTGCTTCGGGATCGCCATAGACGAAGGCTGCGTTGGTGCAGAATTCCGAACTTGCGAGCACCTGTGCCGTCGGCGGGACCTCCACCACCTGATCCTGATGCATGGCGCGCACGCACATGCTGTCGCCGATCCCGTCCATCCAGCTCGGCTTGAGGCGCATCTGATAGGTGTGCGCCCCGACACCCCAGCCCTTGTGGGATTTCTCCGCCCGACCACCGAGCGCGTGGGCCATGATCTGGTGTCCGAAACAGACGCCGACCATGGGTATCCGCGCCGCGTATGCATCGCGAAGGAACGCCCCGAGTTTCGGGATGAAGGGAAGGTCGTCATAGACGCCGTGGCGGGATCCGGTGACGATCCAGCCGTCGGCCGCGTCTACGGAGGCCGGCCAGACATCGTTCACGACGCTGACGGTCTCGACGGTGAGGTCGGACGCCGCGCGTTTCAGCAATGCCTCGAACATTGGGCCGTAGGGCCCATACGTGCTGCGCAGGGGTTCGCTGAGTTCACCGGTTTCGAGAATTCCGATCTTCATGCTGCCACCTCTCCGATGTCGTAGAGTTCCCGTGCATCGGCAAGATGGGACGTGCTGTCAATCTCTGACAGCATCCACGCGATGAACCGTGCGACCGCGGGCCGATCTTGTGCTCCGTCAGGGCAAAGTAGGCGATAGCGGGAGGGGACGAGCAGCGCCTGGGCGAACGGCGCGACGAGGTTGCGCCGCTCCAGGTACCGCTCGCAGAGCGAACCGCGCCCCAGCACAACACCTGCACCCTCAAGCGCCATGTCGATGGCGTGGTCCGCCTGCGAGAACCGTGTGCCGTGGCTCGTGTCAGCATGCACGCCCGCTAGGTGAAACCAGGCGGACCAGTCCGGGCGGGGGAGCAAGAAGCTCAGGCTGTCATCATGTATGAGCGGCACCTGCGAGAGGTCCCCGGGCTGCGCGACGCTCTCCGCGATGTCCGGATGCATCATGGGCGTGATCCACTCGTCGAGCAGGGGGATCGCATGAAGGCCACGCTCCGCGTCCGCCTCCCCGGTGCCGAAACGGATGGCGATGTCCACCTCGTCCCGATCAAAGTCCATCATCTTGAGGCTCGCGGCCAGACGCAGCTCGATATCGGGATGGGTCTGGGCAAACCTGAACATCCGGGGCGCCAGCCATTTGGCGGTGAAGGCCGGTCCAGCGGTGATCGTGAGCGTCGTGTCATCGAGGACGCGGCGCGCGCCCCGCCACGCGGTGCGAAGCGCCTCGAACCCGTCGGCGGTGCCGGGCAGCAGCGCGCGCCCCGCTTCGGTCAGAGAAACCGCCCGGTTGAGCCGGTGAAAGAGGGGCGCGCCGAAATGCTCCTCCAGGTTCTTGATCTGGAAGGACAGGGCAGCCGGCGTCACGGACAGCTCCTCCGCCGCGCGTTGAAAAGACATGTGGCGCGCGGCAGCCTCGAAGGCGCGAAGGGCGGTCAGCGGCGGCAGACGATCACTCATGTCAGATAAGATATTCTTTATTGAACGGAAAGAAAGTCTCGTTTGTGCGAAAGGTCAGTGAAGGCCATATTCACTGCAACGACACACCGCGGCACGCCGCTCATCAAGGAGACAGGACATGATCCGCCCCGCACCCAAGACCCTCGCCGAGGCAACCCAACGCGCGCACGAAGAACGTTCACGGGTTTTTCTGAACGCAATCAAGACGATCCGAGAAGGCTTGCGCAGCGCCTTTGTCGCGCATGCGAACGGCCAGACCACTTGATCCGCACCTGGGATGAGCCGCAGGCCGGGTCGGCCCGTCGGTCCCAACGATCCCGATGCAGAGAAGCGCCCGGAGGATCCGTCCTCCGGGCGCTTTGGTTTTTCAGCGGTGAGGTCGTGACGATGTGGGGAGGTCAGGCGGTTTCCCAGATCGCCCGCTTGCGTTGGGAGCGCATGTTGCGCCTGACAACCTTGTTGTGGGCGAGTTTCTTCTTGATCAGATCCTTGCTCCGCTCCGCGACCCGGTCAAAGACCGGTGCGAAGTCCGCGTTCAGGATCCCGCGGCCTGCTGCAAGCTGGTAGAGATGATGGTGCGGGTTCGTGTTTGCCTCGATGATCAGCGGGCCATCCTCCGACACACCTACATCCCAGCCGATCACGCCAAGGTCGGGGGTGATCGCATGGCAATCGATGGCAAGTTTGCGGACCTTGTCCCAGTCGGGCAGGGTGAAGTCCGTGAAGGGTTTTTCGCTGACCGGATGCGCCTCGATCGTTTTTGCATTGATCCCGGCACCGAGGCGCACACGCGCGATCTTTCCGCTTTCGGCGTCGACGAGCGCGATCATGCTGCCCGACTGCCAGAAATTGTCGGACATCGCGGTGGGCGAGGGGATTTTCCACAGCGCATACAACACCTCGGGCACCCCGCTCTCGACAACGGTCACCACGCGGACGGAGCCGAGAGCCGGTCCCGCAATCTCTGTCATGGCCGGGTGTTGGATCACGGCGGCCTGCACCATGTGGCCGACCCGATCATCTTCGATCAGTTCGGCGGCGAGGTCTTGCACTTTGCACGTCTTGCCGTTGTGAAGGGTGATCACGCCATCCTCGGCAATCGATTCCACCCGGGCTGACCCGACGCTGCCGGAGCCCTGGATGGGCTTGAGGAACAGGGGATACCGCGCCCGCTCCATGAAGAATTCGACGATCTCGTCGATGCGGGTGAAGAGTGGCAGGCTGCCGTAGCGCCGCGGCCCGCCGATCACGGCCTGGGTTTCCGTCGCCCGCAGGCCGAACCCGCGCAAGGTGTTTTCGTAGAGCACCTTTTCGTTCGCGAGGTTGCGCATTCCGCCGATGGCGATGGGGGAGAGCCTCAGATTGAGTTGATAGGAGCCATATTCCCCGACGAACTGACGCTTCTCTTCCCGGCTGAAAGAGGGGTGGAATGCGTCGCTGGAGAAGTATTCGTGTGCGGCGAAGTAGGATGGCTTGCGCCGGAGGCCGAGAATTTCGGCCATTTGCTTGAACGGATGGACACCATGTTCCCGGGCCACGCGAACTGTATTGTTCGGAACGTCACCCGCGGGAACCGGCTTTTCCGGCACGAGCACTTTTTCTGGTCCACTCATTGATCGTCCCCCAAAAACGACTGATGTGCAGCGGTGAGACACCGCTGCACATCCGCTAGTGTACCAATGTGGCAGGCTTGAGGCGACTGTCACGCCGCCATTGCAATCAGACGAAGAACTGCGCGCCGTTGGCAGAGATCGTCGAGCCGTTGATGAAGCCCGCATCGTCGGAGGCGAGAAAGGCCACGCAGCGCGCGATCTCCTCCGGTTCGCCGAGGCGGCCTGCCGGAATGCCTGCGACGATCTTCTCGCGCACCTTTTCCGGGATCGCCATGACCATCTCTGTCGCGATGTAGCCGGGGCAGACCGCGTTGGCCGTGATGCCCTTCGCCGCGCCTTCCTGCGCGAGGGATTTGACGATGCCGAGGTCGCCCGCCTTCGTCGCCGCGTAGTTCACCTGCGCGAACTGGCCCTTCTGCCCGTTGATCGAGGAGATCACGACGATCCGGCCAAAGCCGCGCTCGCGCATGCCCGGCCAGACCGGGTGCACGGTGTTGAAAACGCCGGTGAGATTGGTGTCGATGACCTCGTTCCACTGCTCCGGGCTCATCTTGTGGAACGGCGCATCCCTGGTGATGCCTGCGTTTGCCACCACGATGTCGATGGGGCCGAGATCCGCTTCGACCTGCGCGATGCCGGCGGCGGAGGCCGCGTAGTCCGCGACATTCCACTTGTAGGTCTTGATACCGGTTTCGGCGGTGAAGGCCGCGGCCTTTTCATCATTGCCGGCATAGGTGGCCGCAACCTCGCAGCCCTGCGCCTTCAGCGCCTTGGAAATGGATTCGCCGATACCGCGCGAGCCCCCGGTGACCAATGCAACGCGTGCCATGGTGTGTCTCCTCGTTCGTTTCTGTGATTGGGGAGGTCAGGCGACAGCCGTCGCCCGACCGGAAAGTGCTGGGGTCAGTCCCGCTCTACGCAGAGCGCGACGCCCATGCCGCCGCCGATGCACAGGGTCGCGAGGCCCTTCTTCGCATCGCGCCGCTGCATCTCGAACAACAGCGTGTTGAGAACCCGCGCGCCGGACGCCCCGATCGGGTGGCCGATGGCGATGGCGCCACCGTTCACGTTCACGATCGCGGGATCCCAACCCATGTCCTTGTTCACCGCGCAGGCCTGCGCGGCGAAGGCTTCGTTGGCCTCCACAAGATCGAGATCGCCGACCTTCCAGCCAGCCTTGTCGAGTGCCTTGCGCGACGCGTGCACCGGCCCGACCCCCATGATCGCCGGGTCAAGGCCGGCAGTGGCGTAGGAGGCGATCCGTGCGAGGGGTGCGATGCCCCGCTTCTCCGCATTTTCGGCTGTCATCAGGAGTGTGCCCGCCGCACCGTCGTTGAGGCCGGAGGCGTTGGCCGCCGTCACCGAGCCGTCCTTTATAAATGCGGGACGGAGTTTCTGCATCGCCTCGATGGTCGCGCCGTGGCGGATGTACTCGTCATCCTCGACGACGATGTCGCCCTTGCGCGTCTTCACCACGAAAGGTGTGATCTCGTCCCTGAACTTGCCCGCCTTCTGCGCCGCTTCCGCCTTGTTCTGGGAGCTCACGGCGAACTCGTCCTGGGCGTCCCGGCTGATCTGCCACTGGGAGGCGACATTTTCCGCCGTCTGGCCCATGTGGTAGTTGTTGAACGCGTCCCACAGGCCGTCTTTGATCATGGTGTCGGTGAAGGACATGTCGCCCATCTTCTGACCCGCGCGCAGGTGGGCGGCGTGGGGGGAGAGGCTCATGCTTTCCTGTCCGCCGGCCACGACCACATCCGCGTCGCCCAGCATGATGTGCTGTGCGCCGAGAGCCACCGCACGCAGGCCGGATCCGCAGACCTGGTTGATGCCCCAGGCCGCTGATTCTTTTGGGAGGCCTGCGTTGATGTGGGCCTGGCGGGCCGGGTTCTGCCCCTGACCTGCGGTCAACACCTGGCCGAGGATCGTCTCCGACACGTCCGCCGCGTCGACGCCGGCCCGCTCGAGCACGGCGGAAATGACTGATGCGCCGAGGTCGTGGGCGGGGGTCTTGGCGAATGCACCGTTGAAGCTGCCCACGGCGGTGCGGGCGGCTGAGGCGATGACGACATGGGTCATGAGACGTTTCTCCAGTTGGTCTTGTCCGCATGTCTTCCGGGGGACATGCTGCGGCGCAACATATTCAAGTTGCTGTGGCAATATAGCGCGCGAATGGTCGCATCTGGGTCAGTCATTTGCAACTCTGGCGAGAAACGCGAGCAGTGGATCGACCACATGCGCGCGCCGGTTGCGCCCGACGATCATCCCCACATGGCCCGCGTCCGGGCGGACGATCTGAGCACCTGCGATGCTGCGGGGCAGGGCGGTCGTGCTGCCGGGTGGTGCTATGCGGTCCTGTGCAGCGCAAAAGGCCAGTGTCGGACAGGTGATCGCAGCTGGGTCGACCGTGCCGCCGAGGGCCTCCCACCTGCCCGCGCAGGTGTCGTTGCAGATGTGCCAGTCCACGAGGATCTCTGCCGCCGCTTGGGTCGGAACGGGAGGTCCGTCGTTGAGCCAGTCTTCAAGGGCTGTGAACAGGATCGCGTCCGGATCCGCCGGATCAAGCTTGGCGAAGCGGCGGAACTTTCGGAAGGCGAGACCCGGATCGAGGCTCGCGAAGAGGGTCTGGAAGACGTCGCTTGGGATCGCGCCAAAGCTGTGGCCGAGGCCCGCCAGTACGGCGCGGGCCTGCATCCCCTGCTGTTGCCCCCAGACCTGGGTGAGCGCTGCGCTCGCCCAGACCCGGTGGGTGAAATCCCACGGCGTACCGATGGTCACGAGAGCCGAGACATCCTTGGCGGCGCGGGCTGCAAGAGCCGTGGCGAGCGTTCCGCCCATGCAATAGCCGATCACCGGAACCGGTCCCCGCGCCAGAGCGCGGGAGATCGCGAGCGCGGGGCGCAGCCGCCGCTGCAGGTAGTCATCGAGGCCGAAGTCGCGCTCCTCCGCCCCGGGTGTGCCCCAGTCCATTAAAAGCGGTGCGTAGCCTGCGTTGGAGAGATCCTCGACCAGCGATCTTCGTGGCAACAGGTCGAGGATGTAGGCCCGGTTGATCAGGGACGGCACGATCAGCACCGGCGCGCCATCCCGCGGGCCGAAGTCGAGCAATCGCGACGCCCCGTCGGACCATATCTCCGCCGCGGTGTCCGCAGGCCGCCGGTACGGGTGCCGCTGCCACGCCTCGATACCCCGCATCAACTCGCTCAGACGGGACACGCCCTCCGCCGCCACCTCTGGCGGCAACGGTTTTTCGGGGAGCGTCTGCGCCTCCGCGCGCAGGTCGCTGTGCCAGGGAAATCGCCTCTCGGTAGCAAGCGGGGCGGCGAGCGTCGCATGTTGCACCGCCGCAAGGGCGGTCGACAGATGCTGGATCAGGGGCGTCGGCTTTCCGATCCGATGCGGTGCAGCATCAGCGCTCTGGTCGGTCGTCGGTCGGGATCGGCGGGCCATGACGGGCGATCAGTGACATGTTGCGGTCCCAGAGATCAAGGTAGCGTTTCGCGACCTCCCGCCGGGACGGGGTCTCGCGTTCCTCTTTGTCCTCGTCGGCTTTGGCCATGCACCGGGCTCCTTCGCAAAAAATGCTGCACTTTTGCTGCACCATTTTTTGCATTGCGGCAAGAGCAGAGCCGGGTAATGTGAAGGAGAAATCGGGACCGTTGGGAGGATCTTCGGTGGCTCAGAAAAAGGGCGATGGCGACAAGGTTGTCGTCATCAAGAAATACGCCAACCGGCGTCTCTACAACACGGCGCAGTCAACTTACGTGACCCTCGAACATCTGGCGCAGATGGTGCGGGACGGGGAGGATTTCGTGGTCAATGACGCGAAGTCCGGTGAGGATATCACGCGGTCGGTGCTGACGCAGATCATCTTCGAGGAGGAGGCCAAGGGGCAGAATATGCTGCCCATCAACTTCCTGCGACAGCTCATCCGGCTCTACGGGGACACGTTGCAGGGCTTCGTCCCCGGCTATCTGGATGCGTCGATGAACACATTCACGAGCAATCAGGAAAAGATGCGCGAGCAGGTGCGTGCAGCCTTCGACGCCAATCCCGCGATTGCGAACTTCGAGGCGATGGCCCGGTCGAACATGGAGTGGTTCGAAAATACGGTGCGCATGTTCAGCCCGTTCACCGGCGGCATGGCCGCGGGCCGGGCCGAGGGCGAGGGGAGCGACATCGAAGGCAAGCCGCCGGTGAAGGAGTCCGAACTGGAGGACCTCAAGTCGCAGCTTGCGGAGATGCAGGACCAGCTCTCCAAGCTCGTGGACAAGTCCTGATATCACGCACTGCGCAGGTGGCGTTCCGGCTCCTGCAGGCGTCGGGGTGCGTCCGCCGGGGTGCCGAAGAGGTGACCCTGCAGCAGGTCGACGCCGAGGGCGGCGAGGCAGTCAGCCTCCCGCCGATGCTCCACATACTCCGCCACCACCAGCATCTCGAAATGCCGTGCGATGTCGATCATCGCGCGCAGCAGGCATTGATTGTCCGGTGAACTGTCGATCCCGGCGGTGAAGCTTCCGTCGATCTTGAGCCCGTCGAACCGGTAATCCTTGAAATAGCGAAAAGAGGTCGCCCCCGCCCCGAAATCGTCGAGCATGACCGCGGGGCCGAGGGCGCGGACCGCATCGAGATAGTCGTGCGCCGCGTCCCAGTCGATCGGAGCCGTCTCCGTCACCTCCACAATGAGCCGGTCGAGCAAACGAGGCGAGCGCCGGGCGGTCGCCTTTAACCGATCCATCCACGCCGCAGACCCCATCGATTCCGGTGCCAGATTGATCGAGATGCGCAACATTTCCGTCACCCCGAGGATCCGCAGCGCCTGATCGAGGGCGAGGATGTCGAGCGCGGGGAGGAGGCCGCGTGTGGCGAGGATCGGGATCGCTTCCCCGGGCTGAATGATCCGGCCGTTACGGCCGCGCAGGCGCACAAGCCCCTCATGAAAGGCCACCAGCCCGGGCGCACGGGCGCGCACCACTGGCTGGAAGACGAGATAACCTCTCCCTCGCGTGACGGCCTCGACGATTTCCGCCGACGGGTCGCATGCCGGGTTCACGGGCGCTGCAACGGTCATTCAGACCTCCTGACCGCCCCGGTATGGTTGACGGGGCTCTCGGATAATGTTCCCCTATTGTTCTAACAAATCGTAAATGGAGTGCTCCATGTCCGAGAGATGCCCCTGGTGCGGAAACGACCCCCTCTATGTGGCCTACCACGACGAGGAATGGGGGGTGCCGGAGCGCGACAGCCGGGCGCTTTGGGAAAAGCTGATTCTCGAGGGATTTCAGGCGGGTCTGAGCTGGATCACGATCCTGCGCAAGCGGGAGGGCTTCAGGACTGCCTTCGACGGATTCGATCCGGGCCGTGTGGCGCGGTACACCGAAGCCGATGTCGCTCGCCTCGTCGATGATCCGGGGATCGTGCGGCATCGGGGAAAGATCGAGGCTGCCATCCGCAGTGCGCAGGCCTGGGAAACTCTCGAGGCGGGTGAGGGATTCGCGACTTGGATGTGGAGCTATGTAGACGGCAAACCGATCCAGAATGCGCCGCAAACGATGGCTGATGTGCCGGGGGAGACACCGCTGAGCCGAAAGATCTCGAAAGATCTGAAGGCAGCGGGGTTCAAGTTCTGCGGCCCGACAATCGTCTACGCATTCATGCAGGCCGCGGGGATGGTCAATGACCATCTGATCACCTGCCCGCGCCACGGGGAGGTGGCAAAGCTGAAACGGCCCTCGATCTGGATGTCTGAGGTCAGGACGCCGCGCCCTGATCGATGACGGTTTTCAGGATCGACTTCGCGCTCTCCGAATCCCATTTCGCGCCCCCCTGCAGGCGGGCGACTTCCCGCCCGTCCTGATCGAGGATGATCGTGACCGGCAGTCCCAGCACACCGGTTGCCCGGGCGAGCGTGCTGCGGCCGTCGAGGAAGATGGGCAGCGCGTCGATCTCTTCCTCACCATAGAACTTCTTGATCCCCGCCAAGGAGTTGCGCCCGGTGGCGATGGCGATGACCTTGAAGTCCTCCCCCCCCATTTCGTGCTGGAGCGCGTTGAGCTCCGGCATCTCCTCCCGGCAGGGGGCGCACCAGGTGGCCCAGAAGTTCACCAGCAGCACCTTGCCCAGATCGTCGGTGAGGTCATGCTCCGCGCCGCCCTCATCCGTGAAGGCGGTTGCCCGCAGGTCCTTCGGCGCGCTGTGTACGATCAGCTTGCGCATATCGCCGCTGCGCAGGGGCTCGAGCACCGGCTTCAGACCGTCGGCGAAGACCGGGTTTGCACCCGCAATCGCGGCCAGATAGAACAGGCTCGCTGCGACGATCTTGGTGGCAGTGCGGGTGCTCATGCGCTCATCTCTCCAATTGCCAGACGGGATCAGACCATGTCCGACCAGACCTCTTCGAATGCCATGTGGGGCGGACGTTTCGCCGGCGGCGTCGATGCGATCATGGAGCAGATTAATGCCTCCATCAGCTTCGACCAACGCTTTGCCCGGCAGGATATCGAAGGATCCCGCGCCCACGCGGCGATGCTCGGCGCCACTGGCATTCTGAGTGATAGAGACGTCAGCGCGATCCGGGAAGGGCTGCTCACGGTCTTGTCAGAGATCGACGGCGGCAGCTTCGTCTTTTCCGCGGCACTGGAAGACATCCACATGAATGTCGAGGCCCGGCTCAAGGAGGTGATCGGGGAACCTGCAGGGCGGCTTCACACGGGCCGTTCCCGCAACGACCAGGTTGCGACAGACTTTAAGCTCTGGGTGAGGGATCAATTTGACGCGCTCGAGGCCGGGGTCCTTGAGGTGATGAAGGCATTTCTGGAGCAGGCGGAGGCGGGGCCCGACATGGTCATGCCCGGGTTCACGCATCTGCAGACGGCGCAGCCGGTGACCTGGGGCCACCACATGCTCGCCTACGTGGAGATGTTTGCCCGCGATCTGTCGCGGGTCCGCGACGCGCGGGCCCGGATGAACGAAAGTCCGCTCGGCGCAGCCGCACTCGCGGGCACGTCGTTTCCGATTGACCGGGAAATGACGGCGACTGCGCTCGGCTTTGACCGCCCGGCAGCGAACTCCCTCGATGCGGTGAGCGACCGGGACTTTGCGCTGGAGTTTCTGTCCGTGTCCTCGATCTGTGCCATGCATTTGAGCCGGTTTGCGGAGGAGTTGGTGATCTGGTCCTCTGCCCAGTTCCGGTTCGTCGCGATCTCGGACGCGTTTTCCACCGGATCCTCGATCATGCCGCAGAAGAAGAACCCGGATGCGGCCGAACTTCTCCGCGCGAAGGTTGGCCGGATTTCCGGTGCGATGATCGGCTTTCTGATGGTGATGAAGGGACTCCCGTTGACCTACTCCAAGGACATGCAGGAGGATAAGGAGCCCGTGTTCGATGCCGCCGACAGCATCATGCTCGCTCTGGCGGCGATGACCGGGATGGTGCGAGATCTGCGCCCGGTGCCCGCCTCCTTGCGCGACGCGGCAGCGTCCGGGTTTTCCACAGCCACGGACCTGGCGGACTGGCTCGTGCGGGCGCTGAACCTTCCTTTCCGGGACGCCCATCACGTCACTGGAACGCTGGTGAAGATGGCGGAGGATGCGGGCATCGACCTGCCGGATCTGTCGCTCGAGCAGATGCAGAGCGTACATCCGGACATTACGGAGGATGTGTTCTCCGTGCTATCCGTTGAGGCCTCCGTCGCGTCGCGGACCAGCTATGGTGGCACCTCGCCGGTGCGCGTGCGCGAGCAGATCGCCCGCTGGCAGGAGATCCTCGCGTGATCCGCGTCGCGGTCTCAGGGCTCGTCCTAGTGCTCCTGCTCGGCGCCTGCGGACGAAAGAACGCGCCGGTTCCGCCGAGCGAGGTTACACCTCCTGCGCCGGAGGCTGGCGCCGCCGCCACAGACGGTTGAGCCAGATCAGCCCCAGGCCGAGGCCGAAGAACAGCACGGTCAATAGCAGGGCATTGATCGTGATCCGACCGATACCGAACCGGTCGATGTCGAGGAAGAAGTAGGGGTACGATCCCTCAATCGATCCGCGCACCAGAACGTAGAAGAGGTAGCTCAGCGGCCAGACCATCCAGAGCGTCGCCTCGCGGACACCGATGGTGCGGGCGTCGGACAGGGTAAACCAGTAGACGATCATCAGCGCCGGTATGGCGGTGTGTAGGCCGTGGTCGATCCAGAAGTCGATCGTGACCGGGCTGAACCCCTGATAAAGAAAGCCGTGATAGACAAGGGCCACCACCGCGATGAAGAGGGTGAGCGCCCCGGCCGCATTCGGACCGACGAGCCGTCCGGCCCACGCCGCGCGCGTGAAAACCACGAGGATCCCGAAGTTCGTCAGGATGGTGAAGAACTTCGCCATCTGCCACGCCTCGTCGAACACCCCGTCCCCGCGGGCCACGTTCACCCCGTAGCGCAGCGCGAGAACCACAGCCGCCAGGATCGCGATTAGCCGGACCAGCCGCATTGATCCACCTCCGGTTGAGCCCCGCTTTCACCCATCGTCTTAAGGTGATGAAAAGACGAAGAATTGTGGGTCAGGGGCCAAAAAATACATCATGTGTCACGTTGGTAACGTTGTCTTCGGAAATCTCGGCATAAACAATCCGTGTTCCTAAGGCCAACCCCCCCCGGTCAGAGGGACATAGTAAGAGTAGGACACCAAGTAGGCGTCAGAAGACCTCGCGCAATCTTCTCCATCCCCCCCGGAGAAGGTGTAGGCCCAGACAGCGTGCATCCCCTACGACACGCGACATGGGGCACGAGAGGATGCAAGTCCACATGGGTGCCCTGGACCTCCCCCCGGTCCAGGGCACCTTTGTCTTTGTGAGGGGTTTTCTTGATCTCCGGCGGGCGCTCCGCTACCTCACGGGCTGGATCGACGAAGGACACTCCATGACGCCGCTGCGCATCACATACCTGGCCCTGACCGTGATCGGCACGGTGCTGCCGATGAGCTATTTCGTGGCGTGGTTTCGGGACAACAACTGGGACCTAGGGCTGATGGTCTCCACCGCCTGGCACGCTAATGCCGCGACCTCGGGGCTTGTCTACGATCTGACGATCGCTGCCGTCGCGCTGACGATCTGGATCATCGCGGAGGCGCGGATCCGGCGGGACTGGCTGTCGCTGATCGCGATTCCCGCGACCTACTGCATCGGCGTCAGCTGTGGTCTGCCGCTTTACCTCTTTCTGCGTTCGCGCAAACAGGTCTGACCCATGGATCACTTCATTTACCGCAACGGCGTGCTCCACGCCGAGGATGTCGCCTTGCCCGAGATTGTGGAGGCGGTCGGCACCCCGTTCTATGTCTACTCGAGTGCGACGCTTGAGCGGCATTACCGTGTGTTTCAGGAGGCGCTTTCGGGCCTCGATCACCTGATCTGTTACGCGATGAAGGCCAACTCGAACCTCGCCGTGCTCAAGCTGATGGCGGGGCTCGGGGCGGGCATGGACGTGGTCTCCATCGGGGAGTACCGGCGAGCCCGCGCTGTTGGCGTGCCGGGTGAGAAGATCGTCTTTTCCGGCGTCGGCAAGACCCGGGACGAGATGGCATACGCGCTGACCCACGGCATCCGGCAGTTCAACGTCGAAAGCGAGCCAGAGCTTGAGCGGCTCAATGCTGTGGCAGTCGAGCTTGGCAAGGTCGCACCAATCACCGTCCGGGTGAACCCGGACGTCGACGCGCGCACCCACGCCAAGATCGCGACGGGAAAGTCGGAAAACAAGTTCGGCATCCCGATCAGCAAGGCCCGCGATGTCTACGCGCGGGCTGGAGAGATGGCAGGGATCGAGGTCATCGGCGTCGACGTCCATATCGGCTCCCAATTGACGGAACTCGAACCCTACGAGCTCGCGTTCCGAAAGGTGGCTGAGCTGACCCATGCCCTGCGCGCGGATGGGCACACGATCCGCAGGCTCGACCTCGGCGGTGGGCTTGGCATCCCCTACCGCCGGGCCAACGAGGCACCGCCGCTTCCGTTCGACTATGGCGAAGTGATCCGAAACACCGTCGGCGATCTGGGCTGTGAGATCGAGATCGAGCCCGGACGCCTCATCTCTGGCAATGCGGGGCTTCTGGTCTCCCAGGTTGTCTACACCAAGGCCGGGGAGGGGCGGGACTTCCTGATCCTCGATGCGGCCATGAACGACCTCATCCGGCCGGCCATGTATGATGCCTGGCACGATATTGTGCCCGTGGTGGAGCCGCCCGCCGGTGTGGAGCAGCAGCCCTACGACATCGTGGGCCCGGTATGCGAATCCGGTGATACGTTCGCCAAGCAGCGGCCTCTGCCGCAGTTGCATGAGGGCGATCTCGTCGCCTTCCGCTCCGCCGGGGCTTATGGGGCTGTCATGTCGTCGGAATACAACTCTCGCCCCATGATTCCGGAAGTTCTGGTCCAAGACGATCAATTTGCCGTGGTTCGCGCCCGTCCGTCCTTTGACGAGATGCTCAATCGCGATACCATCCCTGAATGGCTGAGCTGACCCAGACCGACACGCTCGACCACGTCCAGTCAAGGAGGGTCGTGTGACCGAGCGTGCACCGGAACAGAGCGACCCGATCGCGGCGGCGGCGAAGGCTGTCGCCAAACAGGTGTCTCTGACCCGGACGTCCATGAGCCTTGAACGGCTCAATCAGGCGTTCTGGCCGGTCTGGACCGCGGGCATTCTCATCGTGGCGCTCAGCGCCTTCGGTCTGCTCGACATGTTTTCATCCGGGGCGGTGTCGGTCGTGCTGGCGCTCATGGCGCTCGGCCTGCTGGG
>JBCBAP010000070.1:0-15377 GCA_038532435.1 Pseudomonadota bacterium | reverse complement strand
CCGGATGCAGGATGCTGGCGCGCATCACACCCCCTTGGCGACGTCAGTCGTCGCCTTCATACAGGGTAACGGGCTGCGACGGCATGATCGTGGAAATTGCGTGCTTGTAAACAAGCTGAGACTGGCCATCGCGACGAAGCAGAACGCAGAAATTGTCAAACCAGGTGATCACACCCTGGAGCTTGACACCGTTCACGAGGAATATCGTGACCGGGATCTTCGCTTTTCTGACGTTGTTAAGGAATGCGTCCTGCAAATTTTGTTTATCGTTGGCCATCTTACACACTTCCAGTTGCCCCGATGCTCCACGGGGGATCCGTTTCTTGTCCTCTTAGCATGGCGTGTTGCAGTGCAAAACGCCAGCCCAATTCATGCCCTGACGACATATAAGTCGCTTTGCGGCGTTTTCACGGTCAGCGCCGCCAAAAACCCGGATTAATCAACGCGATGACCGCGAGCGCTTCGAGCCGCCCAAGGATCATTGCCGCGCAAAGGATCAGATGCGCAACCGGTTCGAGATCACGAATTCGTAAGGGCCGGTCGGACATCAGTTCATAGCCGGGCCCGACATTGCTGAGTGCCGCGACGGAGAGCTGAAGCGAATCCTCGAACGGCAGACCCATGGCGGAAAGGGCCAGCATCGCCAGCGCAAGGCTGAACAGAAACAGCATCAGGAAGAGCCAGGCGATAAACGCCCCTTCTCGCCTGATCGAGCGGGCGACGGTCCCTGCCCCGGCGACGGAACTCGGCAGCACGAGGCGCTCGATCTCCCGCACGCCCTGTTTGTAGAGCGCGTAGATCCGCAGCAGCTTGATGCCCCCCGCGGTGCTCGCGATCCCTCCCCCTACGGCGGCGAGCGCGAGGAGGATGAGGCCCGGTGTCGGCAGCCCCGACCAGCGCTGCGCGCTCTCCCAGTAGGTGCTCTCATAGCCGGTGGTGGTCAGCATGGAGACAACGGTAAAGATGCTGCCCCACAATGCCTCAAGCGCCAGACCGAGGGAGGTGTCTGTCTCCACCTCCAGCGCGCCGAGCCAGTGCCGGACGAAGAGCGCGAGCGGCAGCACGACCGCGAAGAAGGCAAGCACCTTCAGCTCCGGGTCGTTGATCACGCTGCGCAGGCTGGGACGACGGGATTCGTCGAAGAACATGGAGGTCGCCGCCCCGAGCATGCCGATAAGGATCACAAGTTCGGTCATCCCGCCCCCCTGCCCCGCGACGGGCCCCGAGGTTGGCGTGAGCCCGCTCGTGGACATGATGGAAAGCGCGAGGCACACCGCGTCGAACCCGTCCTCCCCCGCCACGAGCAGCAGGATGGCGACCGCGATTGTGAAGGCGGCGTAGACAGGCGTCACATACCCCATGTTGCGCAGCAGCCGCTCCGTGCTCTCGGGCAGATGGCTCTGGTTGAGAAGGCTGCGGCCCGCGTTGCCGTCCACGAGCGTTCGGATCTCGTAGCCGCCGATGCGAAGAGGCGCCATGATCGCGATGGCCCCGACGATGATCAGATACCCTCCGAGCCAGCCGACGATCGCCTTCCAGAGGTGAAGCGGGCGAGACAGATCCTCCGCCGCGTCGAACACGGTGAAGCCGGTGGTGGTGAGGGCCGACAGCATCTCGAAATAGGCGACAACAGGTGTAACGGTCGGAACCAGAACCAGCATGGGCAGGGCGAGCAGGATCGGCAGGCCCGCATAGGCACCGAGCAGCACCGCGAGATGTCCGATGGCCGTTCCGTGGGCCGCCTGGTTCATCCGCGCGAGCCCGAACACCGCGGAAAGGATCAGGATCGCGAGGGAAAAGTAGAGAAAGGTCCGCGCGCTCTGCCAGTCCGAGGTGCCGGCGGCGTACCCCATGGGCACCAGCATGGCGAGGCCGGAGATGGCGCAGAGGTAGACCGGCAGAGGCACGTCGCGCCAGCGCATGGGCTCAGAAGAAATCGATGCTGACGCGGAAAAGCTGTTCGACCAGCGGCACCTGGCGCGACAGCGAGAACACGGTGACGATGTCGCCTTCGTCAATCAGCGTGTCCCCCCGAGGCATGGTCAGCGTGCTGCCCTTGAGAAGAGCGCCGATTACCGCGCCGTCGGGCAGTCCCGCGTCCCGGATGCGCTTGCCCGCGATGGGGGAGGTCGAGAGCACCTGCGCCTCGATCACCTCCGCCTCCGCATCGCCGACGGAATAGACCGCACGGACCCTGCCGTGACGCACATGACGCAGGATCGAGGAGACCGTGGTCGCCCGCGGGTTCACGTAGGCGTCGATCCCGAGAGGATCCATCAGGGGCACGAGGCTGGGATCGTTGACGAGGCAGACGACGAAGGTTGCGCCCATGGTCTTGGCCCGCGCGCAGGACAGGAGGTTCGTCTTATCATCGTCGGTCATGGCGAGGAAGCTGTCCGTCGCGGTGATCCCCGCTTCCTCCATGATCTCGACGGAGAGGCCGTCACCGTTCAGAACGATGGTCCGGTCAAGCCGGTCGGCCGCCCACTCCGCGCGCGCCCGGCTGCGTTCGATGACCTTCGTGCGGTTCTTGCGCGACCCCGCCTCCAGTTGCTGGGCGACGTCGAGCCCCACGTTTCCCGCACCCAGGATGAGCGTGCGAACGCCGGAGGCTGCGGACTTGCCGAAGATCTCCAGCATTCGCGGCACATCCTCCCGCGCCGTGATCACGTAAACCTCGTCATCCTCCAACAGCTGGTCGTCCGGATCCGCGGTCCGCAACTTTCCCTTCCGCCGGATCCCGACGACGAACGCGCGCAGGGTTGAGAACAACTCGGTAAGCTGGCGCAGTGGCGTGTCGAGCACCGCGCATCCATCCTCGAGCTTGAGGCCGATCAGTTCGACCCGCCCGTCTAGGAAGCTCTCGATGTCGAAGGCCGATGGTGCCGCGAGCCGTCTGAGTGCTGCCTCCGCGACCTCTTTCTCCGGTGAGATGATCACGTCGATGGGCATGTGATCCTGACGGTAGATGTCGGACCATTGCGGATCGAGGTAGCTTTGCGCCCGCACGCGCGCGATCTTGCGCGGGACCGAAAAAACGGAGTGGGCGACCTGGCAGGCCACCATGTTCACCTCGTCGGCAAAGGTTGCCGCGATGATCATGTCCGCGTCCCGGGCCCCTGCCCGCTCAAGCACATCGGGATGGGACGCGAACCCGGCGATGCCACCCACATCGAGCGCGTCCGTCGCCCGCCGCACGAGCGCGGGATCATTGTCGACGACGGTCACATCGTTCTGTTCCGCGGCGAGATGGCGTGCGATCTGCCAGCCGACCTGACCGGCACCGCAAATGATGACCTTCATGTCCGGGCCTTTCCCTCAGCCGCGTCCGGGGACCCGAAGGTCACTCCACATCCTCCACCTCCTCGACGGAGGCGATCCTTGTGCCGCCGCGGGAGGTGGTGGTGACGTTCAGCGATTTGAGCTTCCGGTGCAAGGCGGACCGTTCCATGCCAACGAAACTCGCGGTGCGGGAAATGTTGCCGCCGAAACGGTTGATCTGGGCGATGAGGTATTCCCGCTCGAACACCTCCCGCGCCTCCCGCAGGGGCAGTCCGGCGAGCGCGGCGCTCAGGGTTTCGGCGCTGTCGGGATTGGTATCGGCCTCCATGGCCGGCAACTCGTCGGCGGCAATCGCGCCGTTGTCCGGGCCGAGGATCAGCACCCGCTCCACAAGGTTGCGAAGCTGGCGGACATGCCCGTGCCAGGGCATTGCCTGTAGCACCGCCGCAGCCTCTTCGGAGAGGGTCCGCTTCGGCAGGCCCTGGGTTGCATTCAGACGCTCCACGAAATGGGCGACGAGCGCGGGGATATCCTCGCGCCGCTTGTCGAGACCGGGCACCTCAAGGGGCACGACGCTCAGCCGGTGGAACAGATCCTCCCGGAAAGAGCCGGACGAGATCTCACCTTCGAGGTTTCTGCTGGTGGCGGACAGGACGCGGACGTCGACGCGCACCATGTCCGACCCGCCGAGGCGCATGAACGCCTGATCGAGGAGGACACGCAGGATCTTCGACTGGGTGCCGAGCGGCATGTCCGCGACCTCGTCGAAGAAGAGCGTGCCGCCGTGGGCCCGCTCGAACAGCCCCGGATCGTGGGCCCTGTCGGCATGCTCCATGCCGAACAGCACCTCTTCCATACGCTCCGGCGCGATGGACGCGGAGTTCACGGTGATGAACGGGCCCTGCGCCCGGTCGGACTTATCGTGGATGTACCGCGCCGCAAGGTCCTTGCCGCAGCCCGGGGGACCGCTCAGGAGGACGCGGGAGTTAGACTTAGCGACCCGCTCCAGGTTGTTCCGGAGTGTGCGCAGGGCGGAGCCTGATCCGATGAGTTCCTCCGCCTCCCGGTCGCCGAGCTTGAGAGCCGCATTCTCCCGTCGCAGGCGCGACGCCTCGCGCGCACGTTCGACCGTGACCAGCAACTTGTCGATGTTGAAGGGTTTTTCGATGAAGTCGTAAGCGCCCTGCTTCACTGCTGCGACCGCGACCTCCACGTTTCCGTGGCCGGAGATGATGATGACCGGGACGGCCGGATTGTCCCGCTTGACCATCTTGAGGATCTCGATCCCGTCCATTCGGCTGTCCTTCAGCCAGATGTCGAGGATCATCAGGTCCGGGGCGCCCGCGTTCATCTCCTGCAACGCGCTGTCCGCATCGTGGGCGAGCCGTGTTCCATGGCCCTCATCGCCAAGGATATCGGCGATCAGCTCCCGGATGTCGGCTTCGTCATCCACCACGAGGATGTCGCTGCGGCGCTGGTTGGGATCAGGCATCTTCGGTCTCTCTCGACTTCGCGGGACTGTCGGTGGCGGAAGCAGGGCGCGGCAGCACGATCGTGGCAACGGCCCCGCGTGGCTCCGCAGGATCAAGGCGGAGCGTACCGCCATGATCTTCAACAATTTTCTTCACAATGGGCAGGCCAAGGCCGGTCCCCTTTTCCCTGTGGGTTACGTAAGGTTCGAAGAGGCGGTTGCGGCTGCCTGTGGGCAGACCGACGCCGCTGTCTGCAATGGTCAGCGAGAAGCCTTCGGCGGTATCCTCTAGGGCGACAGTGATCGCGCGGTGGCCCGTGTCATCCTCCGGCAACGCCTCCACGGCTTCCACCGCGTTCTTCAGAAGGTTTGTGAGCGCTTGTCCGAACAGCGTAGGATCGAGGCGCAGGTTCACCGGCCCCTCCGGCAGCTCATCGATGAAAGTGACGTTCGTCGCGGCGTCGGACCGCAACAGGATCGCATCGCGGGCGAGCGCCACGAGATCCACATTCTGCGGCTCCGCCTCGGGCATCCGGGCAAACTTCGAAAACTCGTCAACGATTCGCCGCAAGTCGTTGGTTTGCCTCACAATGACATCCGTGTATTGCTCGAAACCTGAACGATCCTCATCCAGATGCGGTCCGTACTTGCGCCGCATACGCTCCGCGGCCAGCTGGATCGGCGTGAGCGGGTTCTTGATCTCATGGGCGATGCGCCGGGCAACGTCGCCCCAGGCGGCCAATCGCTGGGCAGACACGAGGTCGGTGATACTGTCGAAGGTGACGACGAACCCTGCCCGCTCCTCATCGATCTGGTGGCAGGCGATGCGGACGAGCAGTTCCTCCTCCCGCCGCCGGGTGGTGACGCGCACCTGATCCTGCACGACCTGCCGCCCCTCTGACACCATATCCGCGAAGACACGCCCAATGGAGGGCACGACCTCCCCGATCGGGGCATCCGTATAGCCTTCCCCGTCAAGGGTCAGGAGTTGCAGGGCCGCATCGTTGACAACCTCGATCCGACCGTCCGGGCCGAGCCCGATGACACCGGCAGTCACGCCCGAGAGTACAGCCTCGAAGAGGCGACGCCGCTCCTCGCTCTCCGTGCTCGCAACGACGAGCGCGTCGCGTTGCCGTTTGACCTGCTGGGTCATACGGTTGAAGACGCGGCCAAGGATCGCGATCTCATCATCGCCGCTTTCTTCCTTCACCCGCACGTCAAAGTCCCCTTGCCCGACCCGTTGCGCCGCCCCCGCCAAACGTCCGACAGGGCGGGACAACCGGTCCGCGAACCAGAAGGCTCCCCAGATCGCGGCAAAGATGATGATGAGCGCGAAGCCGAGGTAGAAGAGCGCGAATTCAAAGAGCAGGCGTCCCCGGTCGGACTCCAACTGTTGATAGAGCACAACGGTCGACCTGGTTTCGTCGAGCAGCTCGAGGATCTTTCCGTCGACGGACCGGGTCACATAGAGATACCGGTCGACGAAGGCAGGCAGATGGATCAGGGCGCGAAACTCGCTGTTGATCCAGTCCTCGATGATCACCGGGCCGGTGGTACGCGCCGACTCGATTTGCTCAAGCGAGGGAGCCTCATAGTCGAACAGGTAACTCAGATAGCCGCGGGAGATGAGCTCCGCGCCCCCATCTATCACATAGGCCTCCGACAGCTCCCGCTGCATCTGCTGCTGGCCGGAGGTGAGAAGCTCCCGCAGCTCCGCGCCGGAGATCAGGGGAAACCGCTCCTTGTTGGTGTTGAGATAATCCGCGAGCAGCAGTGCATCTGCCCTCAGATTGCTGCGATGTTCGTTTTCATAGGCTTCCGCTGCGGACATGGAATTGCTGACAACGCTCTGAACACGCTCGGAAAACCAGCCCTCCAGGCCGAAGTTCACGGTCAGTGCGGCGAACACCGCGACGATGATGGTGGGCGCGAGAGCGATAAAGGAAAAGACGCCTGTCAACCGCATGTGCAGCCGCGACCCTGCGGACTTCGCACGCCGATCGGCCACGAGCTTCGCGATCCGCCCGGCGATGAGACCGGACACCACCAGCATGTAGACAAGGTCTGCGGTGAGGATGAGACGAAGGAAGCTTGAGTTCGCGGCCCTGTCAACACCGCCGAAACCCAGAACCGTGAGGATGGCAAGGAGTGGACCCAGCACCACGATGCCGATCGTCACCCCGGTCCGCACAGAGCGGCGCTTAGACCACTGCCGCAGATCCATCCAGGTTTTGCGTAGCGCAGGTCGGCTGAGTGAGATCACCGCGGTCCGGGGCCTTGGCCCAACTGTTGCTGAACTACATCAATTTCTTTCCGCGTGTGACCGGAATGTCAAGCTCGCGTATCTTTTTTCGCAAGGTGTTCCGATTGATGCCGAGCAACTCAGCCGTTTTCACCTGATTGCCCCGGGTCGCCGCGAGGGAAAGCGCGATCAGCGGCATCTCAACCTCGCGAATGATCCGGTCGTAGAGGCCCGGAGGGGGCAATTCGTTGCCGTGCAGTGAGAAGTAGCGCTGCAGGTGCGCCTCCACGGCCATGCCGAGCTTCTGACTGCCGTCGGGAAGGCGTTGGGCCACGGCACTGGGGCGCGCGGCGATCTCCTGTTCGACCACGCTTGCATCGATCACATCGTCAGGGCACAGCACCGCGAGACGGCGCATGAGGTTTTCAAGCTCCCGCACATTGCCGGGCCAGTTCTGCTGCTTGAGAAGCTCGATCGCCTCGGTTGTGAGCCCCTTGCGCGGCAGCCCTTCGCCCTCGGCCCGTTGCAGGAAATTCCGCGCGAGGTCGGAGACATCCTCGATCCGGTCGCGCAGGGGCGGCAGACGGACGGGCACCACGTTGAGCCGGTAGAACAGATCCTCGCGGAACTTGCCCTCGACCATCAGATCGCGAAGGTCCTGATGGGTCGCCGCAATGATGCGTACATTTGCGGGAATGGGAGAGCGGCCACCGATCCGGGTAAATTCCCCATCCTGCAGAACGCGCAGCAGACGCGTCTGCGCATCCGCTGGCATATCCCCGATCTCATCGAGGAAGAGCGTGCCGCCCGCTGCCATCTCGAACCGCCCCACGTGCCCGTCGGCGGAGGACGCGACGGCGCCCTTTTCGTGGCCGAACAGTTCGGATTCGATCAGTTCGTGAGGGATCGCCGCCATATTGACCGCAACGAACGGTCCGCTCTTGCGGTGGCCGAAATTGTGCAGGGCGCGCGCGACAAGTTCCTTGCCCGTGCCGCTTTCGCCGGTGACCATGACCGTCAGGTCCGTGTTCATCAGCCGGGCCATGACCCGGTAGACCTCCTGCATGGCCGGGGAGCGGCCAATCAGCGGAAGGTTCTCCTCCTTCGGTAGCGGCTCGCCCTCGTCCGCCTCAACCGCGGGACTGTGACGCTGGCTCAGCCCCTTGCGGACCTGTTCAAGCACTTCCTTGAGATCGAAGGGTTTGGGCAGGTACTCGTAGGCCCCCACCTCCGCCGCCCTGATGGCTGTCATGACCGTGTTCTGCGCGCTCATCACGATGACCGGCAGGTCCGGGCGCCGCTTACGGATCGCGGGCAGCAGGTCGAGCGCGTCCCCATCCGGCATCATCACGTCGGAGACGACGACATCGCCCTCCCCTTCCTCGATCCAGCGCCACAGCGTCATGGCAGAGCCTGTGGAGCGGACGCGGCAGCCGGCCCGGGTGAGGGCCTGGCTCAGAACGGTGCGGATCGCGCGATCGTCGTCGGCGAGAAGGATCGTCCCGTCCATCAGGCCACCTCCTGCCGAAGGGCGCGCATATCCACGTTTTTCGCACCCTTGGGCGCCTTCCAGACCGGCATGAGTAGGCGGAACGTGGTCCAGCCCGGGTCGCTCTCGCACTCCACCACGCCCCCATGATCGGCCATGACCTTGGAGACCAGCGCCAGACCGAGGCCGCTGCCGGTGGATTTGGAACTCACGAACGGCTCGAAGAGGTCTTTCTTCAATTCTTCGGGCACGCCGCTTCCGTTGTCGCTGATGGAAATCTGGAGCGGCAGACGCTCCCGCCCGCCCCCGGGCAGGTTCAGCGCTACACCGGGGCGGAAGGCGGTGCGCAGGGTGACGATGCCGCCCACCTTCGGGGTCGCCTCCGCCGCGTTCTTGATCAGGTTGAGCATGACCTGCATGAGCTGATCCGCATCCCCCATCGTCGGCGGCAAGGAGGGATCGTAGTCCTCGATGAACCGCACGTGGGAGCCGAAGCCGGACTGGGCGCTCAGCTTAGCCCGCTGGAGGATGTCGTGGATGTTGACCGGTTCCTGGACGACCGCGCGCAGATCGCCGAACTGTTCCACCCGCTCCAGAAGCTTGCTGATCCGCTCCGCCTCCTCGCGGATGAGCGTCGTGAGCTCCTGATTGTCTTCATCGAGCGTCATGCCAAGAAGCTGCGCCGCGCCGGAGATCCCCGCAAGAGGGTTCTTGATCTCGTGGGCCAGCATGGCGGCCATTCCAACCACGGAGCGGGCGGCCGATCGCGACGTAAGGCTGCGGTCCATCTTCTCCGCGATGCCGCGTGGAACCACCTGGACGAAGACCTGCCCGGGCCGGTCGTGAACCGGCGCCGCATGGACATGGGCGGTCTGCGGGATCCGGTCCAGCCATGCGATCTCGATATCGTACTGGGCGAAGGTCACACCTGCGCCACGCGCCTGATTGATCAGGTCCACGAGGATGCTGTTCTCTCCGACGAAGGCCTGAATGGGCCGCCGCTGCAACTGCTTGACGGACATGGAGGTGAAGGATTCCGCTGCGGAATTCGCCAGGATCACCCTGTCGTCGGCACCAACCACGAGAGCCGGGTTGGGGATGGCGGACCAGATCGCCTCGAAATCGACGTTTGACGTCATGCAGCCTCACTCAGGTCGGGGGAAGTGGCCGCGCGCAGCAGATGAATGACCCGCGCAGGCGTTTCTTCCGTCAGGATCGCGCGCCGCAGACCGGAGCTTCCCGGTATCCCGTCGAGATACCAGCCCAAGTGCTTGCGTGCGCATTTCATACCGAGTTCCGTGCCGTAGAACTCCAGCATGGCCTCGTAATGTTCGATGATGAGATCGGTGAGAGCATGGCCCGTCGGCACAACCGGCGCCTTCCGTTCACCAAGCGCTGCGGCAACCTCAGCCAGAAGCCAGGGCCGCCCCTGGGCACCCCGCCCGATCATGACGCCGGACGCGCCGGAAAGACGCAGCGCGCTCTCTGCCGCGGCACCGTCGACGATATCTCCGTTGGCGACGACCGGAATCGACACAGCCTCCCGCACCCGACGGATCGCCGCCCAGTCCGCGGAGCCCTTGTAGAACTGGCAGCGCGTGCGTCCGTGGATCGTCACCATCTGGACGCCGGCCGCCTCCGCCCGCCGCGCGATCTCCGGCGCATTGAGCAGATCATCGTTCCAGCCAAGACGGGTCTTGAGCGTCACCGGGACATCGACGGCAGCAACAACCGCATCGATGAGCCCCAGCGCATGGTCTGGCTGTCGCATGAGCGCCGAACCGGAGTAGCCGTTGGTCACCTTCTTCGCCGGACAGCCCATATTGATGTCGATGATCCGGGCACCCTGATCCGCGCAGAGCTTCGCGCATTCGGCCATCCAGTAGGCGTCCCGCCCGGCGATCTGTACGGAGGCGTTTTCGAGGTCGCCACAGATCTCTGCCCGCGCCCGGGCGGAGGGGCGCGCCTGCACCATCTCCTGACTTGCCACCATCTCGGAAACGACAAGACCTGCACCGAACCGGGACACCAGTCGGCGGAACGGCAGATCGGTGATCCCTGCCAGCGGCGCGAGCAACACGCCGGAAGAAAGCGTGAGGGGGCCTACCCTTACATGCATTGCCTAATTCCTGTGCAGCTTACTCGATTAGCCCAATTCATCACCACGTTCAACTCTGCCGCAGAAGTCCGGTTGCTCCGTCGACAAAAAACCTCCATCTTCGCAGCCGAAGATTGAAGGAAAGTCCCCTCTGATGCGCTTTGCCGGGTTGATCGTCGCAGCGGGCCGCGGAACCCGGTCCGGGGCAGAAAAGCCCAAACAATATATTGATCTTGATGGAAAAACCGTTCTGCGCCGCGCTGTGGAAGCGGTGCTCACGCATCCCGACTGCTCGGACCTGACGGTCGTGATCCATGAGGAGGACGGTGAAAGCTACCGCAATGCGCTCGACGGCGTCGAGGACGCCAGGCTGCGCGCTCCGGTTGTAGGGGGTGCGAACCGTTCTGCCTCTGTGCGTGCAGGTCTGGAGGCGATCGCGCCTTCCGCCCCGGATCTCGTGCTGATTCACGATGGCGCCCGCCCCTTCGTCTCCCCCCCCGTGATCTCCGGCGTGATCGAGGCTCTGGAGACCGCAGAAGGCGCGTGTCCCGCGCTGCCGGTTGTCGATGCGCTTTGGCATGGGGATGGAGACCTTCTTGACCGGTCCGCGTCCCGTGAGGGTCTTTGGCGGGCGCAGACGCCCCAGGGGTTTAGGTTCGCCTCCATACTCGCGGCGCACCGTGCGACCGAAGATCCTCTTCCGGATGATGTGGCCGTCGCGCGGGCGGCGGGCCTTGCCGTGGCGCGGACACGGGGCGACGAGGCGAACTTCAAGATCACAACACCCGAGGATTTCGCCCGAGCCCGCGCCCACCTTGCGCAAACCACAGGAGCCTCCATGGATATCCGGGTCGGACACGGCTACGACGTGCACCGTTTCGCCGATGGCGACGCGGTGACCCTTTGCGGCATCGACATCGCCCATCCCCGGCGGCTGAGCGGTCATTCGGATGCGGACGTGGCGATGCACACGATCACCGATGCGATCTTCGGCGCGCTCAGCGAGGGTGATATCGGCCAGTGGTTTCCGCCGAGCGATCCCCAGTGGAAAGGTGCGTCTTCCGACATCTTCCTGCGCAAGGCGGTGGAGCGGGTGGCGGACCGGGGCGCGCGCCTGACCCATCTGGATTGCACGATCATCTGCGAGGTGCCGAAGATCGGACCCCACGCCCCAGCCATGCGCGCGCGTATTGCGGAGATCTGCGGGATCGACGCCAGTCGCGTGAGCATCAAGGCGACCACATCCGAGCGGCTCGGCTTCACCGGCCGGGAGGAAGGCATCGCCGCAACCGCGACCGCCACGGTGGTTTTCCCATGAGCCCGAGCCGCGCCATAGCGACGGTTGGCGGCGTCGGGCTGCTTCCGCGCGCGCCCGGGACGTGGGGATCGCTGGCGGCCCTGCCGCTCGCCTACCTCATCCACGGGCTCGCGGGGTTTCCAGGGCTTGTCGTCGCGACGCTCGCCGTCTTCGCCCTCGGCCTTTGGGCGACGCAAGTGGAGACCGCAGGACAGGACGACCACGATCCAGAGGAGATCGTGATCGACGAGGTTGTGGGCCAGTGGATCGCGCTCTGGAGCCTTTCCGCGGGCCTCTGGATCGCTGGTGTCGATCCGTGGACGTTCCCCTGGCCCGGGGTCGTCGGTGGCTTTGCCCTGTTCCGGCTCTTCGACATCTGGAAACCGTGGCCGGTCAGTTGGGCGGACGGGATGAACACGCCGCTTGGCGTCATGCTCGATGACGTGATCGCGGGCGTTATGGCGGCCTGCGTTGCCCTGATCGCCGCCGCACTTGCCCATGGATGGTTAGCATGACCGATCAGACCGCCCTCGCCCGCCATGTGCTGGAGCTTGCCCGCGCCCGGGGCTGGATGATCGCGACGGCGGAAAGCTGCACAGGCGGGCTCGTGGCGGCGGCACTCACGGACATTCCGGGCAGCTCTGACGTGTTCGACCGGGGGTTTCTGACATACTCCTATCCGGCGAAGGAGGCGATGCTGGGCGTTGACCATGACACGCTCCACGACAACGGCGCGGTTTCCGAACCTGTCGCCCGCCAGATGGCGGAAGGGGCGCGCGCGCGGTCCGACGCGCAGCTCACGATAGCGATCACCGGTGTTGCGGGCCCAGGCGGGTCGGACGACAAGCCGGAGGGTCTCGTCCACTTCGCCACCTCAACGGCCTCCACGACGGTCCATCGCGAGGTCAGTTTCGGCCCGCTGGGACGCGCAAACGTCAGAGCCGAAAGCGTGCGGGTGGCTCTGGAGATGCTGCGGGAGGCGCTGGCATGAAGGTGATCTGGTACCTCGATTTCATCTCACCCTACCCCTACCTGCAGCTTCCCCGGTTCGACGACTTCCCGGCGGAGATTTCCGTGGAGCCGCGACCGGTGCTCTTTGCCGCCCTGCTGAACCACTGGGGGCACAAGGGGCCAGCGGAGATCCCGGCGAAGCGGCGGCAAACGGCGCTCTACACCGCCTGGCTGGCAAAGGAACGGGGACTGCCGTTCCTGGGCCCGCCCCGTCATCCGTTCAATCCGCTGTCGCTCCTGCGGCTTGCAATTGCGGTCGGTCCCAGCCTTGAGGTGTGCCGCACGATCCTCGCCCATGTCTGGGGTGAGGGCCATGACGGGCAGACGGACGAGAGCCTCGACGGGCTCGCCGCAAAGCTCGGTGTTGCGGACTGGCGCGCGCGCGTGGGCGATGAAGCGGTGAAAGCGCAGCTCAAGTCGAACACCGAGGAGGCCATCGCGCGCGGTGTGTTCGGTGTGCCGACATTGGAGGTCAATGGCGAGCTCTTCTGGGGCGACGATGCGACACCGATGATGCTCGACTATCTGCGCGATCCTGACGGTGTGGTGTCTGGCGGCATGGTGGCCTTGCTCGATGCGGCGCCAGGGGCGGTTCGCCCCAGGTCCTGACGATCTCAACCCAGCACCTTCCGCTGGATCACTAAGGCGCAGACGCCGCGTTTCGTCAGCCGTAGAGCACCTTCGCCCGCGCTTCGAACGCTGCAACGATCCGCTGCATGGCCTGATTGAACACGAGGCCGATCAGGCTCTGCAGCATCGCCGAGCGAAACTCGAAATCAACGAAGAAGTCGATCTCGCAGCGCCCGTCCTCCAGCCTGTTGAATTGCCAGTGATTGTTGAGATAGCGAAACGGGCCATCGAGATACTCGACATCGATCACCTTCTGCCCGGGCCTCAGGGTCACCCGGCTTCCGAACCGCTCCCGAAATACTTTGAAGGAGATCACAAGGTCCGCATCAAGGATCTCGCCTGAATGATCGGGCAAGGGTGTGCGCTTGCGCTCCCGCGCGGCGGAGCACCAGGGCAGGAACTCCGGATAAGCCTTTATGTCCGCGATCAGATCGAACATCTGCTCGGGCGTGTAGGGGACGGTGCGTTTCTCACTGTGCGTCGGCATGGAACGGTATATGAAACTCTCGCGCTGGAACTGCGACGGGACGCTGTGTCGCGGTGTTCTAGACCGCGATGACGGCGGATGACAATCATGTCCCGGTGGCTAGAGTGTGGCGGACAGGGAAACGGGGAAACGCTGCATGGACCATTCGACCTACATCATCGACGAAATGATCTCCGCCAAGGCGATTGCAGCGCGGGTCGAAAGCCTCGCGCGGGAGATCAGCGATCATTTTGCCGACACGGACAAACTGATCGTCGTCGGGCTGCTCCGCGGGTCGTTCGTGTTCATCGCCGATCTGGTGCGGGAGCTTGATCTGCCGGTCGAGGTCGACTTCATTGAGGCGTCCTCCTACGGCAACGCGATGGAGAGCTCCCGGGAAGTGCGGATCCTCAAGGATCTGCGGGGAGAAATCGAGGGGCGCGACGTGCTCGTTGTCGAGGACATCGTCGACACTGGGCATACGCTCAATCACGTGCTCGACTTTCTGGGGACCCGGCACCCAAGGCGGCTTGAGGTGTGCGCCCTTCTCGACAAGCCGTCGCGGCGGGAGGTTGAGGTGAAGGGCACCTGGATCGGGTTCGAGATCCCCGACGAATTCGTTGTTGGATACGGCATCGACTACGCCCAGCGGAACCGCAACCTGCCCCATATCGGTAAGGTTCGGTTTCTGGAGAGCTGAGGGCCGCCAGAGTCGAGATCGCGAACGCAGGACATCGGCGCACACTCCCGGACCGCGTGCGCGTTCGCTGCGGTGGTGTCGTCAACTTAGGTCTGGGCATGATTGGCTCCGGATCGCCGGCGGGTGACGTGCGCGTGCTCGCAGGGACTGAACCGAACGGCTAAGTGGAGATCCGAACTAAGGCTCTATCTTGCCGTTCTTCTGTCGCAGCGCCATCACGCTGGAAGGCGCACGCCCAGCTCAGGCATGACATGTCCTGGAAGGCGCGGAGGCCACGCACCGTACACATCGGCATACAATGCTTTGCAATCCCAACCCTGATACCGTAAGAGGCGCGTATCCATTTCGATTCCGCACTCCAACACCCTCAGGGAGGCCCCCCGCATGACCAAGATCAAGGTGGAAAACCCCGTCGTCGAGCTCGACGGCGACGAGATGACCCGGATCATCTGGCAGTTCATCAAGGACAAGCTGATCCTGCCCTATCTCGACGTGGACCTCCTCTACTACGACCTCGGCATGGAGGAGCGGGACCGCACCGACGATCAGATCACCATCGATGCGGCCAACAAGATCAAGGAGATCGGGGTTGGCGTGAAATGTGCGACCATCACGCCGGACGAGGCGCGGGTCGAGGAGTTCGGCCTCAAGAAGATGTGGCGGAGCCCCAACGGCACGATCCGCAACATCC
>JBCBAP010000069.1:0-17167 GCA_038532435.1 Pseudomonadota bacterium | reverse complement strand
GCCCGCAGGGCTAGGGCATCTTGTGCGGGATCCCCGGGCCAGTTGGCAATCGCCCGGGCGAACGCCCCCTCACCCAGCACATCGCCGAGCGTTCGGCACATGGCGGCGGTGAAGGGCGAACCAAGACGCCCGCAGGCATCGCCTTGCGCATGGAAATGGCTTCGGACCCGGTCGGGTACCGCTACGTTTTGCTCCACCATGACCATCCTCCTTTGTTACTGTTGCGGCACATAGGCAGGCCGCGCACTGCGATGCTGCGCCGCACAATATCAGGAGACTCCCATGAAAGCGATGCGTATCCATACCCTTGGCGAGCCCATGCTGCTCGAAAACGTCGCCGATCCGGTGCCCGGAAAGGGGGAAGTGCTGCTCCGCGTCAAAGCCTGCGGCGTCAACTTTGCGGACACACTGATGGTCCAGGGCAAGTATCAGGAGAAGCCCGAACTGCCATTTTCACCGGGCATGGAACTGTGCGGTGTGGTCGAGGACGGCAACGGCACGCATCTCAAGACCGGAATGCGGGTGGCGACGATGGCCGGTCACGGCGGGTTCGCCGAGCGTGTCGCCGTACCCGCGATGGCCTGTATCCCCGTGCCGGACGGAATGCCGGACCCGCACGCGGCGGCGTTCATGATCGCCTACGGCACATCCCATGTGGGGCTCGACTACAAGGCGGGCCTGAAGTCCGGTGAAACCCTGCTGGTCCTCGGCGCTGCCGGTGGCGTCGGGCTGACCGCAGTCGAGATCGGCAAGCTGATGGGGGCGACAGTCATCGCCTGCGCCCGCGGGACGGAAAAGGGAGAGATCGCCCGCGCCGCCGGGGCGGATCATGTGATCGACAGCGAAACCGACGACATCCGCGAGGCGGTCAAGGCGCTCGGCGGTGCCGATGTGGTCTATGACCCCGTGGGAGGTGAGCAGTTCACGGCGGCCCTGCGTGCGTGCAAGCCGGAGGCGCGTCTGCTTCCGCTCGGCTTCGCCTCCGGCGAGATCCCGCAGATCCCCGCCAATCTGCTGCTCGTCAAGAACCTCTCTGTCATCGGCTTCTACTGGGG
This sequence comes from Pseudomonadota bacterium, assembly GCA_038532435.1. Lineage (GTDB taxonomy): Bacteria > Pseudomonadota > Alphaproteobacteria > Rhodobacterales > Rhodobacteraceae > JBCBAP01. Next base: position 16,112 of record JBCBAP010000069.1, on the reverse strand, counting down.
CGGTTACGTGAAGTTCAAACCGCAAGTCATTATGAACTCGATACAAACGCTCTTCGGCTGGTACGCTGAGGGCAAGATCAAGCCTCACATCTCCCACGCCCTTCCGCTCGCCCAGGCAGGCGAGGCGCTGGACCTGCTGCGCAGCCGCAAGGCGACCGGCAAGGTAATCGTGACGATCGACTGAGCGCTACTCCGCCGCGAGCGCGATGCGGTTCGCGTAGGCCGCACGCACCGCGTCCGCCAGACGCTCCGCGAGGGCGGCCTTGGCCCCCGGGGCGACGTACATGTTGATGCCGATCTGCGGCAGGGGCGGCAGTGCCCCGCCGTGCCGGATCACCTCCATGTAACGCGGCACGGAGTCCCGCACGGCTGCATGGATCGCGAGGTCCGCGGACACGCTCGCTTCGATCGTGCGGGTCGAATCGCTCTCCACACCGATCTCCCAGGGGATATTGAACCGGTCGAGCGCTTGCTCTGCCGCTGCACGGAAGATGCAGTTGTACTCAAACGCGAGCCGGATCGGGCGGGATTTCCACGCAACGCCACCCGGCGCGCCGACCCATTCCAGCGGATCCGCCGCGAGCGTCTCTCCCCCCGCATCCAGATCGCTTTCCGTCGTCAGGATCAGATCGACCTCCCCCCGGGCAAACTGCCGCTTGAGCGAGCGGGTGTAGGAACTCACCAGCTGCACCTTCACCCGGGGGAACTCTGCCGCGAACCGCTGCAAAACTCCCGGAATGTGGGGATAGACCACATCGTGCGGGACACCGAAGGTAATTTCCCCCTCATAGGCCTGATGCGTCATCCGCGCCCACACCTCATCGTTGAGCGCCATCATGCGCCGCCCGTAGCTGAGCAGCTGTTCGCCCTGGGCCGTCAGGGTAACCCCCCTGCCCGACCGGTCGAGAAGGGGCTGGTCGAGCGCCTCCTCCAGCCGCTTGAGCTGCATGGAAACGGCGGACTGCGTGAGGTTGAGCTGCCCCGCAGCACGGGTCACTCCACCGCATTCGGCGACGGTGACGAAGGAGCGCAGGGCGGTCAGGTCAAGGTTCCGAGGCATATCAACATCCGTGATGAAGGACTTCAAAAGCATTCGTTTTACGAATAGAGCACAGCCCCCTATCTAGATCAACAAGAATGATGGAACCAAGCTGAAGCATCAGCACATTGTATGGATACGCACATGGCACAGACCCTGACCACCGCCCGCTCTTTCCTGCCCGCCGCTGCGAGCCTGCTCGGCCTCGCGCTGCACTGGCAGGCCGTCGCCCGCTCCCGCGCAGCGCTGCGTGGTCTCGACGCGGCACGTCTTGAAGATCTGGGCATTGGTCAGGATGCGGCAGAGCGTGAAGCGGCCCGCCCCTTCTGGGACCTCTGATCCCTGACCGCGCGGCCTATTCCTCTGCGAAATCGGGGAACGGCCAAGTTTCGAGCGCGGTATAGTGCGGCCCCTCCGGCGTCAGCACGCTTTCGAAAAGACACAGCGCCTCGGGCCAGAACGGGCCCGCGCGCCACCCGACCAGCGGCGCCAGCCACCGGTCGACCCGCACGGTCCGCTCCGTCCGCGGACTGCGCAACACGGTGACATGCGGAACGAAGCGTCGCCGTGCGAGGTCGATGCCTGCCGCCCGAACCGCACCGAGGCACGAGCCCTGCAGCGCCACGAGGGCGGGATCGGCCTCGACAAGCGCATGAACACTGCTGATGTCCGGCCCCTTCCCGAAATGGGAAACGCCGCAGAAGCTCAACTCCGGTGCCGCGCGGGGCATGCCCGATACCATGTCGGCCACATCATCGAGCCGCCGGATCGGCTGATCCCCCAGAAATGCGAGCGTGAGGTGCAGGTTGTCTGCCGGAACCGGATGGCCAAAGGTTGCGCCCGCCTGCACCTGCACAAGCGCATCGACCGCCGCGTCCTCAAGCGTGAGGGCGAGAAAGGCGCGGGTCATTGGGTGGGCGTGCTGTCCGCCCGATCGATCAGAACCTGAACCGAGGGACCGAGGTCCGCAACAATCCGTGCGACACCATCCGCGTTCGGGTGGATCCCGTCCGATTGCATGAGCGGTTGCACCTCCGCCAGTCCGCTTCCGAGCGCGCCGAGGAACGACGGCACATAGACCGCGCCATAGGTTTCCGCTAGATCCGGATAGAGCGCGTCGAACTCCGCCTTGTACTCGGGCCCGTAGTTCGATGGCGCGAGCAGGCCAACGAGCATCACCGGCAGATCACGCTCCGCAGCCTGCTGCAGGATCCCCTCGATGTTGGCCCGGGTCTGGGCGGGATCGAGGCCGCGCAGAAGGTCATTGCCGCCAAGTGCGACGATCATCGCGTCAACCTCTGGCGTCAGCGTCCAGCCCACCCGGGCGAGACCGCCCGCACTGGTATCCCCGCTGACACCCGCGTTGATCATGGCGACCTCTTCGCCCTGCCCCTCGAGCCAGGCTTCCAGCTGAGGGACGAAGCCCTCCTCGGGGGGAAGGCCATACCCCTGGGTCAGGCTATCGCCGAGGGCGGCAATGGTGATCTCCCCGGCGGTTGCGCCCGTACCAAGGCATGCAAGGGCGAGTGCGGCCAGCAGGTTGCGCCCCATCCGCCCCGCACCATATCTCACGGGAACCCCGCCATGGAGCCTGTACATGACCGATCCGATCCTCTCGCTCACCGACGCCCAGCTGACCCTCGCGGGCAATGCAGGTGACGTGGACATTCTCAAGGGCATCTCGCTCTCCGTCAATCGGGGGGAAACTCTGGGGCTGATCGGCCCGTCAGGGTCGGGCAAATCCTCGCTCCTCATGCTGATGGGCGGTCTGGAACAGGCCACCGGCGGGTCGGTTACGGCGCTGGGCCAGGATCTCACCGCGATGAACGAAGATGAGCTGGCACGCTTCCGCAGGGATCATATGGGGGTGGTCTTTCAGTCTTTCCACCTGATCCCGACGATGACGGCGCTGGAAAATGTGGCGACGCCACTTGAGCTTGCCGGGGACAGTGACGCGTTCGAGCGGGCGGAGGCGGAACTGCGCGCCGTGGGTCTGGGGGACCGGATCGATCACTATCCTGCGCAGATGTCCGGCGGCGAACAGCAGCGCGTGGCCCTCGCCCGCGCCGCTGCACCCCGGCCGGAGATCCTGCTCGCCGATGAGCCGACCGGAAATCTCGACGGTCCAACCGGTCAGGCGATCATGGACCTGCTTTTCGGCCTTCGGGACAAGCACGGCGCGACCCTTGTGCTGGTGACCCACGCGCCGGAGCTTGCCGCCCGCTGCGACCGGGTTGCGCAACTGCGCGACGGGCATTTGGAAGGCGAAACGGTGCAGGAGGCAGCGGAATGAGCCTTGCCATCGCCGGCCGCATCGCGGCGCGGGAACTTCGGGGCGGGCTCGCGGGCTTTCGCATTTTCATAGCCTGCCTCGCCCTCGGGGTCGCTGCGATCGCCGCTGTCGGGTCGGTCCGCATGGCGATCCAGGAAGGATTGGACCGGGAAGGTGCCGCCATCCTCGGTGGCGACGCGAGCATGCGGTTCACCTACCGGTTCGCGGATGAGGCAGAGCGGGCCTGGATGGAAGAAAACGCCGCATCCGTCTCGGAAATCGTGGATTTCCGCTCCATGGCCGTCATCGAAGGCCAGCGCGCACTCACCCAGGTGAAGGGCGTCGACGCGGTCTATCCGATCTATGGCGAGGCGATCCTCGACCCGGCGATGCCCCTCGACGAGGCCCTGTCCGTCCAGGGTGGAGTTCCCGGCGGGGTGATGGATCCGGTGCTGATCGCGCGCCTCGGGATGGAGCCGGGCGATCGGTTCCGCCTCGGGACGCAAGAGTTTGAACTGCGCGCGGCGCTGATCCGGGAGCCCGACGCGGGCGGGGCCGGTTTTTCCCTTGGACCACGCACGCTGGTGCAGCTCGACGCGCTCGCGGAGTCCGGTCTGATCACGCCCGGCACGCTTTTCGAATCGAACTATCGGCTTCAATTCGCGGGCAATCCCGACCTCACAGCACTGGAGGCGGAAGCGGAGGCGCTGTTCCGCGACAGCGGTCTGCGCTGGCGCGACAGCCGGAACGGGGCACCGGGTGTGGCCCGGTTCGTGGATCGTATCGGATCATTCCTGGTCCTTGTCGGGCTCGCAGGTCTTGCCGTGGGCGGGGTGGGCGTCGCCGCGGCAGTGCGGACCTATCTCGACAAGAAGACGGAAGTGATCGCGACGCTCAAGACGCTCGGCGCGGACGGGCAGACGATCTTCCTTGTCTACCTCATGCAGGTGGGGCTGATCACCCTTGTTGGCATCGCCCTGGGGCTTTTGCTGGGCGCCGGGTTGCCCGCGCTCTTCGCACCGATCATAGAGGCGGGCCTGCCGGTCCCGGCAGTTTTTGGTGTCTACGCGACACCGCTCGCGGAGGCGGCCCACTACGGCATGCTCACCGCACTCATCTTCACGATCTGGCCGCTTGCGCAGGCCCGCGACATTCGCGCAGCGCGCCTGTTCCGGGAGGTCGCGACCCGAGGCCGTTCCCTGCCCCGACCGGCCTATCTGCTGGCCGTGGCCCTGCTTGCGGTCGCGCTGATCTCCGCCGCTGCCTACTTCTCCGGCATCCCGACACTAGCGCTCTGGTCCGCGGGCGGGATCGTGGGGGCGCTGGCACTCCTCGCACTCTCAGCGATGGCTGCACGCTGGATGACCGGGCGTGCGGCTCGGCAACGCTGGGCGCGGGGGCGCACCTCCGTTCGCCTCGCCCTCGGTGCTGTTGGCGGACCGGGCAGCGAGGCGATGCCCGTGGTCCTGTCGCTGGGCCTAGGCCTGACGGTGCTCGCCGCGGTCGGTCAGATCGACACGAACATGCGCAACGCCATCGCGCAGGACCTGCCCGACATTGCCCCCGCCTACTTCATGGTCGACATCCAAAACGGGCAGCTTCCCGAATTCCTCGACCGGGCCAATGCGCAGGAAGGCGTTGACCAGATCGACACCGCCCCGATGCTGCGCGGGATCATCACCCGCATCAACGGCGCGCCGGCACGGGAGGTTGCGGGGGATCACTGGACGCTGAACGGCGACCGGGGCGTGACCTATTCCAACGTGCCGCCCGAAGGCGCGATTATCACCGAGGGCGACTGGTGGGACGAAAGCTATGACGGCCCGCCCATCGTGAGCTTCGCCGATGAGGAAGCGCGGGAGCTTGGCCTGACCCTCGGCGACAAGATCACGGTCAACATCCTCGGCCGGGATATAGAAGCGGAGATCGTCAACTTCCGCGTCGTCGATTTCTCCAACATGGGCATCAATTTCATCATGTCGATGAACCCGGGCGCGCTTGCCGGTGCGCCGCACACCCATATCGCGACGCTCTACGCACAAGAACAGGCGGAAGCACCGCTGCTGCGAGACCTGAGCCAGGCGTTCCCGAACATCACCGCCATCCGCGTGCGGGATGCCATCGACCGGGTGAGCGAGGCGCTTGCGGGCCTCGCGGCGGCGACGTCCTTCGGCGCGGCCGCAACACTTGTCACCGGCTTCGTCGTGCTGATCGGGGCAGCGGCGGCTGGGGAAAGCCGGAGGGTTTTCGAATCCGCGGTGCTCAAGACCATTGGGGCGACCCGGGGCAGCATCCTCTCGAGCTTCGCACTGCGCTCCGCCATCCTTGGCGCTGCGGCCGGGATCGTCGCGATTTTCGCGGGAGCGCTCGCGGGTTGGGGCGTGATGACCTATGTGATGGACACGGACTACACGTTCGAACCCGTATCGGCGATCGGCATTGTGCTCGGCGGCGCGCTTGCCAGCCTGCTCGCAGGGCTCCTCTTCGCGATGCGCCCCCTCTCCGTACGACCCGCACAGGTGCTCCGCGCGAGAGATTAACTCAAGATTATCGCTTCCATTCAATGGAAGCCGGCGCGAAACCGGGTTGAAAAAGCCCGGTTTCGCGCCGATATTGTTGAGCGATGTGGTCTGTCATACCACGCTGTTTCGTTTTGCTCAGGAGGCAACATAGCAATGGCACAATACGACTCCCTTCGCCAAACCGGCGTTGGCGTCAGCGCCGAGATCGACGCAGGTCTCCGCGCCCACATGAACAAGGTTTACGGGCTGATGTCCGTGGCCATGGTGATCACCGGACTGATCGCCTACATGGTGGGCATGGATTTCCGCGCGGTCGTGAACAACCAGGAAACCACGCTGTTCCCGGCCGAGTTCATCGTCGCCATGTTCAGCAGCCCGCTGCGCTACGTGATCATGTTCGCCCCGCTCGCCTTTGTCTTCGGTCTGAGCATGGGGATCAACCGGCTGTCCGCCTCGGCGGCGCAGATGCTCTTCTACGTCTTCGCGGGCGTGATGGGTCTGTCGATCGCCTGGATTTTCGCCGTGTTCACGGGCATGTCGATCGCGCAGATCTTCTTCGCGACGGCGATCATGTTCGCGGGTATCTCGCTCTACGGCTACACGACGAAAAAGGATCTCAGCGGCTGGGGTTCGTTCCTGCTGATGGGCCTGATCGGTGTGGTCGTCGCGTCGATCATCAACATCTTCCTCGCAAGCAGCGCGCTGATGTTCGCGATCTCCGTCATTGGTGTGCTCGTCTTCGCGGGTCTGACCGCCTACGACACCCAGCGGCTGAAGAATGAATACCTCTACTACGCGACCCAGTCGGGTGGCGAGGCATGGCTTGAGAAGTCGGCGATCATGGGCGCACTGAGCCTGTACCTGAACTTCATCAACATGTTCATCATGATGCTGCAGCTGTTCGGCAGCCGCGAGTAAGCACCGCTCCAGAGACGACAAAAGGGCCGGGTTTTCCCGGCCCTTTTTGTTTAAGTCAGGTGAGGTGGGACTTCAGCAGCGGTTGGAGCCGCGCTATCAGATCCGGGTCGCCGTAGGCGTACATGTCGGGGATCGAGAGCACCACGATCCGCTTGCCGCGCAGCGCACTGCCGAACTGCGCCGTCAGTTTCCGCTTGTGAACCGTCTCCATGACAAAGATCACATCGGCCCAGTCCACCTGATCGAGCGACACCCGCTCCACCGCATCACCACTGACCCCGGCGAAATCGCTTTCAACGTTCGGAAAGGTCGCTGCGACATCCGCCGCCGTGGGACTGCGCATCCGCGCCTTTCCGCAAACGAACAGGGTCCGCATCGGCTATGCTCCAACGAAAAGAGGCGGCGCTTGCGCACCGCCTCGACTGTCCTTCGTCCGGCGTGATCTTACTTGATCTTGCCTTCCTTGTACTCCACGTGCTTGCGCGCAACGGGGTCGTACTTCCGCACCGACATCTTCTCGGTCATCGTGCGGGAATTCTTCTGGGTCACGTAGAAGTGGCCCGTGCCTGCGGTCGAGTTCAGGCGGATTTTAACGGTGGTCGGCTTCGCCATTGACCCATCTCCTCAGCGGACCCACTGGCCCTTGTTACCTGGCACAGCGCGCCGGTTGCGCGGGCCGTCAAATCTCGGAAGCTGCTTTCTACGCATCAGCGGGGGAGAGTCAAGGGCCGCCCCTCACAACATGTGAAAGTGCGACCGTTCCGCATCGTGATCGAAGAACGGAACCGGGCGCGCCTCTCCCCCGAGGATCGCCTCGACCTCCGACAGGACGACGTCGGTGATGAACGGCAGGGCGAGTTGGCGCGCCTCCCGCAAAGGTACCCAGTGCAGGTGGCTCAGCTCGTCGCACGCGCCGGAGAAATCCTCCGGATCACCCAGCACGGCCTCCGCCGGAGTGAGAAAGAACCGGGCGTCGAACCGGCGGGGACGGCCCGGTGGGGTGACGGCGCGAAAAATGAACTGGAGCGGATCGAGACGCGGCGCCACCCCCGGCGCGTAGAAGCCGCGCCAGGTCTCGGGCACATCCGCGTTTGCATGCGCCGCAAGTCCGAGGGTCAGCCCCGTCTCCTCCCACAGTTCGCGCACCGCCGCGCAGGCAAGTGTCTGCGGCCCCGGTCCGCGGTTATGCTGGGTCAGGCGCGCGGCCTCCGGCGCCTCAAGGTCGGAGGCAAGCGGCAGATCCGCATCCTCCGCATCCACCGCACCGCCGGGAAAGACAAACTTGTTAGGCATGAAAACCGCACGTGCACCGCGCTGGCCCATCAGAACCTCGTGCGCCCCGCCGGACTGCCGCCACAGAACGACCGTCGCCGCGTCGCGGATCGGTACAGTGTCGGGATCGGTCATGCCGGGGTGCCTCGTGACGCTTGCGGAAGCCCTGACTATAGGCGCTCGTCCGGCGCCGTCGAGTCAGCGTTGCGGGTGGCCGAAACCGTGCATCCGCTTGGCCCACTGGAACGCGACGAACATTCCCTTGATGCGCGGCAGCAGGTACAGCGCCAGCAGCACGAAGATCACGGACAGGCCCACGCCCATCACCCAGCCCTCCGGCCGCCAGGTCTCATAGATGATCAGCATCAGCGGGGCCATCAGATGTCCCGCGATCAGCATTGTGGCCCAGGCCGGCCCATCATCCGCACGATGATGGTGAAGCTCGGTACCACAGACCGCACAGCTTTTGCGCACCTGAAGGTAGCCGTCCATCATCGGACCGGTGCCGCAGGACGGACACTTCCGCTGCCAGCCCGACCAGAGGGCGGGCTTTACAGGGCGGTCATCGCCCACATCCTGAAGGGTGCTGGTGTCTTTCATGCTGTGGAACATAGGGCACAGCCCCCTCCCGCGCATCCCGACAACCTGCCTCGCGTCGGGATGTCGCAAGCGGGACCGCAAGAAAAAATTTGAACCCGCGCGACGGAATTCAGTCCTGGTCCCGTTTGATCAATATCGGCCGGTGAGACACCGGTCAGAACGATGAGAAAAGGAACTATCGAGTATGAAACGCATCATGATCCCGGCAACTGCCGCACTCGTGCTTTCCGCACTTGCAACCGCTGTGGTGGCGGATGACCGCGGAGCCCGCTTCGATTTCGAGGCGATCGACACAAACGGTGACGGACAGGTCACCCCGGCGGAGATGGAGGCGATGCGCGCCGCCCGCTTTGCCGAGGTTGACACCAACGGCGACGGCGAACTGAGCCAGGCAGAACTGCTGGCACGGGCGGAACAGCGCGACGCGGACCGGATGACCCAGCGCATCGAACGCTTCATCGACCGGGCGGACGAGGACGATAACGGCACCCTCAGCCTTGCGGAAACCTCCCCGGGCAATGCGGACCGCATCTTCTCCCGCCTCGATGCGAACGATGACGGGGTGATCTCCGCCGAGGAGTTCGAGGAGCGTGCAGGCCAGGGCCGGGGCCGTCATGGCGGTGGACCCCGCCGCGGCTGATCTGGCACTGTAACGTCGGGGCGGCAGCACGCCGCCCCGCCGACAGAACGGGAAGCGCCAGACGTGACAGGGGCCGCATTCGATCCTCTCAGCGAGGTCGCCGACGAGGATTTGTTGGCGCGCTACGCCGCGGGCGACCAGTCCGCGGCGCGGGCATTGACCCTGCGCCACGCGCCCCGCGTCCTCAGCCTTGCCCAAAGGATGCTGAACGACCGGGCCGAGGCGGAGGATGTGACGCAGGAAGCGATGTTGAGACTGTGGAAGATTGCACCGGACTGGGAAAGCGGACGCGCCAAGGTATCGACCTGGCTCTATCGCATCGCGTCGAACCTGTGCATCGACCGGATCCGTGCGCACAAGCCGATCTACGACGCGGAGCCGCCGGACATGGCTGACGAAAGCCCTGGAACCGTGGAAAGGCTGGTGCTGGACGATCGCGCCCGGGCGCTGCACACGGCACTCGCGACCTTGCCGGACCGACAACGCCTTGCCATGACCCTGAAATTTATCGAGGAACGGCCCAATCCGGAGATCGCGTCCATCATGGACCTCTCCGTCGATGCGGTCGAAAGTCTGATCGCCCGGGGGAAACGGGCGCTCGCAGCGATCCTGTTGTCCCAGAGGGACGCATTGGGCCACGCGGGCGGATGAAGGAGGAGCCGAACATGACCGATGACGAGCGGGAGCTGTCCGCCTTCTTTGACGCGGCACGGCGTGCGCGGCCGGAGCCGAGCGCGGATCTGATGTCTCGGATCCTCGCCGATGCGGCCGCCGAGGCCCCGATCGAACACGAGGCGATAGCGGCACACCCGAAAAGGTCCGGCGGACGCTGGCGCCTTCGGGACCTGATGCGCATCGGCTGGCAGGCGGGGGCGAGCGCTGCGGCCTGCATGGTCGCAGGCATGTGGATCGGCTATGCCGGACCGGATTTCGTGCCCGCCCTGTCTGACGCGACGCTCGGCACCGCCTACACTTTTGACGGGTCGGAGGCGCTGACTTTCGACACGCTCGGCACCATGCTTCTGGAGAGCGAGACATGACCGACGCCCCAACGCGCAAGCCCGTGCCCCTGTGGCTCAAGATCACGCTGGTCGTCTCCCTCGGGCTCAACCTCCTCGTGCTCGGCGTCATCGGGGGCGTCGCCCTGCGCGGTGGCCCGCAGAAGGTGATCGAGGCAAACACGCCGCCGGGCCTCATCGGGCTCGTGCGGGCGCTGCCCGAAGACCGGGGCCTGACCGTGCGTACCGAGCTCCGCGAGGAGTTCAGGGACGGCACCAGCTTCCTCCAGCGGCGGCGCAAGCAGACCCGGGATCTGCGCGAGGCGATCACCGCCGTGCCGTTCGACGCGGATGTGCTCGAGGCCGTGATGGAGCGGGAACGTGGTCAGGTCCTCCGCTTTCTGGAGGCCGGACACGGGATCATCCTCGTTCAGCTTGCGGACATGACGGATGAGGAACGGGCGCAGTTCGTTGACAAGCTGTCCGAGCAGCGACGTCGGCCGCCCCGATCGAAGTCGGACTAGGCGGCAGCACCCCAGAAGCTGACGCGGTTGCGGCCCGCATTCTTTGACGCATAGAGCGCGGAATCGGCGGCCTGCAGCAGGCGGTCGACCGTCGCCTCCCGACTGTCGAGCACGGCGACGCCTATGCTCGTCGTGATCCGCAAGTCCCGTCCGATCGTCAAGTGAAAGGGATGCAGCTCGATGACTTCGCGCAAACGCTCCGCCATCTGGGCCGCGTGACTGTCTGAGGTGGTCGGCAGAACGATGCCGAACTCCTCCCCCCCGAGCCGGACCAGCAGATCCTCGCTTCGCAAGTGGTTCTGCAGACGACGGGCCACCTGTTTGAGCACTTCATCCCCCGCCGCATGACCGAGTGCATCATTGACGGATTTGAAACGGTCGAGGTCGAGATACATCGCGGCGATCGGCATGCGCTCCGCCCGGCTGCGGTCGATCAATCCGCCGATATGCTGTTCCATGTAGCGCCGGTTGAAGAGGCCCGTGAGCGGATCGGTCACCGCCGCCCGCAGCCCGTCGCGCACGCTGGCGCGGAGCGAATCCGCATAGCGTTTGCGCTTGAGCTGGCTGCGCAGACGGATCACCAGCTCCTCCGGCGAGAAGCTGTCGGACAGGTAGTCGTTCGCGCCCAGGTCGAGGGCGCGCGCGACCGTCACCACATCCCCCTCCGGCGAGATGAACAGAACCGCCGCACTGCGTGCGAGGGTGCGGGCGCGCAGATCGGCAACGCAGCGCAAGGCGCGCGCATCGCCGCCGAAACGGTGATGGATCACGTAGGCGTCGGCCATGCCAGAGGCGAGCGATCCCGCATGGGAGGGCGCAAAGACGGTCGCTGAAACCGGCAGCGCCCGCTCGATCCGGGTGCGCCAGGATGCACCCGTCGCGGCATCGGGTGCCAGAATCGCCACGGTCTGCACGGATACATCATCCGCCACGGGGGCGATCAGCCCGAACTCCCGCGCGGTGGCGTCGCGCAGTTGCAGCTCATCCACCATGACCTTCATCCGGATGAGGTTGCGCACCCGCGCGAGCAGCGCGAGTTCGTCCATCGGTTTGACGAGGAAATCGTCGGCCCCAGCCTCGAGCCCCCGCAACCGCTCCTGCGGCACGCCAAGCGTAGTGATCAGGACGATCGGGATTTGCGCGGTCGCATCGGTGGATTTGAGCTGACGGCACAGCTCCATACCATCCGCGTCGTGCAGCATCGGGTCGAGCAGGATGAGGTCGATCTCATCTTCTCCGACCAGCCGCATCGTCTCGGCCCGGGTATCGGCGATCACCACATCGTAGTAAGCCTCACTCAGCTTCTGGACGACGAGGTCTCGATTGGCTGACGCGTTTTCGACAATGAGTATACGACCGGGCATCATGTGCTCCCCAGGTGCGCCTTATACCACGGATGTTCGGGGCCGGCGGTTTTGCTCGATGTAGCGGAGAGAGTATGAAGAGATCGTTAACGAAGTGTTGCCGCGGTGCGGGTCGGGACGGAGGGACAGGGCATGAATCGTGACGCGGCAGAGGCCCTTTCGGTCTCCGTTCTGGGCTGGCTCGCAACGGATGACGAACGATTGATGGCGTTCCTCGGGGCCTCCGGCGCGGGCGTCGAGGACTTGAGGGTCCGTGCGCAAGACCCTGACTTCCTTGGCTTCGTTCTCGATTTTCTGCTGCTGGACGAAGCCGCGTTGGTCGCGTTTTGCGACCGGGAGGGGATCGCCTACGACACGCCGATGCGCGCCCGCGCGGCACTGCCCGGAGGCGATCTGCCCCACTGGACGTGAATGTTAACCAACAATCAGACCCGTTAACGCTGTTCGGAAGTGATCCGGTAAGGCGACAGGTCGGCGAGTCGCAGAATCGACATACACATGGGTGAACGCGGCTTGCGCTGCCGCAGTCTCCTCCGCCCCGCGAAAGAGACCGACCTCGTAGCGGACCGAACTGCGCCCCAGATGTCCCACCCGCAGTCCCGCGATGACCGGATCGGGAAAACCGAGGCTCGCGTGAAACTCGCAGGAGGATGCGACCACCAGCCCCACCACCGGGCCGTTCGGCACATCGAGCCCTCCGTCCGCCAGGATCCAGCCGTTCACCGCGCTGTCCACATACTCGTAGAACACCGCGTTGTTCATATGGGCATAGACGTCATTGTCCCGCCAGCGTGTGGTCATCGTGGTGAAATGCACATAGGCTGCGCGCTGAGGCGGGGAAGAAGGCATGGGCGGCTCCGGTTCGGACATCGGATCGTAGCGCCCGTCCGGGGACAAGGCGAGCGGTTATGGCAGGCAGGTTCAAGGGGTTGCTGTTCGACAAGGATGGCACGCTCTACGATTTTCACGGGACCTGGGCGCGGTGGTGCGTCGACCTGCTCGACGACCTGACGAAGGGTGACGAAGCACACATGCAGCGGCTTGCCGACGCGCTGCGGTTCGACCTGCCGACGGAGCGGTATCATCCAGACAGCCCTGTGATCGCCGGTACCCCGGACGAGGCGGTGGTCGCGATGCTGCCGCATCTGCCGCGCTGGACCGCCACGGATCTGCGCGCCTACGTGATCGAGGCGAGCAACCATGCGCCCCTCGCAGAAGCAACGCCCCTTGTGCCCCTGTTGACCGGCCTGAAGGACGTTGGCTACGTGCTTGGCGTGTCGACCAACGACGCGGAGGAGCCCGCCTCCCAGCAGCTGGTGCAAAGCGGGGTGCGAGACCTCTTTTCCTTCATCGCCGGTTACGACAGCGGCTACGGGGCGAAGCCTGCCCCTGGAATGCAGCAAGGATTTTGCACCTTCACGGGTCTGCCGGAGGCAGAAACGGTGATGATCGGCGACAGCCTCCATGATCTGGAGGCCGGGCGCGCAGCGGGCATGGCGACCGTCGCCGTGCTGACGGGCCCTGCCCCGCGCGCCGTGCTCTCCCCCCGGGCGGACGTGGTGCTTGACAGCATCGCGGATCTGCCGCGCTGGCTCGCCACGCAGACCTGACGCCGCGGTCCCGACGAAAGGCTTCAAAATACGACACCGGGGCGTCGCATCCGTTGGCGCGCCCGGCGCGCCCGCCCGGTTTGCTGGGAAGGTAATGACCGGGAGAGAGACCGTGACCGTCCAGGAACGCCGCACCCGCCGCAGCGGCGGTCGCGCGGGCAACGCCCGCCGCGACGCCGTCCGCGCCATCGACCAGATGACCTGGCGCATGCCCCGCAATCCTGACAACCCGGTCGAGCCGCTCGACGCGGACGGGGTCGCTGCCGTCCACAACGCGGCCATGCGGGTGCTCGAGGAGATCGGGATCGAGTTCCTCAACGATGAGGCCCTCGCCTACCTGCGCAAGGCGGGATGCACCATCGACGGGCAGAATGTCCGCATGGACCGCCATTGGGTGATGGAGATGCTGGCCCATGTGCCATCGCAGTTCACCATCACACCCCGCAACCCGGACCGGGCGGTGACCATCGGCGGCAAGCACATGGCCTTCGTCAACGTCTCGTCCCCCCCGAACGTGATGGACATGGACCGGGGTCGGCGCCCCGGAGACATGGAGAGTTTCTGCGACCTGCTGAAATTCACCCAGTATTTCAACTGCATCCATGTGGCAGGGGGCTATCCGGTGGAGCCCGTCGACGTCCACGCCTCCGTCCGCCACCTCGACTGTCTCTATGAGAAGCTGACCCTGACGGACAAGGTCGTGCACGCCTACTCCCTCGGGCCGGAGCGTGTCGAGGATGTGCTGGAGATGGCCCGGATCGCCACAGGCCTGAGCCCCGAGGAGTTCGAGGCCCGCCCCCATGTCTACACCAACATCAACTCCTCAAGCCCACTGAAGCATGACTGGCCCATGCTCGATGGCGCGATGCGGTTCGCCCGGCGAGGGCAACCGGTGGTGGTCACGCCGTTCACGCTAGCCGGAGCCATGGCGCCCGTAACGATGACCGGTGCAGTGGTGCAGTCGCTGGCGGAAGGGATCGCCGCCATCGCGCTTCTGCAATTTATCAATCCGGGCGTGCCGTGCGTCTTCGGCACGTTTACGTCGAACGTGGACATGAAGTCCGGCGCACCGGCCTTCGGCACGCCGGAATATGTGCGTGCAACCCAGATCACGGGGCAGATGGCACGGTTCTACGGATTGCCGCTTCGCGCCTCCAACGCCTGCGCGGCGAATGCGCCGGACGGTCAGGCGATGTGGGAAAGCTCGAACTCCCTCTGGGCCGCGGTCACCGGCGGCGTAAACCTTGTCTACCATGCGGCGGGTTGGCTGGAGGGCGGGCTCATCGCGTCCTACGAAAAGTTCGTCATGGATTGCGAGGTGCTCCAGCAGGTGCAGCGCTACTTCGAGACGGAGATCTCGGCAGTCGGCGAGGCGGATCTGGCGGTGGATGCGATCCGCGACGTGGGGCCAAACGGCCATTTCTTCGGCACCCAGCACACGCAGGATCGGTATCAGACTGCCTTCTACAGCCCCTTCCTCAGCGACTGGCGCAACTACGAGGCATGGTCTGAGGCGGGCAGCGTCTGGACCGCCGAACGTGCCAACAAGACATGGAAATCGATCCTCGCCGACTACACACCCCCTCCCATCGACGACGGCATCCGGGAAGAGCTCGCGTCCTTCGTCGCACGTCGCAAATCCGAGGGTGGCGCGCCGACAGATTTCTGAGCGTGCGGAGTGGTCCTGGACATCGGGTCGCGGCAGCCGATGTCTAACCTTTTGGGTTGTTGGGTTTTTTGGGTCTAAGCCAGCGCTCACTAGTCGGTCATAGCACCGTCCGTCCGCAGTCACTTTGACAACAAGAGTTCGAGGACATGCACGGCGACCGCTCAGCGGACGTACAACGGTGTGTGGTGAACCAACAGACTCCACTCACGAGGTCTCTTTCAGGACTTCTGGCGACCGCACAGACCTTCGGTTGGATCACCCAACCGTCCGGCGAAAGGAGAATCGGAACGGACGGCGTGCCCGCGACGGACGTTTTGACCAGTATTCCGTCCGCTGAGCCGCGAGACACGAGCGGTGACGGGGGCAACGGTCTCCGACATCGCATGACGTGCAGATACTATCTTCTGGATGATCGTGCATCTGAAGGCGCGGCCTTCCGTTTGACTGCCAAAGAGATCCGCGGCGGTGCTGATACAAGGACACCCTCGCAAGATGGTCCGCGGCGCGCCCGTCGAGCAACCGAAACAGCTCGAAAAGCAACCCTTCGCGATAAGGGCGCAAACAGACAACAATCCGTCTCGTTTTGTCTTGGCAGCGGCGGCGGGGTCCGCTGGAGTGGTCAAAAGCCACCAGGAGAGCGCAAATGTCCGAACAGTACCGTGCCGTTGTGATCGGAGGGGGCGT
>JBCBAP010000068.1:0-17448 GCA_038532435.1 Pseudomonadota bacterium | reverse complement strand
GCCTGCGCGCTCGCGCTCCAAGAGGTACCGGATTGCAACGCGGTCTGGGCTGCGGACCGGATCCTGAAGCTCACCCCCTCCGACGTCGCCGTCGCGGTGGCCATCGAGGGAGGCCTCTTCACGCCGGTTCTGCGCGACGCCCACCAGAAGACCCTCTCGACCCTCTCGGTGGAGATGAAGGACCTCGCGACCCGGGCGCGCGAGCGCAAACTTGCACCTCACGAGTTTCAGGGAGGCAGCTTCGCAATCTCCAACCTCGGCATGTTCGGGATCGAGAATTTCGACGCAGTGATCAACCCGCCACACGCCTCGATCCTCGCCGTCGGTGCAGGCACCAAGAAGCCGGTCGTCGGCGCGGATGGGGAACTGACAACGGCCACGGTGATGTCCGTGACGCTTTCGGTGGACCATCGGGTGATCGACGGGGCTCTTGGAGCGCAGTTCCTGGCAGCGATCAAGGCCCATCTTGAGGACCCGATCGGCATGCTCGCGTGATCCCAATGGGTCGGCACAGGGTCAAGGGCGGCGCAACGAGGGCGCACGCCCGTCACCCCTGAAGCCGCAACGGCTCAATTTCCACGCTGAATAATGAGGTTGAGGAGCATCAAGCCCCTCAACCGGGTCTCAACAAGGTGCACCCTTCAGGAATAGGAGCCATAGCGGAGGTTGGCGCCCTGCGCCCGAAAGGGCGCGTGCGGACGAGGGGCTCGATGCCCCGATGTCCGCGCGCGCCGAAACGGTAGCCCCTATCGCATCAACGAATGCGAGTGCCGACAGGCATCAGTTTAAACCTGCTCGGCCCGCGCGATCAGATGATCCATGGTCAGCGAGGGCTGATCGCAGCCCGCATCGCCAACGATCTTCGCAGGCACACCGGCGACGGTCTTGCAGGGCGGCACTTCCTTGAGCACCACGGAACCGGAGGCGATCCGGCTGCAGTGACCCACGGTGATGTTGCCGAGCACCGCAGCACCGGCGCCGATGAGCACACCGTCGCCGATTTTCGGATGACGATCACCGTCGACCTTCCCGGTCCCGCCAAGGGTGACGGAATGGAGCATCGAGACATTGTCGCCGACGACGGCCGTCTCGCCGATCACGATCGAATGGGCATGGTCCATCATGATCCCACGCCCGATCCGGGCACCGGGGTGGATGTCCACCCCGAACACTTCGGAGGTGCGCATCTGGATGAAATAGGCCATGTCCGAGCGGTCGTTCACCCACATGTGGCGCGCGATCCGGTGCGCCTGTAGCGCCTGGAACCCCTTGAAAAACATAAGCGGCTGGACGAGCCGGTGGCATGCGGGATCCCGGTCGAGGACGGCCACCAGGTCGACCCGGGCCGCCTCCACGATCGCCGCGTCCACCGCGTGAGCATCCGCGATCACCTCGCGCAGCAACCCCTCGGTCATCTCGCCGCTCGCGAGCTTCTGCCCGAGCCGGTAGCTCAGGGCATCGTCGAAACTGCGCCGGTTGAGCACGCTCGCATGCACGAGCCCCGCGAGCATCGGCTCGCTTCGCGCCATCGCTGCCGCCTCGTTCCGGATCGTCTGCCAGACCGGATCGACGGTTGAGACCATCGCCTTGACTGCGCTTTCCGCCATCGGAACCCTCCCAGGCTACTTCAGGACCCTGTAAATCGGTCCTTCGCGCGCTCAGGTCAAGTCACGATCCATGATAGTGCCCATCACGACCCGCGTTTTAGAACGCCCGCGGCGGGGTCACAGTAAGGCAATGGACGGCGAGCCGCACCCGCCCTCCGGTGAAATCTCCGCCCAGCGCGGTGAGTTGCAGGGCGGTGTCCGCGTAGTAGGTCACTGGCATCCCAGTCAGGCCCAGCGCATAGGAATTCGCGCCCAGACCCAGCCCCGAACCGTAGCGGTCATCCGCGCCTGAGACGCCCAGGGACCAGCCGGTCGTGCCGGTGCCCGTCAGGGCGACCTCGACCCGCCCGGTCACGCCAAAGACGATGCTGTTGGCCGGGATCACTGTCGTGGTGGTCGACGTTGCCCCAGCCGTCACATCATGGTCGATCTCCCGCACCGGGAGGCCTGTGACCGCTCCTCCCGCAGACGGGTTCCGCCCCAGCGCACGCCAGTCCACACCATCGAAGGCGACTGTTTCGCCCAGCGCCATATCAAAGGCCGTCCATCCCGCACGCGGGCTCATCAGCACCCAGCCACCGTTGCTCGCAATCGCAAGCTGACCTGCCGCCCCGGTCCAGTCGCCGGTCGCCCCCGTCGGAACGCGAAAGGTCTGGCCGTCCACCGGATCGAGGGGCGGGTCCACCGGTGCGCCGCTGATCTCAAGCTGCGTCAGCCCGTCGAGCCGGGCGAACGCTTCATTGACGGTCACGTGCTTCTGCGCCTGCGCCCCTTGGACGAGCGGCAGGCCGAGTTGGGCGGTGCTAGACATTCAGTGTCCTCTCCATGGCTGGCCCGGCACCCCAGCGGGCCGAGACCTGTGCAACCGAAACCGTGAACGGCAGGGCGGGAAGCGCCGCGGCGGGAAGCACCGCCTCCGACGTGCTCACCTCGACCTCAAAGGATCCGGCGCGCACCACGTAGCGCTCCATCTCCTCCGACAGCGGAACATCCCCGGATCCCCAGTAATCCCCATCGATCCGCGTGCGCCTGATCCAGCGCAGCGCAAGGTCTCCCCCCACCCACCGATGTTCCAGATGGCAGGGCGCGTAGGGCCTGAGCCCGACCCCATCGAAGGCCCGCCGATAGGTCCTGTAGCTTTCGTCGGTGAAGGGCTTCGTCGCCGGCCCGATCCGGTAGTAGCGATCGAGCCCGCGGGCGGAGAGCGGCAGGTCCGCCTGCGCCAGCGCCGCGTTCAGCAGCACAAACCGCGTGCCCGCGGGCCAGCTCTCCGGGATCAGCCACTCGGTCCCCGCCTGCCCCCGCAGCAAGCCGCTGATGCGATAGACGTCCGGTGCGATCAGCTCCGCGGTCTGGAACTGGATGATCTCCCAGTCCCCGCTCGCCGACTTGAGCGCCGCGACGTTGGCTCCGTTCAGCACGTCTCCCGGCTCCCGGCTTTCCAGCGCACCGCTCTCCAGCGCGATCTCCACACCCGCTCCACGGTCCCACAACCCGGGCCTCGTGGCGGCCAGAGCCGTCTGCGTCAGACCCGTCGTGGCGGAAAGCGGCACCAGCGTATTCAGCGCGTAGCTGTCGTCGCTCAAGGAAAGCCCCACCGCGGCCTGCCCGGTCCACGGCGTGGCCGAGGCCGCGATGTAGGGCGCGTGGGCCACCTCGTCACCCCGCAGAAGCGGCAGATCGAGAAACTGCACCTGCAGCGGTCCCGGCAACGCCACCTCGGCCGGGGAGACGGTTTCCTCCCGATAATAGGGCGGCACGTAGAGCCCTGCATCCACCCGCCGCGCCTCGATCACGCGTCCGTCCGCATCCTCGATCCGGTCGATCTGGTAGCGCTTGCCGTCATAGGTCAGCACGTCCCCGGCAACGATCTCTTGCGCCGACGGGGGCACACTGAGGCTGATCGCATCCAGCGACAGCTCGCTTTCGGAGAGCCAGCGGTCCGCCACTTCCCGCGCCTTGGCCCCGGTGATCACCAGCGGCAGGCTTGTCTCGACGACGGACGGATCAGCGGAGCCCGGACGCTGCACCTCGACCGCCCCGGTCTGGTAGTCATCGTCAGCCCGGGGAAACACCACCCGCACCCGGTCGGTCCGCTCGCTCTCCGGCGCACGAACGAGGCTCAGCGCGGTTTCCCCGTCGCCGGAGACCACGAGCGGTGCATCGCTGAGGTCGACGGATTCAAATCCGTCGCGGTTGCGGAAGATGATCAGCCCGTCCTGCTCGAACGCGTCCACCGCGTAGGCGAGCATCAACGGCTCCAGCGCCTCGCGCACGTGGGTCGCCCGTCCGATCTCGAAACCGGAGACCATGCCGTGCACCCGGCTCACATCGACCGCCCCCACGCCGGAACGTCCGCAAAGCTCCGCGATCACGTGGGCCAGCGGCGCATCCTCCGTCCGACCGCTCACCCAATGCCCCCGGGCATGGTTGGGGCCATCCGACCAGGCGCTCGTCCGGTTCGGAAAGTCGGGCCAGGGCCGCGCGTCCCAGGCCCAGACATGGGCCCGGTCCATATCGACCATAGGGCCTCCATAGACCTCCGACACCGGGTTGTGCCCCGGATCCCCCCAGTAGGAGAACATGGCCTTCAGATACTGGTACTGGATGAAATCATCCCGCGCCCCGGTGGAGAAATATGGCAGCGCGCTTTCCGCAGATTTCGGATCGATGAAAAGGTTCGGCTGGTTCGTCCCCTTGTCCACCGCCGGACATCCCAGCTCGGTGAACCAGATCGGCTTCATCTCCGGCAGCCAGTCGGTCTGCGCCAGCTCGCGCACGCCGCCTGGGCGGTTGAAGTGCGGCCGCTGCCACCAGTTCAACAGATCCTTGTAGCGGAAGACATGGGGATCCCCATAGGCGCCGTCCGTGATCGGACTGCGGACCTGCGCGTCCCGATCCGCCGCACTTGCGTAGTACCAGTCGTACCCCTCGCCCCCGGAGACGTTGCTGCGCAGGTAGTCGAGGTCGTAGATCGCGCCCGCCTCTGCATCCGCGTGATCCGGCCCATCCCGCCAGTCGCTCAGAGGCATGTAGTTGTCGATGCCGATGAAATCGATATTGGCATCCGCCCAGAGCGGATCGAGATGATAGAAGACGTCGCCCGACCCGTCCTGCGGATGGTGGCCGAAATATTCCGACCAGTCAGCCGCGTAACCGATCTTGGCGCCCGGCAGGATGCTGCGCACATCCGCCGCGATGCTTTGCAGAGCCGCCACGAACGGATAGCTCCCGACACCATCCCGGATGTGCGTGAGCCCGCGGAACTCCGACCCGATGCAAAACGCATCAACCCCGCCCGCAACCGCGCAGAGTCGCGCGTAGTGCAGGATGAACCGGCGCAGACTCCACTCGAACGGCCCCGAATAGGCCATCGCACCGTCCACCCAATCGAAGTGCCAGGGCCGCGCCTCCCCGACAAAGGCAGCAACCTCGGCAGCCGCCGTAGCGGTCAGGTCCGGTGTCCCGCTCCGTCCCGGCGCGATCGAGGTCGTGATCCGGCCCCGCCATGGAAACGCGCCCTGCTCGCCATCGCTCCAGGGATCCGACAGTCCGCTGCCCCCGGGAATGTCCATCAGCACGAAGGGGTAGAAGGTCACAGCCTTGCCCCGCGCACTAAGGTTGCGGATCGCGTCGATCACGGACCGGTCGGCAGGCGTGCCGCCAAAATTGACACGACCATCCGTCCGCGACACCCAGCTCGCCGCGTCCCGCCCGATCCCGCCAGCGGTCCAGGGCATCGGATATCCGTCGTCCGTTCCCTGTTCCACCTTCGGCCTCAACTCGCACCGGTCGGCACGTAGATCGTCACCAAACCAGCTCACGATGAGCGAGGCCGCGTCGCAGGCCGGAAGCTCCCCGTCGAGCGCGTCAAGCGCCACGTCCACGTCCGGCACACCGAGGCGATTGTTCACGTTGATGACCGGCCCGGTGATCACGTTGTCGTCTTCGTCAATGCCCCTGTTGGTCCGCACGACCGTGTCGGCCAGCGCGTATTCCCCCGTCCCGGGCATCAGCGCCACCGCCCGGATCTCGTCGACGGGTGAGGTGTCGAAGATCTCGTCCGTTTCCGGCATCTGCGACACTGGCCTGCGGAACACCTCAACCTGGATCTGCGGGATGCGGTTGCCGAACGTGCCCAGCGGAAAGCCCTCAAACACGATGTAGGCGGTTCCGCGATAGGCCGGCACCCGCCCTGCCCCTTCCACCGCCTCGATCAGCGGATCGGACATCTGGGTGTCGTCCCCGGGATAGAGGCGCCAGGCGTAATCGTTGAGGTTGATCTGCGCGCCATCCGCCCAGACCCGCCCGATCCGGCGTACCTCGCCCTCGCAGAGCGACAGGGCGAACGACACGGAGTAGCTGTAGGTCGTGGTCTCCACCTTCGGCTTTGGGGTCAACCCCTTGCCTCCGGTCTTGTGGGTCGAGACCTCCTCGAGGAACCGGGTCGACCAGATCATCTGGCCCGCCACACGGACACGCCCGGCAACATAGGGAAGGGCCGCCCCCTCCCGCGCGCCGGACAGACGGGCGGAGCTGAGCTGTCCCGTGTTCACACGGGTGCTGCCCCCGAGGGTCGACAGCAACCGCTGGTCGACCATCGACCCGATCGTCGCCCCGACCGCCTGTCCGATCACAGCGGCGGAGATCCCCGCCACGGTCCCCCCAATGGCGCTTCCCGCCGCAGCACCCGCCGCCGCAAACACAAGCGTCGCCATGCGCGCCTCCTCCTGTCGGTCCCAAGCCACCCACCGGGCGCTCGGGAAAATTCAAACCGGACCGCGACCTTCCGCAGCCCGGGCAGCACCTCGACGCTTTCGATGACCCGAAGGCACGAACTCACCGATATTACCCACCGGACGACAGCGCCAAATCGCGCTTCCTTTGCGAACGCTTGTAAGCGAGACTAGCAACATCCTCCGATGGTCCACCTGGGCAAAGTCGTCCTTGATCCCCATCCGCACCAGGATCGAACAGGAGCCTCCAACGGCGCGAAAACCGTCTTTCGCAGCCGATCTCCCGGAATGCTCGTTACCGGAGATCGTGACCAGCGCGGATCATCCTCCATGCCAAAGCACTCGCGCCCGCATCGGACGAAGACGGAACCAGCCGTCCCGGGAAATACCAGCACATCAAGGTATTCCCCAACGCGGCGACGCCGTCCGTCGTCTCAGATCTCGGAGGGAACGCCTGACAGAACTCAAGCCGAGCCATTGAACTACGCGGGCAACGCTCCGTTGTCGTCACCGGCGCACATCAGCACCTATGCCAAAGGCGGGTGCCCTCACTCCCCAGACTGCGACCCATCCGCATGCCCCTCCCGGATGAGAGCCTCATGCTCCCTTTGCCAAACCCGAAGGCGCCCCCGCTCCGAAAGCACACCTCATGGAAACTCGAACCTCGCCACGACCTTGCGCAGCCAGGGAGGCGTCAGCACGCTTTCGACCACGTCGTGACCCGAATAGGCGTGGATCATCCGCGGCACAGGCGCAGCCGTGCTCACGATCCCCAGATGTTTGGCAATCGCCCCTTTCCGCATGCGAAAGAGAAGCACCTGCCCCGCCGCCAGCGGCGCATCGGTCTCCCGCAGATGCGTCCGCGCCGCCGCCCACATTCGCTCATCGCCCGCAGCCTCGGCCCAGTCCGCCGTGTAACCCGGCAGTCCCCGTGGCAGGTCGCCGTAAAGCTCGCGCCAGACGCCGAGCACCAGTCCGAGGCAGTCGGCTCCTGCACCGCGGCACCGCGCCTGATGACGGTAGGGTGTCCCGATCCACGTGCGCGCAATAGCGACCGGATCAGCCCTCGCCGCGGTTGAGGCTGCCCCCGTCATGGACCTCGCCCTCCTTTGGATAGGCAAGGCCCCAATCCTCGCCCGGCACATGGGGGAAACCCCTGAAATTCTTGTAGTTATCGAAGCGGGTGATGCAGGTCTCGGTGCTCTTGTCACAGCCCGCGCGCACGTCGAACGCGTCTCCGACGGCGATCTCGGCCGCGGGCGCGATCCAGAGCTCCAGCACCTTCGGCGCCGACCCGATGTCGCGCTTCACGATCCCGGACCTTCCTGCGTTTGCGCCGGACGACCAGACAAGGCTGCCCCCGTCGAACCAGGCATCCGCGTAGCTGTCGAGCCCGCTCACCTCGATCCGCCCGGTCGGCAGCACCGCAACCACCTGTCCGCTTCCGCGGAAGGCTGGCTGGTCAACGTCCACGCCGCAGCGCGCATCCCCCAGCACCGCATCGCACCGCTTCAGGATGGCCCGCCCCACGGGCCGGTTGAGCTGGTCCGAAAGGCTCAAGAGCTCCGCCTCGAAGGCGACCGTGCCCCGCGTGATCTCTCCGATATGACCGGCAAAGCGCTGGATCCGGTGCTCGGGCCGCTGCCAATCGACGAGCCATCCGCTCACTCGCGCACCATCATAGGCACCCGCAGCGATGTCAGCCTCCCGGATTGCATCCGACCGGACCGCTCCCGCCACCGCTCCGCTGTCAACGGCAAGGCCCGTCACGGCCTCGAGCGCACCCGCGGTCAGACCGGTCGCCGCCGCGTGACGCACACCGTCGAAGGTCAGATCCACATCATGGTCGGTGAACCCCATCACGACACCGTCCCGACGGACCACCTGCCAGCACCGGCACAGCGTCGTTGCCCCACCGGCAAGCTTCTCCGCGAACTCCGGATCAAGCGCCCGCATCAGACCCGCACCTCCACGATCGGCACGCTCGGGATCTCCCCCGCAGCGAAGGCCGACACGCTGACGGAAATCGCCTCGGTGTCAAAGCGCACAGGCACATCAAATTCGAACCCAGCTGTCACCGGCGCGCCCTCTACCGGAGCCACGGTAAACGTCACTTCTCCGGTCGTGTCATCGACCGTAAAGTCCGGGGCAAACCGTTCGACCCCGTCCACGGCAACACGCACGGTCCCCGCGACAGGTTTGCGGATGGGTCGCACCTGGGCATGGGCTCCGGAATAGTAGGTCTTGGTGAGTTGGTAGACCGTCTGCACACCGTCACCGGTGCCGATCACCTGATCAACGGCGCCGACCGGATCTGAACACTTGCAGCTCTTATACTCTCCCCAGTCCTTCCAGCGGAACCCGAAGAGCTGCCCGGCCCGCGCCTCGAAAAACGCGACGATCCGTTCCAGATCGTCGAGGGATCGCATCCCGACCCCCGCATCATAGCGATGGCGAGAGGTTGACCAGGGCGCGTTGCGCTCCTCGAACCCGTTGCTCAGCGTGACGATCTCCGTCCGCCGCTCCGGCCCTCCGGCCGCGCCCAGGGACACATCCGTGGGAAACCGCACCTCATGGAAACTCATGCGTCCCTCCTTCCGCGCGATCTGCTGCCAACCCCGGGCACAGCGCCGAGATCAAAGATCGCCCCATAACCATCTGCTTTGACGTAATATTGCGCCGCATCAGCGTGCGCTCACAGGTTACGCCGCCCCCGGGACAGCACCCGTGTCAGGCCCGCCGCAATCTGCCCGCGGGACCTCTGGAATCCTGGCGCATCCGGGGTCGACACGTTCATGGTGACGTGCACGCCACCGCCTCCCGCCGCCTTGACGCCGAGCTTGCCGTCAGCGCCCCGGCTCAGCGGCATGATCGCCTCGGGTCCCGCTTCTCCCATCAGCCCGGTGCCCCCGCGCAGGCCGAAGGTCGTCGGTCCCCGCACGATGCCACCCTTGGCGAAGGCCTGCACCCTGCCGGATGTAACAACACCACCCTGCGCCATCGGCGTTGCACCGGTTCCGGCCGCAGCGCCCCCCCCGGCGACGGAGTTGACACCCGCCTGCACCGCCGTGCCGATCGCCGATCCGATCGCGTTTTGCACCGGGGTCAGCGCCTGGGTAAGGACGGACGATGACAGCGTCCGACCGAAATCCCGCAGCGCATCCGACGCCCGCCCTCCGTCAAACACCAGCGTGTCGAAGGCGGAGCGAAGCCCCCGCCCGATCGCCCGGTTGAAACCGGCGACCCCCCGGTTGGTCCGCTCAACGGAACTGCGCGTCGCCTCTGCCTCCCGCCGGAAGCTCTCGACAACCGCTTCGGTGGAGGCGAGGGACCCGTCCACGGTCGCAAAGAGCTCCTCGACGTCGTCGCTGGTACGTTCAGTCATCCATCACTCCTCCCCATCGGGAAACGCCGTCAGAAGCGCATCAAGCCGCTTCCGCCCCATCGCAGGCCGGGCAGCATCGATCCCCGCCATCATCATGAACTCGGCAGGCGTGAGGCCCCAGAACTGCTCCGGCGTGAGCCGCAGCTGCCCCAGACCCACGCGCATCAGCGCAACCCACCCGATCCGCTTCACTCCGGCACCGCGAAAGTGAGATTCAGCAGTCGTGCCGCGGCCCGCGCCGCAGCCATCGGTCCCCCGTCGATCTCCGCCTCGGCCAGGGTGCCCGGGTCCATCGGAACGCCGCCTCCGGCCAGACCGGCGCGGATCACCGCTGCAATGTCCCGCACGTTGAAGCCGCCGGTCTCGAACCGCTCCACGAGCCCGAGGATCGAGTCCTCGCCAAGACCGTCCTCAAGCTCAGCCAGCGCCCCTAGCGTCAGCCGCAGGGTCACCGGAGCACCGTTCACCGTGAGTTCGACCTCACCCCGATAGGGATTTCCCATCAAATCGCCGTGAAGCTCAGCGCGCCCGCCGACGCCATCGAAAGCTCGAACGTTGCCTCGCCGTCATACTCGCCCCCATATTCGAGCGCGGTGATCTGAAACGCCCCCTCGATCTGTCCGAAATCCGGGATCACGATCTGAAACGGCGGCGTTTCCCCGTTGAAGAAGACCTGCCGCGCCCGCGCGTCCGTGTCCGCATCCTTAAAGATCCCGGAACCCGACAGCGCGGCGGAGCGGACACCCGCCCCGCCAAGCAGTTCCCGCCAGCCGCCGGTGCTCTCCAGCGATGTCACATCGACCGTGTCCGCGTTGAAGCTCACCCGCGTTGCCCGCAGGCCCGCGACTGTCTCAAAGCCGCTGCCGCCTCCCATATCAATCTTGATGAGCAGATCCTTGCCCTTTTGCGTCGCCATGAAATCTCTCCTCGTGTCAGGTCGCGGCTGGTTCCAGAACCACCCGGTAGGTCAGACGCATGCGGCGCCGATCGACGCCGACACCCCGATCCGCCTTTGCCCTCAGAAATCGGATATCCACGATCCGGGCCGCAGCGACCGCCGCGGTCGCTCCGGTCAGAAGCGTGTCGATGCGCGCGCCGATGCCCTTCACCCGGCCAAAACCGTGGGCGGGCGAATGGATGACGATGTCCACATCGTGGGCGATCAGCCCATCTTCCGCGGGGCCGAGCGGTTTGACCGCCTCCTCGCCAAGCGTGACGTAGTCCGCCTCCGCATCCGCCGCGCTCAGCACCGGGGGGGCGTCGTAGATCGCCGCCATTGTCGACAGTTCCAGATCCCCGCTCAGCAGATCGAACAGCCCGGTCTGCAACGCCTGTGAAAAACCCACGCCCATCAGACCCGTCCCTCCTCGACCTGCACCTGCAGATAGCGGCCCTCCGGATCCCAGTCGCTGACGGCGAGGATCGCGTAGGTCCGGCTGCCGGACCGGTAGCGATGGCCGGGCCAGGGGCGGCTCGCCGCCCCCTCGGACACCGCCCGTTGCAGGATCCGCGCCTTGTTGAGCGGCACCTCGCGGCCGCCCGCCTGGGCGAGCCTGCCCGAGCCCCTCAGCAAGGCGACGAAGACCATGCCGAGCGGATCCCACTCGGTGACCGACGATCCGGTCTCGTCGAGGCTGGTCCGCCGCGCCTCCAGCACCATCCGCCGGTTCAAATTCGGTGTGCGATCCGCCATGGCTCACGACACCCGAATGCGGCGGTAAGCCTGCAAGAGGGACAGAACCCCGAACGGCAAAACCGCCGATCCGACGCCATCCCGCCCCCGATCCTCGAAATACCGTGCGGCGAGGATCGTCACGGCCTGGCGCAGGTCCGGCGGCACCGCGTTCGCCTCCGGACCGAACCCGGCGGTGAAGACCACCTCCGCCCGTCCCCCGTTCGGGATCGCGGGCAATGTGCCAGCGCCCGCGCCAAAGCTCGCGCAGAACCGGTCCTGGCTCAGGGACAGGTCAGTTCCCGGTACCGTGGTCACCTCCCCCGCATCGTCCACCAGCCGCAACTCCACCAGCTCCGTGACCGGGCAGATCGGCAATGGCTGTTCCATCCCCGCCCATCCTGTAAGCTGCAGGACCATACGCCGGCTGATCAGTGCCTTGCCGATCCGCGCCTCGATCGCCGAGGTTGCCGCCCGAAGGTAAAGCTCAAGGGCCGCATCCTCTGCACCGTCATCCTCGAATCCGCTGGCAAGCCGCAGATGCGCTGCGAACTCGCGCAACGGCACAGGCGTCACCGCAGGGGGGCTCAGTTCGTTCAAGATCATCAAAGCTCTCCCGCTCATGCAGCGCCGATCCGCACCACGATGCTGCGCTCCAGCACCCGGGTGGTTGAGGTTTCGACCCGCGCGCTCACCGCGTAGATCCGGCCCGGCACGCCCCCGTCAAACACCGCGACGGAGCGGGTCGGATCGACGGACTGGCTCAGGACCCGCAGGTCCTCCGGATCTGCGTCAGGGGTGATCGACCAGCCCAGGTCGACCGCGACGGTCTCCTCGCCCTTGAGGTCAGAGACCGACCAGTCGACCTGATAGTCGAGCTGCGATCCCGGCGATTTCAGAAAGTATCCGCTCATGCGTCCTCCCACGCGTCCCGTTGCCCGATCTCCGGCGTGAGCCCCCGCAACGCCACGTCGCGCAGGAGGGGATGCACCCCCGCATCATGGGTGAAGGGGGGACACGCACTGGCGATGCGGGGGTGCGCGCCGGACCGATGGCCCGACGATCCGCCCGCCGCAGCGGGCAGGCGGATTTCACTGCCGGACGATGGGCCCGGCAGGCAGATTGCGTCAGCTCACGCCGAACTTCAGCAGCTTGATCGCCGCAAAGTCGGTCACGTCGCCGCCCACGCGCTTGGTGGCGAAGAACAGCACATGGGGCTTCGCGCTGAATGGGTCGCGCAGGATGCGCAGGTCCGGACGTTCGGCGATCGTGTAGCCGGCCATGAAATCACCGAAAGCGATCGCCATCGCGTCGCTGCCGATGTCGGGCATGTCCTCGGCGATCAGCACGGGGTAACCCATCAGCCGCGCGGGCTCACCGGCGGCAAGGCTGTCGGACCAGAGGAACCGGCCATCCGCATCCTTCATCTTACGGACAGCACCCGCGGTCTTGGAATTCATCACGAAGGTCGCCTGATTGCGGTACTGCGCGCCGAGCGAGTAGACGAGGTCCACGATCGCGTCCGCCGGATCGGTCCCCGCGAAATCCCCCGCAGAACCGGTCGCCACATAGCCGAGGTTACCCCACGCCCACGCCCCGTTGTCGACGGTCGGATAGGTGAGGAAGCCGGTGGGCTTGTCCACCCCGTCCCCATCGATGAAGGCGACGCTTTCCGCGCGGGAGAATTTGTCGGCAATCCGCGACGCAAGCCAGCCCTCGATGTCGAACGCCGCATCATCCAGCAGACGCTGGGATGCCTTGGGCAGTGCGGAAAGCTCGTGGAGCGGGATCGAGATCCGCTCGATGCTCGGCGTCCCGGTTTCGGAGACCGTGGTCTCCCCGTTCCAGCCGGCCCCCAGATCCGTGAAATCGACGAGCACATCGTAGGCGGTCGCCTCCACATTCACGACATTGGCCACGGTCCGCAGCGAGGACGCCCCGCGCAGCACGCTCTGCACCGTCTCGGCGGTCTGCTCGTCGACAAGGTAGCCCCCATCCGCGAGCGTCGTCGTGGACAGCGCCTTCTCCTCGAGTTCAATCGCGCGCAACGCCTCGTCCTCACCGTTGCGCAGATAGGCGGAGAACGCCTTCTTGTGGGTCACATCCAGTTCTGCTGCCTGGGAAAGCGGCGCGCGACGCTGCGCGGAGGATTTGCGGTCAAGCATGGCCATACGTTCTTCCTGTTCCGTGAGACGGGTTTTGATGTCGGATTGAAAACTCTTGAAATCACTCAGAAATCCGGCCATGGCGGTCTTCAGCTCCGCAGCCGCGTGTACGCCCGTCGCGGGCAGGGCCGCGCGGGATTTCATCTCAGCATCGTTCATGAAACGGTCCTTCTCGGAAAAAAGGGGGCAGCCCCGCGCCACCCCTGCGCCTGAGGTCAGGCCATCTGCTTGCGCGCGTCGGAAAACAGGTCCGCAAGGCTCGCAGCCAGCGCCGTGGGATCATCGCCCGGCTTCGGCGCGATCCGCGCATCGGGCAGCATCGGGAACGTTACCAGCGACACCTCCCAAAGGTCGATTTCAAGAAGCAGTCGACCCGCTCCGGACTTCTCCGACTTCACCGTGCGGTAGCCGATGGACAGGCCGTCGATCGCGCCCGCCTCCAGCAGGCTCAGCGCCTCGCGCCCGGTCTGCACTTCGGGCAGGATCCGCCCGGCGACGTAAAGTCCCCGCTCATCCTCCCGCACTGCGTCCCACACGCCGATGGGCCGCGTCGGATCGTGCTGCCAGAGCATCTTCACCTTCCGCCCTTGGGAGGCGAGCTTGGCCAGCGACGCCTTGTAGGCGCCCGCCTGCACGATGTCCCCGCCCTGGTCCGCCCGCCCGAAGAGGGAGGCATACCCCGCCAGGTGCGCCCCCTCGGGCCGGATCTCCTCCCCGAAACGGCAGAACTTCGTCTCCAGCCCGAGGCCGGTCAGCATCTCGATCATCTCAAGTCCACTCCTTGCACCGGTCCGCGCCCGGACCCTCCGCTAGACCTCGATCCGGGTCAGCGCGTAGAAGGCAAATTCGGAGATCAGCACCGTTACCGTGCCGCAGACCGCCATCCACATGCGCTTTTCCAGCCGGTCGAGCATCCGCTCGATCCCCACCAATCGGTGTTCGAGGGCGGCCCACCGTTCCTCGGTGACCCGCTCCAGCGTCTCCACCCGGGCACTGGCCGCGTCGAACGGCTCGTAGAGAAACCGCGACCCGCCCTGAGCCCGGTACGCCATCACTCAATCTCCCCGGTCGGAAGCCCGAGCATCCGCCGCTTTTCCTGGGGGCTGAGGAAGTCCGCCGCCGCGATCCGCCGCCACTGGGCCTCCCGCTCGACCGCAAGCGCCGGGATGTGGTCGAGGTCCGGGGCGAAGGCGACCGTCTCCCCGGTCATCCCCGCAAACCAGGCCGACAGGGCCGTCGCGATCTTGCCCAGGATCGGCAACACCGACAGGCGGTAGAATGCCCGGTTCGCCTCCTGATAGTTCGCGTAGGTCGCATCTCCCGGCAGGCCAAGCAGCATGGGCGGCACACCGAAGGCGAGCGCGATCTCTCGCGCCGCGGCCTCCTTGGTCTTCTGAAACTCCATGTCCGAGGGGGAGAAGCCCATGGGCTTCCAGTCGAGCCCGCCCTCCAGCAACATCGGACGCCCCGCGTTGGCGGAGCCCTGATGATGCCCCTCAAGCTCCATCTTCAGCCGATCGTACTGGTCCGGCAGCATCGAGCCGTGCCCGTCTGCTCCCCGATACACGATGGCACCGGACGGGCGCGCCGCATTGTCCAGAAGCGCCTTGGACCAGCGGGAGGCTGCATTGTGCACATCGACCGCGCTCGCCGCCGCCTGCAGGGGCGACAGCCCGTAATGATCATCCTGCGGATGGAACGCGCGGATATGGCAGACCGCCGGTGCGGCAAACCGGTGCTTGCGCGCGCCCACCGCATATTCGTACCCGACCGGCCAGCCATCCTTGCCCGGCACCACCTTCATCCGGTCGGAGCGCAGAACGTGCAACTCCACCGGAGGTACCGCCTCCTCGCCCACCGCCTCGACATAGCCGTTGCCGGACAGAAGCATCTGTCCCACAAGGGCCTCGATCATGTCCGCCCGGCTCTGTTCCGAGTTCGGGCGCGAGATCAGCCGCACCAGCGGGTGATCCTCGTAACGGCGCTCCCCGTCCTGCAGCGTCAGCGGCACGGCACCCGCGGCTTCCGCGATCAGCTTCACACAGCGAAATCCCACCGGATTGCCCGTGAAACCGGCCCGCGTCAGGCTCGCGGTGTCCCGCGGGCTCCATGCGGGTCGCCCGGCGCCGTGAAACGCCACAACCGGCCCTGCCGCAGACGCCTTTTGCTCGGGCGGAGTGGCCTCCGCCCGTTTCATCCATCCAAAAACCATGAAGTTCTCCTGCTCGGGCGTCGATCCGGTTGAGCACGTCAAAGGGGCCCCGATCCGTTCAGGATCAGACCCGGAAATGCGTCTTTCGTCGTGGTGAGCCGCGTGGCGGCGTCACAGGCTCCGCAATCGCGGCGCGCGAAACTGCTCCGCCGGTGTGATCATCAGGTCCGTCAGCGCCCAGACCAGCGCATCCACGCGATCCGGGCTGCCCGTGCCGGTGAACCCGGACCGGGCCATGCCGCACATCTGGTCCTCAAGGTCGGGCCAGAGGCCGACATGGGTCACCCGCCCCTGTTCGTAGAGCGCTGCGACCGGTTCCGCCCGGGCAACCTTGCCCCGGCTCGCCCGCACGGCACGGTAGGGCACCAGCGGATCGATCTGTCGCATGACCGACTCGACCAGATCGCCGCCCTGGTTCACCTCCGCTACCAGACGGTCCGCTTTCCAGTAGCGCATCCGGTCAAGCGCGACGGAGGCCCATTCCGCCGGGGATGCCGCCTCCAGCGACGCATCCTCCAGCACATAGCCCCGCCAGTCCCGCGGCTCCCCCTGCAAGGTTGCGCCGACCACGACAATCCCGCAGGCATCCGCCTGTTTCGTCCCCGTCACCGGCGGGTCCACCGCCACGATGATCCGGTCAAGCTCCGGCGCCGCGTCGCGACGCCCCTCCTCCAGCGCGACCCGGGACCAGAGCGCGCCGGGGATATCTTCCAGAAACTCGCCGTCGAGCTCCTGTCGCCCGAGCCAGCTGTCACCATAGCGTTCGCTGACCGTCTCTAGGAAGCTCGCCGCGAGATTTGCCGCGTTCTCCCGCGTCGGCGCGGACGTCTGCACCGTCCGCTTGTCCCTCAGAAGGTCCGACAGCGCTTTGATTGCCCGCGGGGTCGTGGTCACCACCTGCCGCGGATCCTCTCCGAGCCGCAGGGCAAACTGCAGCATGTCGAAGGTTTCCTGCGCCTTCTTCCATTTCGCAAATTCGTCGAGCCAGGCGCAATCAAACTGCGGCCCGCGCAGGCTCTCCGGATCGTGGGCGGAGAACAGCTGCGCCACCGCACCGTTCGGCCAGACCAGCCGCCGCCGCGTGGCCTGCCATTGCGGCATCCGGTCCGGAGGGGAGCAGCGCAACAGGCCGCTTTCACCGAACACCATGACCTCCCGCGCCTGATCCAGCGTCTCGCCGATCAGCGCCACATGTTTCGCCCGCCCGGGTGCATCCGGCGTAGCACCTTCCACCTGGCTGCGCACCCACTCCGCGCCGGCACGGGTCTTGCCCGACCCGCGCCCCCCGAGGATCACCCAGGTCTTCCAGTCCCCGGCCGGCGCGATCTGGTGGCGCGGCAGGGCCCAGATGTCGAAGAGGTAGGGCATGGCGGCGAGCGCGTTCGGGCTCAGACCGCTGAGCAGCGTCTCGATCTCCTCAGCGTTGGCGGAGCGCAACACATCGACGATAGATCTCATCGCGCGCCGCATCGAGGTCGAGGACGGGGGTATTTGAGGGGGCGGCTTGCTTGTCAATTTTGGCCTCAAATTCAAGGACCTGTGCCAGGCTCCGGCGATAATCCGCGACGGTCTTGTCCACGTCTTTCGGAGAGACCTCCCCCGGCGGGCAGGTCTTGAGCAGGTCGATCACGATTTGCATGTTTTCAGCAAGGTCACGGTAGAGCCGTGCGG
>JBCBAP010000067.1:0-17653 GCA_038532435.1 Pseudomonadota bacterium | reverse complement strand
TGCGCGCGATCTCCCGATAATGATCGACATTGCGCATCATCACCCGGCGGATCATGGCACTTGGCATTCGGCGGTGGCGTGGGCGCGCTGCCTGCGGCATGAAGCTGAGCGCGGGCGGCGGGGCATCCGCACGGACCATGGTGCCGGAATGGCAGGTGTCCGGGATCATCAGGATCCGGACACCCGGCGCAAAGTTCGACCAGAGCTTGTAGAGCTCGTCATCGACGAGTTGGGAATCGTAGAGGCAGAGAGTCTCATCGAGCTTCCGGCGGTCGTCGGCAAACTCGTCATTGTTGAAATCGTGGACCTGACCACCATGGGCGGAGACGGTCATCAGGAACATGTCGCCGGTTTTGAGATCCCGGGCGGCGGCCTCGATTTCCTCGACGACAGCGCCGCGGGTCGCGTCCGCCGTCAAGAGCTTGACGGTCTGGAACCCCTCCCCCTGGGCGAGCGCCTCCATCGCGTGGGCGTCGTTTTCGCACGCCACAAGCTCGCCATCCCAGCCATCATAGTGGACCGGATCCACGAAATTCAGGCCGAGGTGCAGAGACCGCGCCTGCGCCCCTCCGGAACCCGTCAGAAGCGCGGGCGTGGCACGTTTGCCGGGGGAGGTGCCGAGCACATCCGCGATCTTCGCCTCGAAGACCTGTGCCACATCGCGGTAGCCCTCGTCGATCGGGTGCAACTCGTCGTGCCAGCGGTCGTCCCCGACGACACCGCGCAGATCGAGATACTCGACGTGGGCCATCCGGTCAGCGAGCCTGCGCAGACCGCGGTTGAAGATGTTCATCATCTCGTCCGCGATGGCCTTCTGCAGGCCCTTGTCCTTGATCCCCCGCGTCTTCATCGGGTTGCCGAGCCACTGCCCGTTGTTCGGGATCGGGTAGTCGTAGCCGTGGCACAGGATGGTCACGTCGGGATAGTGGCGGGCCACATCGGTGAAGATCGTCTCGTAGTTGCCCAGCGCCTCGTCGATCAGCCCCTGATAGCTCGGCAAGAGGTAGTCCCCGGGCAGTTTTCCCTTCCTGAACTCCTCAAGATGGTCCGCAAGCGCGCCACCGGCGCAAAGGTCGTTCCCGCCGCCCGAAAGCAGGAGGATCGGGGCACCAGTTTCCTCTAGAGCGCCAAGATACTCGCGTTTGCGCACCATGCGCTCGAGCAGATCGCCCGCAGCGCCGAGCGACTTGATCGCGTAAGGCCGGGTCAGATGGTCGATCGTGTCCTTCAGCAGAAGGGGATACTGAAACCAGCTGTCCCCTTCGGACACCAGAACCGGGCCGTCATAGCCGCCCTCGATGCGTTTGATGAATTTCGACTCGCGCCGCCACCGGGCCCATTGGTTGGCGAGGTTGATCAACGCGGCGGAGCGCTGGTCAGCACCCGGCCCTTCCGGGGCTGCAACCGCGTCGAAGTCGATCTCCACATCCGGGGCGAACGGGCCGGAACGGTCGGTCAGTTTGAAATACTGCCGGAGCTCTTCTTCGGTCGTGTTCGGATCGGCAAGTTTCTGGCGCAGTTCATCGAGCGAAATCTTTGACATGGTACGTTTCCCCAAAAAACGATCAGAGTTTAGGCTAGCTGCGCCCGGTGAGGTCGGCGCGTATGGTGTCGAGGATGCTTCGCATGAGCCCCGGATCCTCCGCCAGCATTCGCTGATCGACCGGACCCGGCCCCGTGTCCCTGTCGAGGCTGAAGGTCGTGAACGCCTTCTGGGTGCCCCCGCGCAGCTTGGTGGAGGGTTTGCCCTTGCCCGCCTCCAGTGTCGGGAAGTCATCAACCGCCCCGGCCATCCCCAGCAGGGTCTGCGCGCTGCCGTCGGGCAGACGGTCGATGAACGCGTTGGCGACAAGGTGGGTGACGCTGCCCTGATACTCCGCGAGATGGACCCGCTCTTCGAGCCCGGCATCGGGCACGAAGATACGCGCCCGTGGCACCAGATCCTTCGCCGCCCCGCGCTTCAGCATCTTCTCATTCAGAGAGGCAACGAGGGAGCGCAGCCGCTCCGTCGCACGCTCGAGCGTGATGGTCGGCATGGCCAAGGAGATCGTGCCAAGTGCGGGATAGGCCGCCGCCCAGTCGATCCCGCCCTTCAGACCGTCCTGCCGCCGCCAGTCCCGCTCCATGATCGCGAGAAGCTCGTCGAGGACGAGCGCCCCGGCCCCTTCGCAGATCACGTGAACGGTCTTTCCGTGCTTGTCCGCAACGTCGAGCAGGCGGGCGAACATGTCCGCCGCGGGACCTGCCTCGCTGAGGGACGGCGGCAGGAAATCCTCCTCGCGGCCCCGAACGGCGTGGCGGGCCGACGCCTCGATATCCCGCCAGAAAGCCCGCCCGATGCCACGCACCCTCTGTTCCATCAACTGGCGCAGATGCGGCGCTTTCTTGCCCGCCTGGTCCTGGGCCATGCGGAAAATCCCGCGCATGACATCAACCGCCTCCTCCACGAAGTCGGAGCACCAGAAGAGCGTGTAGGGGTAGAGCTTCAGCGCCTTGATGCGCTTTTTCTGCTGGACGGACCGTTCAAAATTGTAGGCCATGCCGTCCACGGTGCCGGGTATGCGCAGCAGGATCCCGTCGTAGGGGCATTCCTCGACACCATCCCCCGCCGACCACATCTGGTCGAGATAGGTGC
The DNA here is from genome assembly GCA_038532435.1 of Pseudomonadota bacterium. Lineage (GTDB taxonomy): Bacteria > Pseudomonadota > Alphaproteobacteria > Rhodobacterales > Rhodobacteraceae > JBCBAP01. The sequence goes on along the minus strand of JBCBAP010000067.1, from coordinate 15,018 downwards.
AGGTCGCGCGGATGCCCGTTCGTCCGTCATCGTCCCGGGCGGGCGTCGGATAGGGACCGCTCTCCACATGCAGCCCGTCGTCGAGATGCAGGAAGTGTCCGAGCAGTTCGAGGCAGGGGGTCGAACCGGCCCGGATGTTGCCGAGCCCCGCCATGCTCTGCCCCTGCTCCCCGACGGAGACGTCGAAGGCTGCCGGGGCGGAGACGCCAAGGCGCAGGACCCAGCCGTCAAGAATGTTCTCCGCCCAGTCCGCGTAACTCCAGAGAGCCACGCCCGGGATCTTGTAGGCATCCTTGGTCCCCACCTGAGCCTCAAAGCCCCCCCAGTCCGGACCCCAAGAATTCAGGACGAGGAAACCCTCGTCGGTGTACCCGACGATGACGAACGCGTGGCTGTACTCCGCGCCCCATCCCCCTTCCTTCCACGCAATCCGCCCTCCGTTCGCGGAAACCGCATCGGCCATCCAGCCGTCATGCAGCAATGCGGACACGAGAACGCACCCGGTCTCATTGATCGCCGCGTGGTAATGGTTGAGGAAATGGCTCAGCCGGTAGTACGCGCCTAGCGTGGTCTTTCGCGCGGCCTTGGCCTGCAGCACGCTGGGAAACTGGGCCTCCACCCCGCCCGGTCCGCACATGGAAAGCGGCGTCCAGCAGGACGGATCCGCGTCCGCGAGGTCACGCGCCTCGCAGCAGACGCCGTGATGGTAGAACCCTTTCAGGACCGACCGCAGCGTGCGCACGCCGGTGTCCCCCCGGTCCGTGGTGATCATCGGTGCGGGCTCGGACAGCGCGTTCCGCGGGTCATCCTCGAGCGTGCGCGCCCCGAACGGTTCGTGGAACCGGGCCATGTGATAAAGCATGTCGGCGCTGACCCGCTGGCCAAGGCTGACCGCGTGGCGACCGGCGGAGGCGGATTGAAGCCGACGCTGGATGTCGATGACCGTCGCCATGGCATAACCGACGCAGCGCCCGGTGGTGCCCTGATCCCGCACACCGAAGTCGAATTGACCGGGCCTCTTCCCCCCCATGAACAGCACCGGGTTCACGTCGAACTGCGCGCGCAGGGGCTGGAGCGTAGGGGCGTAGGGCTGATCCCGCAGGTCAACGAAATCGCGAACGACACCTGCCGTGCTCAGAAATGTCTTGAGCGCGTCCTCCGTCGCGGGAAGGGTGCCGCCGTCCATGCCGGTACTCCGCATGCCTTACGCTAGGGCACCTACGGTAGCACCGTTCGGCGCGCTCATGCAGATATTTTTCAATTATAAGGAGAGCATCGGTCGCTCCTTTGGAGCGGAGGCTGTCCGACACCCCGAAAGCCGGAGCGTTAACCCTGTGACAACTGGACTTCCCTACTACCCGTCGGTACGTTCTCGGCAACTTTAGTCGAATTGGACCGGCCCCAGATGACGATTTCAGGCCCTGTAAAATTGACCCTGCTTCTGGCGAGCACGCTGGCCCTGTCGGCCTGTACAAGTTCTGGTGGTGGGGAGCCCGAGGAGGATGTCGTCCTCTCCGACTTTTCGTCGGAACAGGAACTGTCCACGCTGCCGGATCGCACGATCCTGCAGACCAACGATGGCGTCAAATCCATCCGCTACGGGTTCACTGGCGGGGTGCCTGACAATATCGGCGCCAACACGAGCCAGCTCCGCCCCCGCCGGTTTCGCACGACGGAGACGCCGGGCGTGTACGACATCCGCTTCAGCGTGCGCGGGAACGCGCCCTACTACACAGCATACGGCGTCGATCTGACCACCGGCGGTGTGGTGTCCGCCTCGCTCACCACCCCCGACGGTCCGGTCGGCGTGGAATTCGAGGCCATCGATGGTCTTGGCCTCAAGTACACCGAGGCGGGCGTGTGGAAGGTGCTGCCGAAAAACAACGGCTCCGTCACCGTGAAGGGCGGCTACGCCACCGGCTTCACAACCCGTTCCGTGCCCCGGACCGGTACTGCAACCTTTAATGGCTCGATGCTTGGCCGGTATGTGAGCAAGGCTGACGACGTGATCAGCGGTGCAACCGGCGACGTGAACCTGACAGCGACCTTCACCGGGGGTGGGAGTATCAGCGGATCCATCACCAACGTGACCCTGACCGACGGCATCGTCTCCGGCACCGCGCTCAACGATTTCAATGTGCTCATCAACGGGCTCGACGCGGACGGCTCCTTCGAAGAGGGCGGTGGCATCATCGCGCAGGCAGCGCCAGGCAATCCGACCGACTTTACCGGGGGCACCACCGGCCCCGTCTCCGGCCACTTCTTCGGTCCGGATGCGGAGGAGGTCGGCATGCAATTCCGAGTTAAGGAGGATGCGGGTGGTGACACCGTCCGCGCGCTCACAGGGGCAATCGCCGCGAAGCGCTGACGCTCAGAACTGCCGGGTCAGCCCGGCAAAGACCCGCGCCCGTTCATATTCGTAGAACTCCGACACGCTCTCCCGCTTGGACAGCGACAGCTGCACATAGGGCTGCAAGCCGTTGATGCGGAACTGCCTGTGGCTGATCTCCGTCGTGAACGAGTACGTGATGTCGGAGCGTCGTTCGTTGGCCGCCACGATGGGCCGCTCCGCATGGAACCGCTCTCCGGTGATGCGCGGCGCAAGGCTCACGGTCAGGCCGTTCTCGAATTCCGTGTAGAACCGCAGCCCGACGAACATCCCCGATTTGTCATCGTCATCATTGTCCCCGTCATTGGCGAGCGCGCCGAGGGAGAGGCCAACCCGGGTCTTCGGGCTGAGGCTGTAGGTCGGGCCGGCGCTGACATAGATCCTGTCGACGGTCTGCTGCCGGTCATCGTCGAGCCTGCGGTCGATGAGCGTGTCTTCCGCCACTTCGACGAAGGCGTTCCACGTCCAGCGTGGCGCCGTGCGCACCGCGCCATCGATCCGCAGACCTTGCGTCTGGGAGTAGGGATCGGCGGCAAACCAGCGCCGTCCGTGAATCGGGCCGATGTTGAGCACCGCGGACTGCCACTGCCAGCCATGGCCGATCTGGACGGTGCCCTGCAGATCGTCGAAGGTGATGTTGGCATAGTCGCGGCTGATCACCTCCCCCTTGACGAAGAATCGGTTCCGCCTGTCGCCGTAGGGAAAGAACTTTCCGGCCCGCGAGATGAGCTCAAGGCCGAAACCGGAGTTGGCCACGGAATCGTCCGAGCGTGTGAACTCGATCCCCTCGTCGAAACCACCAAAACGCACCGTTCGGGAAGTGGAAGCGGCGTTCACGTTGGTGTCCGGCGCGACCCCGCCAGTCACGGAGAAATACCAGTCCCGCCGGGCCTCGATCTGATCGAGGAAGATCTGGACGTTGGCGACCACCTCCGGCGGAAGGTCACCGCCGAGCACCAGCAGGAACTGCTGCCGCGCGTTGCCGTCATTGCCGTTCAGGAAGTAGGCCCGGGCAAGCTCCAGCCGTGGCCGGGGCAAGCCGGGCGTCGCCGTCACCAGACGTTCAAGCGCTGAGATCGCGACATCGTATTCGCCGAGCTCGATGGCGGCGAGACCATAGAGAAACAGGTACTGCCGCCTGTCCTCTTCCGTTTCCGGCTCGATCTCGTTGAGTGTGGCGACGGCGATATCGGGGCGACCCGCGGCAAGCGCCTCCTGCACGTTCCGCAAGGTCTGCCCATAACCCGCGGATGGCAGGATCCAGAGTGCAAGGCACGTCATGCCGAGCCGGAAGGCCCGGAAAAGCGTAAGTGATCGTAAGGTCAACATACTGTCCCGTGTCGCGCGCGGCCTGTCGACCCCCGCGCTGGTTTTCAGGCACTATCGCTGGTCGGGCCGATGACGGCAATGACCCGCGTTCAGATTGTACCGGTCACAATCGCACGCTTGCGCGCGCCTGCGGGGCCTCCGCTATGGTTGGGCGGACCGGTTGGAGAGGAGAGATACGATGAGCAGCGCGGACCTGGGTGCGAAACTTCGGGCACTGCACAAGCCGGGCGAGCCATTCGTTCTGGCCAACGCCTGGGACCTCGGATCGGCGCAACTTCTCGCCGCACTCGGCGCCGAGGCGATTGGCACCTCCTCAGCCGCGCATGCGTTCACGCTCGGCCTCCCGGACGGTGGACACCTGACCCGTGACCAGGCCATGGACCACGCCGTCGCGCTGCAGGAGGCGACGGGGCTGCCCGTATCCGGCGATTTCGAGAACGGGTTCGGTCACAGCCCCGCCGATTGTGCGGAGACGGTGGCGATCGCCGCCGCGCGGGGTCTGGCGGGCTGCTCCATCGAGGATACGGCGTTTCCCGACCATACCCCCTACCCTTTCGAGGCCGCCGTGGAGCGCATCGCGGCAGCGGCAGAGACCGCACGGGCGGCCCCGCAGGACTTCGTTCTGGTCGCGCGCGCAGACGGGATGATGATCGGGACCTATGATCTGGACGAGGCGATCCGGCGCCTGCAGGCGTTCGAAGCCGCAGGCGCAGATTGCGTCTACGCGCCGTTGCCGCCGGACATGGACGGCGTGCGGCAGATCTGTGCTGCGGTCAGCGTGCCGGTCAACATCCTCGCCGCGGGGCCCTTCACGCAGGTACCTCTCGCGGAGTTTGCCGCAGCCGGGGCTGCGCGGGTGAGCCTCGGCTCTTCCCTCGCGCGCCACGCTCACCGGGCTGTCATAGACGCGGCGCGGGCGCTCCTGAACCAGGGAGATTTCACCGCGCTGTCCCGCTCGATCCCCGGCGGAGATGTGGACGATCTGCTGACCGCCGGACGGCTACGCTGACCATCTCCTCACTCTAGAGGATCTCCGTTTCCGTGCACCGCGACCGGGCACGCCCGGCCCCGGTCATACGATGCAGCGCGGTGACGTGGACGACCTCGCCATTCAGGGACGGTTTCGTTCACCGTCACAGCTCGGCGAGAAAATCCTCGACCCGCTTGCGCTCCCCTTGCGTGGCAGCGAGTGTCAGGGCCGTTTCCGCTTCGAGCCGTGCTGCACGGGCGTCTCCGGTCGCCAGATGCGCCTCGGCCAGGTGGATCCGCACGTTGTAGCTCTCTCCGTTCTGATCCCGGGCGAGGGTCAGCGCCTCCTTGGCCCGGTCCGCATTGCCCGCCTTGAGCTCTGCAAGGCCCAGTGTGTGGAGCAGGATCGGGTTGTCCCCGCCGATATTGACCGCCTGCCGCGCATAGCGCAGCGCCGCCTCCGGCTCCCCCATCGCGATCAGCGCCATGGCGAGGTTATTCATCGCAGGCCAGTAGTCATCGGAGTTGTGCACCGCGGCCCGGTAGGCGCGCACGGCCAGGTTCGGCTCGCCGCGAGCATCGTGGATCATCCCGAGCTGGAACTGCGCATCGGGGCTGCGGGGTGCGAGGTTGGCTCGACGGGTGGTGTATTCGAGCGCGTTGTCGAGCTCGCCCCGCCGCAGGGCAACCGCACCCGCGCCGCGCAACAGATCCTCATCATCCGGGGAGAAGCGCAGGCCCTCGGAAAAGGCGAGCGATGCCGCGTCATACTCCTGAAGGAAGCCGTAGAGCTGACCGAGCCCCAGATGACCCGTCGGCCGGGTGACATCGGCCGCAATGATCTGCTTGAAGACGTCCTCGGCCTGGCCGTTCTCCCCGATCTCCATCAGGTAGCGGCCGAACGCCGCGACCGGCTGATCCATGACCGGATCAAGCGCGAGCATCTTCGCATAGATCTCACGGGCGGCAGGTTCGTCGCCGATGGCAAGGTAGGTGGTCGCGAGGGCCGCCTGGGCCGGCTCCGACCACGCGTCGATCGTGATCGCGGCCCGGAACGCGGCGATCGCCTTGTCCGTGTCGCCCAAGGTGCGATGCGCATCGCCGATACCGATCAGGGTGCCAACATCCTCCGGCGCGAGACGCGCTGCGGCCTCGAACCGGGTGAGCGCACGGGCGGGATCCCCTGCGCCGAGATAGGCGGCACCGAGCGTGCGCTCATATCCCGCCGTCTTTACACGCTCCGCATAGGGTTCGAGGAGCGCTACGCTCTCATCGAAGCGTCCGACGACGTTGTAGAGCCGTGCGAGGTCGAGCCGCTGGCCCAGAAACTCCTCTGGCACCACGCGCAGCCCCTTTTCGTAGTGATCGATGGCGGTGCCGACGTCGCCCCGCCGTTCGGCAAGGATGGCGAGCCGCTGGTGGGCGCGTGCCTCGAACGGGTTCACATTGATGGCTTCGCGGAAGTATTTCTCTGCCTGCGGATAAGCCTCCAGCGCCATGGCGATGTCGCCAAGCTTCGTATGGGCGGAGGAGCGGAGCGGATCCACCTTCACGGAGGATTCGAGCATGTCGATGGCGCGGGTCAGATCGCCGTCGAGAGCCAGGATCGCGCCGTAAAGTTCCAGCGCGTCGGCCTTGAACGGATTGACGAGGAGCAGCCGCTCGACAGCGGCCCGGGCGCCCTCACGATCCCCGCTGTTGAGCATGGCCACCGCGTCCGCAACGTCGGAGGTCGCCTTGCCGATTGACTCGTTCAGATCGAGGGTCGCCGCCATCCCGGTCACGGGGGTGAGCCCGACGAGCAGGGCAACGAAGGCAGTTTTCATCGAAGGTGCCGCGGATCCGAACATCGGGAAGTCCTCCTGAACGGCGTCGCGTCTCAGCGCAGCGCCAAGCAAATCGGTAACAGAACTGGTTTCGGTTGTTTGGGGTGGTGAAGCGGCCGATCAAGCCGCCTCACCGGTGATCCTGCCGCGGCCGGAGCCGCGGCGATCATGTTTTAGGCCTTGCGGCGGCGGGCTGCGTAGCCCGCGATGGCGAAGGCGCCGAGCAGCATCGGAAGGGATGCCGGCAGCGGAACCGGAGCCGGGCCACCCGGAACCGTGATCTTGTCCTTCTCGGTCGCGGCGATGGAGCCATCGACGAGTGCATTGATCACGAACTCATGGGTGCCTTCTTCCTTCGCGGTGAACTTCACGTCGAACATGAAGTCACGGTCGACGTCACGCTCATAGTCGCCCACATAACCACCGGCAGGGGTGATCTCGACATCGACGCCCGGCATGTTGCCGACCGCCTCGAGCGCCACCGTCTTGTAGGTGGAGAACGCGGTGTCGATGGCATCCTTCACGACGTCAGCAATCGTGGAACCGGGGTTGGATCCGATGCTGTAGTAGTCGCCACCGGTTGCCTCGGCTGCAGTGTCCGCCCAGTTGGCAGTCGCGCCGCCAGATGCGGAGAGCAGACCGCTCGGGCCAACGGTGATGAGGGTCACGTTGTTGGCTGCGAGCGCTGCCTCGGTCTCTGCTTCGCTGGACGCGGGATAGGGCGTCGGGGCTCCGTCTGCACGGCCCTGGTGGCCCGGTGCGTCACCGAACATGATCAGGATCCGCTTGGACCCTGCGCGCCAGCCGGCGTTGTTTGCCACTTCACGCAGGGCGATCTGGTTGCCCTCCGGGAAGTCACCGCCGCCGGACGCACCCCAGGTGTTGATTCCGGCCTGAACGTCGGTGGTGTCGTCGGTCAGCGCCTGCTCTTCACGGTAGGTGTAGACGTCTCCGGTGTCCTTGTAGGAGCCGACACCCCAGTTGACATCGCCGAGCCCTGCAGTGTCCGCAAGGATCGTGGACGCGTTGGTGCGCACGGAGTTGATGATGCCACCCATGGATCCGGTGGTATCGGAGAGGAAGAAGACGTCGACCTTAGACGAGGACGGACGCCCGGCAGAGACTGTCACGGTTTTCTTGATCGTGACGGACTCGCCTTTCGCGAGGGTAGCTTCATAAACTTCCGGGGAAATGGAGTCTGCAAACGCGGACGTCCCCACAAGCATAGCTGCCACCACAAAGGTGTTACGGAGGAGTGCCATGGTACGCTTTACTTTCCGTTAATGGTTACACGAACGAGGCCTCTGGTATGGCGGGTGATCAGCCCGCCGGCCTCGCAGGTAAGTTAACACAGCGTTCCGTGACAGTTGCGTTTCTCTTTTGATCTCCCCCTTCGGAATTTCGGCAAGACAGTGTCGCAACTAGGGAAATTTGATGTGGAAACATGACCGATCGACCCCTCTGTCAACAGCCCATTTCACCTTTTGGAGCCATCCGTTCACCAAACGACGACGGCCTCAAACACTGCAGTTCAAGTGATTTGAGCATTCAGAAACCGGACAAATCGGGGGATTTGCACCATCTCCACCACCCAAACCGGTTTCATCATGCAAGTAAACGTGCGGCCGAAGACGATCGGCCGAAGAGCTCGAATCACGGATCAAATGGAGCGTGACTGACGTCAACGTCACAACTCATTCAGGGCTAAAAGGACGAAGGTCCGACACACCGCATATATTTGCCGATCGGCAATAATACGCCAATAACGTGTATCGAATCATTCTCCGGCCGGGGCCATCGCCGTTTCGAGTTCTTCGACCATCAGATCGCGCATCACAAATTTCTGGGGTTTGCCGGTCACCGTCATGGGCAAGGCGTCCTTAATCCGCACATGGGTGGGCACCTTGAAGTGCGCGATGCGGTCGGTGCAGTAGGTCCGCACATCCTCGGGGGTCAGGGAACGCCCCTCCCTCGGCACGATCCAGGCGCAGACCAGCTCCCCGTACTTCTGGTCGGGAATGCCGAAGACCTGCGCCTGGGCGATATCCGGATGGGTGAAGAGGAAATCCTCCACCTCTCGCGGATAGATGTTTTCTCCCCCGCGCAGAACCATGTCCTTCACCCGTCCGGTGATGTCGCAATACCCTTCCGCATCGAAGGTCGCGAGGTCGCCCGTGTGCATCCAGCCGTCCGCATCAACCGCTTCCGCGGTTTTCGCCGGATCCTCCCAGTAGCCCTGCATCACCACGTAGCCGCGTGTGAGCAGCTCCCCCTGCACGCCCACGGGGACGGTCCGGCCGTTTTCATCCACGACCTTGCATTCAACGTGCGGCAGGATCCGCCCGACGGTGGAGACCCGCTTGTCGAGCGGATCATCTACGTCGCACTGGAACGACACCGGGCTGGTCTCGGTCATGCCATAGGCAATCGTGACTTCGGTCATGTTCATGTCCGACTGCACCCGCTTCATCACTTCGATGGGACAGGGAGCACCCGCCATGATGCCGGTGCGCAGGGTCGAGAGGTCATGCTCGGCAAAGCTTGCGCACTCCAGCGCGCCCACAAACATGGTGGGCACACCGTAGAGGATCGTGCACCGCTCCGCAGCCGCCACCGCAAGGAGCTTGTCCGGGTCGAACCCCTCCCCCGCGGACACGAGCGTAGCGCCCTTGGTCACGCACCCGAGCACGCCGAGCACCATGCCAAAGCAGTGGTAGAAGGGTACGGGATTGTTCAACCGGTCCCCCGGTCGCATCCGGATCGTATCTGTCACGAAATGCGCATTGTTGAGGATGTTCCGGTGGGTGAGGCTCGCCCCCTTCGGATTGCCCGTGGTTCCGGAGGTGAACTGGATGTTGATGATGTCACCGGGAGACAGCGCGTCCGTGATGCGGTCAAGCTCGGCCCGTTCCACAGCGTCACCGCGCACGCATACATCCTCGTAGGGGATCATGCTTGTCGGCGCATCCGGGCCGAGACAGATGATCGTTCGCAGGTCCGGAACCCGCGCCGCGTGCAGCGCGCCGGGCGCGCAGGTGGTAAGCTCTGGCGCAAGCTCCGCCAGCATGCCGACATAGTCCGACGATTTGAAACGTTGCGCGGTGATCAGCCCTCTGCACCCGACCTTGTTGAGCGCGTATTCAATCTCTCCTACCCGGTAGGCCGGGTTGATGCAGACAAGCACGGCGCCGATCCGCGCGGTCGCAAACTGTGCGACGAACCACTCCGCCCGGTTGGGTGACCAGACGCCGATGCGATCCCCTGTTCCGATCCCGAGGCGCAGGAGCCCTCCGGCAAGGCGATCGACCTCCCGCGCGAACTCCGCATAGGTCCAGCGGATGCCCTGATCGGGAAACACACCTGCCTCCGTTTCCGGATAGCGGGCGACGGTCGCGGCGAGCGCGTCAGGGATTGTCTGATCTATGAGCGGCAGATCCGTCCGCCCCGCGACGTGGGAGAGGCCCTCTTCTACGAAACGCCTGTCATGGTGGATGGTCATGCGCTGTGCCCTCCCGCGAAACCCGTGTGCAGCCGGAAGATAGGACAGGAACCGGCCGGAGGCGAGCGCGGAGCCTGCTCGCAGGTCGGGCATCTCATTCACAACAGCTTCACGTTCGTGTCGTCAAAGCGTCACGGGGCGCATCGCAGTGTCGCGCCGCTTCCTCCCCACTGATCAGGAGACCCCGATGACACGACTTAGCGCGGGCCTTGTTGCGTCCGCCCTCGCGCTCGCAACCGCATTTCCGGTGCAGGCCGACAGTTTCAACCGTATCGCGTCGTTCAACGTTGCCGACAACCTGCCCCAGGGCACGGACCGGGCGACGGAAACATCTGCGGAGATCATCGCCGCAACCGATGACGGCATGACACTTGTCTACACGGACAGCCCGCTTGGCGTGATCGGCATGATCGACATCACCGATCCGGCCAACCCGCAGGCAAGGGGCACGGTGGCGCTCGACGGGGAGCCGACGGCGGTTTCCATCATCGGCCCACACGCCTTCGTCGGCGTCAACACCTCCGAAAGCTTCACCGAGCCCTCCGGCCACCTTGCGGTCATCGACATCGCCAGCGGTGCGGAAGGCGCGCGCTGCGATCTCGGCGGTCAGCCGGACAGCGTCGCAGCCGCGCCGGACGGATCCTTCATCGCGATCGCTATCGAAAACGAGCGGGACGAAGATCTGGGCGACGGCGTGATCCCGCAACTGCCCGCAGGCAACGTCACCATCTTCCCGGTGACGGACGCGGTCCCGAATTGCGACGGTATGATCGTCGCGGACCTCACCGGTCTCGCGGATGTCGCCCCGAGCGATCCGGAGCCGGAGTTCGTGGATGTGAACGCGGCAGGCGAGATCGTCGTGAGCCTCCAGGAAAACAACCACATGGTCGTCATCTCCGGCACGACCGGGGAGGTCCTCTCCCACTTCTCCGCCGGTGACGTGACCCTGACGGGCATCGACCTTGAGGAGGAGCGCGCGCTCATCTTCAACCAGACCCAGGCGGACCGCGTCCGCGAACCCGACGCGGTCAAATGGTTCGACACCGATCATTTCGTGACTGCGAACGAAGGCGACTATGAAGGCGGCTCCCGCGGCTGGACGATCTTCCACAAGGATGGCTCCGTGGTGCATGAGGAAGGCACCGCGTTCGAATATGCCGTGATCTCCATCGGCCACTACCCGGAGCGTCGGTCCGGCAACAAGGGCGTGGAGCCCGAGAGCATCGAGGTTGCAACCTTCGGCGAGACGCCGATGATTTTCGTCGGTGCGGAAAGGTCGTCCGTCGTCGGCGTCTATGATGCATCCTCCCCCGCTTCGCCGGAGCTGGTGGGCCTCCTTCCGTCCGGCATCGGGCCCGAGGGCATCGTCGCCTTACCGGGGCGCAACCTGCTCGTCACCGCGAACGAGGTGGATCTCATCGAAGATAATGGTCCCCGCGCCCATGTGATGATCTACGCGCTACAGGATGCGGATCCGATCTATCCGACGCTCGTTTCCGACCGGCTCGACAACGGCCGCCCGGTGGGCTTCGGCGCACTCTCCGGCCTGGTCGCGGATGCGGAAGAGCCCGGCATCCTCTATGCGGTCAATGACAGCTTCTACGGCATGCAGCCAACGATCTTCGTCATCGATGCCAACCAGACCCCCGCCCGCATTACCGCCACGATCCCGGTGACCCGGGGCCTCGGCGCCCCTGCGCAAAAGCTCGACATGGAGGGGATAACGCTCGACGGCGAGGGAGGGTTCTTCATCGCCTCCGAGGGCCGGACGGACCGTCTGATCCCCCACGCGATCTACCATGTGAACGGCGACGGCAGCATCGAAGAGGAGATCCCCTTCCCGTCCGAACTGCTTGCCGTGGAACGGCGCTTCGGCGCGGAGGGGATCACAAAAGTCGGCAACACGCTCTGGATCGCGATCCAGCGATCCTGGGCCGACGATCCCAAGAACACAGTCAAACTCGTCGCCTATGACATCGAAACCGGAGAGTGGGGCGCTGTGGCCTATCCAACGGAAGCGCCGGAGACCGGCTGGATCGGACTGTCGGAGATCACCGCCCACGACGGCAGGCTTTTCATTATCGAACGGGACAACCAGATCGGCGACCGCGCGAAGGTGAAGAAGCTCTACTCCGTCAGCCTCGACGGTCTCGAGCCCGCCTCCCTCGGCGCCGACCTGCCGCTGGTCGAGAAAACGCTGGAGCACGACTTCATGGCGGATCTCGCGAGTTTCAATGGCTACGTGGTCGACAAGATCGAGGGCTTTGCAATCGACGCCGCCGGGACCCGGTACGCGGTCACCGACAATGATGGGGTCGACGACAGTTCCGGCGAAACCCTCTTCTTCGTCGTGGAGTAAGCGTTCTCCAACTGCACTGAACGGCCCGGCCCCTGCGTCGGGCCGTTTGCCCTTGAAGAGTGTCCGGCCTCCGGCGGGGATATTTCTGGCCAGAAGAAGATATGCGCCATGCTCCTTCTTCTGGCGGTAAATATCCCCGCCGGAGGCTCCCGCTTTGTCGCGTGCACCAGCGTCAGTCGTAGGAGCGCTGGTCGTCGATGACCTTGCCGTCGTTGGGAAGCGTGCCGGGGGCAACGATATCGACTGTGCCGCGGAGTTTCAGGGTCGCCTGAACCGAGGCCGAGATCGCCTCCGCATCGGCGCCTTCCGCCTCGACCTGAACGGTCATGGCGTCCTGCTCGCCCTCTCGGGTGGCGATGACGCGCGCCTTAGCGATCTCCGGGTGGCGGGCGACGAGGGCTGCGACCTGTTCCGGTCGGACGAACATGCCCTTGATCTTCGTTGTCTGATCAGCACGTCCCATCCACCCTTTGATGCGCATGTTCGTCCGGCCGCAGGGGCTGCTGCCGGGCAGGACCGCCGACAGATCTCCTGTGGCGAACCGCACGAGGGGGTAATCGGGGTTGAGGGCGGTGACGACGACCTCGCCCACCTCGCCTGCGGGCACCGGATCCCCGGTACCCGGGCGCACGATCTCCACGATCACACCTTCATCGACGATCATGCCCTCCATGGCAGGGCTCTCATAGGCCACGTTCCCAAGGTCGGCGGTCGCGTAGTTTTGCAGGCAGGTGATGCCGCGATCCGCATATTCCGCCCGCAGAGAGGGAAAGAGTGCGCCGCCGCCCACAGTCGCCTTGGTGATCTGCAGCGGAAGACCCATCTCGTTGGCCTTGTCGAGGATGATCTTGAGGTAGTCCGGCGTGCCTGCATAGGCGGTCGATCCGATGTCATGGGCGGCCTGCACCTGCAGTTCGGTCTGCCCGATGCCCGCGGGGACGACCGTGGCCCCCACGGCCTCCGCCCCGCTCTCGAAGATCATGCCGGCGGGTGTCAGGTGGTAGGAGAAGCAGTTCTGCACGATATCCTCGGCCCCGATGCCCGCCGCATGCAGGAACCTGCCGATGCGCCACCAGTCGCGCGCCTTCCCCGCGGGCTCGTAAATCGGGCCGGGGGATTGGAAGACATGGCGCGCGGTGTGCACGCCAGCAGGAGTGAATCCGCCGAAGGGCGGGTGCGCCTTCTGCGCCCCGCCAAGCTCGGATTTGCGCAGCACGGGGAGTGCTGCGAGCGCTGCGACACCGGTCACCGCGGCCGCATCGACCTCCCCCAGATGGGCGGCCATCGCTGGGGCTGAGAGCGCGGTTGCGATCTGCCGTGGCAACGCCGTGGCGAGGTCCGCGGCGCGCTGGTCGGCGGAACGGGTTTCAAGCGCATCGTAGGGGATCATGGAGTATCCTTCAGGGCAATCTGGAGTGGGGACCCGGGGCGCCGGACAAGCTCGCCGCGCACCTCAAGTTCGAGCCGTATGGTCGTCACGTGCCAGCCGAGGGAGCCAAGATTGGTCCGGTCCTCGGCAGAGAGGGCCTCGCCGACCGCATCCTTGAGCTCCGCCGCGCGCCGCGGCCCGTCGGTGAGACAGGCCATGAGGGCCGCGCGGACCGCGTCGAATTTCCATCTGGGGATGTTGGTGCCCTTTGGCCCACCTTCGGGTGTTCTGCACGCGACTTTGTCCAAGGGCTGTCTCCCGTTGACACCACGGTGCGAAGACCATGGCAGCGCCCGACGGGCCGGGCAAGAGGGCGCTGGCCCCGCGGGGGCCAGCGCAAGAGTGTCGGGCTCAGCAGCCCTTCCGCGGCAGGCCGATCTTCTCTGCGAACGCGGCGGAAAGTGCCGCCACCTGTGGTTCGATCAGCGCACTGTCCGGTGCGTAGTAGTCCGTGATCTGCTTCCAGGAGCGGTCGAGCGCGCTCCACTGAGTGACCGCCACGAGGCCACCGCCGCCATGGTCGTCACAGGTGATCTGCATAGGCGGGGTGAACCCTTCCATGCCCAGTTCGAGGAACTTGGCGTCGTCCATGGACAGATTCTCGAACCCGTCGCGGATCTGCGGACCGGTCAGGTCGCCCGCGCCGTGGATCTCCATCGCCTTGCGGATCGCCTCCGTCGCGTAGATGGCGGAGGCCATGCCACGGTTGTAGAGAACCTCGCCGAGGTTGTTCATGTGCCCGCGTGCCTTGCCACCGAAATAAACCAGATCGTTGAGCTCGTTGTAGATCTGGAAATCGGTGCCGACCGCGTGGAATGTGACCGCCTTATAGCCCTCAACCTTCCGTCCGAACGGCTTGAGATCGGATTCGTTGGTGGACCACCAGACACCCATCATGTTTTCCATGGGAAAGCCGATGTCGAGCGCACCCTTCAGCGCCTCCCGGTTCATCACGCCCCATCCCCACAACAGGATGTAGTCCGGGTTCGCCGCTTCGACCTGAGGCCAGATTGCGGACTGGTCCGCACCGGGATGATCGATCGGCATCATCTTGAGGGTGAAGCCCTCCCGCTGCGCCAGCAGTTCGAGCGTCGGGATTGGTTCCTTGCCGTAGGCGGAGTTGTGGAACATGTGCATGACGGTCTTGCCCGCCAGCGATCCGCCCGCCGCTTCCTTCAGATGTTTGATCTGCGCAATCGCCGCGTCCCAGTAGTGGGC
>JBCBAP010000066.1:0-19099 GCA_038532435.1 Pseudomonadota bacterium | reverse complement strand
CTTTTGGACGCCGATCACCCCTCAACAGGGGTCAATTTTGCATGCCGTTTCACAGCTTTGGTAGATCGTAACGATCGAAAGCTCTGCCGGTAGCCGAGCAGGCGTTTCATCGCTGCGTGATCGCTCTCGATACGGTTGTTGAGCCACTTTTTGACTATGTGCCGGATGCTGTCGAAGTGGGGATCGTACTCGTGATTTACCTCGGCGTTGACGCGTGCGTAAGTGTGGGCCTTGTCGGTGCAGATCGTCATCGGTCGATGGAGGCGCACGCGCTGGATGGCCTTGTTCAGAAACGCCTTTGCCGCTTTGGCTTCCCGCCGCGCGGTCAGACGAAAATCGACCATGCAGCCCATCGCATCTACGGCGCGCCAACCCTTTCGCACAGTCCTACGGAATATGCTGTCGGGCAGGGAATCTCGCCACTTCCCACCAACGCGGATGTAGGTTTCATCCACATGCCAGGTGAGGCTCTCACGGCGCAAACGTGTCTCGGTACGCTTGGTCAGCTCAGGCCCAAATTCCTGAACACGCTCTGCGAGCAGATCCACCACTTCTCGGTAGGACAGTGGAAAACGGAGGTACCACCGCACGGCACAAAGGATGATCTCACGTGAAAACCGATGGCGCATGAACGGCGACTTGCGTGGCACGCTGCTCTCCCCAAAAAGACTTCATGCTGATATGTTCCGTCGCCTAACGCAACAGTCCCTCCGGGTGAGATCAAGCGCTGCGAAGGGTCGTTCGGCGCGCTTCGACCGAGTACAATACGGTCGGTCCGATGCCCTTGAGCCGGACCCGTGCCTGACGCTGATGCGTAAACTCGTCACCAAGACGTGTGACAACTGCTTCGCTCACGCTCACCTTGCCAGGTTTTCCGGCTTCCTCGATTCTTGCGGCGACGTTCACCGTCGTCCCCCACAAATCATAGACAAATCTCAAGTTCCCGATGAGACCGGCGACGAGCGGGCCGCTATGTGCGCCGATCCGGACGTTGAGATCGCGACCAAGCTCGCGCGACACCTGCCGTGTGACGAAGAGTATCTCAAGAGCGGCATCGACAGCCGCCGCGCAATGATCCGCCTGCGGGCGTGTTACCCCCGCGACGTACATGTAGCTGTCCCCGATGGTTTTGATCTTCTCAAGTCCGAACTGCCGGATGACCTCATCGTATCTGCCGAAGAGATTGTCCAGCAATGCCATCGATTCCTGTGGAGACACCGAGGAGGCGAACGAGGTGAAATCGACGATATCAATGAAAACGACAGAGGCATCGGCGATCTGATCGACGATTTGCTCTTCGCCCGCTGTCATCCGCTTTGCGATACCCTTTGGCAGGACGCTCTCGATCAGTCCTTCCTTTTCTTCGAGAACCTGGCTCAGGTCCTTTTGCTGTTGCTTGACCCGGTCAAAGGACTGTTCGAGCTCAAAGAGAACGGAGTTGTAGAAGAGGCCAATCTGGCCCACCTCGGTGAATGGCGACTGAGGGGCGCGAAGTTTGAGGTCCCCCTCCCGGGCCTGGCGTTGCATGACCTCAAACAGCTCGTTCAGGTCCGTGTTCGCGCCGTGCTCCCCGACATTCAAACCGATGGTCTCGACATGCTGGGTCACACGAAGAGGAATGACCCGGTCCAGGAGGCTCAACAGAACAAACGGAACCACAAAAGCGATACCCACAACTGCGACGATGGCCGCTACTTGCGCTGACAGCTGTTCAAGAAAGCTGGCGTCCGAGGCGGACGAGCCGAACACCGCGACGGCAAGCATGCCCCAGACGCCGGAGAACAAATGAACGGGAACGGCGCCGACCACATCGTCGATGCGAAGCCGTTCGAGAAGCTTGTCACCCGAGTAGGCGATCAAGCCCCCGATGGATCCGATGAGAAGAGCCTGTTGCGCACCAACCAGGCTGCAGCTTGCCGTGATTGCCACAAGGCCGGCCAGCGCACCGTTCATTCCGGAAAAGACGTGAGGCTTCCCGGTTCTTACCCACGAAACCCCGAGACCCGCGATCACCCCTGCCACCCCCGCCAGAAAAGTGTTCAGCAGCGCGGGCCCGACCTCATCCGTCAGCCCCAGGAAACTTCCACCATTGAAACCGATCCACCCGAACCAGAGGAGCATGACGCCCAGCATCGTCTGCGGCAGGTTGGACCCGTTGAAACGTCTTGGCTGTCCGGTGTTCAGGAACCGACCGTCGCGCGGGCCAAGCACAAGCACTGCCGCAAGCGCAACGCCACCACCGACGGCGTGCACGACCCCTGACCCCGCAAAATCGTAGTAGCCAAGCGCACCGAGCCAGCCAGCAGGATCATTTGCCAGATCCACGGACCATGCCCAATGGCCAAAGATCGGGTAGATCAGCGTGGCCGTCAGGGCCGTGATCATCAGATAGCCGTGAAACGTGCATCGTTCAGCCACCGCACCGGAGATTATCGTGGCC
The DNA here is from genome assembly GCA_038532435.1 of Pseudomonadota bacterium. Taxonomy (GTDB): domain Bacteria; phylum Pseudomonadota; class Alphaproteobacteria; order Rhodobacterales; family Rhodobacteraceae; genus JBCBAP01. The sequence goes on along the minus strand of JBCBAP010000066.1, from coordinate 16,659 downwards.
GCGGTTCCACAGAACATCGCCTGAAACAGGAAGTGAATGTAGGCATCGCTGCCGCTCAGTTCATTGAAGGCGAATTTGCTTGTGCCCAGCATTCCGCCAAGGCTGTCGCCGAACATCAGGCCGTAACCGAGCATCCAGAAAATCAGGATCGACAACGAAAAGTCGCTGATGTTCTTGATGGCCACGCTGATATTGTTCTTCGTGCGTGTGATCCCCGCTTCGATACACATGAAGCCTGCCTGCATCATGAAGACCAACGCAGCGCAGATCAAAACCCACAGTTGATCGACCTGGCTCACCTGATCACAACCGCGCCGAATGAGTGAGCCGCAGTGGCAGCCTTCGCCGCCCCAGGCGTTTTAATCGGATGGCTTTGGAAGGGTGCGCACACGAACTCCTGCCCCATCGGGGAGGTGCCGGTATCCTCGGGCCACGCGGTTTGTTGAGGTGCACAACTCAAGCGCATTGCAGGCCAACTTGGCATTCCAGATCCTTCTTCACCCGTCACGGGTGCGCACACCGCGTCTTAAGTAGACCGCGCTATTTCACTCACAGACTCAGCCGGTTCACTGACTGCAGCTGGTTTGTCGACACTTTGAACCCGTAAGGCACGGTCGATGAACCCCAGGCCGCTTAACCGGCTGATTTAAAGAGGCTAACTGCAGAGGGTCATGCGTCAAGAACTACTCGGAAGCCTCGATGAGCTGTCACAACGGCGTTCGCTCAAACTCTAGGTGCATTGCAAAGTTTACCAAGGGCATATCCATGTCGGCCCGCCGCTCAGGAGTACCTAAATGTCTCGTGCGTTTGTGTGTTCCGTCATCTTTGATCTGGACAAGATCTAGGAGAGGGGCACAAATTTGATTTAAATAACAAAAAATATAATCTGGAGTGAGTCCGAATTTGGCTCACCTTCTTCAGATTAGTCACGGTACAGAATAAGTATTTATTTCAGTTATTTTGTGAAATTCAGAGAAAAAAATATAGAAACGCTGCTGTGCATAATAATATCTGCTTTATATATCCCACCCCGACGATGATTTTTCATCTTCTGATGGAGCCCCAAGCGTCTCGCGCGTCATGACTTCGGCTAGCTTCTTGCTGGTGCTTGGTCGGACCGTTATCCTTTCGCAACCGGTCCCCGCAACAGCAGGTCTCTCGCCCCTTGGATTACTGGATGGACGCCGCGTTTTCGACAGGTGGGATCGTAGGCCATCTGTCATATGTCCTGCTCGTCGTGTCCATGCTGATGCGTGACATCTCCAAGTTGCGAATCCTTGTGATCGCGTCCGCTCTTGCGGGCATCGCCTACGATCTCTTCTGGCTGCGCAATCCCGTTGGCGTCTTCTGGGAAGGTTTGTTGCTGTTGGTAAACCTGATCCAGCTCTACCTGCTCTGGCGTCGGGACAGGGGTGCGCGCTTTACCCAAGAAGAACGACAGTTTACCGCAACGCGACTTCAGGGACTGGCACCGGGCGCATGTCGCGAACTCCTCGACATGGGCGAGTGGATATCGCTCCCGGAGGCCACGTACCTCGCAGTGCAAGACGAAAGCCCTCGGTACATGACGCTTCTGTCCGCTGGGAAAGCGTCGGTTCAGATCGGTCAGCGTGAAGTGGCTACGGTCGAGGACGGACAGTATGTCGGGGAAATGTCGGCACTCGACGGCGGGCTGGCATCTGCGAACGTCATAACGACCCAACGGTCGCGGGTCTGGCGGATCGAGACCGGTAAGATCGAGTGGCTGAAGCGCGAACGCCAAACGACAGCAAATGCCCTGTTTGCGGGAATTGCACTGGAGCTCCGACGCAAGATTGTCGCGGGAAACGTAGAACTGCAGCGACGGCCTAAGCCTGTTCTGCCGAGCGTCAAACACTAGAGTCTTCGGCGATTGCCGGACGCTCAGAACACACCGCGGGCGGGACTGGTCAAAGAGGTAAGAGAGCAGGACATGGTCCTGGTTCGGTAGGAGCGAGGTTCTCTGTCGCCTTGGTTGAGTCCGGGGCTCTGGCTAAACGCAGACAGACCAGTCCAGAGCGCCAGCCGGTGCTTCAGACTCGGTTGCAGTGCTTCGCAGCTGGCCGATGATGATAGTCTCCTCCGGAGCACCCTAAATCGCATTGCACATGTGACCAAGATTATTGGTCCTGAAGGTTTCGATACCGTGGAGGGCCGCGCTCGCAGATCGCAAGGATCAGAAGCTCTGTCGACATCCGAGCAGATTTCCCATCTTCACGAGGGCGTCATGCTTGCCAGCCCGACCGGTAAGTGCAGCAGCGCCGTCTAAAGACCCTTTGCGGGTAGTTCAATCCACAAATCGTGACCGTCGAACGCGGCTCTTACTGCCATCGCGAAGCGGAGCCAATCACCGTTCGACCCGACGACATCAGAGCCCTACGAGTTAGCCGATCCGGGCACGCCATCCTCAACGTTGGCCGTCTTGGCGAAGCCACCGATCGGCACGTCGCCACAGGTCGCCGTGGTGCCGGAGGCGACGCATTACGCAGCCGCCTCTGTCGGAGCCAAGAGGGCGGTTGCTGCAACGCTGGATGTCACGGTTGCGGCGACGAGGGACCGGCTCGCCGCGGTGAAGGTCAGCCCGGCTTGAGGGCCCTCTGCGACGGTCGTGCGGTGACAGAAGAAGGGATCGAGTGTGACTTGGCAAACTCGAAAGGGACGGGCACCGCAAGACGGTCTTCACCTATAACGTAGGACAACGGCACGCGCTTGTAACCCAAATTGGTCCGAGGGAAGCCCGTTCGGTTCAAAGAAGCGTCTTGTTTGCGCAACAAGGCTGCGCGGCGTGCTCCACGCCTCGAAATCTGCGGTTTGGATGGAACGAAAATGACTGGAGCTGTGTCCAAACAGCCCCGAAGAACTGTTTCTTGCTCTTGTGTGGTGACCCCGACAGGATTCGAACCTGTGACCTCCAGATTAGGAATCTGCCGCTCTATCCTGCTGAGCTACGGGGCCCTTTTTCGGTTCTAGCCAGCGGCCCGATGACCGTCAATTGAGCTTATCCGCATGGTCAATCCCCGGACCAGCCGTTATCGTGCGCGCAAACGGACAGGAGGATATGTCCATGTCACGATCATGGCGCGCCGCCGTCGTTCTGATTTTTGCCGCAGCGCTTGCGGGCTGTAGTGCCGGTGGCGTGCGGGAGACGCGCGGAGGAGCGCAACAGTCCACCACCCCGCAAGTGTTCTCCGGACGCACTGCGTCCGAACAGCGGATCGGCGATGAAAATCATCCACGCATCCTCGCGGAGTATGGAGGCGAGGTGCCGGACGCTGCGATCCGCAGCTATGTCAGCGATATCGGGCGCAGAATTTCGTCCAATACCGAGCAACCCAACGCGAAATGGACCTTCACCGTGCTGGACAGCCCGGTGATCAACGCCTTCGCCCTGCCCGGGGGGTATGTCTACGTGACCCGCGGACTGCTTGCGCTCGCCGATGACGAGGCGGAGCTTGCGGGTGTGCTGGGCCATGAGATGGGTCATGTGACCGCCCGCCACGGGACGGAGCGGCAGAACCGGTCTCAGCGTGCGACCGTCGGCGTTCTCGGCGCAGCCATTCTCGGTGCTGTTCTGGGTGGCGAGCGGGGCGCTCAGCTTGGGCTCGAGATCGGGCAGACCGTGGCCGCTGGCAGCCTCGCCTCCTACTCCCGAACCCAGGAGTTCGAGGCGGATACGCTCGGCGTCTCCTACATCGCGCGGACCGGATACGATCCAATCGCGCAGGCGGAGTTCCTGGAGTCCATGTCCGACAAATCCTCAGTCGATGCGACCCTGCAGGGGGGGACCTACAACCCCAACCGCGTCGACTTCCTCGCCTCCCACCCTGCCACTGCGGACCGGGTGCGGCAGGCGATCGCCGCGGCCGGTCGCAATGCGAGCGGCGGGACCGCGCGGAACGAGGACCGGTACCTCAACATGATCGACGGTATGGTCTATGGCGACAGCCCGAAGCAGGGATTTGTCCGCGGCAACAGTTTCCAGCATCCGGTTCTTCGTTTCATGTTCTCGGTCCCGGAAGGATATCGGATCACGAACCAGCCGACGCAGATCATCGCGGCGGGACGCGATTCCAGCGTCCTGATCATGGACGCGGCGTCGGATCCTGGCGGGTCGCTCACATCTTACCTGAGGGATTTATGGTATCCTCAGATCCGGGAGCGTAATCCGGTCGGGGACATCGCGGACATCCGCCCGCGCCGGATCGACGGGCTGGACGCGGCGACCATGACGATCCCGGTCCAGCAGGACACCGGCGTTGCCGTGGGTGATCTGACGGTGATCCGGGCGAACGGGCGGCTCTACCGCTTTACCGCCCTCAGCCCGCAGACGGCACGCGCATCGCGTCAGGCGCTCGACCGGTCCGTGCAGAGCTTTGACAGCCTAACGGAGGCGCAGGCGGCGCGGCTCAAACCCTACCGGGTGCGGGTCACGACCGTGCGGGCGGGGGACACAGTCAACAGCCTCGCGCAGCGCATGTCGCCCGGGCCCCTGCGGCTGGAGCGGTTCCTGGCGCTGAACTCGCTGGATGCGAATTCTCGCCTGACGCCCGGACAGAGGGTCAAGCTGGTCTCCGAATGACCGACACAGCGGAGCGGGGGGCGCTGCCGCAGGCGCTACGGGCGGCCTTCGGCATCCCCGCGAATGCGTCGTCGGCGCCGCTGAGCGGGGGGCGGACGAACCGTGTCTGGCGTGTCGCCCTCGAAGCGGGCGACGTCGCGCTCAAGGAGTTTGCCGCTGGAGCGGATGCGCCGCTCTTTCCCAACAGCTATTCCGACGAGGTTATGTCGCTTGCCCGGTGGGGACGGAGCGGTCTGGCCCCAAGGCTGATCGCGCATCGGCCGGAGCGTCTCGCGATCATGACCACGTTTGTCGACGGGTCCACCCCGTGTCGGGATCCGCAGGCGCTGGCCCGCGCCCTTCGGCAGCTGCACGGGGCAGGCCCCGCTGGTGCGGTTCGCAGCCGTCCGACGTCGATTGCTCAGGTTCTGGGGGAGGGAGACCGGATCGCTCGACAGGTTCAAGGTGCGCGGAGGCTCGAGGAGTTGCGCCCGACGCTCGAGGACCTGCCGCTCGGCCCGCTGGTGCCGCTCCACGGCGACCCGGTTCCGGGCAACGTGGTGCTGCAGGACGGGACAGCGGTGCTGATCGACTGGCAATGCCCCGGCATCGGCCCGGCGCTCGAGGACATCGCCCTCGCGCTCTCGCCCGCAATGTGGCTGACGAACGGTGAGGCGCCCTTGACCGCTGCCGAATGCACACGGTTCTTCACCGCCTACAAGGACGACACGATCGACAGGCTCTATCGCCGCGCCGCGCCAGCCTATCACTGGCGCATGCTGTGCCATTGCCAGTGGCGGGTGGAGCAAGGGTTTGCCGAGTTCGAGCCTGCGCTGAAGCGGGAGGCAGAGGCACTCCAGGCGAGCCTCGCCGGGACCTGACCTAGTCGAGCCTGTCGAGCCCCGCGACGATCAGCGCGCCCAACACGGCACCGACAAGGGCCCAGATCCAGCCCGGCACCGAGCGCGTGTGCGGCTCGGGCACCGGTGTCGCGTTCGCGCGGATGAGCGCATCCTCCGCCATCCGGGGCAGGAGCGGTCCGAAACGGGACAGGATCCGCACGGTTTCCGCAAGGTCCCGGGCCACCGCCCGCGGGCCGATATTGTCGCGGATGTAGCCTTCGACGACCGGCTTCGACACCGTCCACATGTTCATCGTGGGATCGAGGGAGCGGGACACGCCCTCCACCACCACCATGGTTCGCTGGAGCAGCAGCAGCTCCGTCCGGGTTTCCATCCCGAAACGTTCGGTCACGTCGAACAGGTGGCCCAGCAGGCGGGCCATGGAGATCCGGCTCGCATCCTGGCCGAAGATCGGCTCGGCGACGGAGCGGAGCGCTTGCGCAAAGGCGTCGACGTCCTTGTCCGCAGGCACGTAGCCCGCCTCGAAATGCACCTCCGCGACACGGCGGTAGTCCTTGCGGAGAAAGCCGATCAGGATCTCCGCATAGACCTTGCGGGTGTATGCATCGATCCGGCCCATGATCCCGAAATCGAACGCGACGAGGTCGCCCGTGGGCCCCACCTTCAAGTTGCCCTGGTGCATGTCCCCGTGGAAGAACCCGTCCCGCAGCGCGTGGTTGAGGAAGGTCTGGATGATCCGCTTTGCCATGTCGGGAAGGTCGATCCCGCGGGCCTTGAGCGCGTCGATATCGCCCATGTTGGTCCCGCCCATCCACTCCGTCGTCATGACGCGGGAGGCGGAAAGGTCCCAGAGCACGGCAGGGACGGAGAAGCCCTCGTCATCGGCGACGAGAGCGCCGTACTCCGCCGCCGCAGCGGCCTCCATCCGGAAATCGAGCTCACCCTGCACGACGCTGTCGAAATGGGCGACCACCTGTTTCGGTTTCAGTCGTCGGGTGGCGGGGACGAAGAATTCGATGAAGCCCGCGACGAAATAGAACGCGTCGATGTCGCGCTTGAACGCCTTGGCGATGTCGGGCCGGCGGATCTTTACGGCGACCTCACGACCGCTGTCCCGCACACGGGCCCGGTGGACCTGCGCGATGGAGGCGGCGGCGATGGGTGGGGAAAACTCAGAGAAGACCTCCTCCACCGGGCACCCAAGCTCCAGCGCCACCTCGCGCCGCGCGGCGTCCATGGGAAAGGGAGCGAGCTTGTCCTGCAGGATGCGGAGCTGTCCTGCCAGTTCGTCTCCGGTCACGTCCGGGCGGGTGGACAGGATCTGGCCGAACTTCACGTACGACGGGCCAAGCGCCGTGATCGCCCTGACGACCGGCGGCAGCGCGGGATCTCCCTTCAGCCCCAGCCATTGAAAGGGCCACAGGAGCGCCTTCGCCGCCACGCGCAGGGGCGGCGGTGCACCCATCGCCTCCATCGCAACCGACAGCGCGCCGGTCCGTTCGAAGGTCGACCCGGTTCGCACCAGCCGCCAGACATTGGAGAAGAAGCTCAAATCTTCCAGCCCGAGTGGAGGGCTGCGATGCCCATGGAGAGATTGCGGTACTTCACATTCTCAAAACCCGCCGCCCGGATCCGATCGGCGAAGGTGTCCTGATCCGGGAACTGCCGGATCGATTCAACCAGATACTGATAGCTGTCCCGGTCGCCGGTGATCATCCGCCCCATCTGCGGGATCACGTTGAACGAATAGGCATCGTACATCCGCTGCAACAGATCGTTGGGGATCTGGCTGAATTCGAGGCACAGGAACCGGCCGCCGGGCTTGAGCACCCGGTACGCCTCGGACAGCGCATCCTCCATGCGGGTGACGTTCCGGATGCCGAAGCTGATGGTGTAAGCGTCGTAGCTCGCCGCGTCGAAGGGCAGGGCCATCGCGTCGCCGACGACCCAATCGAGGGGCGCACCCTCGGCCTCGGGCCGCTTCTGCCCCTCCAGCAGCATCGACTCGGTCATGTCGCAGACCGTCGCCGCCCCCCCGCCACGCTTGAGAAAGCGAAAGGCGATGTCTCCGGTCCCCCCTGCGACATCGAGAAGGCGCATGTGCCCCCGGGGGGCGAGCCAGTCCATCATCGCGTCTTTCCACAGGCGGTGGATGCCAGCGCTCATCACGTCATTCATAACGTCATACTTGTTCGCAACGGATGAGAACACGCCGTGGACCATGCCTGCCTTCGCGTCCTCTTGCACGGACTGGTACCCGAAATGGGTGGTCTTGTCTGACATGGACATGCTCCTGTTTTCTGACAGCTAACCTAGTCGCGCTGCGCGGACAAGGAAGGTGGGCAGAGTGCCTCAGGGGGGAAGTTTTCCATTGGGACTGCTGGGTTAGTGCGGGGCAACCTCCGCGGGTTTCGCCGGTCAGACAGGAGACCACGCAACATGACGCTCTTGGCACGGCTGAAGCCGGTTGTGCACGGGAAGGGACCGCGGCAGGCTCAGCGGGGTCGGCCGATCACACCTTTGCGCGTCGATGCGGGGGCGATGCGTGCTCCATTTCTTCGACCATCGGCGCAGTCTCACCCGACCGCCATCAGCCGCACATCCCGCCGTGATCCATGCACGAGGCTGGCCACCGCCCCCGTCGCGCGCTACACCCTTTCGGCTGACAATCGAGAGGTCGGGATGCCCGAATTGCCAGAGGTTGAAACCGTGCGCCGGGGGCTAGAGCCCGCGATGACGGGGCGCATCATCGCCCGGGCGGATGTCCGCAGGCCGGACCTGCGCTGGCCTTTTCCGGAGCGTATGGCCGACCGTCTCACCGGCGCGCGGGTGGAGCGCCTGCGCCGGAGGTCAAAGTACATCCTCGCAGATCTCGACCGGGGGGAGACGCTGCTGATCCATCTCGGCATGTCCGGACGGATGATCATCGCAGGCCACACGCCCGGCGCGTTCCACCACACCCATCCGGCACCCGAAAAGCACGATCATGTGGTGTTTGATATGGAGGATGGCACCCGCATCACCTTCAACGACGCCCGGCGGTTCGGTGCGATGGACCTGTTTCCGACGGCTGAGGGGGAGGGACACAAGCTGCTCTCCGTGCTCGGTCCCGAACCGCTCGGCAACGGGTTCGGGGCGTTTCTTCTGCGCGACCGCTTCGCCGGTAAGCGCAGCCCGGTGAAGGCTGCACTCCTCGATCAGCGAATCGTCGCCGGCCTCGGCAACATCTATGTGTGCGAGGCGCTCTGGCGCGCGGGCATCTCGCCAAAGCGGCTCGCGGGCCGCATCGGTGCCGCGCGGCTCGACCGGTTGGCAGACGCGATCCGCGCCGTCCTCACCGATGCGATCGAGGCGGGGGGCTCATCCCTGCGCGATTACCGCCAAGCGGATGGAGAGCTTGGATATTTTCAGCACAGCTTCGCCGTGTACGGCCAGGAGGGTGCGTCTTGCAGAACCCTTGGCTGTGGTGGAACGGTGGCGCGGATCGTCCAATCCGGCCGCTCTTCGTTCTACTGCCCGGCCTGTCAACGCTGACCACATCACGCTTGAATTCGCCACCCGTCCGCGCAACATCACCGCGCCAGGGACTGAACAAGGGACACCACATGGCCTATGAGATGCTCATCGTCGAGCCGCAGGATCACGTCGGATTGATCCGGCTGAACCGCCCCGACGCCCTGAATGCGCTGAACTCGCAGCTTCTGACGGAGCTGGCCGACGCGCTCGGCGCCATGGACCGGGACGACAACATCCGTTGCATCGTCCTGACCGGATCAGAGAAAGCCTTCGCCGCTGGCGCGGACATCAAGGAGATGTCGGAGAAGTCTTACGTCGACATGTTCACCGAGGATTTCTTCACCGTGCAGACGGATGCGATCACCCGCTGTCGGAAACCGATCATCGCTGCGGTCAGCGGCTACGCGCTGGGTGGTGGATGCGAACTTGCCATGATGTGCGACTTCATCCTTGCCTCCGACACCGCAAAGTTTGGCCAGCCGGAGATCAACCTCGGCGTCATGGCCGGAATCGGCGGGACCCAGCGCCTGACCCGTGCCGTCGGTAAGGCGAAATCGATGGAGATGAACCTGACCGGCCGCTTCATGGATGCGGAGGAAGCGGAGCGTGCTGGCCTCGTCAGCCGCATCGTACCGGCGAAGGACCTCCTCGACGAGGCGTTGAAGACCGCGGACAAGATCGGCGAAAAATCGCTCCTGACGATCATGGCCGTGAAGGAATCGGTGAACCGGTCGTTCGAGACCACGCTGCGCGAAGGCCTCCTCTTCGAACGGCGGGTGTTCCATTCCCTTTTCGCGACGGAAGATCAGTCGGAAGGCATGGCGGCCTTCACCGAAAAACGGGCGCCACAGTTCCGGGACAAGTGACGTCCGGTTGCTCCTTAAAAATCTGCTGAAGCCGCATTGACTCGACAAAGAGCCGTGTGTAAGCACGCGGCTCATCTTTGAAGAAAGAACCGAGATAGATCATGGCAAACTCGCCGTCAGCAAAGAAACGCGTGCGCCAGATTGAGCGTCGCACTGAAGTGAACAAAGCGCGCCGCTCCCGCATCCGGACCTTCCTGCGCAAGGTTGAGGAAGCCATCGCGGGCGGTGATCAACCTGCCGCTGCGGAGGCCCTGCGGGCTGCGCAGCCGGAGATCATGCGCGGCGTGACCAAAGGCATCCTCCACAAGAATACTGCCAGCCGGAAGATGTCCCGCCTTTCCGCCCGCGTAAAGGCGATGGCCTCCTAAGAGAGCAATAACTATTTGATTTGAAAGGCGTTTCGCTGTCGCGGAGCGCCTTTTTCAATTTTTTATGATGTTCTCTTTTCGGTCTGCTTGCCAGAATCGCGCGCCAATTCTACGGTCATGCCTCGCCTTTAGGACCTTTAGGCGACCTTAATTGGACAGCACTGCTAAGAATTAACAGCGAAGTACGTAAGTACTCGCTGTAGTTGTGCGTGCGTTCTATTTGAGCTTTACTCTGCGTCGTGAGTTTTTCTCGCTGTCAATATTGGAAGCGCATTTGGAATCGGTGTATGTTCGAACTTGGGATTCGAGAGACTGCAGCGCGGGGAACGGAACACGATGGACGGCCTGAGACCTATTGAGATGGCGCCGAACGACGTATGGGCGCAAATGGAATCAGACCCTGAAACCGCGTTAGTCGATGTACGATCCCACGCTGAGTGGACCTTCGTCGGTCTGCCCGATACACGCCCCGCCGGTCGTCGCACGCTTGCAATTGAATGGCGCAGTTTTCCGGGCATGGCGCTCAATGAGCAGTTCGTCGGCCAATTGATGGAACAGCTTGGGGGCGACGTGCCGAAGACCCTCTTCTTCATCTGCCGGTCAGGTGCTCGGTCCATGGAGGCGGCGATGACAGTTGCCGGTGCTCTTTCCCAGCAGGGGATCGAGGCCACCTGCGTTAACGTCGCCGAAGGGTTCGAAGGGGATCTCGATGGGCATGGTCATCGGGGTGTCACCAATGGCTGGAAGGTGCATGGCCTGCCTTGGCGGCAAGGTTAACATACTGAATTGTTGAATGAATTAGGTGTAGTGCCGCCGCGTCGCGGTGCGTGACAGACAACAAGAAAAGAGTGGAAACGAAGATGCAGCATATCGATGCCTGGGGCCGTATTTGTACCGACATGAAGGAACGGCTGGGCACCGAAACCTACAAAAGCTGGATCCATCCTCTGGCGCTTGAAACTGTCACCGATGGCACCGCACGCTTCACCGCGCCAAGCTCCTTCATCGGTCAGTGGGTGGAGCGCAACTATGGCGACAGCATCCGACGGTCCTTCGTCAAGGAGGGTATTCCGGTAAACCGCCTGTTCTTCACTGTGCCCGACTCGAAGCCTGTCGCAGCGCGGACGCAGGCGCCGAAACCGGCGGTGCAGGCGAGCAAGGATGCGGAGCTGCCCGGCTCCCCGCTCGACCACCGGTTCACCTTTGACAGTTTCGTGGTGGGCAAGCCCAACGAGCTGGCCCATGCTGCCGCCCGGCGGGTTGCCGAGTCCCAGGGCGTGTCCTTCAACCCCTTGTTCCTCTATGGCGGAGTGGGACTGGGCAAGACCCACCTGATGCACGCCATCGCGTGGGAGCTTCAGCGCGCCAACCCCGAACACCGGGTGCTCTACCTCTCGGCTGAACAGTTCATGTACCGGTTCGTACAGGCGCTGCGGTTCAAGGACATGATCGGGTTCAAGGAGATCTTCCGCTCCGTCGATGTGCTGATGGTCGATGACGTGCAATTCATTGCCGGGAAAGACTCCACTCAGGAAGAATTCTTTCATACGTTCAATGCGTTGATCGACCAGAACAAGCAGGTGATCATTTCCGCCGATCGTGCGCCCGGGGAGATCGACAAGCTTGAAGAGCGGATCAAGTCGCGGCTGCAGTGGGGTCTCGTCGTCGATCTGCATCCGACCGACTACGAGCTTCGCCTTGGCATCCTCCAGTCGAAGCTGGAAACACAGCTCGAGCAGCATCCGGGCGTCACGATCAGCCCCGGCGTGATCGAGTTCCTTGCCCACCGGATCAGCTCCAATGTCCGGGTGCTTGAGGGCGCTCTCACGCGCCTGTTCGCCTTTGCCTCCCTCGTCGGGCGGGAGATCACGATGGACATGGCGCAGGAGTGCCTTGCCGACATCTTGCGCGCCTCCGAACGCAAGGTGACGATCGATGAGATCATGCGGAAGGTGGTCGATCACTACAATCTGCGGCTCAGCGATCTCTTGAGCCCCCGCCGGTCCCGCTCAATCGCCCGGCCCCGGCAGGTTGCGATGTTCCTCGCCAAGACTCTCACGTCGAAGAGCCTGCCGGAGATCGGGCGCAAGTTCGGCGGCCGGGACCATTCGACCGTGGTCCACGCGGTGAAGAAGATCGAAGAGCTCAAGCTAACCGACAGCCAGGTCGCCGAGGACGTGGAACTGCTCCGCCGTATGCTCGAGGCCTAGGCCAGGCGATCCACCCCAGCGAGTGGCAGGGCCAGCCGGGAAATTGGAAATATCCCACGAAACAGGTTGTCTCTGGCCTGCGCAGGGAGGATCGCGCCTGTGAGATGAACCGCTGTGCAGACCGACGGGGTACCGCGTGCTCTGGCTATAATGGGGGCCGCGCCCTTGGGTCGGTAAAGACGGCGCTTCGTCGGACGAAATGCCGGGACGCCTCCTACCGCGCGGCGTCGGCGCTCACGCGGCCTTCAACTGGCGCAACTGGTCGCTTCAGCCGAATCCGGCACCCGCGACGCCGGGCTTCACGCGGATAAGCCGCGAGGTTTCGACCGCCGCCTGCCGGTGGATGACCGCCCGCTGGTACTCCGGGTCCGTGACCATCGCCAGAAAGGCCCCTGCGTTTGGATATTCCGCGATGAAGACCGCGTCCCACTGTTCGTCCTCCGGACCGATCAGCACAGTCTCGAACCCGCCCGTCCAGTGGATGCGCCCTCCGACCCTGGACAACACCGGAGAACTCTCCCGACCATAGGCTGCGTAGGCCTCCGCCCCGGTGCCGCCGCGACCGTCCGGGTAGGCCGCCTGCGCGCGGAACCGGACAAGGTTGAGCATGTGGATCGGCGTGTCTCGAGGCAGGCCCTTGAACGCCTCGAACTGGGCCCTTTCAGGGTCGACAAAACCTGCGTCAGACATCGGCATCTCCCCGCCAATCGGCCGCAATTCGATTTGCGCTTGGCCTGCTTTGCTTCTAGTGTTTCTATCCACCGTAACCGCATCATCTAGCGTGCAGGCAAGGGAAAATCGAAAGATGAAGGTCAGCATCGAACGCAGCGCGCTGTTGAAGGCAATGAGCCGGGCGCAATCGGTTGTCGAGCGGCGGAACACCATCCCGATCCTTGCGAATGTGTTGATCGAGGCAGAAGGAGACAAGATCAGTTTCCGTGCCACGGACCTCGACATCGAGGTGGTGGACATGGTGCCCGCGATGGTCAATCAGGCGGGAGCAACGACCGTTGGCGCGCATACCCTCCACGAGATCGTGCGCAAGCTGCCGGATGGCGCGACGGTGGAGTTGAACGAGGAGCCCGGATCGGGCCGGATCGAGGTGCGGGCGGGGCGCTCCCACTTCTCCCTCGCCACCCTGCCACGGGAGGATTTCCCGGTGATGGCGTCCTCCGAGTATGAGTGCAACTTCTCCGCCAAGGCGCCGGTGCTGCGGCGCCTTTTCGACAAGGCGAAGTTTGCGATTTCGACGGAGGAGACCCGGTACTACCTGAACGGCGTCTACATGCACTCCGCGCCCGGGCCGGAGGGGCAGATGTTGCGCTGTGTGGCCACCGACGGCCACCGCCTCGCGCGGATCGACAGCGACCTGCCCGACGGTGCGGACAACCTGCCCGGCGTGATCGTGCCGCGGAAGACCGTGGGGGAGCTGCGCAAGCTGCTCGACGATGATGATATGGCAATCGCCGTGAGCGTAAGTGAGACCAAGATCCGCTTTGCGACACCAGATGTGACCCTCACCTCCAAGGTCATCGACGGCTCGTTCCCCGACTACAACCGGGTTATTCCGCAGAACAACCCGCGCCGGCTGGAGGTCGATGCGGCGGAGTTCGCGCAGGCGGTGGACCGGGTGTCCACCGTGTCCTCCGAACGTTCCCGCGCCGTGAAGCTCACACTCGATGAAGATCGACTGGTTCTGTCGGTCAACGCACCGGACAGCGGGGCGGCGGATGAGGAGCTCGCGGTCGCATACGATTCCGACCGACTGGAGATCGGGTTCAACGCAAAATACCTCCTTGAAATTGCCAGCCAGGTGGACCGGGAGAACGCGGTGTTCATGTTCAACTCCTCCGGCGATCCTACCCTGATGCGCGAAGGCAACGACGACAGCGCGGTTTACGTCGTCATGCCCATGCGGGTCTGAGCGCAGGCCCATGCCCGGCCTTGCGGTCGAGCAGCTCACGCTCAGCCATTTCCGGTCCCACAGTCTGACGCGGATCGCAGCGGAGGGGCGCACGGTCGCCATCACCGGTCCCAACGGGGCGGGCAAGACCAACATCCTCGAAGCGATCTCGATGCTCTCCCCGGGGCGCGGGCTGCGCCGTGCGGGTCCTGGGGAGCTTGCACGGCGGCCGGAAGCGCTGGGCTGGCGGGTCCGCGCGGAACTGACCTCGCTGGGGCAGGTTCACGACCTGATGACCGGGGCGGAGGGCGAGGGGACGCGGTCCGTCGATATTGACGGCAAAACCGCACCGCAGATCGCGCTTGGCCGCATCGCCCGGATCGTATGGCTGATCCCGGTGATGGACCGGCTGTGGGTGGAGGGCGCAAGCGAGCGGCGGCGCTTCCTCGACCGGTTGGCGCTGAGCCAGATGCCGGATCATGGCGACCTGTCGCTGACCTATGAGAAGGCGATGCGGGAGCGAAACCGGCTCCTCAAGGATCAGATCCGGGACTCGGCTTGGTACAGCGCGCTGGAGCAGCAGATGGCTGAGGCAGGGGCGGCGCTGACGCTCAACCGGCTTGAGACCATTGCCGCGCTCGAGGCGGCGCAGGGCCGACGGGAGACGGCGTTTCCAACCGCAAGGCTTGCCCTCGCCGCCGAGGGACCCACCCTGACGGAGGCGGATGCCCTTGCCGAGGCGCTGGCCGAGGGCCGTTCGCGGGACATGGGTGCGGGCCGAACCCTCATCGGCCCCCACCGGGCGGATCTGGACGCGGTCTACGCAGCGAAGGACGTGCCTGCCCGCCTGTGTTCCACGGGGGAGCAGAAGGCGCTTCTCATCGCGCTGATCCTCGCCAACGCAGCCGCGCTGGCGGAAAGCTTCGGCGCGCCACCGATCCTCCTGCTCGACGAGGTGGCGGCGCATCTGGACCCGGGCAGACGCGCCGCCCTCTATGCGGAGGTCGCGGCCCTCGGCGCGCAGGCCTGGATGACAGGGACCGAGCCCGCGCTTTTCGAGGACCTTCCGGAGGATGCCCTCCGCCTCACGGTTGCCGAGGACAATGGCGTGTCATTGGTCGCTTGAGGGCGGGAAAAGGCCATACACGGACGGTGCTCGCAACATGTGACTGCTCCGCTTTGAGGCTTTTGGCATCACTCCGTTTCATCGCTGTACGGTTGGTGTCGCATGTGGCGCAAGGCGGTCGGACCGAGCCCGTCCGAATGCCCTTCGCAGTATGTCTTCCCACCCTGCCAAACCCCGTAAAATCAGTGTCAATCGCGTGACATTCCCGGCGCGAGCCGATAAAATGCGTCCACAAGATAAGGGGACCGCGCAATGTCGGACAGCGAGCAAGGCCAGCCAGAATATGGCGCCGATTCAATCAAGGTTCTCAAGGGGTTGGAGGCAGTCCGGAAGCGCCCGGGCATGTATATCGGCGACACGGATGACGGCTCCGGCCTGCACCATATGGTGTATGAAGTGGTCGACAATGGCATCGATGAGGCGCTGGCGGGTCACGCGGACACGGTGAGCGTGAAAATCCACGAGGACAGCTCGATCTCCGTGCACGACAATGGCCGTGGGATTCCGGTCGGAATCCATGAGGAGGAGGGCGTCTCCGCCGCCGAGGTCATCATGACCCAGCTCCACGCGGGTGGGAAGTTCGACCAGAACTCCTACAAGGTTTCGGGAGGTCTGCACGGCGTCGGCGTGTCTGTGGTCAATGCGCTGTCCGACTGGCTCGAGCTGCGCATCTGGCGCGAAGGCAAGGAGCATGTGGCCCGGTTCGAGACCGGCGATACGGTGGAGCATCTCAAGATCGTCGGCGATGCGGGCGACAACACCGGGACAGAGGTCAGATTCCTCGCCTCGACGGACACGTTTTCCGATCTCAACTACAAGTTTGCGACGCTTGAGCACCGGTTGCGGGAGCTTGCGTTTCTGAATTCCGGAGTGCGCATCACTCTCACCGATGAGCGGCCCGTCGAGACGCTCCATACGGAACTCGTCTATGAGGGTGGCGTGCGGGAATTCGTGAGGTACCTCGACCGGTCCAAGACGCCGCTGATCAACGAACCGATCTTTGTCAGTGGGGAGAAGGATGGCATCGGTGTCGAGGTCGCGATGTGGTGGAACGACAGCTACCACGAGAATGTGCTCTGCTTCACCAACAACATCCCCCAACGGGACGGCGGGACCCATCTTGCCGGTTTCCGCGGCGCGCTGACGCGCACCATCAACAACTATGTGTCCGCCTCCGGTCTGGCGAAGAAGGAGCGTGTGACCCTATCCGGCGATGATGCGCGCGAGGGGC
>JBCBAP010000065.1:0-19452 GCA_038532435.1 Pseudomonadota bacterium | reverse complement strand
CTGCCGTGTACTGGGTGAGCATCAGATCCCGCTTCTCGATCCCGACCCCGTGCTCCCCGGTCAAGCAGCCGCCGACCTCCACGCAAAGCTTCAGGATCTCCGCCCCGAACGCCTCGCACGTCTCCAGATCACCCGGCTTGTTGGCATCGAAGAGGATGAGGGGATGCATGTTGCCGTCGCCCGCATGGAACACGTTCCCGACCTCGAGCCCGTACTCCTCGGACATCTCGCCGATCCGGCGCAGGACGAGGGGCAACGCGCTGACCGGGATCGTGCCATCGAGGCACATGTAGTCGTTGATCTGCCCCATCGCGCCAAAGGCCGCCTTGCGCCCCTTCCAGATCGCCGCGGACTCCGCGGGGTTGCTGCTTTCCCGCAGCTCGAGCGGGTCGTGACGCTGCGCGATCTCGAGGATCTTGTCGAGCTGCTCCCGGATCTCCGGCTCCGACCCCTCGACCTCCACGATCAGGAGCGCGGGAACATCCGGGTAGCCTGCTTTGGCAAAGTCCTCGCAGACGCGGATGCAGAGCTCATCCATGAACTCGATCGCGACCGGCAGCACGCCCGCCTTGATGATGTCCGACACGCAGGCTCCCGCAACCTCCGAGGAGGCGAAGCCCATCAGCACCGGACGGGCACCCTCGGGCTTGCGCAGGATGCGCAAGGTGGCCTCGGTCACCACCCCGAGCTGCCCTTCGGACCCGCAGACCAAACCGAGCAGATCGTATCCCGCGGCATCCAGATGCGCGCCGCCGAGCTCGATCACCTCGCCCTCCATGGTGACCATGGTCACGCCAAGCAGGTTGTTCGTCGTCACCCCGTATTTCAGACAGTGCGCCCCGCCGGAGTTCATGCCGATGTTACCCGCGATGGCGCAGGCAAGCTGGCTCGACGGATCGGGCGCGTAGAAGAAATCCTCGCCTTCGACGGCGCCGGTGACGCTCAGGTTCGTGCGCCCGGCCTGAACCCGGATTACCCGGTTCTCATAATCCGCCTCGAGCACCTGGTTGAGCTTCGCCACGCCGAGGATCACCGCATCCGCAGTCGGCAGAGCACCACCCGCGAGCGATGTGCCCGAACCACGGGGCACAACGGGCACCCCTTCCGCGTGGCAGATCTTGAGGACCACCGCAACCTCCTCCGTCGAGGAAGGCAGGACCGCGCAGAGCGGCGGGCACCGGTACGCCGTCAGCGCGTCGCACTCATAGGCGCGGGTCTCCGCCGGGTCGTGGATCACCGAGTCCGCGGGCAGCACACCGCGCAGCCTTTCCACGATCTGTGCCTTGCGCGCGATGATCGCTTCGTCCGGAACCGGCATCTCCATGGCACTCTCCCTCAATCCGCTGGAATTGGTTTGTTTATATGACCAATTTTGAAGATGTCCAGCGGAATTGTCTCGATCCGGCCGCCACGCGGCACGCTGCTGGCCATCCTCGTGGAAGGTCGCTAGGACGGGCGCAACAAGCCGAGGATCCCCCCATGCTCGAAAATCCGACCCAGATCCTTACCGGGTTCAGCACTGCCGACATCGCGGGCCTGCTGCTGCTCTTCATCGGCTGGACCGTGATCGGCCGGGTGATCGAGCATCCGCCCAGCTCCCGTCCGTCGACCCACACGCTGATGGTGCACTATCGCCGGCGGTGGATGATGGAGATGCAGGCGCGGGACGTGCGCATCTTCGACAGCGCGGTGCTGAACGGGTTGCGACAGGGCACCACCTTCTTCGCCTCCGCCTGCATGATCGCGATCGGCGGCGGAGCCGCCCTGATCGGGCAGGCGGAACAGCTCATCTCCGTCGCGCAGGATCTGTCGCCCGCGCTTGCGGATCCCAAGGTGGTGCTGGAGGCGAAGCTGATCCTCGTGGTGCTGATCGTGACCTCCGCCTTCCTGAAGTTCGTCTGGTCCCACCGGCTGTTCAGCTACGCGGCCGTCGTGATGGCCGCGGTGCCCAACCTCGGCGCGGACAATGAAGGGGAGCGCATGCGGATGGCCGAGAGGGCGGCAGTGCTGCAAATCACCGGTGCGCGGAGCTTCAACCGTGGCCTGCGTGCGCTCTACTTCGCGCTCGCGGCCCTTGCCTGGTTGCTCGGGCCCGCGGCGTTTCTGCTCGCAACGGCGGCGACCCTGATGATGCTCTACCGGCGGGAGTTCAACTCCGCCTCCCGCAAGGCGCTGCTTCCGGACTGATCGGTCAGCGCCCCTCGATCCGCCAGGCCGCGACAATGAAGAACGCAGTGAGCGCGAGCACCAGCCACGCAGGGGCCAGCGGCGTGAGGGAGATGTTCTGGACCTGATAGGCATCCCGCCGGTGCAGCCCGATCCAGCCCCGACCGTCGCCGGAACGGCCCTCCCGCACCCTGCGAATGTCGGGCACACCCCCATCCACACGCTCGATGCTGCCGAGCGAGACGTCCGTCAGCGATGCGAGAAGCGCACCGGTGGAGAGCGGATCCTCAAACTCCTTGGGTGCGGAGGGTCCCACAGCCGCCACGCTCTGCAACAGGCCGTCATCGAGCCGGTAGATCCCGTTCTCCGGCGCGGTGAACTCCGCCTGCCACTTGCCCGGGCTGACCTCCACGAACTCCGCCGTCAGTGTCTCGCCGGAGGGCGTCTCGATGCTCAGGTCCGGGGAAATGTCGTCGAGCGTGCGGCGTTCCACCCGCACTTCGCGCCCGTCCGCCACGGCGGTGAGCGCATCTTCCTCAAGCTCAGGTTCCTTCATCAGCCAGTGGGCAAGGCGGCGGAGCAGCTCCGACTGCGGCCCCCCGCCCTCGTAGCCCCGTGACCAGAGCCATGCATGGTCCGAGGCGAGCACGGCGATCCGCCCCTCGCCTGGACGGTCCATGATCAGAAGCGGGCGGTCGTCCGGTCCGGACATCACCGCATGGCCGCTTTCCTGAGCCATGTCGATCATGCGGAACCAGCGGCCCCAGCCCGGTGTGCCATCATCGAGGGTCGGGCGCGGTGCGGCCTCCTCCAAACCCTCCGTCACCGGATGGCGACGACCCACATCCGTGATCCGGGGGACATACCCCTTCTCGAACACCCGCGCCGTCGGGGCGGCAGGCAGCACCGAGCGGAGCGGCGTACGGTGCAGGCTCTCGACCCCGGCGAAAGCAGGACCGGAGGCGACGAGCACCGCGCCGCCATCCTCCACATACCGTGCGATGTTCTGAAGGTAGGGCGTGGGAAGCACGCCGCGCCTGCGGTAGCGATCGAAGATGATCAGATCGAACTCGTCGATCTTCTGCATGAAAAGCTCGCGGGTCGGGAACGCGATCAGCGACATCTCGAACACCGGCACGCCGTCCTGCTTCGTCGGCGGGCGCAGGATCGTGAAATGCACCAGATCCACGCTCGGATCCGCCTTGAGCAGGTTGCGCCAAGTCCGCCCGCCCGCATGGGGCTCTCCGGACACGAGAAGCACGCGCAGCCGATCCCGAACGCCGTTGATCGAGATGATCGCCGAGTTGTTCCGGTCCGTCAGCTCCGTCTCCGCCGGATCGACGGTCAGTTGCAGCACGTTAAGCCCACCATGTGTGATCGGCACGCTGAAGGCCACGCTTTCGCCCGCGCGGACCGACACCGCACCGGAAGGCTCGCCATCCACGCTGATGCGCAGGGGCAGCATCTCGCCCGCATCCGGAGGGATGTCGCCTCGCTGCTCCACGCGCACGCGCATCTCCACATCCTCGCCCACGATGCCGAAGCTCGGCGCAGTCTCGACAACGAGCCGTCGGTCCCACTCGCTCTCCCGCCCTGTGAGCAGCAGATGAACCGGCGCGGGGAAGCCGTCCGCGAGGTCAGCGTCATGCACCTGTCCGTCGGACACGATGATGGCCCCGGCAATGCGGTCCGCGGACACTTCGGAGGCCGCGGTCTCCAGAAGGCGGATAATGTGGGTGCCACGCTCCCGCCCCGCCTCTTCCGTATCGCCGACCTCAAGCACGCGCCATTCGAGCGGCGCCCTCGGATCGGTGGCGAGCGTGCCGAGCTGCGCCTCGAGCTCCGCCCGCGCCTCGGTGATCTGTTCGGGCCGCACATCAATCGCCTGCGAAGAGCTCTGGTCGATCACCACGAACGCGATGTCGGAGAGGGGCAACCGCTCCTCGAAGCGGAGCGACGGGTTTGCAAGTGCTGTGAGCAGCACGAGTGCCGCGAGCGCGCGGAGCATCCAGCCCGCCAGCCTCTGCCATCCCGCATAGAACACCAGCGCAAGCGCCAGCGCCGCCAGCAGCGCAAGCGGCAGGAGCGGGATCAGCGGATCAAAGACGATGGTCGAGATCATGCGGCCCCCTACTGCCCCAGCCGTTCCAGCAGCGCGGGCACATGGACCTGATCGGATTTGTAGTTGCCGGTCATCACGTACATCACAAGGTTGACGCCGAAGCGCTGCGCAATCTCCCGCTGGCGGCTGCCCGTGGTGCCGCGTCCGACGGGCAAAAGGTACCGCCCCGCCTCGTCGATGGCCCAGGCTCCCGCCCAGTCATGGGCGCCGATCACGACCGGGCTGACACCGTCGTTGAGATCCCGGAACGGCACACCGTCGAGCGCCTGGGGATCCCGCGCCGCCTCCACCCACAGGGGGCTGCCGGAGGATCGCCCGGGGAAGGACTGAAGCAGATAGAACGTCCGGGTGATCACATGATCCTCCGGCACCGGTTCAAGCGGCGGCAGGTCAAGGCCGGAAGCCAGACGGCGGAGTACCCGTTCGTTCGGGGTACCCGACCCGAAACCGCCGATGTTTCCGTCCCGCGTGTCGAAGAACAGCATCCCGCCATTGCGCAGGAAGGTGTTGAGCTTGGCGAAGGCTTCCGCAGACGGCGTCGCCTGGCTTTCGGTCACCGGCCAGTAGAGCATGGGGTAGAATGAAAGCTCGTCCGCCTCCAGATCGACACCGCGCACGAGCGGCTCTACCGCCGTGCGCAGGGTCAGCACCTGCGCCAACCCCTCGAGCCCGGCACCGCTGATCCGGTCGACCTGCGCGTCCCCTGTCACAACATATCCGAGCACCGTCTCGCCGGTCGCGAACAGGGCGATGTCGTCCGGGGTCTGGGCGGAGGCGGGTTGCGGGAGCGGTGCCGTGAGGAGCGCGAGGGCCATGGCAGCCGCAACGCCGGGCCGGGACACCTTGAGCCGCCCGACAAGGAACAGGGTCGCCAGAATGTCGACACACAGAAGGGCGACCGCGATCGTGAGCAGAAGCGGCTGGTAGCTGACCTCTTCCGCCGGGGTGAGATCGCCGCGGATGATCCCGGCGGCGGGCGGCGGCGATTGCACCAGCACGCTGTCCGCCTCCATCAGATTGACCGCCACGGTCCGGTCTCCGGCACGGTAAAGGCCCGGTGGCGCGTCAGGCCCGGGGCGGGCCTCCTCAAGCCGCGCGCCATCCACACCGGCGACGAGCCCCGGCTCCCGGACCCGTCCAAAGCCATCGAGCACCTTTTCTGGTGCCCAGGTCACCCCAGCAAGCTCACCTGCCTCCGTCACGCCGGGGCGGGCACTGATCGCCAGCCGCTCAAGCATGGAGACGAAAAGGCCGGACAGCGGCAGGTTCGACCAGGCCGCGTTGGCGGTCACATGGAAAAGGACCACGCGGCCCTGCCCCTCCGTCCGTCCGGTAACGAGCGGGGTACCGTCCTCGAGCGCCGCAAACGTCCGTTCAGAAAGGTTCGGGTCCGGCTGCGCCATGACCTGCGACGTGACCTCGACCTCCGACGGGGCGATCAGCCCGGCGAAGGGGCTCGCATCCGGGAAAGGTCGCAGACGCTTGGGCGCGCCCCAGGACATCGCCCCACCGACCGCCCGCCCCCCGGCGCGCAGGCGCACAGGCAGCAGCGGATCCTCTTCGATCTGGCCGGCACCGCTGGACGCAAGCCGGGGTCCGGCGAAGCGGACGAGCAACCCGCCTTCATCCACCCACTCTTCCAGCGCGGCCCGTTCGCTGTCCGCGAAGCCCCCCACGTCCGCGAGGACGATCACCTCGGGGCTGGCAAGCAGCAGGTCCTGCAGCGGCACCTCGATGATGTCCGCCGTATCCGTCAGGGCCGACCGAAGGTAATGCAGCGCATCGAGAAGCTGCAGCCCTTCCGCATCCTGCGTTCCGGCAATGAGGCCGACCTTCCGCCGCTTGAGGCCGTCATCGGTGAGCGCGACACCGCCCGCAGACGGTGCACCGGTCAGTGCCATGCGGGTGACCCGGTTGCGCAGCTCGACAGGCAGATCGAACCTCGCCTCTGCCATATCCTCGTCGGGCGCGAAGGACGCCTCCGCCCTGCCCAGTTCCCTCTCGATCCCGTTCGGATCCGGGCCGAAGGCGGCCACGGTCCGGCTTTCGAGCCCCGGATCCGCGCGGATGACGTCGACGACCACGTCGGTCCCGTCATAGCGGGGCGGACGCAGAGCCCGAGCAAGCCGTTGGGGCGGAATAGCCACCACCGATCCGCGGGCGAGCAGCGCATCGCTCAAACCGCCATCGTCGCCGAGCCCATCCTGCAACCACAATGTTTCGACCCCCTCAAGACCGGAGTCCTCCAGAAGTTCCGCGAAACGGGCGCGGTCCGGACCCCAGGCTGCGGGTTCGAGCGCGTCGATCTCTCCCCGCCAGTCGTCGGCGACCCGCGGTGCAAGCTCCGCCACGCTGTCCGTCTGGGCGATCGACGCCAGAATGACCGGGCGGCCCTGCCGCCGCGCATCATCGAGGGCGGAGCGAACGCGTGCCTGCCGCGCGGGCCAGTCCGGGGCGCTCGCCCAGCCGCCGTCCATCAGGATCATGAGCGGCCCCTGCCCCGCCAGCCGGTCCTCCGCCGGATTGAGCACGGGATTGGCGAGCCCAAGGATCGCCGCAGCAACCGCAAGGATCCGAAGCAGCAGAAGCCACCACGGTGTCCGGTCCGGCATATGTTCCGGATCCTGCAGGCCCAGCAGCAGACGCACCCCGGGAAACAGCCGCCGCGTTGGCGCAGGCGGGGTCGCACGCAGCAGCCACCACAGCAGCGGCAGGGCGACCAGTGCCGCGAGCAACGCGGGGGCGAGGAAGGCTATGGGA
This sequence comes from Pseudomonadota bacterium, assembly GCA_038532435.1. Classification (GTDB taxonomy): domain Bacteria; phylum Pseudomonadota; class Alphaproteobacteria; order Rhodobacterales; family Rhodobacteraceae; genus JBCBAP01. The sequence continues at coordinate 12,404 of JBCBAP010000065.1, read as the reverse complement.
CCGACGGCAAGCATCGCGGTTACTATTCCCCTCCCCGCAGCAAGGTGTAGAGCCACAACAGCGCCTTGCGCGGGCTTTCGGACGTGTGGTGCACCAGCAGGTGCCACCCGGTCCTCCGTGCGATATCCTCCAGCAGGGCGCGCCGCTCCCGCAACCGGGCATGGTAGGCCTCGCGCAGGGCGCGGGCCCGCTGCGTTTCGAAATCAATCGTGCCCCCGACGGACTGGAACAGGGTCCGCCCGTCAAAGGGAAAATCTTCCTCGCTGTCGTCGAGGATCTGGACCAGCGCGCCGGTAATGCCGTGGTCGGCAACGGCGCCGACGCCCGCGAGGATCTCGTCCGCATCGCCCATGAAATCGGAAAGCAGCACCGCCTGCCCGCCCATCCGGTCGGGCCAGCGGGGTGGTGCGCCATAGTCTTTCCTATCCTCGGCCGGGTCCGACAGGGTGAGGGCGATCCGGCGGAGATGGTTCTCACCGGTCCCCGGCTGTTCCGCCCGCGTGCCCATGAGCGCGATCCGCTCTCCGGCTCCGGAGAGCAGCACGGACAGCGCAAGCGTGAGCAGCCGTGCCCGCTCCGCCTTCGTCCGGTCCGCGCGGTCGCCCTTGTAATCCATCGACCGGGCATCGTCTGCCCAGATCGATACCGTCTGGGAGGCTGACCACTCCATCTGCCGGATGAAGAGCGTGTCCGAACGGCCGGATCGGCGCCAGTCGATGTCGCTTGCGGTGTCGCCGGGCATCGCCTGGCGGTACTGCCAGAATTCCTCGCCCATTCCCGGCCGTCGCCGGCCATGGACGCCGAGCGCGATCGTCGCCGCGAGCCGCTCTGCCTCCGCCAGGAGGGGTGGCAGCGAGCCCCCGATCTTCTCCGCATCACGCCTGAGCCAGACCGCGCGGCCCGGAACATCGAGGCTCTCAAACGGGGGTGATGCCATCAGGCCGCAGCCTCGGTGCGCATGGTCTCGCTGACCAACTGCGCGATCACATTGTCAATGGTGTTGCCCGCGGCACGGGCGGCAAAACTGAGCGCCATGCGGTGCTTGAGCACCGGAGCGGCCATCGCCTCCACATCCTCAAGGCTCGGGGCGAGCCGATCCTGCAGAAGCGCGCGGGCCCGCACCGTCATCATCAGCGCCTGTGCCGCGCGCGGACCGGGACCCCAGCTCACCGCTTCGGTCACGAACGCCGGCGTGTCGGCCTCCCCCGGACGTGCCGCCCGGACCAGATCGAGGATCGCGTTCAGCACGCCATCACCTACAGGCATCCGTCGAAGCATGGTTTGCGCAGCGATCAACGATGCCGCATCGAAAACCTGAGAGACGTCCGCATCGTCCACTCCGGTTGTGGCAAGAACGATCTCCCGCTCCGCCTCCCGGCTCGGATAGGGCACATCGATCTGCACAAGAAACCGGTCAAGCTGCGCTTCGGGCAACGGATAGGTCCCCTCCTGCTCGATCGGGTTCTGGGTCGCCAGCACGTGGAAGGGAGAGCCAAGAGCGCGACGCTCACCGGCCACGGTCGCCTCCTTCTCCTGCATCGCCTGCAGGAGCGCGGACTGCGTGCGCGGCCCGGCGCGGTTGATCTCATCGGCCATCAGCAACTGGCAGAAAATCGGCCCCTCGATAAAACGGAACGCGCGGTTGCCCGTTGCCACATCGGTCTCTAACACCTCGGCACCGAGGATGTCGGAGGGCATCAGATCCGGCGTGAACTGCACCCGGTTCGCGTCGAGGCCCATCACGGTGCCGAGCGTTTCAACCAGCCGGGTCTTTGCCAGACCCGGCGCCCCGACGAGCAGCCCGTGCCCCCCGCACAAAAGGGCAGTGAGGGACAGATCGACCACCGTGTCCTGACCGATGACGCGGCGCGCAACCATGTCGCGGGCCTGCCGCAGCAGTGCCCCGGTCGCTTCGATCTCCGTCGTCAGATCCCCGGTGGCGTCGGTCATGGCAAAGCCTCCAATCGGTCACATATGGTGTCTCGTGGGATCAAACTATATCAATTCCACCAGAAGGACAGTCATCACAGGAGGCCCGGGTCACGTGTCAGATGCAAATCACACTGCCGCGACACCGAGCGCGGATGCAATCGCAACCGCGGTGCGGGCGGCTGCGCCGCGTGGTCTGCCGCCGGTGGACAAGTGGAACCCGCCGTTCTGCGGTGATATCGACATGCGCATCGCCCGGGACGGAACCTGGTTCTACAATGGCAGCCCGATCGGTCGGAAACCGCTCGTGAAGCTCTTTTCGTCTGTGCTCAAGCGCGAGGACGGCAAGTTCTTTCTCGTGACCCCGGTGGAAAAGCTCGGGATCATGGTGGATGACGCCCCCTTTGTGGCCCTCGATTTCGAGGTGACGGGGAACGGCAGGGCTCAAATCATCACGTTTGAGACGCATGTGGGAGACCATGCGGTCGCGGGGGAGGAAAACACCCTGCGGGTCAGTTTCGACGCTGTGACCGGTGAGCCGTCACCTTACATCCACATCCGCCGCGGTCTCGAGGCCCTGATTGACCGCAAGAGCTTCTACCGGCTGGTCGACATGGCCGAGGTGGCCTCCGTCGACGGGACGGACTGGCTTGGCGTCTGGTCCGCGGGCGTGTTCTTCCCCTTCATGCGGGCGGAGGAGTTGGAGGCGCAGACCTGAGATGCGTGGGTGTCGCGATGCGTCGGGGTGCGCCATGATCGTCAGCGCCCTCGTACTCGCCGCCTGCAACCCGTCACCCTCGCGAACCCAGGCAGCGCAGGGTGGAGAGGCGGCTACAACCACAACCGTCCTACTGACTTCCGATCCTGCGCCGGAGCCTGTCTTTTCGGAAAGCCTGACTGCGGTTGTCGCGCGCGACGGTGCTGGCAACCTGAACCCCGCATCCAGCGAGGCGAGAGCCGTCTCCGTGACGCTGACGGCCTCAGGGGCTGAAGTCACGATAGATGGGCTCGGCGCACCGCTCAGCCTCGTTCCAGCCGGTTTCGGCGATCCAACTCTCGCGGGCTCGAACGCGACGATCATGGCAGAGCTCGCCGGTCCCGGAAGCCTCACCACATACACCGCGCCCGGCTACTGGGCGCTGCGCCCCGGGGGGTCTGGTACCGACATCGCCGAAGCCGCCCATTTTGTCGCCGCCGACCCAACGCCGGATGACGAGATCCCGTTTTTCGGAGAGGCGCAGTTCTCCGGTGTGCTGTCCGGCTCGGTTCTGCCCCGCACCGGGGAGACAGGGGATGTCGTGATGAACACGGTCACGGGCGAGGTGACGCTCGAGGTCGATTTCTTCGCCCGGCGGGTGTCCGGCGGGATCGAGGATGTCTTCTATGATGGACCCGCCGCGTCAGGTGCGATGAATGACATCGCGCTCGACGGCGTTCTGACCGGGTCGGCCTTTTTCGGGACCGCCACCGCGGGTCCCGCCCGCAGTCCCCTTCCCCAGTCCCTTGTTGAAGGGACGACCGGACCGTTTGACGGCACGCTCAACGGCCCGGACGCGGCGGAGTTCGGCGGGGTCATTACCCTCGCCGACCCGGACACGGTGCTGATCGGCGCGATCTACGGACTGAACGATGATGCACTTCCGGTATCGGGCGGCGGCGGTCTTCCCGGCGGAGATCTTGGGTTTCCCAGCGGTTCCGGCCCCGGTCTGCCGGACGCCTCCGGCTCGGGTCTGCCGGGCGCCTCCGGCCCGGGGTCCAGCGGTCTTGCGGCCGGTTCAGATCCTGCCGCACCGGGCATCTGAAGGATATGTCAGCCCACGTGGGCCGCAAACCTGTCCAGCACCGTTTCGTAGACCGCGCGCTTGAAGGGCACGATCCGCTCCGGCAGTTCTGCGGGCTCGAGCCACCGCCACGCGCTGAACTCCGGATGCTCGGTATCGATGTTCACGTCCGCGTCGGAGCCGGTGAACCGGAAGAGGAACCATACCTGCTCCTGCCCCCGGTACCGCCCCTTCCAGAGCTTGGGCACCAGGTCATGGGGCAGGTCGTAGCGTACCGGATCGAGAGTTCGGGCGACCTCGTATACCTTGTCGCCAGTGACGCCGGTCTCCTCCCACAACTCGCGCAGGGCCGCGGTCTCGGGCGCTTCACCCGGATCGATGCCCCCCTGCGGCATCTGCCAGGCGCCCGCGGAACTGTCCCGCCGCTGACCGACGAAGACGCGACCATTCGCATTCATCAGCATGACGCCGACGCAGGGCCGGTAGGGTAATGCGGCGATTTCCGCGTCCGTGAGCGATGCCATGGCGCGCCGTCCTCTCAATCGATGCGGGGAGTGTCAACGACAGCGGCGGCGCGGGGCTCGATGCCCCGGGTCGCCGCCCCTGCCGTCGGGGGTCAGTCTTCGCGCAGAACCGCGAGGCCCTTGAGGATGTCGAGCGCGTAGGCGAGCTGGTAGTCATCGTTGCGCCGCTGGGCGTCGGCCTCGAGCCGCTCCCGCTCCTGCTCGAGGAGACGCCGCTCCGCGTCCGTAAGGCTGTCATTCTCAAGGCTGCCACGCAGATCCGCTTCGGACCGCCGCGCGCTCAGATCCTCCTCCTCACCGGGCAGGCGCCGCCGCACGAGGATGTCCGGCTCGATGCCCAATGCCTGGATCGACCGGCCCGAGGGCGTGTAGTAGCGCGCCGTCGTCAGGCGCATGGCGCCGTTGCCCTGCAGCGGGATGATCGTCTGGACCGAGCCCTTGCCGAAGCTCTTCTCCCCGATCACGATCGCCCGGCGATGATCCTGCAGCGCGCCCGCGACGATTTCCGAGGCGGAGGCGGAGCCACCGTTGATGAGCACCACGATGGGCTTGCCTTCGGTGATATCGCCGGAGGACGCGTTGTACCGGTCGCTGTCCTGCGGGTCGCGACCCCGGGTGGAGACGATCTCACCCCGCTCGAGGAACGCATCGGACACCTGGATGGCCTGGCTCAGCAGACCGCCCGGGTTGTTGCGCAGGTCAAGCACGATACCGGCGACCTCGTCGGATCCGCCCGCCGCATCGATCTGCTCGTTGAACTCGGACCGCAGGTTGTCGAACGTCTGTTGGTTGAACGTGGTCAGCCGCAGCACGACTGAGTCTCCCTCGAGCCGTCCGCGCACTGCCTGGATCTTGATCGTGTCGCGCACGAGCGTGACGTCGAACGGCTCTTCGTTCACATCGCGAACCACGGTGATCACGATCTCCGATCCCACGGGACCGCGCATCAGATCCACCGCTTCGGTCAGGGTGAGGCCGAGCACGCTCTCCCCGTCCACATGGGTGATGTAGTCGCCGGACTCGATCCCTGCGTCGGAGGCGGGTGTATCATCGATGGGGGAGACGACCTTGATGAAGCCCTCCTCCTGGGTCACCTCGATGCCGAGCCCGCCGAACTCACCGCGGGTCGAGACGCGCATGTCGTCGAAATCATCCGGCGGCAGATAGCTCGAATGGGGATCGAGGGAGGTCAGCATCCCGTTGATCGCGCTCTCGATCAGGTCCCGATCGTCGACACCTTCCACATAGCCCGCCCGCACCCGCTCGAAGATGTTGCCGAACAGGTCGAGATACTCGTAGGTGCTCCGCTGACGCTCGGTCTCCTGCGCGAGGATCGGCCCCACGAACTGTGTGGTGACCAGAACGCCTGCCAGCGCGCCCATCACGGCCGCAAAAAGTGTCTTCTTCATTCCGTCCTGTCCCCACTGCGATCAAAAACGAACCAAGGCTCCGGATCGATCGGTTCCCCGGCGTACCGCAGTTCTATATAGAGCGATTGTGGTCGATTTGGGCGCGGATCGCGATCCGATTCAATCAAAAAATCTTCAGAGCCGCTGACGGCCTCGGTTACATAACCGAGGGGGGCACCCTCCGCGATCACATCCCCAACGGTGCCGCTGACGTCGGAAAGCCCCGCGAGTATCAGGAGATAGTCCTCTTGCGGCTCGAGGATTGCGATGGTGCCGTAGTCGAGAAACGGTCCCGCGAAGCGCAGCGTTCCTGAGGCTGGCGCGGTGACGAGCGCGACGGGTTCCGTCGCGATCACGAGCCCCGGGCGCACGAAACCGCCCGCGTCCGCAGTGTCGAACCGCCGCAGGACGGCCCCCGCGACCGGGGCGATCAGCTCACCCTTGCGGTCCGCGAATGCGCGCCCGTCCGGCACCTCGCCCAGCGGCTCCCGCCGGAGCGCGCCCGCGAGCGACTGCATGGAGGCCGCATCGGCGCGGAGCTTTGCCACCAGCGCAAGCGCGCCAATGTCGGGCTCCGTTCCCCGGCGGCGCATCATCGCATCGAGCCGGGCCCGCGCGTCCCGGATCTCATCCGCGGCCGTTTCGAACTGCGACAGTGCCCCTTCCCGTCGTGCCGTGAGCGCGTCGAGTTCCGCCTGCCCGGCGGCGATCCGGCGCACCTGCGCCTGGATCTTGGGCGACAGCGTGCCCATCACGTGGGCTGCCTGAGCCGCGGCGAGCGGGCCGTCCGGGTGCAGCAGCATGAGGCCAGGCGGGGTCTGTTCCACCATCTGGAGCGCGCCGAGCAGCTTCGCCGCCCGATCCTGATCGGTGGCCAACTGTTTTTCGAGCCGGGCGCTTTCCACCGCAAGGCGCCGTAGCGCGCGCCGTTGCGCCGCAAGACCGGTCTCATAGGCCCTGACCGCCCGTCCCAGCGCAATGAGCTCATTGTCGGCGGACCCTGCTGCGGCGAGCGCAATCGCCGCCCGATCAAGAAGCGTCGCCGCGCGATCCACGTCGAACCCCGCATCCTGAGCCGCGAGCGGGCCCGCGACGCCAAACGCGCAGAGGAATGCCGCGAGACGGTGTCTCACGGCGTCACGATCAGGGACGCACCTGTCATCTCGGGCGGCTGCGGCAGCCCCATCAGCGTGAGGAGCGTGGGCGCGAGATCCGCAAGCTTGCCGCTTTGCAGCGCCACCCCCTGCGGTCCGCCGATCAGCGCAACGGGAACCGGATTGAGCGTGTGGGCCGTGTGCGGACCGCCGGTCACCGGATCGCGCATGACCTCGCAATTTCCATGGTCCGCGGTGAGGATCATCGCCCCGCCAGCGGCATCTACGGCTGCGAGAACCTCGCCAAGCCCCGCATCCACCGCCGCACAGGCAGCCATCGCAGCCGACAGATCGCCCGTATGGCCCACCATGTCGGGGTTCGCGTAGTTGACCACGATCAGGTCGTAGGTGCCCGACCCGATCGCTGAGACGAGGCGCGCGGTCACCTCGCCGGCAGACATCTCCGGCTGCAGGTCGTAGGTCTTCACGTTCGGGGACTTGGGCATCACCCGGTCTTCGCCGGGATTGGGAACTTCCACACCACCGTTGAGAAAAAAGGTCACATGGGGATACTTCTCGGTCTCCGCTATCCGGAACTGCGCCTTGCCCTGGGCCGCAACCCACGCACCAAGGGTGTTCGGGATGTCTTCCGCCGGAAACATCACATCCATCCAGCCGTTGTGGGCGTCGGAGTACTCGACCATGCCGCACGCTGCCGCCAGATCCACCGTTTCCCGCGCGAACCCGTCGAAGGCCGGATCGAGGAAGGCGGACAGGATTTCCCGCGCCCGGTCTGCGCGAAAGTTCAGGAACAAAAGCCCGTCGCCGTCAGCCATGCCGCCATAGCCGTCGATCACCGCGGGTTCGATAAACTCGTCGGTGATGTCATCATTGTACGCCGCTGCCACCGCGTCGGTCGCGGTGGCGAAGGACGAACCCGACCCGTTTCTCATCAGCTCATAGGCGCGGGAAACCCGATCCCAGCGCGTGTCCCGGTCCATGGCGAAGAAACGTCCGATGACGGTCGCGATCCGCGCGCCCTCGGGCAGGTCCGCCTTGAGCGCTGCAAGCTGTTCAGCCGCAGACGTCGGCGCCACGTCCCGCCCGTCGGTGAAGGCGTGGATGGCCACCGGAACGCCCGCCGCCGCGATCACTCGGGCCGCCTCCGCGATGTGGCGCTGGTGGGCGTGAACGCCCCCGGGAGAGGCAAGACCCGCGAGGTGCGCGGTGCCGCCACTCTCCCTGAGCGTGGCGATAAATCCTCCCAGCGCAGGGTTTGTGGCAAAGCTTCCGTCGGCGATAGCGTTGTCGATCTTCGGCAGGTCCATCCACACCACCCGGCCCGCGCCGATGTTCGTGTGACCGACCTCCGAATTGCCCATCTGCCCCTCCGGCAGACCCACCGCGGGGCCGTGCGCAACGAGCTGTGCGGAGGGACAGGTCGCCATCACCCGGTCGAAGTTTGGCGTCTCAGCCAGCGCGACCGCGTTGTCGGCGACCTCCTCCCGCAGACCCCACCCGTCAAGGATGCAAAGGATGACGGGGCGCGGGGGCGTTGGGGACATGAACGGGCTCCTTGAGGCGTGCCCCCACTGATTAGAGGACTGAGCGCGGGCTCACAACCGCCCGGCGTGCAATCGGACCGTTGATGGCCCGACAGTCCTCCTCAGGCAGGGATCAGCGCACGGATCCGGTCGAGTGTGTCCGCCTCCTCAACCGGTTTGTCCCAACGGATGCGCTTGATGCGGGGAAACCGCATGGCGAGGCCGGATTTGTGCCGGGTGCTCGGCTGCACGGCATCGAAGGCGACTTCCAGCACCAGCCCCGGCGCCACCGCGCGGACCGGGCCAAACCGCTCCGTGAAGTTTGCCCGGACCCATTTGTCGAGCCGTTCGAGCTCCGCGTCGGTGAACCCGGAATAGGCTTTGCCCACGGGCAGGAGATGGCGCGCCTCCCCTTCGCCCACCCACGCACCGAACGTGTAGTCGGAATAGTAGCTCGACCGCTTTCCGTGGCCGCGCTGCGCGTACATGAGCACGCAGTCCGCCTCCAGCGGGTCCCGCTTCCATTTGAACCAAGGTCCCTGGGGGCGACCCGCAAGATAGGGGCTGTCTGCCCGCTTGAGCATCAGCCCCTCGAGCCCGTCGGTCCGCGCGCCTGCCCGAACCTCCGCAAGTTCGTCCCAGTCCTCGAACGGGATGGTGTCGGAGAGGTCGAGCCGATGAGGCGCCTCCCGCTCCACCCAAGCGCGCAGGACCTCTTGCCGCTCCACCAGCGGCTGGTGACGCAGGTCCTGCCCTTCCACATCCAGGATGTCGTAGGCGCGGATATGGGCTGGCGCGTCGCGCAGCATTTTGGCCGAGACCCGCTTGCGCCCGAGCCGCTGCTGCAGATCGGCGAAGGGGGCAACTTCCCCATCCCGCAGCACCAGAAGCTCCCCGTCGATGCAGGCGTGCCAGGTCATGTAGTCGATGACATCCGGAAAGCTCTCGGAGATATCATCGCCGGTCCGGGTGTAGAGGCGGCGCCCGTTGGGTGTCGCCACCGCCTGCACACGGATGCCGTCCCACTTCCATTCCGCCAGATAGGCCGCCGGATCAAGGTCCGAGATCCGCGCCTCATCGAGTGGATTGGCGAGCATGACCGGACGAAACGCGAGCGTCAGGTCGAGGTCCGGCAGGTCGCCCCCCTCCAGCCACGCGAAAAGGTCGGTGTAGGGGGGGGCCATGGCGAACCAAACCTGCTCGATATAATCGACCGGGCGCTCCTCGATCGCAAGCGCGGTCTTCACGAGCCGGGCGGAGACGCCGACCCGCATCCCTCCCGTACAAAGCTTGATGAGCGCGAGCCTGCCGGAGGGCTGGAGCCGGTCGAGAAACCCCGCGAGGATCGCACTCCGGTCCGACCGGGACGCGGTTTGCAGGCTTCCCACGACCTCATCGAGGGAGGGCGGCGCCGTCTCAACTGCTCCCGGCCAGAGCAGGGAGACCGTCTCCGCCAGATCACCGACATACTCGTAGCTGAGGCGGAAGAGCACCGGATCCACCCGCTCCTCCACCAGACCCCGGATGACCGACGCGGTGACGTGGGGCAGCTCCAGCGTCCCTGCGAGGGAGGCAAGCGCCCAGCCCCGGTCCGGGTCCGGCGTGGCGGCGAAGTATTGCCGCAGCAGGTCCAGTTTTCCGTTTCGGCCCGGGGTGAAGGCAAGCGCCTCCAGCAATGTCGCGAAGGGTGTCATGCGGGAAAGGATAGCGGGGTGCCAGCCCAGGGCCAGAGCCAAGGGGCGACCTTCGCACGCGGCTTCAGCGGCGCGATCACGTCGGTTCCATGTCCTGAAGCGCCGGCGCCAACGCCTCGAGCGCAGCGCGGACCGGTGAATGATGCCGATGGTCGTGGTGGCTGATGAGCCACTGTTCGCTGCGCAGTGCCTCGATCGCCTCGGACTGGCGCGCGACACCGGGGACCGTGTCTCCGGCAAAGATTGGCAGGACCGCCCGTCCGATCCCCTCGGCCAGCCAGACAAGGGCGATGGCCGGATCGTTTGTCACGAGCCGCTCCGCCCCGGGCTGCGCGGCGACCCAGCGCGCGGTCGGCGTCGTCACACCCGCCGCGCCAAGGTCGATCCAGGGCAGCGACGAGGTGTCGGAGGACGCATAGACCGCGTAATCCACGTGCCCCACCCGACGCCCGGCGAGCCACCGTTCCGTGGGCCGCCGGTTGCGGATGCCGATATCCACCTCCCGCCGACCAAGGTTGAGAAGCGCCGAGGAAACCCGGAGATCTGGCTGCCACGGGGCATCGACAGACCAGATGTCCTGCATCTTCGCCGCGAGGTAGCGGGCGGTCCAGAACCCGGCGGTGATGCGCACCCGCGGTGCGGGCGCCTCCCCCGCGCCATCCTCGATGGCCGTCGCCGCGCGCTCCACCGCCTCGGCCTGCTTCAGAAGCGTCGCGCCTTCGTCGGTCAGCGCGTAGCCCCGGGCCCCGCGGAGGAACAGACGCTGGCCAAGCGCGGACTCAAGCGCCGTCATGCGGCGGCCGAGCGTGGCGGGGCTCGCCCCGCTCTCCGCCGCTGCCGCCGACAGTCCACCGGTGCGGGCCACGGCCAGGAAACTCTTGAGATCGGACCATTCGAATTCAGCGCTCATAATTGAAAAGCATGGCGCACTGTCGTCAAAAATGAAAGGCCCGCCGGACCATGCCGGGCTCGATCCCGGTGCCCCGAGCTAGTCCAACGCCGACGCCGGCATCCGCCCCAGACCGGGAGCGCCGAGACTGCTGACAATCAAATCACCGTCCACGATCTGGGCACCGGTCGTCAGGAAGTACGCGCCCGAAGGATCCTGCGGAGCGGCCAGCACGGTGCCATCGGCGTCAATGCGGAGCAGGGCCGCGTAGGGGATCGGCGCGGGACGTACCGTCTCCGGCAACCGCAGGATAAGCCGCCGCAGTGCCGGATACGGCGCCAGCAGATCAACGGAGGCGGGACGGGGGGAGACGAGACCCAGCCAGAACGTGCCGTCACCCTGGGCCTGCAGATTGTCCGGATAGGCGGGAAGGTTGCTCAGGATCAGTTCCCGCGTGCCCGCCTTCTCTCCCGTCAGCCAGTGCTTCCAGACACTGTAGGTCGCGGTCTCCACGATCAGAAGCGCATCCTCCTCGGGTGTCAGGGCGACGCCGTTTGTGAACGAAAAGCCCTCCGCGACGATGTCGACCTTCCCGTCAGGGTGGTAGACCGCGACATAGCCGGTCTGCCGGTGTTCGAGGATGTCAAGGACGCTCGTCGCAAGCGTGCCGCCATACTCCAAAGGATCGAACCGGGTGGTCGAGACGCTGAAGAACACGCGCCCGTCGGAGGCGACGGCGAGCTGGTTCGCGTAGCGCAGTGGGATCGAGCGCACCTCATCCACAAGCACTTTTGTGCCTTCCTCCAGCGACCAGTGCAGCAGGCCGATGAAGCTGTCCGCGATGTAGAGCCCGCCATCGGGTGCGGGTTCGAGGCCGAGCGGCCGGTTGCCCAGCCGCCCCACATGGGTGACCTCGCCCCCCGGTTCGAGACGGTAAAGCTCTCCCTGTTCGCTGGTGGTCCAGACGACCCCATCCGCATCGACGGCGATGTCCTCGGGCCCGTGTTGATCCTCTCCGAGGGGCAGGATCTCGAGCGCTGCAAGCGTTGTGTTCGCAGCGTAAGGACCCGTGAAGCCGGGATTCTCTTCCGCCTCCCATGCGACTGGAGCGATGGGAACGGGCCAGAAGCTCAGGTATCCAATGCCAAGCCCGAGGATGATAAGAAAGGCACCGTATCGAAGTATGCGGTAGATCATCGGGAAGTCTCCAGGTCTCAGGTGCCCCCGGCCCGAACGAAGGGGGCGTGGTAGATTGGGTCAGGCGTCCTCGTCGCCGCGCTCGGCGATGGAAAGCGGGGCCGCGTCGATCCCCTGCTGAAGGCACCAGTGACACAGCGCTTCCTCTGCGCCATGGGTCACCCAGACAACTTCCGCACCCGTCTCCGTGATCGTCCGGGTCAGCCCGTCCCAATCGCAATGGTCGGACACGACCAGGGGCAGTTCGACCCGCCGCTGACGGGCCCGGGCACGGACCTGCATCCAGCCGGATATGCCCACGGGCAGCGGGTTCGTCAATCGGCGGGCCCAGCGATCCTGAATG
>JBCBAP010000064.1:0-20017 GCA_038532435.1 Pseudomonadota bacterium | reverse complement strand
CGCGGCGAGCAGTGCGTAGCGCCGCCGCTCCGCCGGACAGAAGGTTTCCGACGCCTGAGATGCGTCCTGCATGTCGATCCCTCCTCGTGATAATGCGGGCCGATTCTGCGGACGCCGGCTCAGATCAGCATAGCTGACCGGCCGAGGTAACAGAACGCCGGATCAGGCGGGGCCGATCCTCTCGACGGAGCCGATCAGATCGTTTGCGGTGCGCAGCGCAGCGCCGGTGGCGGTCACCATCTGCGGCAGCACGAGCCATTCGAGGAGCCATGCACTGCCGGAGCGTTCCTGCTCATGCACCAGCGCGTGATGAAGAACGGGAAGCTGGGTCGCGACGAAACGGGCTAGCGTGACCAGGTTTTCGGCACCTATCGGGTTCGCCTTGTGCGGCATCGCCGAAGACTTGCCCCCACCGGCAAGGGCGATCTCGTCGATCCCCTGCTGCGCCATCAGGGCAACGTCCTGCCCGATCTTGCCGAGCGCGCCTGCGACCATCGAAAGCCACCCGGCATATTCGGCGATGGCGCTCCGGTCCGTGTGCCAGGCTGCCTTCGCCCGATGTAGGCCGAGCGCGTCGGCAACAGCATCGGCGAAGGCATCGGCCTTCGCACCGTAGGGGCTGCGGTCCCCGACCGCGCCGCCGATCTGCACGCGTTCCAGCGTCGCGCGCAACGCCGCCAGCCGTTCCGTCGCACTCACAAGCGGTGCCCTCCAGGCTCCAATCCGGTGCCCGGCGAGGATCGGGAGTGCTGCCTGCATCCGGGTGCGGCCTATCAGGGACGCACTCCCCCACTTGTTTCCGAGGTCATCGAGCTGCCGGACAACATGATCGAGCCTAGCGGCGAGAACATTGTTTGCGCGGGACAGCGCAAGGATGAGCGCTGTGTCGAGGACGTCCTGGCTCGTCGAGCCGGGATGGATGGCCGGGTGCAAATCCTCCGGCAAACGCTGCTTGAGATCGCGGATCAGCGCAGGAACAGGCAGCCCGTCTACGAGAGTGCCCGCAGCCAGCGCACTTTCGTCCGGTGTCAGAGCTGCCAGCGCCTGAGCTGCCCGGGCCGCCAGTTCTTCCGACACCAGTCCGACCGTCCCGGCGGCGCGCGTGAGCGCGGTCTCCACGACCATCATGTCGCGTGTCAGGGCCTCGTTGGAGAACAGTCTCGCGACCTCCGCATCACCGAAGAGCGCGGCGAAGGCCCCGTGCACGGCGGGCGCTCCGTCAGACACGCTCCATCGCCAGGGCAATGCCCTGCCCCACACCCACGCACATGGTGGCAAGCGCCCGGGCGCCGCCCCGCCGCGCAAGCTCCCGCGCGGCGGTCCCGACGATGCGCGCACCGCTCATGCCAAGGGGATGGCCAAGCGCAATGGCGCCACCGTTCGGGTTTACATGCTCCGCATCCTCTGGCAGCCCGAGCATCCGCAGCACCGCGAGCGCCTGGCTGGCGAAAGCCTCGTTGAGTTCGATGACGTCGAAGTCTTCGGGCTGACGGTTCAGCCGTGCGCAGAGTTTCCGGGTCGCGGGTGCCGGACCGATCCCCATGATGCGTGGCGCAACACCAGCGCTTGCGCCCCCCAGAATGCGCGCAATCGGCGTGAGACCGTGCCGGGCAGCCCCTGCCTCGCTCGCGAGGATCAGAGCGGCGGCGCCATCATTCACACCGGACGCGTTGCCCGCGGTCACGGTGCCGTCGACGCGAAACGGCGTCCTGAGTGCGCCGAGTTTCTCCAGCGTTGTGGCGCGCGGATGTTCATCCCGGTCAACCTCTATCGCGGGACCACGCCGCTGGGGGATCGAAACGGGTACGATTTCCTCCGCCAACCGGTCCCGCGCCTGCTCCGCGCGGTCCTGGGAACGGAGGGCGAATGCATCCTGATCCGTGCGGGAAACGCCGAACTCCTCCGCCACGTTCTCCCCGGTCTCGGGCATCGAATCGATGCCGTATTGAGCCTCCAGCACCGGATTGACGAACCGCCAGCCGATCGTGGTGTCGTAGACGGCGTTGCTGCGGGAAAAGGCGGTATCCGCCTTGGGCATCACGAACGGCGCGCGTGTCATGCTCTCCACGCCACCGGCTATGGCGAGGTCAGCCTCCCCGGCCCGGATTGCCCGGGCACCCGCCAGAACGGCGTCCATGCCGGAGCCGCAGAGGCGGTTGAGCGTGACGCCCGGCACCTCCTCCGGCAAACCGGCGAGGAGCGCGGACATCCGCGCCACGTTACGGTTGTCCTCCCCCGCCTGGTTGGCGCATCCGAAGGTGAGATCGTCCACTGCCGCCCAGTCCACCTTGTCGTTCCGCTCCATGAGCGCGCGCAGCGGGATCGCCCCAAGATCGTCCGTCCGCACGGGTGCAAGTGCACCGCCGAACCGGCCGATGGGCGTCCGGATATAATCGCAGATGAAGGCGTCGGGCATGGGCGGTCTCCGGTCGATCAGACGTCCGCGCGACCGTTCACGGCGGCGCCCGTCCTGTCAACCGTCACCGCTGGCGGAGTCCGATCCGCCAGCGGCTGTGTCGCGAACTTCAGTTGGTGGCGACCGTGTCGACCAGCGCCCAGGAGCCGTTCACGATCTGGCTGATGAAGACGCTGTCGGAGCCCGCGTGGTCGCCCGGGCCCATCTTGACCGGCGCACCAAGGATCGGATCGTGACGGTCGATGCTCTCCATTCCCGCCTGGAAGGACTCCACGGTGAGATCCGGGCCGGCCGCCTCAAGCGCAGAGACGAAGATCTCCGCTGCGGACCGGCCGAGCAGTGCGCCAGTGCCCGGGAACTCGCCCGTCGCCTCGCGGTAGCTTGCAACCCAAGCCGCGGTATCCGGATCGGACATGCGCGCCTCAAGGTCCTGCCAGCCCGCACCGGCATAGAGCCCTTCGGTCACACCACCGGGCACCTTGGCAACGGCAGTGTGGAAACCTGCGGAGGACACAAGGAACGTGACATCGTCCCATCCCATCGCCTTTGCGGTTGCCACCACCGTGATCGTCGGGCGGATCGTCAGGGCGATGGTGATGAGGTTGCACCCGTCAGCACGCAGCCGCGCAAGCGCACCGGTGAAGTCGCTTTCGTCCGGGCGGTGTGTCGTCTCGGTGACGTAGTCGACACCGCGCGCCGCCGCCTCATCCACCGTGGCCATGTGGATCTCTTCACCGAAGTCGGACGGGATGTACATCGAGCAGAGCTTGTCCGCCCCCTTTGCATCCACCAGATAGCCTGCCGCCGCACGCACGGAATCGTAGTAGCTCGCTGTCGCCACGAACTTCAGATCGTTTGGCTCGTCGAGCATCTGCCGCGCGGCGGTGAGCGGGAAGACCGACGGAATGTTCTTGGCATCCATGATCCGGAACGCCGCAAGGTTGTGCGGCGTGCCGAGGGACAGGAGCATGGCAAACACCTTGTCCCGGTTCACCAGCTTGTTCGCGGCCTGTGCAGCCTTGGGCACCTGATACCCATGATCCTCGACCACATAGCGGATCGTGCGTCCATGGACGCCGCCTGCCGCGTTGACCTCGTCGAAATACTGCTGAGCCGCCGTCACCGCGGGCACCGAAAAGGCAGAGAAGCCCCCGGACATGTCATGGAACCCGCCGATCACGACCTCGCTGTCGCTGACCCCCTGGGTCTGTGCAGACACTCCGGTGGCGAATGCGGCAACGGCCGCCGCGGTCAGAATTCGTTTCATCAAGTCTCTCCCTGTGTGGTGCGGCTTGCCCGCTTATGCATACATCTCGTTTATCAGATCCGCGTGTTTCTTCTCCACGAAGCCGCGCTTGAGCTTCATCGTCGGCGTCAGTTCATCATCCTCCGCGGTCAGGAGCACATCGATCAGGCGAAAGTACTTGATCTGCTCGACCTGGGCGAAGGCAGCGTTCACCTCCCGCACCTCCCCATCGATCAGATCCACGACGGGCTGTGCGGCGCAAAGCGAGGCAAAGTCCGAGAAGGGGATCTGATGATCCTGAGCGAACTTCTCCACATTCTCCTGATCGATCATGATCAGCGCCGTGAGGTACTTGCGCCGGTCGCCGATGATCACGGCGTCGGAAATATAAGGGGAGAACTTCAATCGGCTCTCGATCTCCGCCGGCGTGATGTTCTTGCCACCCGCAGTGATGATGACATCCTTGAGCCGCCCGGTGATGGTGATCGCCCCATCATTACCGATCCGGGCGACGTCGCCCGTGTGCAGCCAGCCCTCGCGAATGTCCTCCGCCGTTTTCTCAGGTTTGTTCCAGTAACCCTTAAAAACATTGGGGCCCTTGATGAGCAGCTCATCACCATCTCCCAGCCGCGTCTCGCACCCCGGCAGCGGCAGCCCGACGGTGCCGATGCGGTTCTGCTCGGGCAGGTTGGTGGAGATGACGCCCGCGCTCTCGGTCATGCCATAACCCTCGCAGAGGGGCACGCCGAGAGCGCGGTACCAGTCGATCAGCTCCGGCGAGATCGGTGCGGCGCCGGTGGTTCCGCGCCGCAGCCGGTCCATGCCGATGGCCTGCCGGATGTTTGAGAGAACGGCGAAGTCCCAAAAGCGGTACAGAAGCCCACCCTGCCCGGTCTCCGCCTGCCGCCTTCCAGCAGCGAATGCCTGGTCGAGCGCCCACCGTCCGAACGGTGTCGCCTCAGACCGCATGATCGACAGCCGCGAATAGATTTTCTCCCAAACCCGGGGCACGGCGGAAAACACATGCGGCGACACTTCGCGCATGTTGTCGAACACCGTATCCGGGCTTTCGGCGAAATTGACCGTGGACCCGACACAGATCGGAAACTCGACGGACACGAGCCGCTCGAGGATATGGCAGAGCGGGAGAAAGCAGAGCTGCTCGTCTGTCTCCAGCGTCCGCAACAGCTTGAGACCCGAATCCATCTGGAACAGAATGTTGCGATGGCTGATCATCGCGCCCTTAGGCGCGCCGGTTGTGCCGGAGGTGTAGATCAGCATCCTCGTGTCGTCCGGATGGCTCTCCGCGATGGCTGCCTCGAACCGTTTGTCCCGATCCGCAGCCGCCTCACCCCGCGCCACAAGCTCATCGAGGAACATGACCATTGGATCAGAAAAGTCCCGCAACCCCTTGCGATCGAAAACAATCACACGCTTCAACGTCGGCACTTGATCGCGGATCGCGAGATACTTGTCGAGCTGTTCGTCATTCTCCACGAACAGAAAGACAGAGCCGCTGTCATTGACCAGATAGGCGAGCTGTTCCGGACTGTCGGTGGTGTAGACCCCGTTTGGAATGCCGCCCACCGCCGCGACGCCGAGATCGCAATAGACCCACTCCTTATTGTCCTCCGAGAGGATTGAAACCGGCTGCCCCCGCTCCAGCCCCAGCTCCACGAGGGCCATGCCGATGGCGCGGGCACGGCTGTAATATTCGGTCCAGGAATGGGCCTGCCAGATACCCAGATGCTTCTCCCGGTGCGCCGTGCGGTCGGCGTAGAGGGCGCAGCGTTTGGCCCAGAGCTTGACCACCGTGTCGCAACCATCGATGAGGATCGGGGGGCTTTCCTGCTTCATCGCCAGGTCTTCTTCCGTTTCCAGCGTTTCTGCCCACGCTCCCCCGCCGCCGTAGCACCGAGGTAGAATTCCTGAATGTCCTCGGAAGC
The DNA here is from genome assembly GCA_038532435.1 of Pseudomonadota bacterium. Lineage (GTDB taxonomy): Bacteria > Pseudomonadota > Alphaproteobacteria > Rhodobacterales > Rhodobacteraceae > JBCBAP01. The sequence continues at coordinate 14,409 of JBCBAP010000064.1, read as the reverse complement.
GAGCAGCCGGTCGGAGCTTCCCGCCATCACGATCCGCCCGATCTCGAGTACGTAGCCGAAATGGGCGGTCTCGAGGGCCACCTGCGCGTTCTGCTCCACGAGGAGCATGGTGACCCCCTGCTCCGCGTTCAACCGCTTGATGATCCCGAAGATCTCCTGAACCAGCAGCGGTGAGAGCCCGAGCGACGGCTCGTCGAGCAGCATGAGACGCGGGCGCGCCATCAGACCCCGCCCGATGGCGAGCATCTGCTGCTGCCCGCCGGACAGGGTCCCGGCCTGCTGGGCCCGCCTATCCCGCAGCACCGGGAAGTACTCGTAGACGATGTCCATGTCTCCGGGCACCCCGGCACGATCTCGGCGGGTGTAGGCCCCCATCTGGAGGTTTTCCTCGACGCTGAGAAAGGGGAACACCTCCCGGCCTTCGGGTACATGGGCGAGCCCAAGCCGCACCATCTCGTCCGGCTCCCGCCCCTGCACCTCCTCACCGAGGAAGCTGACGGTGCCCTTTTCCGGGTCGAGCGCGCCAGACACGGTTTTCATCAACGTGGTCTTCCCGGCCCCGTTCGCGCCAAGGATGGTGACGATCTGCCCTTCCGGCACATCGATGGACACACCGCGAAGGGCCATGATCGGACCGTAAAATGTCTCGACATTGCGGACGGAGAGCACATCGGTCATCCGCAGCGCTCCCGATCGATGTGGGAGCCTCCGGCGGGGATACTTTCAGCCAGAAGCAGACGAGTGTTCTGCTGCTTCTTCTGGCCGAAAATATCCCCCCGCTGGAGGCGTCCGCAGTGTGCCATCCCGCTCATGCGGCTGCTCCCGTGCCGAGATAGGCCTCGATCACCTTGGGATCGTTCTGCACCTCCGCCGCGGTTCCCATGGCGAGCGGGCGGCCCTCCGCGACCGCCAGAACGCGGGTGGAAACGGCGGTCACTAGGCTCATATCGTGTTCGACCATCAGCACAGTGATGCCCAGATCCTTCTGCATGTCCTCGATCCAGAACGCCATGTCCTGGGTTTCCTCCACGGAAAGCCCTGAGGCAGGCTCATCGAGGAGGACGAGCTTAGGCCCACTGGCAAGCGCGCGGGCGATCTCGACGACCTTGCGTACGCCGTAAGGCAGCCCTGCGATCAACTTGTCCCGGTAGGCGGCGAGATCGAGGAAATCGATCACCTCCTCCACCGCGTGCCGATGGGCCCGCTCCTCCTGCCTTACCCGCGGCAGGAACAGCACTTCCTCGATCCAGTGGGTGCGCCGCGCGGTGTGCCGGCCGACAAGGAGGTTTGCCAGCACCGTGGAGTGATCGAAGAGCTCGATGTTCTGGAACGTGCGGGCAATGCCGAGGGGCGCGATCTCGTGCGCCGACAGGCCCGTGATGTCCTGCCCGGCGAAGGTGATGGTGCCACCGCTCGGCTGATAGAACCGGCTGATGAGGTTGAAGATCGTGGACTTTCCCGCCCCGTTTGGCCCCACGATGGTGAAGACTTCGCCCGCCTCCACGTCGAAGGAGATGCCGTCCACAGCCTTCAGCCCTCCGAAGGAAATGGAGAGGTCGCGCACGCTCAGAAGGCTCATCGCATCCGCTCCGTCTTGAGATAGCTCTTCGATCGGCGGAACATGTCCTTGCGGTAGAGCGGGAACAGTTTCAGATACGTTCGCGCCTTGAAGTACATGCCGTAGAGGCCCAGCGGTTCGAACAGGATCATGAGCACGATGATCCCGGCGAAGAGCGCCGTATCGAGCCCTGGATAGGCGATATCGATGCCGAAAGAGGTCGTCGCCACATCCCGCAGGATCGCGATGAGTTGGGGCAGCAGCCCGACCACCACCGCGCCGAAGAACGCCCCATGGATGGAGCCGAGCCCCCCGATGACCACCTGCAGTACCAGCGTGATCGAGATCAGAATCAGGAAGCTTTCATAGTTCACCACCTGCACGAAGTGGGCGTAGAGCGCACCGGCAAGCCCGGTGACCGCGCAGGAGAGCCCGAAGGCAAGCGTCTTGACCCGGGCCACGTTGATGCCAAGCGCGCGGGCCGAAACCTCGCTGTCCCGGATCGCGAGGAAGGCGCGTCCCGTGGGGCTGCGCAGAACGTTGACGTAGCCGAGCGTCACCAGAACCGTTACTGCAAGGCAGACATAGTAGAAGAGCGCGGGCGTGCCGTAGCGGTCAATCATCGTGTCGCCGGCCTGAATCGGCTCCGCAAACACGCCGACAACGCCGCCCGTGAAGGGCTCCGCCACGATGGCCACATCCTCCACGATGATCGACAGCGCGATGGTGGCGATGGCGAGGTAGATGCCCGACAGGCGCAGGATCGGCATCGCAATGACAGCGCCGACAACACCGGTCAGCAGGCCCGAAAGCGGCAGGGCAAGCCAGAAGCTCATCCCCTGCGCCATGAACCAGAGGTTGGAAAAGGCGCCGATCGCAAGGAACGCCGCGTGGCCGAGGCTCACCTGTCCCGTGTGCCCGGCGAGCAACATCAGCCCCATGCCAGCGACCGACCAGATCAGCACGAGCGTGACCTCGCCCAGGAGGTACTCACTCAAGAGCCAGGGAAGCGCGATCATCACCAGCAGCAGCAGACCATAGCGCAACGCCCGCGACCGGTCCTCGAACATGTCGATATCGTGGTCGTAGCTGTCCTTGAAATGCACCTTCATCGCTCAGACCTTCTTTTGCGCGATCTGGGCGAAAAGGCCGCCGGGGCGCAGGACAAGGACAAGCAGCATGAGCGCGTATGGGGCGATCTGGGCCGAGCCGGGCGGGGCGTAGAATGCGGCGAAGGGCTCAACGATGCCGATGAGAAGCCCGCCCATCAACGCCCCGGGCAGGCTGCCGAAGCCGCCGATCACCGCTGCGGCGAACGCCTTGATGCCGAAGAGAAGCCCGACTGATGGTTCGATGGCCCCCTTCGCTGCGAACAGTACGCCTGCGATGGCGGACACCACACCGGATAGGCCCCAGACAATCGAGTTCACCCGCTTGACCGGAATACCCATGTAGTAGGCCGCCATCTGGTTCTGGCTCGCCGCCTGCATCGCCACGCCAAGCCGGGTACGGCTGAAGAAGAGCCAGAGGCCAGCGGTCATGAGCACTGTCGCTATGATGATGATCAGGTCCGCGACGGGGATGTTGAGGCCGGAAAAGCGCAAGACCTGACCGGCGAACGGGGTCTCGAGGCTGACCGGATCGTGGCCCCAGATGACCCCGGCAGCGAAGCGCATGATGAAGCCGAGCGCGATGGTCAGGATCACCATCGCAAACTGTGGCTGGCCGAAGATTGCCCGCAGCACCACCCGGTCGAGCAGGTAGCCGAAGATCCCCAGACAGATCGCTGCGGCCGTCAGTCCAATCACAAACGGAAGATCGGCGCCATCCGCATTGATGAAGCTGAGGCCGAGGAACGCGCCCAGCATGAGCATGTCGCCCTGGGCGAAATTGACCGCCTCCGACGCCTTGTAGATGAGCACGAAGCCCAGTGCGACGAGGCCGTAGATACAGCCATTGGCGATACCACCAACCAGCAGTTGCAGGACATCCATGTGTCTTGCGTCCTCCCTCCGGGTTCATTGAGACCCGATCCCTCCAGGCTTGCCGCCTGTTATGGGCCCAGAATGACGGCTCAGCGCCATCGCGCAAGGGTCTCGCGGCAGGAATCAGCCGAAATTTGTCAAAGGGCAGTTACGTCACCCCAGGAACGGTCGGTGCGGGTGATTGGTTGTGATTGCAACCTCAGGGGGAAAGAACTATGCTCTTCACAATAGAAGTAATTTGTTAACCAAGTCTGCGTACGCCTGCTGAGGTGATTATCTCTGCAGCCAAGTAAAGAAATGAAACGACCATGTGTGTAGGTGCAGGTCAGACCTCTTCAAACGGCACTGGCTGCAAGGACGGTCCCGTGAAGACTGTTCGCACGCACGGTTTTCCAGATACGTCCCCCGCCGTTACACATCCCAGCGGTCGAAGCCCCGGAAATCTCGCATTTCTAAGCTGAGGCATGTCTGCGTGGCGTGGGACGTTTCCCCGGCCATCGTCGTCAACACCCCGCCCCTCCAAGGGCCGCGATGGCCGGGGTTCCTGCCCCGGCGGGATGTTCAGCCGCGCCCGTAGTAGAGCGCCTGGACATGTTCCGCCTCGGCGAAGAAGAGCCAGCGGAACGCCATCATCCCCGCGATATGACAGAGAAGCGCGAGCGGAAGCACCCAACCACCGATCAGAAGCGCGAGACCGGCGAGAAGCAGCGGCAGGGCACCGCCGAGCACCCATCCCGCCCGGACAAGCTGTTCTGAACGGTTGCGCCCGACCTGATAGGCCATCTCCTTCAAGAGGTAGTTGGTGCCCGTGTGCGGCGGCTCGAGAAGGCGGACCTTGCCAATGTCGCCGAGACCCGTCGCCGTCTCCAACGTGGAGCCGTCCGCGTCTCGGTTCAGACCGCGCGCCTTTTGCCGCCAGTGGGCGATGGAGAGCATTGTGACTGCGAGGGCCGCAACCATGCCCAGCACGCTGCCACCAACACCGCTGATCGCGAGCACTGCCTGAAGGGTGAGATATCCCCCGCCGAGACCGACACCGAGGAACATCGTCGGGGTCGGTGCGGAGCTCCAACGCGGCACCGTCTTGAGCTGCGCATAGATCATCGCGGTCGCATAGACCGTTGCCACCGCAAGCGCCGCCATGACCGCCCCGAGGAGCCAGATCCGCGTGCCCCAGACCAGCCAGAGCGCGGCATATATTGCAAAAAGGCCGATGGTCGCGATCATCAGGCACGCCTCCCGGCTCAGCCAGGAACTCCGCCACTGGCTGAACGCGCGCCATGCCCGGTCCGGCCTGGCCAGGTGCCCGGCGGAGGCGACGCCGCCGAAGCCCGTGATGCCGAGCGCGAGGATGCAGGCGACCCACGGGAATGCGCCGGTCGCGGGACCGAAGCCGAGACCGATCCAGGCCATCAGCCCGAGCCCCAGGCCGGACAGCACCGTAAAGACGATAATCGAGGGTGCCGGATGCATCAGCCGAGCCTTTCAAGTGCTTTGTCGAGCCAGCCGAGCATGCCCGAGGGTGCCGGCTCCGCCATATCCGCAAGGTTCAACGGCGGCGTGTCCATGCTGTCCTTCGGACGCGGCGGCAGGTACTGGTTGACCGGCTTGGTGCCCTGTTCGGGCATGAGGTCGACGCCGCCCCGCTCCGCCACGAGCTTGCTGACGTCGCTGTCCGGATCGCCGAGATCGCCGAAATGGCGGGCGCCTGCGGGACAGGAGCGGACGCAGGCGGGTTTGCGCTCTTCCTCCGGGATGTGTTCGTTGTAGATCCTGTCGACGCAAAGCGTGCACTTCTTCATCACCCCAGCGGCTGCATCGAGCTCCCGCGCGCCATAAGGGCAGGCCCAGGCGCACAGGCCGCAGCCCATGCAGGCATCCTCGTTCACGAGCACGATGCCATCCTCCGCGCGCTTGTAGCTCGCGCCCGTCGGGCACACGGTCACGCAGGGCGCATCCTCGCAATGCAGGCAGGACCGGGGGAAATGAACAATCTGCGCCGGTGCGTCCTCCGGCTGAACCTCGTAGGTGTGGATACGGTTGAGCCACGTGCCCGTCGGATCCTCGCCGTAGGGATCCTGATCAGACAGGGGCGCACCGTACCCCCCGGTATTCCATTCCTTGCAGGACACCGCGCAGGCGTGACAGCCCACGCAGATGTCGAGGTCGATGACAAGGCCGAGCTTCTTCTCGGTACTCTCGGGAAGGGTCGTCATGTCAGTCGCTCCACGAACAAATCAGACACGGCAGAAAGGCAATGAGCACGACACAGACAGAACTCAGCACCTTGAGATGCAGAAACTTCGCGTCCTTCACCTGCCGACGAACCTGATGGATCAAGGAGTGCTCTTCCCAGGGCGGCACTCTGGTGTCGTGCAGACGCGGTGGAGCCTGGTAGGCCCAGTAAATCGCCGGTATCAGGACGTGCGAATGAAGGATCGGGTACGCGCCGTAGGTATCCCCGTCCGCGCGAAGCGTCTTTCGAGACGCAGTGGCGTAGACGAGACACGGTGAAAGAGCGAGGGCCAGCAATCCCATGGTAGTCGCAAGACACAATCACCACTCCTCCCCATAGGCCATCGCGTCGGGTCCAGTGCCCACGGGCGATTTCTGACCTCCGGTTCGGGGCTCCGACACCTCTCCTGCGTCCGCCTTCTCGATCCGGACGCGCAGATCGTACCAGGCGGCCTGCCCGGTGATCGGGTCGGAGTTCGACCAGCGCAAGCCGTCGCCCTTGGGCGGCAAGAGCTCGTGGATCAGGTGGTTGAGCAGGAAGCCGCGCTTGGCCTCCGGCGCGCCGGGCTCCAGCGCCCAGGCCCCCTCGCGTTTGCCAATGGCGTTCCAGGTCCAGATCGTGTGCTCATTGAGCGCGTCCATCCGCGCCACGGGCACCTTGATCTTTCCATGATGGGAGATGATCCAGGCCCAGTCCCCGGTCTTGAGCCCATGCGCGTCGCAGACCTTGCCCGGCACATACATCGGGTTTTCCCCGTGGATCTGCCGAAGCCAGGCGTTCTGACTGCCCCAGGCGTGATACATCGCCGCCGGGCGCTGGGTGATGGCGTGGAGCGGGTACTCGTCATTGTCCACCGCCGTCTGCTCGAACGGCTCCCACCAGCAGGGCAGCGGATCCATGGTCGCCTTGATCTGGTCCCTCAAATGATCCGGCGGCTGGTGCTTCCCGAACCCCTCGCTGGCACGCTGGAATTTCCGGATCGTCTCAGAATAGAGCTGGAAGACGTAAGGTTGCGGCGCGTCAAAGAAGCCCTTTTCAACCGCCCAGTTCTGGTAAGCCATGTTGAACGGACGCATGAAGCGGCACTCGTCCGGGATATGCTCCAGCCAGAAGCCGCCATTCTCGATGTACTTGTCGATCTGCTTTGGGTTGGGCTCTCCCCGCCCTGCCCCACTGCCATCCACGTTGCGCCATCCCGCGAGCGGGCCGACACCGGGCCGCCGCTGGTGGTTGATCATGTAGTCGGCATAGTCGGCGTACTTCGCGTCGCCCGCCTCATCGACAAAGCCCGGCAGGCCAAGCTTCGCGCCAAGCTGGACGAGCGCGGTCTGGAAGCCGCGCACATCGCGCCCCTCCGCTTGCGTCGCGGGGTCGACGACCGGCCAGCGGATCGCATCCGCCGCCGCGTCGATCTCCCCGATGGGGCGGTCGAGCAGGCTGATGCAGTCGTGCCGTTCCAGATAGGTCGTGTCCGGGAAGATAAGGTCCGCGTAAGCCACCATCTCCGACGAATAGGCGTCGGAGTAGATGATCTTCGGGATCTTGTACTCCCCGTCCTCGTCCGTGTCGGTCAGCATATCCATGACCCGGGCGGTGTTCATGGACGAGTTCCACGCCATGTTCGCCATGTACATGAAGAGCACGTCCACCGTGTACGGATCACCCGCATGGGCGTTGGAGATCACCATGTGCATCAGCCCGTGGGCGGACATGGGATTGTCCCAGGTGAAGGCCTTGTCGATCCGCTGCGCCGTGCCGTCCTCGTTGAGGCAGAGATCCTCCGGCCCGCGCACGAAACCGAGATGCGGCCCGTCAAGAGGCGTGTTCGGCGCACTCGCACCGTGGGGCTTGGGATGCGCCTCCAACGGTTTGGGATAGGGCGGCTTGAAGCGGAAACCTCCGGGACACTCAACTGCCCCGAGCAGGAGCTGCAGGATATGCAGCGCCCGGCAGGTCTGGAACCCGTTGGAGTGGGCGGAGATCCCCCGCATCGCGTGAAAGCTCACGGGGCGGGAGGTGTAGCCCCGATGGGTCTCTCCCCGAAAATCGGTCCACTCCCCTTCGTGAAACTCGGACTGGTTGAACGCAACATCCGCAAGTTCGGCGGCGAGACCCTGGATGCGGGACGCGGGAATGCCGCACCGCTCCGCCACAGCCTCGGGCGCGAATTGCGGGTCGAGATACTTTGCGGCCAACAGCGCGAAGGACGGCGTGCAGGATGCTCCGTCAACGGTGAACGCGCCCTGCATCTCCGGGCTGAGACCCGGCTTGTCGAATGGCTGGGCGGTCCCCGTCTTCCGATCCCAGACCAGCGCCTTGCCGTCCGCGTCGCGCATGAAAAGGCCGAAATTCTCCCCCGGTTCCTGATTGATCAGCCACGGCGCGTTGGACCAGCGGCGCAGGTAGTCCACGTCCACATGCCCCGTCCGCAACAGTTCGTGCACCATCGCGAGGATGAAGAGCCCGTCGGTGCCCGGCGTGATACCCACCCAGTCGCTCGCGATCGCATTGTAGCCCGTGCGCACCGGGTTCACCCCGATCACACGCCCGCCGCGGGATTTGAGCTGCCCCATCCCGATCTTGAGCGGGTTGCTGTCGTGATCCTCCGCAACTCCGAAAATCATGAAGAGCTTTGTCCGATCCCAATCCGGGGAGCCAAACTCCCAGAAGGCCCCGCCCAGCGTGTAGATCCCGGCTGCCGCCATGTTGACGGAGCAGAAGCCCCCGTGGGCCGCGTAGTTCGGCGTGCCGAACTGCTGCGCCCACCAGGACGTGAAGCTCTGGCTCTGGTCGCGCCCGGTGAAAAACGCGAGTTTCTTGGGGTCGCTCTTCCGCACGGGCGCGAGCCACTCCGCTGCGGTTTCCAGCGCCTCGTCCCAGGAGATCTCCTGAAACTCGCCGGAGCCGCGGGGACCCACCCGCTTGAGCGGCTTCATCAGACGCGCGGGGCTGTAGTGCTGTATGATCCCGGCAGAGCCCTTGGCGCACAGCACGCCCCGGTTCACCGGGTGATCCGGGTTGCCCTCCAGATAGCGGATCTTGGGCACGCCATCGGTGTCGCGGATGTGCACATTCACCCCGCAACGGCAGGCACACATGTAACATGTCGTCTTCCGGATCTCGTCCGAGACACGGGGCGAAGTATCAAGGTTCGGCTGGCTCATGCGGCTTTTCTGCCCGTTTTTGAAACTCTGTGTCTCACTATACAAGCGTTCTGGCCGTTCTATGGGGCCAGATGGGAGAGTTCATAGCTCCAAGCGCTCATCCCGCGAGCGCCGCAATCTCGTCGTAAAGCGCCTTGGGGATCGTCACACCACGCTCCGCCGCGGCAGCCCGTCCTGTCAACCTCTTCTGGCCCGGCAGCCGGGTGCCGGGCTGGGCGAGGATCTCAGCAATCAGCGCCTCGATACGGTCGTGGAAAGCAGCCCCCGCCGTGGTCTCCGGACGGATAGCGATGATGTACTGGCCGACGCCCGGAGGATCGCCCTTGTCGTCGAAGAACGAGGATGCCTCGTAGCTGTATTGCGCGCCGGTCAGGCTGACGGCCATGATCTCCACCATCATGGCAAGCGCAGCCCCCTTCGCATCTCCCGCGGGGATCATCGATCCCTTTAGCGCGGCCTCAGCATCGGTCGTCGGTTTGCCGTCCACATCGATGGCCCAGCCTTCGGGGATGTCCTCCCCCCGCTTTGCCGCGAGCATGACCTTGCCCCGCGCAACCTTGGACAGCGAAAGATCTACAACTAGTGGAGGTTCCCCCCGCCGAGGCACAGCGAAGGCGATGGGGTTCGTTCCGAACAGCGGCGCGTTTCCGCCCCACGGCGCCATCGCCTTGGGCGCATTGGCCACCATCAGCGCGAGGCATCCGGCCTCCGCCAACCGCTCCACGTGGGCGGAAAGCTGGCCGCAATGGTGGGAGCGGGTGATCGCCGCCGCGGCGATCCCGCTTTCCGCGACGATACCGGGCAGCGCCGCGATGGCAGTATCGATCGCCGGATAGGCAAAGCCGTGCGCCGCATCGACGAGAAGCGCGCCGGTCGCGGGTTGCGTCACCACCGGCTCCGCGTGACCCTTCACCTTGCCCGCCCGCGCCTGCGCCGCATAGGCGGGCACGCGGGAAAATCCGTGGCCGGACTGACCCTCAACCTCCGCCGCGACCAACGCGCGCGCAACCGTGGCCGCGTTTGCCTCGGACACATTGGCGGCCATGAGGGCCCGGGTGATGAAGGCCCGGCCTTCCGTTTCAGTCAGGGTCACGTGGGTCATGGCGCCTTTCCAAGTTCCTCGAGCACGTTTGCGACGGTCAGCGTGCTGACCCGCACATTGCCCTCCTGCGTCACCCCGGCGATGTGCGGCGTGAGGATGAGGTTCGGCACACCGTCGAACATCGCACCGGCCTCCGCCGTCAGGGGTTCGGTGGCGAACACGTCGAGGGCGGCACCGCCGAGGGTCCCCTGTGTCAGCGCCGCACACAGTTCCGCTTCATCCACCACGCCACCCCGAGCGGTGTTGATCAGGATCGCCCCGGGCTTCATCTCGGTGAGAGCCGCGCCGTCGATCATATCGCGCGTCTGTGCGGTCAGCGGTACGTGCAGCGAGAGCACGTCGGCGCGGGCCAGCAGATCCTCCGCGGACACGGGCGTGACCCCGGTCCATGCGGGATCATCGTCGGTCAAATGGGGATCATGGGCAATGACGCTCATCCCGAGCGCCCGGGCCCGGGCGGCGACCGCCCGGGCGATGCCGCCAAAGCCAAAGAGCCCCATGACCCGTCCCGACAGCTCGCCGCCGATGAGCGCGCCACGTGGCCACGTGCCCGCGATCATCGCAGCGTTCGACCCGTAAGCCCCGCGCACAAGCGTCATGGCCGTCGAGATCACGTACTCGGCGACGGAAAGCGTGTTTGCACCGGTCGCCGGTCGCACCACCACCCCCCGTGCTGCACAGGCGTCGAGATCGATATTGTCAAGCCCGACACCCAACCGTCCGACCACGCACAGGTCCGGTGCCGCATCAAGCAGCGCCTGATCCACCTGCGTGCGGTTGCGAACAATCACCGCCCGGGCACTGGCCAAAGCCGCAAGCATCCGGTCCCGATCGTCGACCAGTGTCGGATCGTAGAGCACCGAAGGCTCGACGCCCTCGAGTGCGGCCTCATCCATGAATTCCGTGACGACGATCTCCGCCATCGGGCCTCCCTCCGGGTCCGGGCTGTCCGCCCCCGGGGCGGATGGGTGGGTGGGTGGGATCCGCCGCGGGGGCGGACCCGGTCTCGGATCAGGCAGAGCGGTAGAGCTTCGTCATCACAAATTCCTTGTGACCCAGAGCTTCCGCCGCCGTCGACCGCCCGTTTGCCGTGCGGCAGATCATGTCGATCAGGCTGTCGCCCGCCTCATCAATGGTCATCTGCCGCGTGAGCACGCCCGTGACGTCCACGTCGATATGCTCGGACATCGTGCGCAGCGTCCGCGGATTGCCGGAGATCTTGATCACCGGCACGATCGGGTTGCCGATCACGTTGCCCTGCCCGGTCGGGAAGGTGTGCACGACGTAGCCTGCCGCGGCCATCAGCGTCACGCACTCCGCCGCTGCAGAGGATGTGTCCATGAAGTAGAGCCCCGGCCCCTTCTCCGGCGCCTCGGCGGGTCCCATCGCGTCGATGTAGGTCGAGGTGCGGCCGATCTTCTCCAGATTGCCCAGCGCCTTCTCCTCGATTGTCGACAGACCGCCGAGGATGTTGCCCTTGGTCGGCTGGCTATCGGACAGGTCGGAGGTCTTGTGCGCCTCGATCACGTCGTCCTGGTAGGCCTGGAAGATCTTCATGAACTTCTCGCCCGCCTCCGGCGTCGCCGCGCGCTTTTCGCAGATATGCTCCGCGCCGGTGATCTCGGAGGTTTCGCCAAAGCAGCCGTAGAGCCCGTGGGGGATCAGCTTGTCGTACATGTTGCCGACGGTCGGGCAGGAGCTCAGGCCCGTCGTGGTGTCGGACTCGCCGCATTTGGTGGAAACCCAGAGGTCCGTCAGCGGCCGTTCCTCACGCAGCAGTTCGGACGCCCAATGCACGAACTCCTTCGCCTTGCGCGACGCGGCGGCGATGGTCGCGATGTCGCCGTTCTGCTCGATGGAGAACTCCGCAACCGGCTTGCCCGTCGCGCGAATGCCGTCAGCGATGACCTTGGTCCACTCTGGCTCGATCCCGATCACGACAACTGCCGCCACGTTCGGGTTGGCGCCGGTGCCGATCATGGTGCGGAAATGCAGGTCCAGATCCTCGCCGAACTGCAGACGCCCGTAGGCGTGGGGCAGCGCGATTGTGCCCTTGATGTTGTTCGACACCGCCTCGCAGGCGGCGTTAGAGATGTCGTCGACGGGCAGGATGGCCACGTAGTTGCGCACACCGACCCGGCCGTTTTCGCGGACATAGCCGTGGATGGTTCTGTTCTCATACATGATGGTTCACCAGCGCTTTGTCTTGAGGTTGTGGGTGTGGACATGCCCGCCGGTTTCCGCCGGACCGATCATCTTGCCGATATCCTCGCCATACTTGATGATCGTGTCGCCTTCCGTGAGTGCTTTGAGCGCGATCTTGTGTCCGATCGGCACGTCAGACTTCGCCTCCAGCCGGAAATCCGAGTTGTCCTCGGTCACGACGCAGAGCATGTCCGTGCCCGCAGTCAGACCTTCGACCACCACGACGCCGACATTGTCGGCTTTGTCATGGACCAGAACCTGTGGAATCGCCACGGCGTGTCCTCCTTCGACTTGGGGTGCGCAGAGGGGTGAGTCCCTTCTTGTGACACCGGCCTAACATGTATATGAACTCTTATACAAGACTTGAGTGAGGCCAATGCCCCAACCGCTCTACAGACAGGTGTATGACACCGTGCTCGCCCGCATCACCGGGGGTGATCTGCGCGCCGGGGCCATGCTGCCCAACGAGTTCGATCTGGGCGCGGAGATGGGCGTGAGCCAGGGCACGGCCCGCAAGGCGCTGATCGAACTGGAACGCGCAGGCGTGGTCGAGCGGCGTCAGGGTCGGGGCACGTTCGTCACCACCACGACGGAGGATCGCGCGCTCTTTCACTTCTTTCGCCTGCGCCACCCGGACGGAACCCCGGCGATTCCCGAGCCACTGTCGGAGAGCGTGATCCGCCGCCGCGCCCGGGCGGAGGACCGGCCGCTCGACAGCGCGCACGTGTTTGAGATCACCCGGATCCGCGCGATCGAGGGGCGGCCCGCGATGCACGAGCGGATCGTGGTTCCCGCGGAACTGTTCCCGGGCCTTCCCGACCGCACCCCACTCTCAAACGCGCTCTACGTGCTCTATGAGGGGGCTTACGGCATCCGGATCGCGCGGGCTGATGAGACCCTGCGGGCGGTGACTGCCGCAGAGGGCGACCCCCTTGCATCCCCGGGATCAGCGTTGCTGGAGGTGCAGCGAAAGGCCCACGCCCTCACCGGTCGACTGGTCGAGATGCGCTGGAGCCGGTACGACACGGCGCGAACGGGCTACGCGGTGACGCTGACTTAGTCATCCCGTTCTGGATCGGGTGGCGCGCAGTCACGCCGAAGGCGTTGCGGCATCCCAGTTCCGCCCCACGCGGGCTGGCGATCTGGTTGGCTTCAGCACTTTGATCGGCTCCGTCTCAGGCTCGAAGGATAAAGCGTTCAGCTTCACCGTCCGATCACGATCCCACGGACTGGCACCGCCCCAGCTTATGGGGTCACCCACGCCCCGGGATCGCCTTCTAGCCGATGAGCAACCGCGGCAGAAACAGCACGATGCCCGGAAACGCGATAAGCCCGGCGATTGTCAGCGCATCCGCGACGAAGAAAGGCGACGCCCCGCGGAACACATCCTGCACGGAGATATCCGGCCGCACCCCCGCCACGACGAAACAGTTGAGCCCGATGGGTGGAGTTATGAGGCAGAGCTCGGCCATCTTCACCACGATGATCCCGAACCAGATCGCGCATTCCACGCTGGACATGCCGAAGGCGGAATCCGCCGCCGCGACCCCTTCGCCTCCATTGAGGGCGATCACCGCCGGATACACCACGGGCAGCGTCAGAAGCAGCATGCCGATCGCGTCCATGAACATGCCCAGCACGGCGTAGGCGAGCAGGATCAGCACCAGCGTCAGCATCGGGCTTTGCTCGAGCGTGGAGATCCAGTCGGCAAAGGCCCCGGGCAGATCCGCAAAGCCGAGGAAGCGGACATAGATCAGCACCCCCCAGATGATCGTGAAGATCATCACCGAAAGCTTCGCCGTTTCCATCAGCGCGTCGCGCAGCTGGGGCCAGCGCATCCCACGCCATAGCGCCATGCAGAAGACGACGAATGCGCCAAGCGCCCCGCCCTCCGTCGGCGTGCCCCAGGCGTCTCCCCCGAACGGGTTGTAGATGAAGAATATGATGATGATCACGACCGCGAAGATCGGCAGGGCGCCGGGCAGGCTCGCGAACCGCTCACCCCAGGTGAACCCGCTGACCGGCGGGCCGAAGTTCTTGAAGGTGAGGGCAAGCGTCACCACCAGCCCGCCGTAGATGAGGGCGGAGAACATGCCGGGCAGGAAGCCCGCAAGCAGGAGCTTGCCCACGTCCTGCTCCACGATCAGCGCATAGATCAC
>JBCBAP010000063.1:0-20119 GCA_038532435.1 Pseudomonadota bacterium | reverse complement strand
ACACAATCTCGTTAAACAGGTGGCGCTGGAGGAGTCCATCGCCTATGTGCTGCCAGCAATGTCGAGGGGCGGTGGTATCAGTGTCGTATATCAGCAAGTTTGTTGTGGTTTCGTTCCTTGCCGTCGTGTCCGCCTGCGCGGCACCGGCGGATGGGGAGCTGGTCGCGGACCCAATCGAGCCGGTGAACCGGGTGTTTCACGTCGTCAACAAGGGACTTGATACGGTCGCTCTGCGCCCCGCATCCAAGGTTTATGCCGCCGTCACGCCGAGTTTCGTGGAACGGCGGCTTGAGAACGTGATCTCCCACCTTGCCCTGCCCGCAGACACGCTCAACAGCCTGTTGCAGGGGCGGACGGAAGAGGCGGGCATGAACTTCAGCCGGTTCATGGTTAACACGGTCCTTGGGATCGGTGGACTCTTCGACATGTCCACGGACCTCGGTGTCGTGCGCAACGACACGGATTTCGGGGAGACGCTGTCCGTTTGGGGCATGGGGGAGGGCTTCTATGTGGAGCTGCCACTGTTCGGGCCGAACACGGCGCGGTCGACGCTCGGCCTCGCGGTGGACTTCGTGATCGACCCGCTGAGCTACGCGCCGATCCCCAACGTGACCACGCGGACCGCGTTCCGGGTTGTCGAGGTGATCGACCTTCGGGACGCGTTCGGTGCCCAGATCGATGCGGCACTTTATGAGTCCGAGGACAGTTACAGCACGACGAAGAATTCCTATATCCAAGCGCGACGCCGTTATCTCGAAAGGTTCGAGGAACGGTCCGAGGATGACTTTATCGATATCTACGAGGAATAGGCTCACGTCGGGCCTGAGGAGATGACATGAGCCTGAGATCCCTGATCCGCACGCCGCTGACTGCCGTTGCCCTCTCCGTGTCGCTGGTCACGGCGCCGGTCGCTGCGTTCGCGTTCGGTACCGATGACGCGAAGGTGCTCACCGAGGAGATCGCGACGGACGTGCTGTCCTACATCGACGCGGACATCAGCGATGCGGCGAAGAAGGAGCGGTTCCGCCAGACGATGAACCGGTTCGCCGATGTGCGCACGATCGCCCGTTTTGCGCTGGGCGTTGCCTGGCGGTCAGCGACGGAGGCGCAGCAGGTGGCCTATGTCACCGCGTTCGAGGAGTATGCGGCAAACAAGTACGGGCGCCAGTTCGACGATTTCGAAAGCAGCGGGATCGAAGTTGGATCCGCCCTCGACGCGGGCCGCAAGGGCATCGTCGTGACGAGCCGTGTCGTGCGGCCCGGACAGGCCCCGGTCGTTGTCGAATGGCAGTTCAGCGACCGCTCAGGCTCCCCGCTTCTGGTGGACATCATCGTCGAGGGTATCTCGTTGCTGACCACGGAACGGCAGGAGATCTCCGCGAAGCTCGACGCGCGCGGCGGGGACATGGACCGGCTCATTGCCGATCTGCCCGCGCTCGGCAACGCGGGGAGCTGATCGGCAAGATCCCGCTCACGAATTGGTGTAGAAACGTCACTTCCCTGCGCGCGGGGGGGATGCAATGGTCGTGCGACACTTTGCTCCACCTCAAGGGATCTCCGCCATGAAAGCCAAGACCTTACCCAGCCGCGCGGTTGCGCTTGCCGTTGTCTCAGTGATGTTCAGTGCCGGTGCCGCGGCGGCCTGTGATGTGGACAAGGCGGGCTTCGACCTCACGCTCGAGGAGGCGCAGTCGGTCTACGAATGCATCGAGGACAGCCTGAACGCGGGCTATCAGGGCGGAAACCTGAACTGGATCCCCGAAGATTTCGTGCGCGACTACAAGTCCTGGAAGCTCGCGAGCACCGCACCGGCCGCACCGGGCTTCCACTCCAACCGCTTCCTGCTCACGTATGTGAACGATGTGGGTTTCGAGGCCTACACCAAGTACGAGGAGGATCCGGTGATCCCCGCGGGCACGGTGATCGCCAAGGAAAGCTTCGGCGTGAACGATGAGGGCAAGGTGCGCCCGGGTCCGCTCTTCATCATGCAGAAGGCCGAGCCCGGGGCGAGCCCGGAGACGCTCGACTGGTACTACATGGCCGTCTCGACCGGCGGGAACGCCATGGCGATCAACGTGATGACGGCGTGCAACGACTGCCATATCGGCTTCGACTACCAGGGCGGCATGGGCTACCCGGTGGAGGAAGCCCGCCTGCCCAACTAAACCCTGCGTGGGTTTATGGCGACGGCCCGCGGCTCACCCCGCGGGCCGTTGGTGTTTGGGGGTCATCGATCGAGGATTTCCGAAAGGAGCGCGTCGATGCCCGACCAGTCCGTGCTTTCGAGCCGCACGGGCACGGTGAGCACCCGGGTTCGCATCTCCTGGGGCAGGCGCACGGCGTCCTTTTCCGTGGTGACGAGCTGAGCGCCGAGCTGCCTCGCTTCTTCCGTCAGCCGGGTGAGGATCGCGTCGCTGAACGGGGCATGGTCGGCGAAGGCGCGGGTGGCGGCGATCTCCACCCCGAGGCTGAGCAGGGTGGCGAAAAACTTCTCCGGCCGGCCGATCCCGGCGAAGGCGAGCACCCGCATGCCCTGCCAGGGCATACCTGTCGCCACCGGGGCCAGGCGGGCGTGGGTGCGGGGGAGCGTTGCAAGCTCCGGATGCTTGGCGAGCACCGCATCGGTTTCCGCCTCCGTGCCGATGAAGATCGCGTGGTCCGCCCGGGCGAGCCCGGCCTGCACGGGCTCCCGCAGGGGACCGGCGGGGATGACCCTGGCGTTTCCAAGGCCCGCGCCGCTGTCAAAGACGAGGACCGAGGCGGTCTTGGCAAGGCCCGGGTTCTGGAACCCGTCGTCGAGCAGGATGATGTCCGGGGGATCGTCGGTCGCGAGGATCGCCCGTGCCCCGGCGGCGCGATCCCGCGCAATCCAGGTGGGGGCGAACGCGGCGAGCAGGAGCGGTTCGTCCCCGGTTTCCGACGCGCTGTCGGACGGATCGACGGGACGGGGACCGGGATCGCTTCCTCCATGTCCGCGGGACAGCACGGCGCAGCGGGCCCCCCGTTCCGCAAGCCGTGCGATGAGGGCGATCACCGTCGGTGTCTTGCCCGTGCCGCCAGCGGTGAGGTTGCCCACGCAGATCACAGGGATCGGAGCGGTGAACTCCGGCGGGCGGGCCATGCGGCGGCGCGTGAGCTCCGCCCATACCCAGGAGGCAGGCGTGAGGGCCAGCGCGGTGAGGCCCGGTGGCCGGGACCAGAAGCGGGGTGCTTTCATCGTGGCGCCCCGCAGCGGGCGTGGAGCGGTGCGCGGTGCGGGATCCTTGCGGCAGATGGGGTGAGGCCCCCATCTCTGGCCGCCGCACCTTGACAGGTTTGGACGGGTCGGGCGGTCATCGCGGACATCCAGCGACCGGGCAGCACCGAGATCCGGTCATCCGGTGGCGTCCTTGATCTTCGGCAGGAGGTAGCCAACGACCCGGTCCGTCGTCTCTGCCCCGGCGCTGCAGATGTCCCACCCGGCGGTGGCCATGGCCGCGGCCCGCTCCGGCCGCATGCAGTCGATGAGCGCCTTCGCGAGGCTTTCTGCGTCGCGCACCTCGACCGCCGCCCCGGCGGAGTGGAGCCGCGCGTAGGCGTCGCGAAAGTTCTCCACATGGGGCCCGTGCAGGATCGCGGAGCCGAGCACCGCGGGCTCGTAGGGGTTGTGACCACCGATGGGAACGAGGGACCCGCCGATGAGGGAGACGGCGCTGAGCCGATACCAGAGCCCGAGCTCGCCGAGCGTATCGGCCACGTAGATGTCCGTGTCCGGCCCCGGTGCCTCGCCGCGGGAACGGCAGGCGGTGTGGCACCCTTCCGCCGCGAAGAGGTCGGCGAGGTCGGGGCCCCGGTCAGGGTGACGGGGCACGAGGATCAGGGTCGTGCCGGGCAGGTGCCGCCGGACGATCCGGTGCGCCTTAACCGCGATCTCCTCCTCTCCCGGATGGGTGGATGCGGCGCACCAGGGCTGGCGCGCCTCGTAACGCTCCACAAACCACCGCCGCGCATCCTCGTCGACGGGAAGGGGGGCGGCACCCTCCTTGAGCGTTCCGGTCACGGCGATGCGGTCTCGGTCCGCGCCGAGCGCGTGGAGATGGTGCGCGGTCTGATCGTCCTGCGCGAGGATCCCGTCGAAGACGCGGATCATGGCCCGGGCCATCTGCGGCGCCCACCGCCAGCGGGTGACGGAGCGTTCGGAGAGGCGCGCATTGATGAGGTGCGTGGGGATGCCGCGCAGCGACAGGCGGTGCAGCAGACAGGGCCAGAACTCGCTTTCGGTCCGGATCGCGATGTCGGGCCGCCAATGGTCGAGGAAGCGGTTGACCGCCGGGTCGATGTCGAGGGGCGCGTACTGATGGATCGTGCCCGGGGGCAGGCGGCTCGCCATAATCTCCGCGGAGGTGACCGTGCCGGTGGTCACGAGGAAGCTGTGCCTGGGCAGATCGTCGAGCAGGCGGCGGATCAGCTCGAGGAGCGAAACGGACTCGCCGACACTGGCGGCGTGGAACCACACGAGCGGACCCTCTGGCCGCGGGGCGCTTGCATGGCCCAGACGCTCCTCGATGCGGTCCGGATCCTCCTTGCCCTTTGCCACCCGCCTCGTGAGCATGCGGCGGGCGGTGCCCTCGGCAAACCTGCCGCCGGCGATGTAGGCGCGGGTGAGGAGCGGGGTCATGCGAGTTCGGCGAGGCGCGCGGTGCGGCCGCAGATCTCGTCAGCCTCCCGCGTCTTCGCCCGAAGGGCACTGTTGATCCGGTCCAGGTAGGCCTCCACCGCATCGCGCCCGAGATCCTCGGGCGGATCGAGCGGCTCGGACCACCGGATCGCGATGCGCGCGAAGGGAAGCGGGACGAGAAACCGGTCCCAGCTTCGCACCTCGATGGCCGGAGAGGCGGAGGCGCCGACCACCACCACCGGCCGGCCCGCCCGGCTGGCGATGGCCGCGATCCCTGGCTTGCAGGTGAACCGGGGGCCGCGGGGGCCGTCCGGCGTGAGGCCGAGCGCTCCGTTCGGCGTGTCCTTCAGGAAACCGATGGCGCCGGACAACGCCTCGCGCCCCCCCTTGTCCTTCGACGGGTTGCGCTGGCTGGCCGAGGAGCCCCGGATCGCGCCGATGCCCCATGCGTCGAGGATGCGGGTCGCCCCCGCGCCATCCTCGGACCGGGAGACGATGACCGTGAACTTCATGCCGGAGAACAGATCCCGGGTCGCAAAGAGCATACGACCGTGCCAGATGCCGTAGACCATGCCGACCCCGTCAGCGAGCGCCCGGTCGCGCAGCGGCCCGGCGTCGACTGTCACCCGCGCGGTGGCCCAGACGAGCTTCAGATAGCCCTTCAGCAGCACGAGCAGCGCGGAGTAGAGGACGGTCTTCATCGGGAGGGACGGTGGCCGGAAATCAACCGAGCTCTTCGGTGGAGGAGGCGGCGGTCTCTTCATCCCGCAGACGGTGAAGGTGGGCGATGAAGTAGCGTGCATGGGCGTCATCGACCGTCCGCTGGGCGCTGTCCTTCCACGCGGCGTATGCGGATTTGTAATCCGGGAAGATACCGACAATGTCGATCGCGGAGACGTCGGTGAAACGGGTGGATTGCGGATCCACGAGCTCGCCGCCGAAGACGAGATGGAGGCGCTGGGTCATGGGACAGTCCTTTGCGGTTGGGCCGGGTCTGGCGCGACACTACGCGGGGCGGGCAGCGGACGCAATCGGGCGGGCCAGGCCTGCGCGATTGGGGCCTGCGCGATGTTTGCAGCGGTGCCGTTGCGGGCTAAGGTCGGGCGCAGCGACGGAAGGACCCGCGATGCCCCACGACCACGGCCCGGACAACAGTTTCGACGACATGACGGCGCGGGTGAAGGCGCTGGAGACCCTTCTCGTGGAGAAAGGGCTGGTGGACCCCGCCGCGATAGACGCGATCATCGAAACCTATGCCCACAAGGTCGGGCCGCGCAACGGTGCCGCGGTGGTCGCCCGGGCCTGGACGGAGCCCGATTTTGCGGACTGGCTGAGGCACGATGCGACGGCGGCCATCGCCTCCATGGGGTTCACCGGACGGCAGGGGGAGCATATGGAAGCCGTGTTCAACGGACCCGATGTGCACAACCTCGTCGTCTGCACCCTGTGCTCCTGCTATCCGTGGACGGTCCTCGGCCTACCGCCGGTCTGGTACAAGTCGCCCCCCTACCGGTCCCGGGCGGTGCGGGACCCGCGGGGCGTGCTGGCAGAGTTCGGCGTGGGCTTGCCGGAGGGAAAGCCCATCCGTGTGTGGGATTCCACCGCAGAGCTGCGCTACCTCGTGGTGCCCGAACGCCCGGCGGGGACGGAAGGGTGGGACCCCGCCCGCCTCGCGGACATCGTGACCCGGGACAGCATGATCGGAACAGCACTGGTGGCCGCCCCCGGAGATGCACCATGACATCCGCGCAGCCTGGTGCGGGCGGGGGGCGTCGCCCATGAACGGTCCCCACGATCTGGGCGGGCGCATGGGCTTCGGACCCGTGGTGCCGGAGCCCGAGGACGTCATTTTTCATGGCGACTGGGAGGCGCGGGCGCTCGGCCTGACGCTCGCTTGCGGCGCGCTCGGACACTGGACGATCGACGAATCCCGTCATGCACGGGAGAGCCTGCCGCCCGCAACCTACCTCTCGGCGAGCTACTACGAGATCTGGATCCGGGCGCTCGAGGCACTGCTGGAGCGCCACGGGGAGGTGAGCGCCGCCGAGCGTGCCTCCAGCAAGCTTGAAGCCCCCGGGCTGCGCCCGGAAAGGTGCCTGCGGCCCGAGGGGGTGCCGTCGGTTCTCGCGGCCGGAGGTCCGACGGACCGGCGGGTCCCGGTGCCCGCCGCCTTCGCCGTTGGCGACCGGGTGCGCACCCGCAACCTCCAGCCGGAGGGGCACACTCGCCTGCCCGGTTTCGCGCGGGAAAAGACCGGCGTCGTGGAGGCCGTGCGCGGCGGTTTCGTCTATCCCGACACCAACGCCCATGGCGCGGGGGAGATGCCGTGCTGGCTTTACACCGTCGCTTTCCGCGGACCGGACCTGTGGGGCGCGGACACGGATCCGGCACTCACGGTCTCCATCGATGCGTGGGAGCCCTATCTTGAGCGCGCCTGACGCGGCCCCCTTCGACCAGCCCTGGCAGGCGCAGGCCTTCGCATTGACCGAAGCGCTTATCGCGGCCGAAGCGTTCTCCGCCTCGGAATGGGCGGAGGCGCTGTCGCGGGAGCTGCATGGACCGGACGCGGCCGAGGACGGCTCGGACTACTACGCGCGGTGGGTACGGGCGCTGGAGGGGCTGATGATCTCTCGCGGGATTGCAACGGCGGAAGGTGTGGCGCGGCTGACCGCCCAGTGGCAGCGTGCGGCGGAGCGGACGCCGCACGGTCACGCAATCACGCTCGAGGCCGGGCGCTGACCGCGGCGGTCATGGCGTTGACCCTGCGGGACCGCCCCTGTATCCCGCCCCCAACACCCACCCTCGACAGAAAGCGCTCCGATGACCGATTTCCGTACCGCAGCCCTCAGCAGCAAGGCCTGGCCCTTCGAGGAGGCGCGGAAACTCGTCAAACGCATCGAGAAGAAGATGCCGGAGAAAGGATACGTCCTGTTCGAGACCGGGTATGGACCCTCCGGTCTGCCGCATATCGGCACCTTCGGGGAAGTGGCCCGGACCACGATGGTCCGCCGCGCCTTCGAGGCGATCAGCGATGTGCCGACGAAGCTGGTCTGCTTCTCCGACGACCTCGATGGCATGCGCAAAGTGCCCGACAATGTGCCGAACCCGGAGGCGCTGGCGGAGCATCTGCAGAAGCCGCTGACGACGGTCCCCGATCCCTTCGGCACCCACGCAAGCTTCGGCGATCACAACAACGCCATGCTGCGCCGGTTCCTCGACACGTTCGGGTTCGAGTACCAGTTCGAGAGCGCGACGGAGGTCTACCGCTCCGGCCGCTTCGACGAGATCCTGCTGCGCGCCGCGGAGCGCTATGATCAGATCATGGAGGTCATGCTCGCCACCCTGCGGGAGGAGCGGCAGGCGACCTATTCCTGCTTCCTGCCCATCTCCCCGACAACGGGGCGGGTGCTTTACGTGCCGATGAAGGACGTAAACGGCAGAACCGGGGAGATCACGTTCGCCGACGAGGACGGTACAGACATCACGCTCCCCGTGACCGGCGGCAACGTAAAAATGCAGTGGAAACCCGATTTCGGGATGCGCTGGGCAGCGCTCGACGTCGATTTCGAGATGTTCGGCAAGGACCATTCGACCAACGCGGTGGTCTATTCCAAGATCGCGCGCATCCTCGGCGGTCGAGGTCCCGAAACCTACACGTACGAGCTTTTCCTCGATGAAAAGGCGGAGAAGATCTCCAAATCCAAGGGCAACGGTATCTCCATCGACGAGTGGCTGACCTACGCGTCCGAGGAATCGCTGAGCTACTTCATGTATCTCAAGCCGCGGACGGCGAAGCGGCTCCATTTCGATGTGATCCCCAAAATGGTGGACGAATACCACCAGCATCTGCGCGCCTTCGACGGGCAGGATGCGGACCAGCGGGCGAACAACCCGGTCTGGCACATCCACCGGGGCCAGCCGCCCGCGAGCGACATGGTCGTGCCGTTCGCGATGCTCCTGAACCTCGCCTCGGCCTCCTCGGCGGAGAACAGGGAACAGATGTGGGGCTTCATCCGCAAGTACGCGCCGGAGGCGGGGCCGGAAAGCCATCCGGGCCTCGACGCGGCCGCGGGCTTCGCCGTGCGCTACTACGAGGATTTCGTCAAACCCTTCAAGCAGTTCCGCGCACCAGACGCAAAAGAAGCGGCCGCCCTTGCGGACCTGCGCGACCGGCTCGCGACCTGGGAGGGCGGCGCGGACTCGGAAGGACTGCAATCGCTCGTCTTCGCCGTCGGCAAGGAACACGGGTTCGAGCCCCTGCGCGATTGGTTCAAGGCGATTTACGAGGTGTTGCTCGGGGCCAGCCAGGGCCCCCGTTTCGGCGGGTTCATCGCGCTTTACGGTGTGGCCGAGACCGCCGCCCTGATAGATGCCGGGCTCGACGGAAGCCTGCGCGCGGCCTGAAGAGCCACTTGCCTCCGGCGGGGATATTTGAGGCCAGAAGAAGGGAGCGGGGCCCGTCTTCTTCTGGCTGGAAGTATCCCCGCCGGAGGCTCCACCGGTGGCACATGGCGAGTCATTGACCTTTCCGGGCGGTGGTCCATCCTCTTTGGCGTGGACGAAAGGAGAGGTCGCATGTGGAAATCGGTTGTCGGCGCGCTGGCGCTCTTTGTGATGCTGGGCTTCACGGCACCGGAGGCGCGGGCCGACGAAGGGGCGATCCGGGACGTCATCGTCAGCCAGCTCGATGCGTTTCAGCGGGATGATTTCGACGATGCCTTTTCGTTTGCGAGCCCGATGATCAAGCGCATGTTCCGCACGCCGGACCGGTTCGGTGCGATGGTGCGCGGGGGCTACCCGATGGTCTGGAGGCCCTCGTCTGTCCGTTTTGGCACGTTCGAGGAGCGGGGCGGAGTGCCCTATCAGTCGGTCCTGCTGGAGGACGCACAGGGCAAGGCCTACGTCGCCGAGTACGAGATGATCCGGGTCGGCGGCGATTGGCAGATCAACGGCGTGCGCATCCTGCCCGGGGAGCAACTGGGGGTCTGATAACCGCTCCTTAACCCTGGTCTGGTAGGTCTGCCGGGGCTGCTGACCCCGTGGGGTCGCGGCTCTCGCGAGACAGGGTCAGGCGCCAATCGGCGGAGCTCGCGACGCGCGGATGCGCATCCTTCCACCATTCCACCCATGCCGGGCGCATGAGGGAGTGGTTCCATGAACAAGGTTGTAACCGACGGTATCGTGCTGATGCCGCCCGCGTTCATCGACGGGCTCGATGTCTGGTCGAGCCTGGATGGCCGTCCGGGTGATCCGACGCTGGACGCGGCGACCAACGTGGCGATCGTCCCCGCGGACGGGGATTTCGGCGACTGCCTTGAGGTGGTCAAGACCGCGGTCACCGAGCAGATCCGCTATACCGCACAGACCCCGATCCTGCCCGGCTGTTACCTGCGGGTCTCGGCCCGGGTGAAGCTGGTGAGCGGGAACAAGCCCTCGGTCCGGATCGGTGCCTTTGCCGGAGACGGGGCGGGAGCACCGGTTTCGGGGCTCGACCTCACCGGACCGGCTGTGTTCCTTGAGGAGTTCGGGCGGATCTACACCGTGACCGCCATTGTGGGCACCGGAAGCCGGACCGGCGTGGATCTGCCCTGGGGTCTTGAGCCGACCTACGGCCATTTCGGGATCGATTTGATCGGGGACGCCGGCGGTGCCGTGCGCGTAGACAGTATCGAGATCACCGACGCGACGGATGCCTTTCACCGCACGCTGATGGACTGGGTCGATGTCCGCGACTACGGCGCTGTCGGCGACGGGGTCATCGACGACCGGGACGCCTTTGCCGCCGCGGATGCTGACGCGGGCGGGCGCGACCTGCTGGTGCCAGAGGGCACCTATTTCATCGGGTCGAACCTGACGCTGGACGCGAAGGTGCGGTTCGAGGGGGTGCTCTCCTCCGCCTCCACCGGGCGCATCGCGTTGACCCACACTTTCGACTTTGCGACCTACATGGATGCGTTCAACGATGAGCAGGTTGCTCTCGAGCGGGCGCTCGAGGCGCTCTACAACTTCACCGGGCACGAGAGCCTGAACCTCAACGGCCGCCGCATCCAGTTGCACCGGCCGATCGACGTGGCGGCGGTCGTGCGCAACGTCACGAGCTTCGCCAACCGGCGGGTGATCCGCAACGGCCAGCTTGAGGCACTGGAAAGCCCGGAGTGGGATGCGGCGGAGGTGACAGCCAGCGCCTCCTGGGCGAGCGACGATTCCGTGCGCCTCACGGGCGTCGCCAACATCGCGGCCATCGACGTGGGCAGCCATGTGAGCGGCGCTGGTGTGGGGCGGGAGGTCTATGTCCGGTCAAAGAACGAGGCCGCGGGTACCCTGACGCTCAGCCAGCCGCTGCATGGCCCTGCCGCAACGCAGAGCTACACCTTCACCCGGTTCCGCTACCTGCTCGATTTCTCGGGCTTTGACACCCTGTCGCGGCAGGGGCTCTTTCAGCTCGAGTTCCTGTGCAACCGGCGTGCAAGCGGCGTGCTGCTCGCAAGCTCCGGCATCGCCTGGCACATCAAAGACAGCTGGTTCGTGCGGCCCAAGGACCGGGGCATCACCTCCTTCGCCCGGGGGTGCAACGGCATGACCGTGGAGGGCAACGAGTTCCTGAGCCCGGAGAGCACGGAACTGGTGCAGTTCCGTACCGCGATTGCGCTCAACACCAACTCCAACGACATGAAGATCCGCAACAACCGGATCGTGCAGTTCCGCCACTTCGCCGTGATCGCGGGCGGCGGCCATCAGATCCTCGGCAACCATTGGTGGCAGGGGGACGATGCGACCCTGAACGGGGAGCGATCCGCCGGACTGGTGCTCACCCAGAAGAGCGCGAAGACGACGGTCACGGGCAACTATTGCGACAATGCCTTTATCGAACTGAGCAACGAGCATTCCGCGCAACAGTCGAACGCGCAGCCCTATGGCGCGCTCACGATCGTGGGCAACATCTTCACCGCACAGGATGTGCCGAACTGGTTCACCTACATCCGGCTCGCGCCCTATGGCAGCGCGCAGACTATCGACGGGATCAGCGTGGTGGGCAACACGTTCAAGATGAACGGGGGCGATCTGATCTTCCGCGTGGACGGGGTGGACACCTCGAACGGCGATTTCGACTTCACCCGGACGCGAGGGCTGGAGTTCCGGGCCAACACCTACGAGGAGGTGATCGACCGGACCGAGGCCCCCGCCTACGTCGAGGCCGTGCAGGTGGCGCCGGATGCAACCTGGACCGTTCCGGTCGCCCCCCGGCTTCCCTTCGGCGCCCAAGCGCGCGCGGTCGAAAGTTTCGCGGTGATGGGCGCCGTGACGGATGGCAGCGGGGCGATCGTGCGGGAGGTTCCGATAGCGGTTCCTGCCGTCGGGACCGGCGGCGACAGTGTGCGGCTCGACTGGTCAGTACCCGTCTCCGGCACAGTGGCGCTCACGGTGCGGGCGGGGGGCGAGTAGGCCCCGTTTACCTGCCGTTAACCATGCACGCGCAGGGTAGTGGCAGGAGAGTGCATGACCCAGGCAAGCCTGACCCTGCCGGTGGCCGAGCCGCCGGATGATCTGAAGAGCTGGCTGCGGCTGGCCCGGTCCCCCCGGGTCGGCACAGCCACCTTCCGCATGCTTGTTGAACGTTACGGTTCCGCGCGGGAGGCGCTGCGGGCCCTGCCGGATCACGCAGCACGGGGCGGCGGTCGGGGGTATGCCGCCGCACCCCTCGACCGGGTCGAACGGGAGCTGGAGCTCGCGGACCGGTTCGGGGCCGTTCCGATCCGGCTCGGGACACCCGACTATCCCGCGGCACTGGCGCAGGTCGCGGATGCGCCGCCGCTCCTTTGGGCGCGGGGGCGGCGCGACCTGCTTCACCGCAGCACCGTCGCTTTGGTGGGCGCGCGCAACGCCTCCGCCCTCGGTCTGCGCATGGCAGAGATGCTCTCGTCCGGCCTGTCCACGGCGGGACAGGTCATCGCCTCCGGCCTTGCGCGAGGCGTGGACCGGGCGGCCCATCTTGCGGCGCTCGACGGTGGGACGGTCGCGGTTCTCGCCGGCGGGATAGACCATCTCTATCCGCAGCAGAATGCGGACATCTACGGGCGGATCGGTGAAGACGGCGTCCTCTTGTCGGAGGCGCCCATGGGCCTGCAGCCCCTCGCACGACACTTCCCCAAACGCAACCGCATCATCGCCGGGCTGAGTGCGGCTGTCGTCTGCGTGGAGGCGGCGGAGCGGTCGGGATCGCTCATCACCGCGCGGGTGGCGCTCGAGCAGGGGCGGGAGGTGCTGGCGGTGCCGGGCAGCCCGCTGGACGCGCGGGCCGCGGGGTGCAACGCGCTCATCCGGGACGGGGCGACGCTCGTGCGCTCGGCTGAGGATGTGCTGGAGGCGCTGGAGCTGCCCCTTGGCCCGTCCCGCTCCGGTTTCTCGGAGGCGCCCGCACCCTGGACCGGGCCGGAGCCGCTGCCGGACCATCTGCACCAGATGCTTCTGGGCCTGATCTCGAGCGCGCCGGTCCCGGAGGATCAGCTCATCCGTCACGCGGGTGCCGCGCCGGAACAGGCCCTCGCCGCGCTCGCCGATCTCGACCTTGCGGGGCAGATCCTGCGGCACCCGGGTGGCCTCGTTTCCCGTGCTGTGGCGCCGCCGACCTAGACATCAGATGGCGGGCGGAAAGGTCCGTTTCTGGCTGCATGTGGGCTTCAGAAGCCACGCTCGCGCGCCGTTACTTGTCGAAGGCGCACCGTCTGTCGCACCACCCCGCCCGCTGGCCGCGGCCCGGCCGGGTGGGGGTGGGTGGGCGGGACACCCGGTCGGGCCGCGGCCCCGCGCAACGCCCCCGATTGCGCTGGTCCGCGGCGGGGGAACCGACTAGGGTCCGCCCATGACCGCTCCCATCCAGTATTCGGACGATCAGGCCGCCGCCTTCGACACCATTGCGGAGGTCCTGCAGAAGGCGGGTGTGGATCTGGTGGATGGCATTACCCTGCCCGAGGCTGCGGGTGCGCCCCAGACGCTCGCGGTGCTGGGCAAGGCCGGCTCCGGCAAGACGCTCCTGCTCGCCGAACTGGTCAAGGCGCTCACCGCGCTCGGGGTCGACACGGTCTCCGCCGACTGGGAGGGGCGCAAGCGGAAGGACCGCCGGACCCTCGCCATTCTCGCCCCCACCAACAAGGCCGCGAGCGTCCTGCGCAGCCGCGGCGTCCCCGCAACGACGATCCACCGTATCCTCTACACCCCGGTCTATGACCCGGACTACGAGAAGATCGCGGAGTGGTTGGCGGGCGAAGGGGCAAAGCCGGAGATCGAGGGGCTCACGGAAGAGGCGCTCGCCCGCGCTGAGGCCTTCTACAAGAGCACCCCGTCGATCCCCGGTGCGCTCGCCGCAGCCGGGCTGCGCGGATCGGATTTCATCACCGGGTGGAAGCGGCGGGACGACCCGCTCGACATCGGGTTCGTTGACGAAAGCTCCATGCTCGACGATCGGCAGATGGAGGATCTGACCGAGATCTTCTCGACGCTCATCCTGTTCGGTGATCCCGCCCAGCTTGCCCCGGTCAACCAGTCCGGGACCATGGTCTTCGATGCCCTGCCGGAGGGGCGCAAGCTGGAGCTGAGCCGCGTTCACCGGCAGGCGGCGGACAACCCGATCCTTGATCTTGCCCACGCGCTTGCGGACCCGGATCTGGAATTCGAGGCGTTCGAGCGGCGGATCGAGGCTGCGGCGCGGGACGATGACCGCATCGTCGTCAGCCCCCGGGCGGACACGAACCTGATGGCCCGCTCCCCCGTTCTGGTCTGGCGCAACGCCACGCGCATCCGGCTGATCGCGGCCTTTCGCGGCGCCTATCAGGCACCCGATGCGCTGCTCCTGCCCGGGGAGCCACTGATCTGCGACGGGGTGGAGCTGCCACTCAAGCACCGCAAGAAGCGCATCGATCTGGAGGCCCGCGGCCTGATAAAGGGGGCGCAGGTCGTCTTTCTGGGCGAGGGGCGCAAGCCCGGCTTCAGCAGGCTGCATGTCTTCGGCGCGGAGGATCCGCAGGTGAGCGCGGCGACGATCATCAAGATCGAGAAGCCGGGGGAGGAGGAACCCTTCATCCCGTCCGCCGCCCGCATGGGGGCCGCGTTCGTCCACGGTGCGGCCTGCACGATCCATAAGGCGCAAGGGTCCCAGTGGCCGGAGGTGCAGGTCTTTGCCCCGGATCTTTACGCTGCGGCCCGGGCTGGGCGGATGGAGGCCGGCATCCCGCTCTGGAAGCGGCTGGCCTACGTCGCCATCACCCGGGCGGAGACCCGGCTGCACTGGGTCACGCGCTACATGCTTTCCCGTCCCAAAACCGAGCTCAGCATCGAGGATCTGCGCAAACCTGCGCCGGCGGAGCTGACGCTCTCCGCGGAGAGCTGATCACGCGGCGATGAGCGCGGGCCAGAGGGCCGCGTTGCGCGCGTGGAACGGGTGGATATGGCCCACCCGCGACAGCCCGTGATCCCGGGGATCGACCGTGCGGTACCGGCTGGTCCCTTCCGGGAAGAAGTCCGCGAGCCCGGCGACGACCCGGGGCGGGATCATGACATCGTCGGCAATCCCCACAAGGTCGACCCGCGCGTCGATCCGATCCAGATCCGGTGGCTCGAATACGGCACCGAAGTCGGATCGGTAGAATTCCGACGAGGTGCACCAGCGCCGCCATTGCCAGTAGGCCGGACCGGGCAGGTCTGCCCCCATGCCGAGCGCCTTTCCCGGCAGGTAGCCCAGCGCCAGCGTCGCCGCGGGCCCGACCAGCCACCAGAAGGAGACGGCCTGCACGATGAAGCTCGCCGGATGGCGGGTCCAGTGGGCAGGACCGGAGGCGATGGCGAAGTGCCGCTCCACCCGGTTGGCCTGCGCGTGGAAGGGCAGCATGAAGCCGCCAAGGGAATGCCCGATCGTCCAGACCGGCACATCCGGCAGGGCAGCGATCAGGTGGTCCAGTGCTGCGGACTGATCGTCGATCCCCCAGTCCGACATGGTGGCGTCGGAACGGGCGACAGGCCCGGCGGCCGATGCGGCGAAATCCCGGTAGTCGTAGGTGAGAACGAGGGCCCGGTGCGTCTCTGCCACCCAGGCGGCGAATGCGGTATAGAACGCGGCGGGCACGCCGGTCGCGGGGTGGATCACGATGGCACGCTCCGCCGTCGCATCGGGCGTGTGGAAGGTGCCCGAAAGCTTGCGTGCCTTCGTCGACTGGATGGTTGTCGAGGTCATCGCTGCCTCCTGACTGAGGACCTGCCGCACCAGCCTGAGATTGGCTGACGTTTACGTCAACAATGACGCAAGGGCACCCTGCGGTCGGTTAACCGCAGGTGCCTGTAAAACATGACGCACCTGTCCGGGCTGAGGATGGTGCTGCGGGGTGGGCGGCATTGTGCCCGACACGTTTTTCGGGCTTTCGCCACGGGCGGCCCGGCGGTAGGTAGGCGCGACGGTACGGGGAGGCTCGCGATGCGCTACATTTCCACCCGGGGGGAGGCCCCCGCGCTCAGCTTCGAAGAGGCGATGCTCACGGGCCTCGCGCGGGATGGTGGGCTCTATGTGCCCGAGACCTGGCCGCAGATGAGCGCCGCGGAGATCGCGGACCTTGCGGGCAAGAGCTACGAGGAAGTTGCGTTCCGTGTCATGTGGCCGTTCGTCGAGGGAGCGTTCGACGAGGCGGAGTTTCGCGGGATCATCGACCGGGCGTATGCCAGCTTCGGTCATGCAGCACGGTGCCCGGTCGTTCAGACCGGTGCGAACGACTTCGTGCTCGAGCTGCACCACGGCCCGACGCTTGCGTTCAAGGACGTGGCGATGCAGCTCATCGGACAGATGTTCGAAGTGGCGCTGAAGCGGCGCGGGGACCGGGTGACGATCGTCGGCGCGACCTCCGGCGACACGGGCTCCGCGGCCATCGAGGCGTTCCGGGGGTTGGAGGCGGTCGACGTGTTCATCCTCTTTCCCCACGGACGTGTCAGCGAGGTGCAGCGGCGCCAGATGACCACGCCGGTAGAGGCGAACGTCCACGCGCTCGCCGTTGAGGGGGATTTCGACGATTGCCAGGCATTGGTGAAGGCGATGTTCAATGACTTCGCCTTCCGCGACCGGGTGAAGCTCGCGGCGGTGAACTCGATCAACTGGGCGCGCGTGCTTGCGCAGGCCGTGTACTATTTCACCGCCGCGGTGAGCCTGGGCGCGCCCCACCGGCCGGTCAGCTTCTCCGTGCCCACGGGGAATTTCGGGGATGTGTTCGCGGGCTATGTGGCGAAGCGGATGGGCCTGCCCATCGACCGCCTGCTGGTCGCCACGAACCAGAATGACATCCTGCACCGGACCGTGCAGACCGGCGCACACACCAAGGAAGGCGTGAAGCCCTCAATCTCACCCTCCATGGACATCCAGGTGAGCTCGAACTTCGAGCGGTTGCTCTTCGACCTCTACGACCGGGAGGGGCCGGCGGTGCAGCAGCTCATGGCGGATCTGTCGGGCAAGGGCGCGTTTACCCTGTCCCAGGGTGCGCTCGCCCGGCTGACGGAGGAATTCGATTCGGCGCGGGTGTCGGAGGAGGAGACATCCGCCGCGATCCGCAGCGCACACGCCGCAACCGGCATCGTCCAATGTCCGCACACTGCCATCGGTATCCGTGCCGCGGATGCGGTGCGCGGCGACCCTGCGACGCCCATAGTGACCCTTGCGACCGCCCATCCGGCGAAGTTCCCGGATGCGGTGGAGGCTGCGACAGGTCTTCGCCCCGCTTTACCGGCCCGCATGGCTGATTTATATCAGCGCGATGAACGAGTGACCCGGGTGGCAAACGACCTCCACGCGGTCGAAGCCATCATCGACGAGGGTATATGACGGTAGAACTCCACCGGCTGGATAACGGCCTGCGCATCGTCACGGAACATATGCCGGGGCTGAAGTCCGCCTCCCTGGGGATCTGGGTGAATGCGGGCGGGCGCCACGAGCGGCCTGAACAGAACGGCATCGCGCATTTTCTGGAGCACATGGCCTTCAAGGGCACCGCCCGGCGGAGCGCGCTGCAGATCGCCGAGGCCATCGAGAATGTAGGCGGCTACATCAACGCCTACACCTCCCGCGAGATGACCGCGTATTACGCGCGGGTGCTGCAGGAGGATGTGGCGCTGGCTTTCGACGTCATCTCCGACATCGTGCTCAACCCCGCCTTCGACCCGCGGGAGATCGAGGTCGAGCGGGGGGTCATCCTGCAGGAAATCGGGCAGACGCTCGACACGCCGGACGACGTGATCTTCGACTGGCTGCAGGAGGTCGCCTACCCCGAGCAGGCGCTGGGTCGCAGCATCCTGGGCCCGAGCGAGCGGGTGAAGGCGTTTGGTGAGACGGACTTCCGTGGCTTCGTCGCCGATCACTACAGCCCCGGGCAGTTGATCCTGTCCGCCGCCGGTGCGGTCGATCATGATGAGATCGTGCGGATGGCCGAGGCGGTCTTCGGCCAGATCCCGGCCCGTCCGAATGTCGCGCCGACCGGTGCCA
Source organism: Pseudomonadota bacterium (assembly GCA_038532435.1). GTDB lineage: Bacteria > Pseudomonadota > Alphaproteobacteria > Rhodobacterales > Rhodobacteraceae > JBCBAP01. The sequence continues at coordinate 1,955 of JBCBAP010000063.1, read as the reverse complement.
CCTTCTCCGGCGGGGAGCGGCGGGAGCTCAAGGGGCTCGAGCAGGCGCATTTTGCCTTTGCTCTCGAAAGCGCAGGGTACCGGGACGATGACGTTTACGACGCGCAGGTCTACGCCACGGCCATGGGTGGCGGCATGTCCTCCCGCCTGTTCCAGGAGGTGCGGGAGAAGCGGGGGCTCTGCTATTCGATCTTCGCCCAGCCCGGCGCGTACGCGGATACGGGCATGCTGACGGTCTACGCGGGCACCAGCGCGGATCAGGTGGGCGCACTGGCGGAACTGACGGTCGACGAGTTGCGCCGGTCCGCCGCGGACATGACCGACGAGGAGATCAATCGGGCCAAGGCGCAGATGAAGGCGGGGCTGCTGATGGGCCTGGAGAGCGCCTCCTCCCGCTGCGAACGGCTCGCGCGGATGCTCGCGATCTGGGACCGGATCCCGACCCTGGAGGAAACCGTGGAGCGCATCGACGCGGTGAGCCGCCGGAGCACGATGGACTATGCCGCGCGCCTCTGCGGTCGGGGTGCCACGGCGATGGCGGTCTACGGCCCGGTCGAACGCACCCCTGGCCTCGGCACGCTGACCGAGCGGCTCGCGGCCTGACGGCGGGATCGTGGGAATGCTGCCAAAGATCGGACAGTCCGTCCGCCTCAGCATTCCGACCCGGCGCCTCATGCTGCGCCCGCCGCACATGTCGGACTTCACCAGTTGGGCGAAGATCCGACGGGAGGGACGCGCGTTCCTCGAAGACTGGGAGCCCGTCTGGGCCCCCGATCATTTTACCCGCGCCTCCTTCCGCAACCGGGTCGCCTGGGCACAGCGTGCGATTCGCGAGCAGAAGGCGCTGCCGCTGTTCCTCACGCCGCGCGGTGACGATTCCGTGATCGGCGCGATCACCCTCGATAACATCCGGCGCGGCCCGGCCCAGGCGGGCAGCGTGGGCTACTGGATCGGGCCGCAGCATGCCCAGCAGGGCCTGATGACCGAGGCGCTGCAGGCGGTGGTGGCCTATTCCTTCCAAACCCTTGATTTGAGCCGGATCGAGGCCGCCTGCCTGCCGGAGAACAAGGCCTCCCGCGCGCTGCTGGAACGGGCGGGTTTCAAGTATGAGGGCGTGGCGCAAAGCTACCTGCAGATCAACGGGCGCTGGCGGACCCATGTGCTCTACGCCAATCTGCGGCCGGACCGGCGGGGAAAAACCTCTGTCGGTTGAGCGCTGACGGACTATCCTTTCTCCCATACCGCTTGCTGGGAGGATCGAATGCCGCGTTCGCTACTCGTTTCCATCGGACTGATCGCTGCCGGGCTGGTCACCCTTCCCGCCACGCCAGCTGCCGCCTTCGGCCCCAGCCATTGCATTGCGCTTGCGGACGCTTCCCCCCACGCGAACTACATCCAGCTCGCCTCGGCTGGGGGAGAGACCGGTCTGTCGCCGGAGGAGGTGCGCATCCGGTTCGTCGGGCACTCGACCTTCGTCATCGAAACCCATGAGGGTTACCGGATCGCGACGGATTTCACCGGCTGGTACGGCGGCGGGAAGCTGCCGGACATCGTGACCATGAACCGGGCACATTCGAGCCACTACACGGACTTCCCGGACCCCGCGATCCCCCACGTTCTCCGGGGATGGAACACCGCGGACGGACCGGCGGACCATTGGCTGGAGCTCGACGGGCTGACCGTGCGCAACGTGACCTCCGACGTGCGCAACCGAGCTGGGGGGCGGATCGACGATGACAACTCCATTTTCATCTTCGAGGCTGCGGGCCTGTGCATCGGGCATTTGGGGCACCTCCACCACGAGCTCAATGAGGAGCAGTACGCTCTCATCGGCCGCCTCGACATCGTCATGGCGGCTGTCGACGGGGGGCTGACGGTGGATTTGCCGACGATGGTCACGATGCTGGAGCGGTTCAAGGCGCAGATCGTGCTGCCCATGCACTGGTGGGGCAACCT
>JBCBAP010000062.1:0-20271 GCA_038532435.1 Pseudomonadota bacterium | reverse complement strand
TAGCTGCCCGATGCTCTGGTCGAGCAGGTCAAGGCCGGGGCCTGCGCGATGAAGCTGCATGAGGATTGGGGAACGACCCCGGGTGCCATCGATTGCTGTCTCACCGTCGCGGACGACATGGACGTTCAGGTGATGATCCATACGGATACGCTCAACGAGTCGGGCTTTGTTGAGAATACGGTCGCGGCGATGAAGGGGCGCACGATCCACGCCTTCCATACCGAAGGGGCCGGTGGGGGCCATGCGCCGGACATCATCAAGGTATGCGGGGAGGCCCATGTCATCCCGTCCTCCACCAACCCGACGCGGCCCTACACGGTCAACACGCTCGAAGAGCATCTCGACATGCTCATGGTCTGCCACCACCTCGACAAGTCCATCCCCGAGGATGTCGCCTTCGCCGAGAGCCGCATCCGGCGGGAGACCATTGCGGCGGAGGACATCCTGCATGACATGGGTGCGTTCTCCATCATCGCCTCGGACAGTCAGGCCATGGGCCGCGTCGGCGAGGTGGCAATCCGCACCTGGCAGACCGCCCACAAGATGAAGGTGCAGCGCGGGCGCCTGCCGGAGGAGACCGGGGACAACGACAACCTGCGTGTCCGCCGCTACATCGCGAAGTACACGATCAACCCGGCGATCGCCCACGGGATCAGCAGCCATATCGGCTCGATCGAAGAGGGCAAGCGCGCGGATCTCTGCCTCTGGAGTACCGCGTTCTTCGGCGTGAAGCCGGAGATGGTGCTGATCGGCGGCACCATCGCCTGCGCGCAGATGGGCGATCCCAACGCCTCGATCCCGACGCCGCAACCGGTCTACACTCGGCCCATGTTCGGGTCGATGGGCCGGTCGCTGGAGGCGTCTTCGGTGCATTTCGTCAGCGGGGCCGCCCACGATGCGGACATCGGCGCGTCGCTGGGACTCGCGAAAGGCACCTTGCCGGTTGCCAACACACGGGGCGGGATCTCGAAAGCGTCGATGAAGCTCAACGACGCGCTGCCCCACGTTGAGGTCGATCCGGAGACCTACGAGGTCCGCGCGAACGGGGAGCTTCTCACGTGCGAGCCCGCAGAGGTCCTCCCGATGGCGCAGCGCTACTTCATGTTCTGACAGGAGCGGCAGCTTCGGCAGGCTGTGGTTTCGGGAGGGGGTGCGGAGCGCCGACTGCACATTTGCGTCGTTGGCCGATGTGACCGGATCAAGGGCGCGACCGTTAGCCGGACTTGTAGCCATTGGAAACCAGAGGCACCATCGAGCATCGCTGCTTTGGTCGTGATACTTACCGCCCTTTACCCTCACCTCCATACCAGTCTGGGTGGACGCATTGACGTTCCGTAAGTTGTGACTTACGGGTAAGTGATGGCTTACGAAATGATACTCACGGCGCTGGCCGATCCAACCCGGCGCGCGATCTTCGAGGATCTGCGCGGGGGCGGGCGCACCGTCGCAGCCCTCGCTGAAGGACGGTCCGTGAGCAGACCTGCCGTTTCACAGCATCTCAAGGTGCTCGACCTCGCAGGGCTGGTCGAGGTCCGGCAGGAGGGGCGCGGCCGCATCTACAGCCTGCGCCGTGGTGGGCTTGCGCCCCTGCGCACATGGATCGATCGTATGTGGGACGACGCGCTCACCGCCTACGCGGAGGAGGTCGCGCGACAGACGGAGGACATGGCCAATGCCAAGCCCGGTGACCAAGTCGATTGAGGTTCCCTGCACACCGGCGGAGGCGTTTCGCATCTTTGTCGCCGATATCAGCGCCTGGTGGCCCCTCCAGTCGCACTCGATATCAGCGGGGCAAGGCGGCACGGCGCAGGGCGTCAGTTTTGAGCCGCGCACCGGCGGCACGCTCACGGAGATCGGGCCGGACGGGGCTGCCCATCTCTGGGGCCGTATCCTCGTCTATACCCCCGGCGAGGCACTTGGTTTCACCTGGTTCGTCGGCCGGTCGGAAGATGAGGCGACCCGAGTCGATGTCACCTTCACGGCGACGGAGGGGGGGACGAAAGTCACGCTCGTCCATTCCGGGTGGGAGGTTCTTGGAGAGGCGGCAGATGCGCAGCGCGATGGCTATGACAGCGGTTGGGTGCCCGTGCTCGACGGGTATCGCACGCTCTGTGCGTCCCCCGATGCCGCTGCGGAGGCCGCTGGATAGGTTCGTCTCACGGGACGTGGTACAAGCAGAATGCGGTGTGTTTCCGTGGTTGTGTAGAACGTCCGATCGTCCCGGATCAGTTTCGGCAAGCGGTCCGGATCGATCCTGTCTCTCAGACGCGTCTCGACCCGCGCGATGTGGCGCATGCCAGATCGGCCCGCATCATCGGTGGCGATCAGGTGAGCTCTCAACAGATCGTGCCGCGCGCGCAGGGCCGTGATCCTGGCGCGCAAGGCGGCAAGCTCGTCAGCGGGGTGCAGCGGGTCTGTCATACGTGTTCTCCTCCCCCTCCGACTGTGGACAAAGCTTGGTTACCAAGAGGTAAACCGTTGCGCTGGGCGCATGCGGGGATTGCACAAGTGAGCGTGGTATCCAAAGGGATACAAGACTAGGTTGGGGCCACACATAACGAAAAGCAGGAGTGCTGACGATGACAAGCCTCACCGCGACCCCCGCAACCACCTCCACCGAACCGCCCCGTTTCACCCCCTTTGCTGCGGTCGGCCGCCTCACCAAAGGGTACGCGGCGAGCATGGAGGCCGCGCGGCTGCTGCGTCTTTCCGACACCCAGCTTGCCGCCAAGGGGCTCACCCGCCAGACGGTCGTTGCAGAAACCTTCGCGCGGCACGGCCTGGTCTGACTGTCACAGTCTCGCGGCGCTTGACCCGCCGCGGCGAGAGGCGGATTGTGCGGGCATGATCCGCGCGACCACCGTCACTCGAAACGACTCCGCCCCCGCCGATACGGTTACTCTCGGCTATGATGACCGGTACCGCCGCCGCATGGTAATGACCGGGGATGGCGGCACCGCCTTCCTACTCGACCTTGCGGAGGCCACGGAACTCAAGGGGGGCGACCGGCTCGTCCTTGAGGATGGGCGGGAGGTTGCTGTCCGGGCGAAGGACGAAGCGCTGATGGAGGCGATCAGTCCTGATCCGCTGCACCTCGCGCGCACCGCCTGGCACGTGGGCAACCGGCACCTTCCTTGCGAATTGCACGTGGACAGGCTGATCCTGCGCCACGATCACGTCATTGCAGAGATGCTTGCGCACCTCGGCTCCGAGGTTCGGATCATCACCGGCCCCTTTCAGCCCGAAGGGGGCGCGTATGGTGTGGGCAGGACCCACGGCCACAGTCATTGAGCATGCCCGCCGCCCAACGTGCCCAGATGCTGCAGGCCTGGTTCAGCCCGGGCTACCCGGTCGGCGCGTTTGCCTATTCCCACGGACTTGAATGGGCGATTGAGCGGCGCGAGGTTGCGGACGCCGCGGCCCTCTCCGACTGGATCCACACCTGCCTCGCGGAAGGAAGCGGTTGGAACGATGCCATCCTTCTGGTGCAGGCGGCCGGAGACGCGGCCGAGGTCGAGGCGCTCGCGCATCTTTCGAATGCCCTCTCCGCCGGGGCGGAGCGGTACCGGGAGGCGCTGGACCTGGGTGACGCTTTCGCCCGGGTGACAACGGCAGCGTGGGGCAGGGACGTGCCCGCCGCCCCTTATCCGGTTGCGGTCGGATGTGCCGCACGGGTCCATGGGGTGCCCGTCGAGGAGATCGTCCCGCTCTACCTGCACGCATTTGCGGCCAATCTTGTCTCGGTCGCCGTTCGCCTCGTGCCCCTCGGTCAGACCGACGGGCAGGCGGTGCTCGCCGCGACCACGTCAACGATCGCGGAGGTGGCGGACCGTGCGGTCCGCGCGACCCTCGACGATCTGGGCGGGTTGGCGCAGCGCGCGGACCTCGCATCTCTCCATCACGAAACCCAGCACGTGAGGCTTTATCGGACATGACACAGGCATCGGAAGGGGCGCACGCCCTCGCGGAACGGATGAACCCCGGCATGGCTCAGGCGCTGCAGGAGCGGTACGGAGACCTGCTGCCGGGCATGAGCGAGGCTCTCGTGGAGTTCGCCTTCGGGCAGCACTACGGACGGCCCGGTCTCGACATCAAATCCCGCTACATCGCGACAATTGCCGGGCTGACGGTGCTCGGCGGGCAGACCCGTCCCCAGCTCAAGGTCAACATCGCCTCGGGCAGGAAAGCGGGACTGAGCCGCGAGGAGATTGCGGAGGCGATCTGGCAGATGGCGCTGTACGGAGGGTTGCCCGCGGCGATCAACGGTCTGAATGCGGCGCTGGAGGTCTTCGAAGCGGAGGACGCGGCGTGAGCCTGATCGCGGCGGTCGTCGGCGCGGTACTGCTTGCGCTTGCCGCGCTGCACGCGCTCTGGGCCACGGGCGCGAGTTGGCCCGCGCCAGACCGGCGCACGCTTTCCGCGACGGTCGTCGGGCATCCGCTGCTCCGGGATATGCCGGGGCAGGGCATCACGGCGGTGGTGGCCGGGGCCCTCTTCGTTGCGGTGTGGATCGTGATGGCCGGAGGCGGCCTCGCCCCCTGGCCCCTGCCGGATGCCCTATTGCGAGTCGCTCTCGCGGGGGTGACTGCCGTGTTTCTGGCCCGGGGCAGTGTGACCTACCTCAACGGGGGGCCGTGGCGGGCGGAGGTGCAGCCCTTCACCCGCCTCGACCGTCGGATCTTCGCCCCGCTCTGCCTCGCGCTCGGATGCGGCGTGGGGCTGATCCTGGTTGTGCACTGGGCGCGCTTGTGACCGGATGGCGCGGTGCACCGCCGCCGACTGAAACAGGGACCAAACCATGACGATTTCGACCAACGGCCCGCTCCGGGTCGGCATCGGCGGACCGGTCGGCGCGGGCAAGACGACGCTGACCAAGGCGCTTTGCCTGGCCCTGCGGGACCGATACTCAGTCGCCGTGATCACCAATGACATCTACACGCGGGAGGATGCGGAGTTCCTGATGCGGGCGCAGGCCCTGCCGCTGGACCGGATCCGAGGCGTGGAAACCGGCGGCTGCCCTCACACGGCGATCCGCGAAGATGCCTCAATCAACCTTGCGGCGGTGGAGGATCTGAACCGGTCCTTCCCGGACCTCGACATCATCCTCATCGAGAGCGGGGGGGACAATTTGTCCGCCACCTTCTCGCCGGAGCTTGCGGACCTCACGCTCTACCTCATCGACGTGGCGGCAGGGGAGGAGATACCGCGCAAGGGGGGACCGGGGATCACCCGGTCCGATGTTCTGATCATCAACAAGACGGATCTCGCGCCCCACGTGGACGTGTCTCTGGAGGTGATGGACCGGGACGCGCGCGTGCAGCGGGAGGCCCGCCCCTTCGTCTTCACCAACCTCAAGAAGGGGGACGGGATCGATCAGGTCATCGCGCATCTGGAGGAGCTTGGCGGCCTCGGCCACTGAGCGTCAGACCGCGGCGCTGTGCCGGGCGTCGGGCCGGGAGTAGGCGTCGAACTCCATGGCCACCATGCGCGCGAGAGCTCTGGGATGGTCCATGATGGTCAGCCGGGCACCGGTCCACTCGACCGCCTTGCCGAACCGCTCCGCGATCCGGGCGCAGTCCGCGCGCAGGACGTCGGCAAAATCCCCGAAGTGATCCGCAAGGTCCGCAAGGTCGAGTGAGAAGCGACAGAGGAGCGCCTCGATCGCCGCTGCGCGCAACCGGTCCTCAAGGCTCAACCGGTGACCGCGCACCGTCGCGAGGTCCCCGGACCGGATCCGACCCTGATATGCGGCTGTCGCCGGCGCGTTCTGCGCGTAGCCCTGGGCGAAGCGGGAAATCCCGGAGGCGCCGAGCGCGATCAGCGTTTGCGCCCGGTCGTCGGTGTAGCCCTGGAAGTTCCGGTGCAGACCGTCCGCCTGCGCTGCCTGTGCCAGAGCATCGTCCGGCCGGGCGAAATGGTCGATACCGATTGCCGCATATCCCGCCCGTTCCAGCCGCGCGCCGGCCTTCAGCGTCGCCTCCAGACGGTGGTGCGGCGCGGGCAAGGCTGTCGCATCGATGACCCGTTGCCGCTTCGCCACCCACGGCACATGGGCATATCCAAAGAGCGCGATGCGATCCGGGGCGAGGTCGATCACCGCATCAAGGGTCCGCGACAGGCGCGGCCAGTCCTGATGGGGCAGGCCATAGACGATGTCGGTGTTGAGCCGCGCGATCCCCGCAGCGCGAAGCGCATCGCGAACGGCCCGGGTCTGCTCGAGGCTTTGGCGTCGCCCGATGGCGTCCTGCACCATCGGATCGAAATCCTGAATGCCGACACTGGCGCGGGTGAGCCCCTCGTCCGCCAGCGCCGCGATCTTCGCCTCATCGACGCAGGTCGGGTCGATCTCCGCCGCCACCTCCGCATCCGGCCTGAAGCTGAACGCACCCCGCAGACGGATCAGCAGGCGCGAGAGCTGGCGCGCGCTCAGGATGGTTGGCGTGCCGCCACCCAGATGCAGGTGTGCAACCTCCACGCCCGGGCGCAGATGCCCCGCCACCAGATCCACCTCCCGCAGCAGCGTGTCCAGATAGGCTTCCAGCGGCTCCCGCGCCGTGAGCCCCTGCGTGCGGCAGGCGCAGAACCAGCAGAGCCGTTCGCAAAACGGGATGTGGAGGTAGAGGGACACCGCCTCACCCGCCGGCACCCGCCCCAGCCAGTCCGCCATGCTGGCGCCATCCACGCTGGCGCTGAAGTGCGGGGTCGTGGGGTAGCTGGTGTAGCGCGGCGCCTTTGACTCCAGCAGACCCAGCGATATCAGTTGTTCATAGCTATCCATGCTGGTACCGTGGCGTCTGTCCCGAAGACCAGCATTGACCTGCATCAAGGAACGCCGACATGACAGCGGTGGCCAGTTCTGCGTTGCGTACCGATTGCCAAGATTGCCCCATCCGTCATCGCGCCGTCTGCGCGAGATGTGAACCGGCGGAGTTGCGCACTCTTGAAGCGATGAAGTCTTATCGGCGTGTCGATGCCGGTGAGACGATCCTTTATGCCGATGACGATATGCCGATCGTCGCCTCCATCGTGACCGGTGTGGTTTCCCTGTCCAGGACGCTTGAGGACGGTCGCCGGCAGATGGTGGGGCTTCTGCTGCCATCGGATTTCATTGGCAGACCCGGGCGGGCGGAAGCACCCTTCGACGTTGTCGCAGCCACCGACACGCTCCTCTGCCAGTTCCAGCGTCCCGCCTTCGAGGATCTGCTGGAGCGGACACCCTCCATTGCGCACCGCCTGCTCGACATGACCCTGGATGAGCTCGACGCCGCCCGGGAGTGGATGGTGCTTTTGGGCCGCAAGACCGCGCGGGAAAAGATCTCGAGCCTCCTTGCCATCATTGCACGGCGACAGGAAAGGCTCGCCGGGTCGACCGATCAGGGGCGTATCGTCTTCGATCTGCAGCTGACGCGGGAGACGATGGCGGACTATCTGGGCCTCACGATCGAGACCGTGAGCCGGCAGATGACAGCCCTACGCAAGGACGGTGTTATCGAGCTTGAAGGTACCCGCACCATCAAGGTGCCGGACTATGCCCGGCTGCTCGACGAGGCGGGGTACGACAATGACGGCGCGCCTCTGAGCTGACGGCGACACGCTGCGACATCCGCGCGCAGATCGGCACTCCCCATTGCAGGTTGATCCAGATCAAGGGGGATCTGGGCGGGCTCACGTAGGTCTTGGACATGCCGCATCCGCTGCCATGGCGGATGCCCCCTGTTCAGGACAGCCCGCCGATGCCCGATTTCTTCAAGCTCTCCCTCCTCGCGCTGATTGCGTTCTTCGCGGCACTTGGCACCAACTTTGCCCGCGATGCGGCCTACCAGCTTCACGCGGTCGTGGTGCTGATCATCGCGGCGGGGCTGTTCATCCACATCCTCCGCCAGGTCGGGGAGCCGAAGCCGGTCCCGAGCGAGGCTGAATACATGGATGACGTGGTCCGCGCGGGCGTCATCGCGACCGCATTCTGGGGTTTGGTCGGGTTCATCGTGGGGACCTATATCGCGTTCCAGCTAGCGTTTCCCACGCTGAACCTTGACCTGCCCTGGACCACGTTCGGGCGGCTGAGACCTCTGCACACATCGGCGGTGATCTTCGCTTTCGGAGGAAACGCCCTGATCGCCACCTCATTCTACGTGGTGCAGCGCACCTCGGCCGCCCGGCTTTGGGGTGGAGAGCTCGCCTGGTTCGTCTTCTGGGGCTACCAGCTCTTCATCGTGCTCGCAGCGACCGGCTATCTGCTCGGCGCGACCCAGTCGAAGGAGTACGCGGAGCCGGAGTGGTACATCGACATCTGGCTCACTCTGGTGTGGGTGGCCTATCTCGCGGTCTTTCTCGGCACGATCCTGAAGCGGCGGGAGCCGCACATCTACGTCGCGAACTGGTTCTACCTTGCGTTCATCGTGACCGTGGCGATGCTGCACATCGTCAACAACATCTCGATCCCGGTGTCGGTCTGGGGCTCGAAATCCGTGCAGATCTTCGCCGGTGTGCAGGATGCGCTGACCCAATGGTGGTACGGGCATAACGCGGTGGGTTTCTTCCTGACCGCAGGCTTCCTCGGGATGATGTACTACTTCATCCCCAAGCAGGCGGAACGCCCGGTCTACAGCTACAAGCTGTCGATCATCCACTTCTGGTCGCTGATCTTTCTCTACATCTGGGCGGGACCCCACCACCTGCATTACACCGCGCTGCCCGACTGGGCGCAGACGCTGGGGATGGTGTTCTCGATCATGCTGTGGATGCCGTCCTGGGGCGGGATGATCAACGGGATCATGACGCTGTCCGGCGCGTGGGACAAACTGCGGACAGACCCGGTGCTGCGCATGATGGTGGTCTCCGTCGCCTTCTACGGCATGGCGACGTTCGAGGGACCGATGATGTCGATCAAGTCGGTCAATGCGCTCAGCCACTACACGGACTGGACCATCGGGCATGTGCATTCCGCGGCCCTCGGCTGGAACGGGATGATCACCTTCGGCGCGCTCTACTACCTCGTGCCGAAGCTCTGGGGGCGTGCGAGCCTCTACTCCCTGCCCATGGTCAGCTGGCACTTCTGGCTCTCCACAATCGGGATCGTCCTCTATGCGGCCTCGATGTGGGTGACCGGCATCATGGAGGGGCTGATGTGGCGAGAGGTCGACGACCAGGGGTTCCTCGTCAACTCCTTCGCCGACACGGTCAGCGCGAAGTTTCCCATGTACGTGGTGCGCGGTCTGGGCGGCGTCCTCTACGTCGCGGGTGCGGTGATCATGTGCGTCAATCTCTGGAAAACGGCGACCAGCGGGTGCAGCCAGCCCGCCACCGCCACCGTTCCCGCGGAATAGGAGGGGATCGCCATGGCCATTCTGAACAGGCACAAACATGTGGAACGTCATGCGACGCTCCTGATGGCGCTCAGCTTCGCCGTGGTGACGGTCGGCGGGATTGTGGAGATCGTCCCCCTCTTCTACCTCGAGAACACCATCGAGGATGTGGAGGGTGTCCGCCCCTACTCACCGCTCGAGATGGCGGGGCGCAACATCTACATCCGGGAGGGGTGCTACGTCTGCCATTCCCAGATGATCCGCCCGATGCGCGATGAGGTCGAGCGGTACGGCCACTATTCCCTCGCCGCCGAAAGCCAGTATGACCACCCCTTTCAGTGGGGGTCAAAACGCACGGGCCCCGACCTTGCCCGGGTCGGTGGCAGATACTCGGACGATTGGCATGTGGACCATATGGCGGCCCCGAAATCGGTGGTGCCCGAAAGCGTGATGCCCGCCTATCCGCACCTCGCGCTGACCCAGATCGGCCCCGATGACATCGAGGATGTGCTGCGCACCAACCGCCTCGTCGGAGTGCCTTACTCCGACGAGATGATCGAGAGTGCGCGGGCGGATTTCCTCGCGCAGGCGGATGCGGAGGCGGACCATGACGGGCTGCTCGAACGCTACCCGGGCGCACTGGCCCGCAACTTCGACGGACGACCGGGCGTCAGTGAGCTCGACGCGCTGATCGCCTATCTGCAGATGCTGGGCACGCTGGTGGATTTCTCCACCTTCGAACCCGATGAGAGCCGCTGAGGAGGGAGACCATGGAACTCTATACCGCCCTGCGCGCCTTTGCAGACAGTTGGGGGCTTCTCGGCCTCACGCTCGTCTTCCTCGGCGTCGTCGCTTTCACGTTGCGGCCCGGAAGCCGATCGGTGCATCGGCAGATCGCCGACATCCCCATGCGCCACGAGGAGGCCCCGGCACCGGAGGAGCCGCGATGACCGGCAAGGCTGCGCGCACGGAAACGCCGCCCAAACCCGATCCTCAACCGCAGACCGATGAGCACCACGCGATGGCAGCCCCAAAGGCCTCCTGCGGGTCCTGTCGCGGCTGTTGTCAGACCAGTATGGAGAACCGGGATGAGCCCGAAAAAGCCCCTCGATGACGAGGACTACCCGACCACGGGCCACGAATGGGACGGGATTCGCGAGTACGACAAGCCGATGCCGCGCTGGTGGCTCTGGACGTTTTACGCGACGGTGGTCTGGGCGCTCGGCTATGCACTCCTCTACCCGGCTGTGCCCCTCTTCGACCGGGCCACGCCGGGAATGCTCGGCTATTCCTCGCGGGAGGAGGTTGCGGCGGCCATCGCCCGGGCGGAACTGGCCAACGCACCGCTCGACACGCGGATCACGTCGGTCGCGCTGGAGGAGATCGGAACCGATCCGGACCTCGCCCGCTACGCACGCGCCGGCGGGGGGGCAATCTTCCGCACCTATTGTTCCCAGTGTCACGGCTCCGGCGCTGCGGGTGCTGTGGGTTATCCGAACCTCCTCGACGATGACTGGCTCTGGGGTGGCGGGATCGAGGATATCTACCTGACCATTGCCCACGGTATCCGGGACGAAGACGACTTTGACAGCCGATTTTCGGAGATGCCGGCCTTCGGCGAAGTTCTTTCCCGAGACGAGATCGCGGCGGTGGTCGCGCACCTGTTGAAAATTTCCGACCAGACCCACGATGAAGCCCTTGCGGGCGCGGGTGCGGATATCTACCTCGAGAATTGTGCGGCATGCCACGGAGATGGCGGAGCGGGGGATCCCACCCTCGGTGCGCCCAGGCTGAACGACGCGATATGGCTATATGGCGGCGACGCGGAAACGCTGACCGAAACCGTTACATACAGCCGCTACGGGCAGATGCCGCCCTGGATCGATCGGTTGAGCGAAGCGGAACTGCGGCTGGTTGCATCCTACGTCCATCAACTTGGCGGCGGTCAGTGATCGCGGCCATCCGAATGAGGGTTTGTCCCAGCCCTCAGCGCCGGTTCCCCCTGTCCCCTGTCCCCAAAGGGAACCGGCGCACCCTCTCCCTCAGGTGATCCGGAAGAACGGGTTGTAGCCCGCGCCCCACTTGTAGTGGGCGGTCAGGAACAGCCGGTCATTCTGCCAGTCATAGACAAGGCGGCTGATGTCGCCGGCGATGTGGAACTCGATGTACTGACCACCTCCGGCGCCGATGGTGCCCCATATGCTCTCGCGCATCTGGTTGGCGTTGATCGCGAGCTTTTCCCGAACGAACTCGGCCCGGTACCACAGGCCGAGCGCGGTAGGATTGCCGCCTGAGTTCAGGCCCATGATCGTGAGCGGATCCGCTGCGTTGAAAAGCGCCCGCCGCTGCGCTGACGCGCCGGTGTAGATGTTGTTCTTCGCCCGCTGGACATGGTCGACGGGGATCGGGATGCCGGGCAACCAGCCTGCGTTGTTGGTGTGCGCCGTGCGGCTGTGGGGCAGGGCCGCGTGTACGGCGGCGTTGAAGTATCTGCGGTTGGGCATCAAGTCGCGGGGATGCAGGATGTTGTTGTTGGCAAACCGGGCACGGGCCGCGTTGATCTCGTTGCGCACGGTCGTCACCTCGCCGGAGACCCACCCGGGCAGGTTCGCGCGGGGTATCTGGGTTGCGGTCTCCTTCGCCCGGGACATGTTCGCCTCACCCACGATTGTCTTCAGCGCGTTGAAGCCGCGCAGTTCGTTGGCATCCATCGCGTGCCCGCCCTGGGTGTTCGCACCGAACGCGCTGTTCACATGCTCCAGCAGGTCAGTGACCCGCCCTCCGGCGACCACCAGACCCCGGTTGGCAAACTCGGCGATTAGGTCGGTCGTCACAGCTTGCGCAGCCGCCGGCACGTCCCGGGCGGCGAAGTTCTTCGCCCGGGTCGCCGTCAGAACGTTGTTGAGCTGACCGACAAAGCCCGTGAGGCCCGCATCTCCCCGTATCAGCTGGTCAAGCCGGGTAAAGGCCTGTGCCACCCGTATCCCACCATGGAGGCGGAGGCGGTTGACCGGATCGTAGTCGACATCCTGAATGTCGATCTGCCGCTGGACCGCCGGGGCCGACAGACGCTGCCCGTCCGCGCGGCGCTGCAGCGCCTGTAAAGGCGCGGACCGGCGGGTAGTGTCGAACGACACGCGGGACGCCCCGGGAGGCGCCATCGCCCGTCCCGCGGACCGGCTGCCTGCGGGTGCGTTCTGGCGGTGTGCGGAGATGCGCATGGGCGGGGATCCTTCGACTGCCGTCCGGGCAGCGTATCAACGGATCCGGTTTTTTCCTAACGCCATGCGCATCTTGACCCAGATCAAGGCATCTGTCGGGTCGGACGGGGCAGGGTGACACTGGACAATGCCGGAGCACCCGTGACCGATACCGAGACACCACCGCAACTTTTCGCCGCGCGGGAACCCATCTTTCCCCGACGGGTCAGTGGACCGTTCCGCAGCCTGAAGTGGTGGATCCTCGGGATCACGCTCGCGATCTACTACATCACCCCGTGGCTGCGGTGGGACAGGGGGCCAAACCTGCCGGATCAGGCGGTGCTGGTGGACCTCGCCAACCGGCGTTTCTTCTTTTTCTGGATTGAGATCTGGCCGCACGAATTCTACTTCGTCGCGGGTCTTCTGATCATGGCGGGCCTTGGCCTCTTCCTCTTTACCTCCGCGCTCGGGCGGGTCTGGTGCGGGTACACCTGTCCGCAGACCGTCTGGACCGACCTCTTCATCCTTGTGGAGCGCTGGATCGAAGGAGACCGGAACGCGCGGGTGCGGCTCTGGCGGCAGGGCTATGATGCGAAGAAGCTGGCCCTGCGCCTGACCAAGTGGACGGTCTGGCTGTTGATCGCCGTTGCGACGGGCGGGGCCTGGGTGTTCTACTTCGCGGATGCGCCGACCTTGCTTCGGGACATCATCGCGCTGGAGGCTGCCCCGGTCGCCTACGCCTCCATCGGAATCCTGACGGCCACCACCTTCATTTTCGGCGGGTTTCTGCGGGAACAGGTGTGCATCTACATGTGCCCGTGGCCCCGGATTCAGGCGGCCATGATGGATGAGGAGACGCTGACCGTCGCCTACCGCGACCATCGTGGCGAGCCCCGGGGCAAGAAGCACGAGAACACCACCGGCGACTGCATCGACTGCATTGCCTGCGTGAATGTCTGCCCCATGGGCATCGACATCCGCGATGGGCAGCAGCTCGAGTGCATCACCTGCGCTCTGTGCATCGATGCCTGCGATGATGTGATGGAGAAGATCGGAAAGCCCCGGGGTCTCATCGACTACTGCACTCTGGCTGACGAGGATGCCGTCGCCCAGGGCGCCCGGCCGACGCCGGTCTGGCGTCACGTCGTGCGGCCGCGGACGGTTCTCTACTCGACGCTCTGGGCCGCGGTGGGCGCCGGTCTGCTCGTGGCCCTTCTGCTGCGCAGCGATGTGGAACTGTCCGTCTCGCCCCTGCGCAACCCCACTTTCGTGGTCCTGTCCGACGGCGCGGTGCGAAACATCTATGATGTCCGCTTGCGCAACAAGACGGCGGAGGAACGCGCCTTTGTCCTCTGGACGGAAGCGGGCGGCCCCTTCAGCATCGCGCTTGAAGGGGCGGAGGCGGCGGTTCTCACCGTGCCTGCGGACACCGCAGTGACCCGGCGGCTCTACCTGACGGCGCCCGCGGGGGCCGCCCCGTCCGGGACCGCCCGGACCGAGGTCCGCATCTGGCTTGAGGCGATGGACGGGGAGGACCGCATCCATGCCGACAGTTTCTTCACCGGGAGGACACCATGACCGCGACAATCCGCAGACCGCTCACCGGGCGGCGTGTGCTCACCTACCTGCTGCTCGCCTTCGCGACCGTCGTCACCGCGAACATGACCCTGCTTTACGCCGCGCTCGGCAGCTTTCCCGGGCTCGTGGTCCGAAACAGCTATGTCGCCAGCCAGCATTTCGATGCGGACCGCGCGGCGCAGGAGAGGCTGGGGTGGCAGAGCAGCGTCAGCTACGCCGACGGTGCGGTGACGCTCCGCCTGCGGGATGCGGCGGGCGTGCCCGTGACGCTCTCCGCGCTGGAGGCCCAGATCGGGCGCCCGGCGCGGGACAGCGAGGACCGACCGCTCGAGCTCGTGGAAGGGGCGGACCGCTGGGAGGCCGCGGTTGAGCTTGCCCCCGGCCGTTGGCAGATCGCGATCCGTGCCGTCGGGATGGACGGGCGGGAGTACCGCCAGCGCCGCAGTATCTATGTCCGCCCCAGGGATGGAGGGTGACGGTATGACGGTCGCACCGGAGCCAACAACCCCAACCGAGGTCCGGACAGTACCCGCCCAAACTGGCACGAGCCCGGACGGGGCCCGATGGTGAGCGACGCAGTCCTCACCGGAGCACCGCCAGCAGAGGCGGAACCGGCCCGTTTGTCGTTCTCCGTTCCCGGCATGCGCTGCGCGGGCTGCGTCGCGGCTGTGGAGCGGGAGGCGTCCCGGTTCGGTGCTGCGCGGGTCAACCTCACCCTGAAGCGGTTGACCGTGGACGTCGCCCGGCCCGACAGCGCGACCCCTGACAAGATCGTTTCGACCCTCGCCGCAGCGGGCCATCGCGCCGTTCCCCTCGACGCGGACCTCGCACCGGACGGTGATGATCCGGTCGGACGGGACCTTCTGCTCCGGCTGGCGGTTGCGGGCTTCGCGACGATGAATGTCATGCTCCTCTCCGTCGCGGTCTGGTCCGGGGCGGATGCGGTCACCCGGGATCTCTTGCACTGGATCTCGGCGGCCATTGCGGTGCCGACCGTGGCCTTCGCGGCCCGGCCCTTCTTCTCCCACGCGCTCGGGGCGGTGCGGGCGGGGCGGCTCAACATGGACGTCCCGATCGCGCTTGCGATCCTGCTGGCGGTGGGCATGTCGCTCTATGAGACTTCCGTGAGCGGACAACACGCGTACTTCGACGCGGCACTCGCGCTGACCTTCTTCCTCCTGATCGGGCGCTACCTTGATCACCGCACCCGGGCGCGGGCCCGGTCCGCGGCGGCGGAGCTTGCGGCGCTCGAGGTGCCGCGGGCGGAGCGTGTGGTTGACGGGCGCGTGGAGCGGGTACCCGTCGCCGATCTTGCCATCGGCGATCTGGTGCGGGTCTGCGCGGGCGAGCGCATCCCCGTCGACGGAACCATCCGCGCCGGTGCGTCGGAGCTCGACCGCAGTTTGATGACCGGCGAAAGCGCCCCGGTCAGCGCGGGCCCCGGCACGGACGTGCATGCGGGCGAAGTCAACCTCACCGGTCCTCTGGAACTTAAGGTCACGGCCCGGGGACCGGACACGGTGTTGCGGCGGATGGCTGAGATGGTTGCGACCGCGGAGGCAAGCCGCACCCGCGCCACCACCCTCGCAGACCGGGCGGCCGCGCTCTACGCCCCGGGCGTGCATATTCTTGCGGCCGTTGCGGGCATCGGCTGGTGGCTGGCCACCGGGGACCCGCGCATCGCGCTCAACATCGCAACCGCCGTGCTGATCATCACCTGTCCTTGCGCGCTGGGCCTCGCGGTTCCTGCGGTCATGACGGCCGCCTCCGCCCGACTGTTTGGCGCTGGCGTGCTCCTGAAGGACGGTGCTGCGCTCGAGCGGTTGGCGGACGTGACCCACGTTGTGCTCGACAAGACGGGAACGCTCACGCTTGGCGCTCCGGAAATGCGGTGGGACGATGTCGATCGCGACGCTCTCGCGGTTGCCGCAGCGTTGGCCGCTGGCAGCCGCCATCCGCTTGCCCGCTCGCTTGCCACCGCGGCTGATGCGGCGGGGGTGGAGCCCGCCCCCGTCACCGACATCGTCGAGGTTCCCGGCCACGGCATACGCGGAACCTGGCGGGACGGGGAGGTCCGGCTTGGGCGTGCCGCGTGGGTTGGCGCGGATCCGGTGGACGACACAGCGACCTATCTGTCCTGGGGAACCGGGGCTTCGACCGCCTTCACCTTCGAGGACCGGCTGCGCGACGGTGCTGCTGAAATGGTCGCGGCGTTGCGAGACCGGGGATTGCCGGTCACGATCCTGACCGGTGACACAGCGGTCGCCGCGCGAGCTCTCGCCGGTCGGCTCGGCATCGACGACGTGCGGGCGGAGCTTCTGCCGGAGGATAAGGCGCAGGCCATCGCGGCGTTGGAGCAGGACGGTACCGTCACGCTGATGATCGGGGACGGGTTGAACGACACGGCTGCACTGGCCCGGGCGACCGTCTCGATCTCCCCGGCGAGCGGTCTCGACGCGGCACGCGCCGCATCCGACATCGTCGTGATGGGCGCGGATCTGCGCGCGGTGGTGGAAGTGCTTGGTGCGGCGGAGGATGCAACCGCGCGCATCCGCGAGAACTTCACCATAGCCTCCGCCTACAACGTGCTGGCCGTACCGCTCGCCATGGCGGGTTATGTGACCCCGCTCATCGCGGCACTCGCGATGTCGGCATCCTCGATCATGGTGTCACTGAACGCGGCCCGCATGCTTCGGGGGCGGTCATGACGGTCCTGCTGCTGCTGATCCCGGTGTCACTCTGCCTCGGCGCGGTGGGCCTTGCTGCGTTCACCTACGCGGTGCGGGCGAACCAGTTCGATGATCCGGAAGGGAACGCCGCCCGCATCCTTGATCCGGAGCGGGAGGCCCGCCCGGACGATCAGTCGAGCCGCACCGCATCCCCGGACTGACGGGCGCCGCTGTCGAACTCCATCGTGTCAAGTGCCAGGTTCGCCCCGACCGTCAGGACGATGATGGCCGCAAAGGCCAGGAGCATGGTCTTCATTCGCTTCCCTCCGCCGTTTCCGCATGGGATTTCAGAAAGGCGACCAGATCATCCCGGTCCGCCTCCCGTGCGATCCTTTGCATCGGCATCTTGGACCCCGGAGTATAGTCATCGGGTCCGATTTCGAACAGCCGGGCAATGGTTTCCTCGGTCCACACGAGGTCGAGCCCAGTGAGTGCGTCCGAATAGGCGTACCCGGGCACCGTGCCCGCCGGTCGCCCGATCACATTGTGCAGTGTGGGGCCAGCCCGGCGTGCGCCGTCCGGTGTGAGCGTGTGGCAGATCGAGCATTTGCGATAGAACTGCCGGGCACCGTTTTCCATCGCGTCCGGGTCGTTGAGAAAGGTCCGCTCTCCTTCGGAGAGGGGGGCAACGGCCCCCGCCGCGACCGGCCAGTAGAAGGCCGCGTCATCGAGCCCGCCAGCAAGCACATTCTGCCCGTCGGCCCCGTAGTCGAGTGCCCAGACCGGTCCGCGTTTCGCCGCGCGAAAGTCCCGGGTGATGGTCCAGCTGCGGGTGTCCACCACCATGATGTGCCCCTCCCCGTCGCCCACGGCAAGCTCCGTGCCCGCCGGATTTGCAGTCATCGCGAGGATCGGGCGCCGGTCAAGGGTGAGGTCGGCAAGCTGGCGTCCGTCCGAGAGCGCCACGGCCCGCGTGCCACCATCGAGCGCGCCGTAGGCAAGCCAGCCTGCCGCCTCGTTGAGGACGATCTGGTTGATCCCGAAACCGTGGCTGAGCACCCGCCTCTGTTGTTGACCGTCCGCCACATCCCAGGTGCGGATGGTGCCGTCGCTGGAGGCTGAGTAGAGCACCCGTCCGTCCTCGGCAAAGGCGACATCGTTGACGTTCGACTGGTGACCCTTGAGCAGATGGACGAGCGAGCCGTCGGACGCCGACCAGAGGCCGATCCACCCGTCCCACGCTGCGGAGGCTATGAGGCCAGCGTCCGCGCTGTAGGCGAGCGCCATGACCTTGCCCCGGTGTCCCGAAAGCGCGCGGCTCTCCCCGCTCTCCAGCTCCCAGATCCGCAGGTCGAAATCGTCGCTGCCCGACACAACCCGGCCATCGGGCAGGAAGAGCACCGTGTTGACGGCGGCCCGATGCCCGTCGAGCCAGCGAGGTTCCGCCGGATCCGTGAGATCCCAGAGACCGATCGCATAGTCGAAACTCGCTGTCAGGGCCCGCGTGCCATCGTTGGAGATGTCGACACCCTTGATCGGCCCCCCATGCCCGGTCAAAGCGACGAAATCGGCGGTGAGAGCGGGTGTAGCCGCCGCGAGCAGGACCGTCAGACCGGCGGCGAGGCTACTCCGCCGGCGTGGCCTTGGCATCGGGTGCCTCTTTCGCCTGAACCTCCTCGACCCAGAGGCCGTGATGCTCCCGCGCCCATTGCAGGTCCACCTCGCCAGAGCCCATCGCGTCGTAGGCACCCTCCATGCCGACCGAGCCGATATAGATGTGTGCGATGATGATCGCCATCAGCGCAAAGCTGACGATCGCGTGCCAGGCCTGCGACAGCTGCATTTCCTGATGGGGGGCGAGCACCTCCGGCAGCGGTGCCATGCCGAGCGCCGCAGGTAGCCCAGTCGCGTTTATCTTGGCGAACGTCGCGGCGAACATCGGCAGCTCGAAAGGAAAGAGCAGGGACAGCCCTGAGGCGGAGATCGATCCGCCGAGCAGGATCACCGCCCAGAAGATGATCTTCTGACCCGCGTTGAACTTGCGCGCGGGCGGATGCACACCCTTCGAGAAGAGCCCGCCGCCCTTGGCCAGCCACACGAGATCGTGCCGGTTCGGGATGTTGTGGAGCACCCAGAAGATGAAGACCATGACGAGGGCGAGCATGAACGGCCACGCCACATTGTTGTGGATCCATTTCGACGCGACGGCGAGGGGCGCGAAGGCCTCGTGCCCAATGTAGGGGATCATCAGACGGCCAAAAAGCGTCACGAGGCCGGTGATCCCTAGAAGGATGAACGATCCGGCGAGCAGCCAATGGGCGAAGCGTTCGATGGTGGTAAAGCGGAGGATCGTTGTCCCCGACGGATCACCGTCGATCCTGATGCGGCCCCGCAGGACGTAGAAGAGGACCAGAAGCCCGATGGTGCCGAGCAGGGCGTAGCCGCCATATGTCCTTAGCGGCCCTTCGCGGAAGGACAGCCAGGCCATGCCCGCGTCCTGGATCAGCACGGCGGCCTCGGGGCCGCCGGAGGACACGGAGACGTTGGCGGTGCCAAAGCGTAGCCCTTCCCACAGTTCCGCATCCGACGCGCTGCCCTGGCTGCGTAGCGCGCCCACGAGCGCCTGCGCCTGGGCCGCGGCACCTCCGTCATCCTCGACGGCGCGGTTCGGACGGTCAGTCGCCTCCCCGCGCTGGCGCGCGAGGATGTCCTCAAGCGTTTGTGCGCCACCGGTGGCGGAGCGGTCGATGTCCGGGCTGGTCCCTTCCTGTGCCGCGGCGGGCATGGCGAGGAGGAGGCAGAGGAGGAGGATATGAACGAGATAGGTCATCGTGTCCTTCCGGCGGATGCGCGCCTTGCCCGGACCCGCGCCCGGGTTCTGCTGTCGAACGGAGCGGCCCCTGACGGGGCCGCGTTTCCCTGAGCCCTTCGGGCGATTGGCGCTCCCGGCCCGCGAAGCAGTCCCCTCCGTGCCGGAGCGCGTCGTTGCAGGCGCTGCTGCGTCCGGCGGGGACTGGTTCCGATACGGGCCGTATTTGCCCGATCTCAGCGGATCGGGTCGGAGACGGCGGCAAGGCGGGCCGACACCTGACCCGCCTTTCCCCAGTGCCGCGGTTCAGCCGTCCCGCTGGCCGTAGGCGGAGCCCCAGCCCCAGGCGCCCGAGCCGAAGCCGCGGGCGACGACACGCTCCCGGTAAATAGTAGCGACGTCGTCGCCGTCCCCGGCGAGAAGCGCCTTGGTCGCGCACATCTCAGCACAGATGGGCAGCTTGCCCTCCGCGATCCGGTTGCGGCCATACTTCTGGAACTCGACCTCGGACATGTCCTCTTCCGGCCCACCGGCGCAGAAGGTGCACTTGTCCATCTTGCCGCGGCTGCCGAAGTTGCCCGCCTGCGGGAACTGCGGCGCACCGAAGGGGCAGGCGTAGAAGCAGTAGCCGCACCCGATGCAGAGATCCTTGGAATGCAGCACCACACCGTCATCGGTCTGGTAGAAGCAATCCACCGGGCAAACGGCCA
>JBCBAP010000061.1:0-20635 GCA_038532435.1 Pseudomonadota bacterium | reverse complement strand
GAGACGGTGCGCAGCCACGCGCCCAGTGTCACGCTGGTCAACCGGTCGCTGACCGACATGCTCGGCGAGGCGCCCGCAGCGTCGAAGGACTGTTTCGTGTTCCTCGACGCACAGGACTGGATGACTGACGCCCAACTCAATGCACTCTGGTCGGAAGTGACCAGGACCGCCCGACCGGGTGCGCGGGTCGCGTTCCGGACCGGCGGAATTCCCGACATCCTGCCCGGTCGCGTGAACGAAGACGTGCTCTCACGGTGGGCGTACGACGCGGACGCCTCCCGCAAGGGGTTCGAGAGCGACCGCTCGGCGATCTATGGCGGGTTCCATCTCTACCGGTTTGCGGGCTGATGGCCGTCGAAAGATCGGCGGGCCATGCGGCCCTCATGAACGGGATCTACCGGCGCCAGCGGGTGATCTATGATGCCACCCGGAAATACTACCTGCTGGGGCGCGATCACCTGATCCGGGAAC
Source organism: Pseudomonadota bacterium (assembly GCA_038532435.1). Lineage (GTDB taxonomy): Bacteria > Pseudomonadota > Alphaproteobacteria > Rhodobacterales > Rhodobacteraceae > JBCBAP01. The sequence continues at coordinate 20,164 of JBCBAP010000061.1, read as the reverse complement.
TTGATGCGGACCCCGATGCACGGATCCTCGAGGTTGCCTGCGGCACCGGGCGCAACCTTGAGCTCGTGTCCCGCCGCTATCCCGGGCGACCGCTCTTCGGCCTCGACATCTCCAGCGAGATGCTAGTGTCTGCGGAGGCTAAGCTGAAGGGCCGCGCAATCCTCGCCGAGGCGGACGCCACCGATTTTGACCCGCAAGCGCTCTTCGGCGTGGAGACGTTCGACAGGATCATCCTGTCGTACAGCATCTCGATGATCCCCGACTGGCAGGGTGCGCTGCGCAGTGCCGCCAGCCATCTTGCGCCTGAAGGACGACTCCACGTGGTCGATTTCGGCGATCAGGGCGGGCTGCCGGGCTGGTTCGGCGGGCTGCTTCGGAGCTGGCTGGCGAAGTTTCATGTCTCACCCCGGGAGGACCTCCCGGAGGTTCTGGCGCGGATCGCCCACGAAACCGGCGGTGAAGTCACCCACACCACCCTCTACCGACGATACGCGCAGTATGCGGTTCTGACGGCAGCGTCGGGCTGACACGTCGGCTTGCGGGATCTGGACAGTCACGGCTCTGCCCGGCAGTGTCGGCTCAAAGGCACCAACCAGACGGGAGCCCGCACCATGAAACGCTCCGATGTAAACGAGATCCTCAGACAGGGGGACGCGTTCATCCGCAGCTTCGGCTTCATCCTTCCCCCGTTCGCCTACTGGAGCCCGGCGGAGATGCGCGCCGCCCACGGCACGGACATTCACAGCCGGGGTCTCGGCTGGGACATCACCGACTATGGGGACGGACGCTTTGATGAAATGGGGCTTTTCCTCTTCACCACGCGCAACGGCGCGCTGGAGGATCTCAGCCGGGGCCGTGGGATGCTCTACGCGGAGAAGATCATGATCTCCCGCACGGACCAGCTCTCGCCCATGCACCGACACGATCTGAAGGCGGAGGACATCATCAACCGGGGCGGCGGGGACCTGATCATCGAGCTTTTCGCCCCCGCCCCGGACGGGTCGATCGACCGTGAGGCGGATGTCACCGTGCCCTGCGACGGGACCCTGCGCACGCTCCCTGCCGGTGGGAAGCTGATCCTCAAACCGGGGGAGAGCGTGACGCTCATGCCCGGCATCTGGCATGCCTTCTGGGCGGAGCGTGCGGACTGTCTCATCGGTGAAGTGTCGACGGTTAATGATGACAAGACCGACAACATCTTCGAAATGCCGATCGGGCGCTTCTCCCGGATCGATGAGGATGAGGAGCCGGTGCACCTTCTGGTCTCCGACTACTGATTGCCCGCTGCCAGACCTTGCCAAGTGTCTGACGCGGGATACCCTTAAAGAGCACCTGCCGACCTAAGGAGGTGCTCATGCCTGAAGCTGCAGACCGACCGGGGTCCAGACTGATGGATCGTCCGGAATACAAGTCCAAGCCGAAACCGCTGACCCGCGCACCGGACGCCATCGTGTCCGAAGCCGTCGCCGCGATGTCGGACCTCAACTACGGCTCCGTCATCGTGGTGGACCCCGAGGACAAGGTGATCGGGGTCGTCACTGAACGGGACATCATGAAAAAGATCGTCGGCGCCGGGCGCGATCCAAGCTCGACGCGGCTTTCCGACATTATGACCCCGGATCCCAGGCTCGCGCACGAAACCGACGATATGGTCGACTGGCTGCGCATCATGTCCAACGAAAGGTTCCGCCGTTTGCCGGTCGTCGACGATGCGGGACGGATCAAGGCGGTGTTCACTCAAGGCGATTTCGTCTCCTACACCTGGCCCGATCTGATCTATCAGTTGCGATCAATGGCAACGGCGACGGTGGCGAAGAACTTCCCGGTGGTGATCATCGTTGGGGGGATAGCACTTTACTCCCTGCTCATGGTGATCGTCGTCAGTCTGGTGACCTGAGCGGGACACAAAAGGCTTCCTTTCACGGGGATCAGGGGAGAAGGTCGTGAGGCAGGGGCCCCGGTGGGTGAGACCGGGGGCCGCGCCAGACCACACGACCGACAGGAGAAACCCATGATCCTCAAGACCCTCGCGCTCGCGACATCCCTCGCGGCCCTGACGACATCTGCCTTCGCGGACGGCCACGCCGCCCCACTGAAGGTGGGCATGATCACCACGTTAAGCGGAGGGGGTGCGGGCCTCGGCATCGACGTGCGGGACGGGTTCATGCTCGCCATCAAGCAGTCCGGAAGTGACGCGATCGAGGTCGTGATCGAGGATGATCAGCGCAAGCCCGACATCGCTGTGCAGCTCGCGGACAAGATGGTCCAGTCGGAAAAGGTGGACGTGCTCACCGGCATCATCTGGTCCAATCTTGCCATGGCCGTGGTGCCGAGCGTGACCGCGCAGGGCAAATTCTACCTTTCCCCCAACGCGGGCCCGTCGGCGCTTGCCGGTCCCGGATGTCATCCGAACTACTTCAACGTCGCCTGGCAGAATGACAACCTGCACGAGGCGGCGGGGGCTTATGCGAAATCCGTCGGCTTCTCGAACTCCTTCATCCTCGCGCCCAACTATCCAGCCGGCAAGGACGCGCTGACCGGGTACAAGCGGGAGTATGGCAGCACGCTCGCCGGGGAGCTGTTCACCCAACTGGGCCAGACCGACTACGCGCCGGAAATTGCGCAGATCCGAGCCTCCGGTGCGGACAGCGTCTTCTTCTTCCTGCCCGGGGGCATGGGGATCTCGTTCCTCAAGCAATATGCGGACAGCGGCCTCGACATCCCGGTCGTCGGCCCTGCCTTCAGCTTCGATCAGGGGATCCTGCAGGCGGTCGGCGCCGCCGCGCTGGGCGTCAAGAACACCTCCCAGTGGAACAAAGACATCGACACGCCGACCAACGCGGCCTTCGTCGAGACATTCCAGGCGGAGTACGGACGGCTGCCGTCGCTCTACGCAAGCCAAGGGTTCGACACGGCAAACCTGCTCCTGAGCGCCATGGCAAAGGCGGATGTGTCAGACCCGGACGCGTTCCGCGCGGCGCTGAAGGCCGCGGACTTCGACAGCACCCGGGGGGATTTCGCCTTCGGCTCTAACCACCACCCTGTGCAGGACATCTACGTGCGTGAGGTGGTTCAGGAGGGCGATGTGTTCACCAACCGGATCATCGGAACGGCGCTCACGGATCACGCGGATGTCTACGCGGCCCAATGTCCGATGTGATCAGTCGAGTGACAGAAGCTTGACCACCCGGTCGACCGGCGTGCCGTCCTTGAGCGGTATGCCGGTCACCACCCGATTGTCGATGAATCCCATCTTCGTGTAGTAGGCGAGGCCAGGTCGGTTATCTCCCCGGATTTGCGCCTCGATGGTATGGAGACCGGCTGCCCGGGCGGCGGCAACGGTTTTCTGCAGCAGCGCGGTCCCCACGCCCCTCACCCGAGGGGTCTGCCGGGCAAAGGTTGCGATTGACCCGGTGCCCTCGGGCCAGGGCGCGCCAACCTTCAGAAACTGAAATCCCGCGATCCCGTCCGCGTCATCCACCGCGACGTGGCAGCAGAGCAGGGCAGGATGTTCGATCATGCAGCCAACGATTCCCGCCTCGTCAAACGCATCCTCGTAGGCGGTCGTCCCCCCCACGGCGATGATCTCGTTGAGCAGGTCGCGCATGTCGAGCGCGTCCCGCACCTCCGCAGGGCGGACCGACTTCAGTTCGGGCATGGGAAATCTCCTTTAACGGAACGAGCCGACGATACCGCTGAAGGCATCCTTGTCCACCACAGACTGACGGTCCGGACGGACGGAGGCGACATACCGAAGCCGCAGCCGCTCTTGCAAAATCGCCGCCGCGCCGCACTACTCAATATGTGGAGATGGAGTGAGCAGCATGGGCCCAGCCGGATTTGACAGGATACCCGCGCGATCGTCCTACGATGTGATCATCGTGGGCGGTGCGATCATGGGTGCCTCGACCGCCTGGTGGTTGACGGAGATCGCGGACTTCACCGGCTCCGTCCTCGTGGTCGAGCGGGACCCGACCTATGCCACGGCCTCCACCACGCACACGAACTCCTGCATGCGTCAGCAGTTCAGCATGGACCTCAACGTGCGCATCTCCCAGTTCGCGGCGGAGTTCGTGAAGGATCTGAGGGGCCGGATGGGGGGCGATCCCCGGGTCCCCGAGCTCTCCATACGAAGCTTCGGATACATGTACCTCGCGGACAGCGAGGCGTTTGCCTCGATCCTGAGGCAGAACCACGCGGTCCAACGGGCTGCGGGGGCGGAGACCCAACTGATGGAGCCCGAGGAGATCGCGGCAGCCTATCCGTTCTATGCCCTCGACGACATCGTGCTGGGCTCGATCAACCTGCGCGATGAGGGGTACTGGGACGGATGGGCGGTCTTCGACTGGTTTCGAAGACTCTCCCGCGAACGCGGAGTGACCTATGTCGCCAACGAGGTCGTCGGGATGACCCGGGACCCGGGCGGATCGCGGATCGAGAGCGTGACGCTCGCCTCCGGGGAGGTGATTGCCTGCGGGCACGTTGTCAACGCCTCCGGCCCCCGGGCCTTCCGCACGGCGGAGATGGCAGGGCTCACGCTGCCCGTTGAGCCGCGGAAGCGGTACTCCTGGATTTTCTCCGCCGCGCAACCGCTCGACCGGGATTTGCCGCTGACGATCGATCCATCCGGTGTGCACGTGCGGGAGAACGGCGGTGGCACCTATCAGTGCGGGGCGCACGCGTCGGTCGATCCGGCGGTGGAGTATGACGATTTCGCCATGGACGCAGCGCTGTGGGAGGAGCATGTCTGGCCGGTGCTCGCCGGCCGGATCCCCGCCTTCGAGGCGATCAAGGTGCAGAGCGAGTGGGCCGGGCACTACGCCTACAACGTGCTGGATCAGAACGCAGTTATCGGGCCGCATCCAGAGGTGGGTAACTTCATGTTTTTGAATGGCTTTTCCGGCCACGGGTTGCAGCAGTCACCGGCCATGGGCCGCGCCATGGCGGAGCTCCTGACCTACGGGACGTATCGGAGCCTCGACATGACCCCGTTCGGCTATGACCGGATCCTCCGGGAGGCTCCGATCCTCGAACGTGCGGTCATTTGAGCGGATCTACTCCCACTCGATGGTGCCGGGAGGCTTTGAGGTGATGTCGTAGGTCACCCGGTTGATCCCCTTGACCTCGTTGATGATCCGCGTCGCCGTTTCCCCGAGGAAGTCGTGACTGAACGGATAGTAGTCCGCCGTCATTCCGTCGACGGAGGTGACGGCACGCAGGGCGCAGGCATAGTCATAGGTCCGCCCGTCGCCCATCACCCCAACGGTTCTGACCGGCAACAGCGCGACGAAGGCCTGCCAGATCTCGTCATAGAGCCCGTGTTTGCGGATCTGGTCGAGATAGACCGCATCCGCCTTGCGCAGGATGTCGAGCTTGTCCCGCGTGATCTCACCCGGGCAACGGATCGCGAGGCCGGGGCCGGGGAACGGGTGTCGGCCGACAAACGCATCGGGTAGGCCAAGTTCGCGGCCCAGAGCGCGGACCTCGTCCTTGAAGAGTTCCCGCAGCGGTTCGACGAGCTTCATGCCCATCTTCTCCGGCAGGCCGCCAACATTGTGGTGGGACTTGATGGTCACGGACGGCCCGCCGGAGAAGCTGACGCTTTCGATCACATCGGGATAGAGCGTGCCCTGCGCGAGGAACTCCGCCCCGCCAACGTCCTTCGCGTGCTTTTCGAACACCTCGATGAAGAGGCGGCCGATGGTCTTGCGCTTGACCTCCGGGTCCGTGACGCCTTCGAGTGCGCCGAGGAACAGATCCGCCTCATCCGCGTGGATAAGCGGGATGTTGTAGTGATCGCGGAAGAGGGTGACGACCTCCTCCGCCTCGCCCTGCCGCATGAGCCCGTGATCGACGAAGACGCAGGTGAGTTGGTCTCCGATTGCCTCATGGATCAGCACCGCAGCGACGGAGCTGTCTACACCGCCGGAGAGGCCGCAAATGACCTTGGCATCGCCGACCTGTTCACGGATCTGGCGGATCGCCTCGTCCCGATAGGCCGCCATGGTCCAGTCACCGGTAAACCCCGCAAGACGGGTGAAGTTCCGGTAGAGCCGCGCGCCGTTCGGGGTGTGGTGTACCTCCGGATGGAACTGAACCGCGTAGAAGTTCCTGCTGGTGTCCGCCGTGATTGCAAAGGGCGCGTTCGGCGAGGTGCCGAACACCTCGAAACCCGGCGCGAGTTCCGTGACGCGGTCCCCGTGGGACATCCACACCTGTTCCGGCCCCGCATCGAACCAGCCGTCGAGGATGTTGAGCGCCGTCTCCGTCCCCGTCACGTAGGCGCGACCAAACTCCCGATGATGTTCGCCCTCAACCGTGCCACCAAGCTGCTCCATCATCACCTGCTGGCCGTAGCAGATGCCAAGGACCGGCAGGCCCATATCGAAGAGTTCCTGGGGCGCGCGGGGCGAGTCCGCGTCGAGCACGCTGGCTGGTCCGCCGGACAGAATCACCGCCCGCGGGGCGAAGGCGCGGATGCTCTCGGCGGTGACGTTCTGGTAGGGATGGATCTCGCAATAGATGCTCGCCTCCCGCAGACGCCGCGCGATGAGTTGCGTGACCTGGGAGCCGAAATCGATGATGAGAAGGCGGTCATGGGAGGCAATGTCTGACATGGCCTGCCCATAAGGCGTGGCGCGGATTCGGGCAAGAGGAGTGCGGGTCGTGGCAGTCCACCGAGGGGCTCGCGGGGTGCAGGAACAGCCATGTCTGAGGGGCCGCGGTTTGCAGACTTTCCACCACGGCCCCATCGTCAGCCTGCTGTCAGAAGCGGAGGCACATACCCTCCAGCAACTTCGCGTCCCGTTGTGGGGTCTCGGCGCGGCGATGTCGGGAACCGCTTCTATCCCGGCGCTATCCTCGCGCGCCGCGGCCACGCAGCTCGCTATGGTCTTGGCCAAGCTGACATGACGAGTGATGGGAGGGTTGCATGAGCGACGGTGTTGCGACAGCGGAAACCGGGGCACGCCGGGGACGGCGCGGGGGCGGCGGTGCGGCCCGGCGGGCGGAACGTCTCGCCCCGCGTGTCGAGGCTGCCCGGTTCATCGAACGCAACATTCCGAACTTCGAGATCCTCACCGATGAGGCGATCGAGATCATCGAGGCGAATGCGGAAACGGTGCTGGAGGAAGTCGGCGTCGCCTTCGTCGACAATCCCGCGGCCCTCGACCGCTGGCGGGAGGCAGGGGCCGATGTGCGCGGGGAGCGTGTGCACATTCCCCGCGGATTGGCTCGAAAGCTCTGTGGCACTGCCCCGTCCTCCTTCACACAGCATGCCCGCAATCCGGAGCGGGATGTCGTCATCGGGGGCAAGTCGCTCGTGCTGGCACCGGTCTACGGTCCCCCCTTCGTGCGGGATCTGGAAGGGGGGCGCCGCTACGCGACGATGGAGGATTTCCGCAATTTCGTGAAGCTCGGCTACATGTCGAAATGGCTGCACCATTCCGGCGGCACGGTTTGCGAGCCGACGGATGTCGCGGTGAACAAGCGTCACCTCGACATGCTTCATGCGCATATGACGCTCAGCGACAAGCCCTTCATGGGCTCGGTCACCGAACCGTCCCGGGCTGCGGATTCGGTGGAGATGTGCCGGATCCTTTTTGGCGACACCGACCGGACCGTGATGACGTCGCTCATCAACATCAACTCGCCGCTGACGTTCGATTCGGTGATGATGGGCGCGCTGGAGGTCTATGCGACCGCAAACCAGGCTTGCATCGTTTCCCCCTTTATCGTCGGTGGAGCTATGGCACCGGTCTCCGTCGCGGGCACGCTGACGCAGGTCCTCGCCGAAGTGCTGGCTGGCGTCGCCTATGCACAGCTCGTGCGGCCCGGTGCGCCGGTGATCTTCGGGGCGTTTGTGTCCTCCATCGACATGAACTCCGGTGCGCCTACCTTCGGCACGCCGGAGGCGTCAAAGGTGCTCTATGGGGCAGGGCAGCTCGCGCGGCGGCTGAACCTGCCATTCCGCTCCGGCGGCGGGCTCTGCGGGTCCAAACTGCCGGACGCGCAATCGGCCTATGAGACCGCGAACACGTTGAACGCGGCCCTGCTGGGCGGCGTCAACTTCATGCTCCACGCCTGTGGGTGGCTGGAGGGTGGTCTGGTCTCGTCGTTCGAGAAGTTCGTGCTGGATGCGGATCAGCTCGGGGTGTTGCACTCGGTTGCCGCGGGTGTCGATGTTTCCACGTCCGGGCAGGCCATGGACGCGATCCGGGAGGTCGGCCCGGGCGGGCACTATCTGGGCTGTGCCCACACCCAGGCCAACTTCAAGGATGCGTTCTGGCGGTCCGGCGTGCTCGACTACAAGCCGTTCGAGACCTGGGCGGACGAGGGGTCCCGGGACAGCCAGGTCCTCGCCTCCGAACGGGTCCGTCAGATGCTGGCGGAATACGTGCCGCCAGCACTCGATGATGGGATCAAGGACGAACTGGAAGCGTATGTTACCAAACGAAAAGCTTCCGAACCTGATGCCTTTGCCTAGGCAGCCATAGCAGGTTTTCTCCGCGCCAGCGCGATCAACCGGCCCAGCACCTCGATGTGACGCTGGGGGCTGTACGACTCCGCCCGATCCGTCCTGCCCCGCTCGAGAATCGCCTCCACCGTCATGAGGTGATCCGGATCGTCGTTGCTCGCCGAGATAGCATAGCTCACCGCCCGGGCAGCATTCACGAGAACGCCGGGGCGGGACATCCGGGAAAGGGTGTGGGAAAGGTCTGTCATGGAACATGCTCCGCTTGCTGGGTATCGTCCAGAGAGCCTAGTGGCGATCCTGAACTGTTGCGTTTTGCGACGAAGCAGCGCGCGGTGGCGGTCGTTGAGCGATTTTCCGCCTAATCCGCGTTCGTTAAGTGAATTGTAAGAGACTCGGACTAGTCAGTTGCTTCCCTAAACTTTTATTCAACTTGGACGATCGGTTGGGCGGCGATCTGGAACAGGACATGGCGGGGGAGCCTCAGAACGATCCGGGACAGCCTCACACGGTGCCGGCCTGTCTTGTGTCCTACCTCGCACATGTCACCTGGGGCGTTTCGATACGGGCCTTGGCCCGGGCGCGGGGATGCCATGCCTCGACGGTGTTGCGGCATGTGCGGCGCGTCGAGGGCTGGCGGGACGATCCCCTCGTGGACGATGCGTTATCCCGGTTCGATCAGACACCGCCCGCCGATCTTCTTGCGGAGAGTTCCCTAAAGGAGATCGACTGCATGGTTTCGAACGCATTGTCCAAATCCAGACCCTCCGAGACGGAGGTCGGGCGGGAGGCGCGGCGCATCCTGCGCCGGTTGTGCGAAAGCGGGGCGTTCCTCGCCGCATCGCCCTCGCTCAAGCGGGCGGTTGTGTTCCGGGAAAGCATCGACGGCGCGATGACCCAGACCGCGTCTGTCGAGCGGCGGGTTGCTGAACAGTTCGCACTGAACGAATGGATCTCCATGGAAGGGGAGGGCAAGGTCACGCGCTATGCCATCACCTCCATCGGGCGCATGGCGCTCAAGCGGATGCTGGCTGACGATGCGATGCGCAAGGCGTCCCGTCCGAAGGCCACCAACACGTCCTTCGCAGCCCAGCACACCGTAGAGGGAGAGCGTCAGGTGGCGGACGCGGACGGATCGCCGACCGTCATCCGCTGCAACCTGTCGGAAAGCCCACTGAGCCTGCTGGCCAGACGGCGGGGCCCGGACGGGGCGCCGTTCCTTGCACCGGAGGAGGTCGAGGCAGGGGAGCGGCTGCGCGAGGATTTCGAGAAGGCGCAACTCGGCCCCCGTGTCGCGCAGAACTGGGACAGGTTCCTCACCTCATCGGCCCGGGGTGGTGGGGCGGCAGGGTCAAACGTGCCGCTCGGGCCGCAATCGGCGCGGGACCGGGTGCATAAATCGCTGGAGGCCCTGGGGCCGGGCCTGTCGGACATCGCGCTCCGTGTGTGTTGCTTCCTCGAGGGGCTCGAATCGGCGGAGCGTCGGCTGGGATGGTCCGCGCGCTCCGGTAAGGTGGTACTGAAAATCGCCCTTCAGCGGCTCGCCACCCACTACGGGATCAGCTCTCACAGGCAGGAGCGGCAGGCGAGCTGACCCTCGGTCATGTTGCGCCGCAAAGGGCTTTGGCCTATATTGTGCGGCGCAACATAACCGCCGGAGGAGTGCCCCGTGACCCCTTTCATGCAGATGGACTTCCAATTCAACCCCACGGCGCTTCAGCCCCGCCGAGATGAACCTTTCATGGAATACTGGTTGAGCCTGTCGCCGATGGCGCCGGTCTTCGGCGTGGAGTGGCGCCTGCCCAAGGCCATGTGGCCGGCGGAGACATCGCCTGCAGCCCCAGCTGCCGCTACACCGCCCGCGCTCGTCGAGGACGCGGAGGTCGTCGAAGAGATGGCCGAGGAAACCGTCGTGGAGATCGTCGAGGCGGTCGAGACGGTAGAAGAGACAGCGGCTGAAGCCGCCGACGGCATCGAGGCCATCCTCCTCGACGCCGCGCCCGCGGGCGGATCCGACCTGTCGGAGATCAAAGGGATCGGGCCGAAGCTTGCCTCCGAACTCAACGAGATGGGTCTCTACACGATCGAGCAGATCTCAAAGCTTGCCGAGGATGATCTCGACTGGATCGACGACCGCCTGAACTCCTTCAAGGGCCGGTCCCGCCGGGACGACTGGATCGGTCAGGCCAAGGCGATGCTCGCGGGCTGAACAGCGACAGCTAGGCGGCGGCGATGATCGCGTTGAAGTCGGCGGCCTTCAGCGAGGCGCCGCCGACGAGCCCACCGTTCACGTTGCCGATCCCGAAAATATCCTTTGCATTCGCGGGCTTGACCGAGCCGCCATAGAGCAGCCGCACACCATCCGCGGCCGCCCCGATATGCCCGGTAAGCTCCGCCCGCATGAAATCGTGCATCTGCGCGATGTCGTCGAGTGTGGGCGTCCGACCGGTCCCGATCGCCCAGACCGGCTCATAGGCAATGACCGTGTTCTCTGCCGTGGCGCCTGCGGGCACGGACCCTGCAATCTGCGTGCCGACGACCTCTTCTGCGGTGCCCGCGTCCCGCTCCGCCTCCGTCTCTCCGACACAGACAATGGCGATGAGGCCCGCGGCCAGAACCGCCTCCGCCTTCGCCTTGATGAGCGCATCCGTCTCCCCATGATCCGTGCGCCGCTCCGAATGGCCGACGATCACGAAAGTCCCGCCCAGATCGGCGACCATGGCGGCAGAGATATCACCTGTGTGCGCGCCGCTTCCCGCCGCGTGGCAGTCCTGCGCGCCGACGTCGAGCCCGTCCGGGGCCCGGTCCACCATGTCGGAGATCAGCGTGGAGGGAGGACAGATCAACACCTCGACCTCCGTGTCGAGCTCCAGCGCATCAATCTCGGCGAGGTTCGCACGGGTCCCGTTCATCTTCCAGTTTCCGGCAACAAGGGGGGTGATCTCGGGCATGGGGCAACTCCGTCCAACAGGTCCTCCCCGCTGATACGGGGGGCGGGGCGGTGCTGGCAAGGGCGATCAGGGTTTGAGCTTCACCGCCGTACCGGAGGCGACGAGAAAGAGCATGCCGCCGCCGCCCTGAAACTCCGAATAGTCTAGGTCGACACCGATCACCGCATCCGCGCCGAGGGCGGTCGCGCGCTGCCGCAATTCGCGCAGGCAGTCTTCCCGCGCCTCGATCAGGACATTTTCCGTCGTTGTCGACCGCCCGCCAAAGATATCGGTGACGGAGGCGAACAGGTCCTTGATCACGTTCATGCCCTGAACGCTCTCTGCCGTGACGATGTCGATGATGTGATCCACCTCACGCCCGGGAATGTCGGGCGTGGTGGAAAGGATGACGGTCATCCGACGGCGAACTTCACTGACTCACCGCAGCCGCAGGCCTCGGTGACGTTGGGGTTGCGGAACTGGAACCCGGACTCGAGGAGGGAGGTGGTGTAGTCGATCTCTGTCCCGAACAGGAACATCTGCGCCATGGGCGCGATCATCACCCGCGCGCCATCCTGCTCGACCATCTCGTCATTGGGGTCAACCTCGGCCACGTAGTCCATGGTGTATTCCATGCCCGCGCAGCCGCCCTTCTTCACGCCAATGCGCAGACCTTCGGTCTGTCCAGCGTCCATCAACTTGCGAATCTGCGCCGCAGCAGCGTCGGTCAGTGTGACGGCCTGTTTGCCGGGAATCGAAAACATCTCACGGGTCCTCGGGTTGATTATGAGTGAAAAGATAAGCTGTTTGGTCCCGTGTCTCAAGGGACCGGGGCCCGCGTCATCCCAGCGCGTCGAGACCGATGCGCGTGAGCGATGCCGTGGCGATGGCCCAGCCGAAGCTCATGAGCGTTCCGATGATCACGTATTCGCTCATCTTCCGGTCGTTTGCGACGCCGAAGCGGAGCACGGATTTTGCCGCAATCAGGAACCCGATCGCCGTGAACTGACCGATCATCACGAAAAGAAAGACGAGCGCGCGTTCCAGCAGCCCGATATAGAGCCCGCCCTCCGGCAGGCCCGCATCCTCTTGCCCGGACGGGTCAAGGGTGAAGGAGGTCATGAAGATCTCGATGCCGAACCGGGCCGCCAGAAGTGTCGCCACAAGGCCGGAACCCACCACCAGTGTGGGCAGGTAGAGGTTCACCGCGAGCGTGCCGAGGTCCGATGGCACAAGGCCGGAGGCCTCGGACCAGATGCCGTCCGCATAGAGGGTGGGAAAGGCGATCGCCACACCGATCAGAACCGCGACATGTCCGATTTGATCGACGACGAAGCCGCTGAAGCCACGGCCCCAGCGCGCCTTTGCAAAATCGAACGCGAAATGGGTCACGCCGATGACGGCAAGGGGAATCGACGTCATGTTGCCGAGAAAGACCGCCGTCAGGGCCAGGTGCATCGCCACATGGGCAAATAGCACATCGCTCCGGTTCTTCTGTTCCACGATCCATTTGGATTGTGTGACGAAATCACCGATCAGGTGTGCAAAGAGCAGAACAATGAATGTTTCGAACATGGCTTAACGTCTTCCCCCCCGGGACCCCACGTCATGTAGCGTCCGTGCGGGGCAGAACTCAAGCGATGTTTCCGGCCTGGAAACATTTGAAATAGACTGTATTTTAAAAAACAGCTTCTAGTAGCTGTCGAAAAAGCCTTCAAAGCCGAGAAGGGCATCCAGCAGGGTCCCACCGCCCGCGGATGCGACGTGCGCGGTCACGGACTGTTGCGTGATCCCGAGGGTCTCTGCAATTGCGCGCTGGGTGGGGCGCCGGGGATGCAGAAGCTGCATCATCACCTCGGCCTGTCGCGCCGTCCAGCCGTCCGACACCCGGTCGCAGAGTTGGAAAACTGTGGGGATCAGGGTCGGCCCATGCGTGTGGCTGCGGGCTGCCCACTTCACACTCGCCCCCATTGTGTCGAGCGCCTTGCCTGACAGTTCGAACGCCAGACCGTTGGACCGGCCAGGCGTGGCGGAATCGAGCAGATCGGCGGGGCCGAGGCCAACGCCGATCCGGGTCGCAAACTCCCGACCGTGCCGCCGCAACGAGGCGCGCAGGTAGAGGCTCACCCGGAGAGCGTGGTTCGGGGAACGCAGGGCGAGTTGCCATCCATCACCGCGAAACCGGGTGATGGGGAGCGCCAGAGACACGTCCGGCCAATCCGCGATATCCGCCTGGGCCTCGGCCAGAATTCCGAAAATCTGGTCGACCGGGCTTTCCCCGAGCTTGCGAGACCGGACGATATCGCCCGTCAGCACGGCATAGGTGACCGGTTGGCTATGTTCGTTCATGTTTTCCCTCGAAACATGGGGGAACCAGCCCCCGGAAATCAAATCACGGCCCTGCGGCCACCGACCCCCACGCCGGCTTCACAAAAGTTCAGTAATGAGATGTGATCACATAAAGCCGAGTTCAAGACGGGCTTCGTCACTCAACATCTCCATGCCCCAGGGGGGCTCCCACACGAGCATCACGTTGACCGTGCGAACGCCGGGCAGGGGCTCGACCGCTTCTGCCACCCAGCCGGGCATCTCCCCCGCCACGGGGCAGCCCGGCGCTGTGAGAGTCATCAGGATCTCCACATCGCTCTCCTGCGAGATGTCGATGGTGTAGACCAGCCCAAGGTCATAGATATTCACCGGAATTTCCGGATCATGCACCGTGCGGCACGCCTCAACCACCGCGTCGTAAAGCGGGTGGTCCGTCGTCGACGGTTTGATGAGCGGCGTGCCTTCCATGGGCGCTTCGACCATTCCCTCGGGCTCCTCTGGCAATTCCTGACCGAACATATAAGAAAACAGCCATCCGAGGTAAAGGGACGCTCATGAGCCGAATTTTTGAGTTTTTGGTCGAGACAACCGATGGTGCGGCCCGGACCGGGCGCATCGCGACCCCTCGGGGGGAGATCCGCACGCCTGCCTTCATGCCCGTGGGCACGGCGGCAACGGTCAAGGCGATGCTGCCGGAGAATGTGCGGGCGACCGGGGCGGACATCCTTCTGGGCAACACCTATCACCTGATGCTGCGCCCGGGGGCGGAGCGGGTCGACGGGTTGGGCGGCCTGCACCGCTTCATGAACTGGGACCGGCCGATCCTCACGGATTCAGGCGGGTTTCAGGTGATGAGCCTCACCGGGCTGCGGAAACTGACCGAAGAGGGGGTCAAGTTCAAATCCCACATTGACGGATCCGAGCATAACCTGACCCCGGAACGGTCGATGGAAATTCAGCGCCTGCTCGGCTCCGACATCGTGATGTGCTTTGACGAATGCCCAGCGCTGCCCGCGCCCCGGGACCGGATCGCCGAGAGCATGGCGCTCTCCATGCGGTGGGCAAAACGGTCGCGGGAGGCGTTCGGCGACCGTCCGGGCCACGCGCTCTTCGGCATCCAGCAGGGCGGACTGGAGCAAGATCTGCGGGGCGAGAGTGCGGAGGCATTGCGCGAGATTGGCTTCGACGGTTACGCGGTCGGCGGGCTTGCGGTGGGGGAAGGGCAGGAGGCGATGTTCGGCGTGCTCGACTACGCGCCCGGGCAATTGCCGGAGGACAGGCCCCGTTACCTGATGGGGGTGGGCAAACCTGATGATATCGTCGGTGCGGTGCAGCGGGGCATCGACATGTTCGACTGCGTGCTGCCGTCCCGGTCGGGCAGAACCGGCCAGGCCTTCACCCGTTTCGGTGTCGTCAACATCAAGAATGCCCGGCATGCGGACGATCCGCGACCGCTGGATCCGGACTGCACCTGTCCCGCCTGCGCAAACTACTCACGGGCCTATCTGCACCATGTCTACAAGGCGCAGGAGATCATCTCCTCGATGCTGATGACGTGGCACAATCTGCAGTATTACCAGGAGCTCATGGCCGGATTGCGAGAAGCGATCGCGGGCGGTGCGTTGGACACCTTCGTGGCAGCGTTTCACGCGCGGCGGGAGGCGGGAGACCTGCCGCTGAGGTCGGAGGTTTAATTGGCTTGTAGCCGGGGTGGCGTGTCCCACGGATGGCCATCGGCGGTCGTGCTGCGCGCTTGATGTCTCAACTCCCGACACAGACTGGATCTGCGCCCTCAGCCCAGCCAAGTTGCCCTCCCGACGAGACAGACGAGCGATAGTGCGGCGCATTCGGCTTGATTCCCCGCTGGAGCGTGCACACCATGGCGAAATGTTGCGTCTGGGTCGGGGACAGGAATGACAGAAGACGAGATCGAGACCGCCTGCATGGCGCTTCCCGGGACCTACCGGGTCATCCAGTGGATGGGCGCCCACGTCTATAACATTGATGAAAAGATGTACGCGATCTGGGGCGACAAGACCGGCCTGCTTACGATCAAATGCGCGGATGCTGAAACCGCCAAGATGCTGATCGAGGTGGGTACTGCCCGGCCCGCGCCGCATCTTCCCCGGGGTGGCTGGATCGCCATCGTTCCGGGCGAATTCGCCACCGAAGAGGTCATCGAGCGGCTCCGCACGTCTTACATGAGTGTTCGCGCTAGCCTTTCGCGGTCGAAGCAAGCAGCGCTCCCGCCCATCGACTGACGCGACATTAAGGAGCGGCAGCGGCGCCCGCCCTTGCCCATCCTTTCGCCACATGCCTACCATATCTTGAGCCGAGTCGACGGGCGCACCGCCCTTGACAGGGACCCAAGGCCGACACACCTGTAACCCTCCCGAAACGGAGACAGGTCGTTGCCGCGAGGCCGGGGCGCCCTGTCTTGCTGAAAGGACCAAGTATGACCGATTCCATGACCTATCCGGTCCTCCCCCTGCGTGACATCGTGGTCTTCCCCCACATGATCGTCCCGCTCTTCGTCGGGCGTGACAAATCCGTCCGCGCGCTCGAAGAGGTGATGAAGAAGGACAAACAGATCCTGCTCGCCGCCCAGCGGGATCCGGCGGACGAGGATCCGAGCGTCGATGCGATCTACGATGTCGGCGTGCTCGCCAACGTTCTGCAATTGCTCAAACTGCCCGATGGTACGGTGAAAGTACTCGTCGAAGGGCGCAAGCGGGCGAAGATCAGCCAGTTCCACGACAATGAGACGTTCTTTTCCGCCGACGCGGACGAGATCTCCGATGGCCGCGGCGACGAGGCGACCATTGAGGCGCTTGCACGGTCCATCGCCAACGATTTCGAGAAATACGCAAAGCTGAACAAGAACATCCCCGAGGAGGCGATCGCCGGCGTCGGCGAGATCGACGATGCGGAGAAGCTCTCCGACACCGTTGCGGGCCATCTCGGTGCCAAGATCGAGACCAAGCAGGACATCCTGGAGACGCCCGACCTCTCCCAGCGGCTGGAGAAGATCTATGGCATCATGCAGGGTGAGATTTCTGTCCTGCGCGTCGAGAAGAAGATTAAGACCCGCGTGAAGTCCCAGATGGAGCGGACCCAGCGCGAGTACTATCTCAACGAACAGATGAAGGCGATCCAGAAGGAACTCGGCGACGGCGAGGGTTCGGAGGATGCAGCCGCCGAGTTCGACGAGAAGATTGCCGGAACCAAGCTCAGCAAAGAGGCCAAGGAAAAGGCCGAGGCCGAGGTCAAGAAGCTCCGGAACATGTCGCCCATGTCCGCGGAAGCCACGGTCGTGCGCAACTATCTCGACTGGATGCTCTCCATCCCCTGGGGCAAGAAATCCCGGGTGAAGAAGGATCTGGCCGGCGCGCAAAAGATCCTCGACACCGATCACTACGGGCTTGAGAAGGTCAAGGAGCGTATCGTCGAGTATCTCGCGGTACAGCAGCGGTCGTCGAAACTGCGCGGGCCGATCCTGTGCCTTGTCGGACCTCCGGGTGTCGGCAAGACTTCCCTGGGCAAGTCGGTTGCCAAGGCCACGGGTCGGGAATTCATCCGCATCTCCCTCGGCGGAGTGCGGGACGAATCCGAGATCCGCGGGCACCGGCGGACCTATATCGGCTCCATGCCCGGCAAGATCATCCAGTCGATGAAAAAGGCGAAGACGACGAACCCGCTCATCCTGCTCGACGAGATCGACAAGATGGGGCAGGACTTCCGCGGTGATCCGGCGAGCGCGATGCTTGAGGTGCTGGATCCGGAGCAGAACGCGACCTTCGTCGATCACTACCTCGAGGTTGAGTACGACCTTTCCAACGTGATGTTCCTGACCACGGCGAACTCCTACAACATGCCGCGGCCGCTCCTCGACCGGATGGAGATCATCACCCTTGCGGGCTACACCGAGGATGAAAAGGCGGAGATTGCCAAACAGCATCTTCTGCCCAAGCAGGAGAAGGGTCACGGCCTGAAGAAGGACGAATTCAGCCTGGATGATAAGGCGCTGCGGGAGATCATCCGCGTCTACACCCGCGAGGCGGGCGTGCGGAACCTCGAGCGCGAGCTTGCCAAGCTCTGCCGAAAGGCTGTGACCGAGATCGTCAAGGGTAACGAGACCTCCGTCCATGTCAGCGTGGACAAGCTGGAGGACTTCCTCGGCGTGAAGCGGTTCAAGTACGGCCTTGCGGAGGAGGAGGACAGTGTCGGTGTCACCACCG
The DNA here is from genome assembly GCA_038532435.1 of Pseudomonadota bacterium. Classification (GTDB taxonomy): domain Bacteria; phylum Pseudomonadota; class Alphaproteobacteria; order Rhodobacterales; family Rhodobacteraceae; genus JBCBAP01. Next base: position 2,195 of record JBCBAP010000061.1, on the reverse strand, counting down.
GCCTTGCCTGGACCGAAGTGGGCGGCGATCTTCTGTCCATCGAGGCGCTTCAGTTGCCCGGCAAGGGGCGCATGAAGACGACGGGCAAGCTGGGCGACGTGATGAAGGAATCTATCGACGCCGCCGCCTCTTACGTCCGGTCCCAATCGGCGGATTTGGGCATCGAACCGCCGAAGTTCGAGAAGGTCGACATCCACGTGCACGTGCCCGAGGGGGCGACGCCCAAGGATGGCCCGTCCGCTGGCATCGCGATGGTCACCTCCATTGTCTCCGTGCTCACGGGTATCCCCGTCCGCCGGGACGTGGCGATGACCGGAGAGGTCACGCTGCGCGGCAACGTGCTTCCCATCGGCGGGCTGAAAGAGAAGCTGCTTGCGGCTCTTCGCGGCGGCATCAAGACCGTGATGATCCCGAAGGACAACGTGAAGGACCTGTCGGAGATCCCGGACAACGTGAAGGACGGTCTGGAACTGATCCCCGTCGCCTCCGTAACCGAGGTGCTCAAGGTGGCCCTCACCGAAGAGCCCGAGGCCATAGACTGGGAGGAGCCGGAGGTTCCCCCGATCCAGCCCGGGCAGAGCCCGGACGCGGGCCTCGCCGCCCATTGATCAGAGAAGGCGCCCCCTGCGGGCGCCTTTTTCTTTTGAAATTCGAGGCCCAGGGACACCTGTTCCTGATAGGCGACGCTCAGCAGTCTCCGCCCGATGAGCGCGCAGTGCGGCCTTCCCAACCTTCTCCGCGTCCGGTCAATTCAGTGCTGCACCGCAGCCGGTCCGATCCATCAGCGCAGCCGGGTTACGCCACTTGGTGCACCGCTTAAGGGGACTGTCGGACACTTTCAGGTCGTGATGTGTGATCCGGATCAGGTGATCCGCCTCATGGCGAAGAAGCTGATCTTCCGTGCCGGAGGGGTATTTGGGATCGAGCAACTGCCCATCGCAGGGTGATCGCCGAAGTCGGGCTGCCCCGCCCTCACAATCCCAAGACCGTCTTCACCGATCCATCGGGACCGAAGGACCAGTCGATGGGCCGGTTTTCGATCAGGAACATTATCGAATTCGCGGGCTCGACACCGATCCGGTGCAGCCGCTCACGGACATCCTTGAAGAGCGCCTCCTTCTGCGCCTCGCTGCGACCGGCGAGCAGGGCAATCTCGATGATGATCGTGGCCTGCGGATCCCGCTTTCCGAGGAAAGTCGGGTGCAGGATCATGTCCTCCGGCGCGTAACGGCAGATGAGGCAGAAAAAGTCCTCGTCGTTGACCGCGCAGGTCTCCACCAGACTTTCGTGGAGTTGGGCGTTGATGGCCCGGCAGGTCTCGGGCGCAAGCGTGGCTGGTACATGGATTTTGTTGAAGGGCATGGGGGTGTCCTTTCCGCGGGATATCTTTCGGTGATCCGGGTCCGCCTGCGTTCCGCAAAATATCCCCGCCGGCGCGTCCGACGGGGATTGCGGGTGTTGGCGCTTGCACCGGCACAGGGCAGGGGCTAAAAGCGCGGCTCAGGGGCGGTTAGCTCAGTTGGTAGAGCAATTCGTTTACACCGAATGGGTCGGGAGTTCGAGCCTCTCACCGCCCACCATCACTCAGCCTTCGATCTCGTAGACGAAGGAGACACCATCGCCGCGGTCCCGGGTGCCGCGGAGTGCTGTGCCAAAGATCTCGAACAACTGGCAATCCTCCGCACGCTGCGGCCCGACCGTGATCGTGCGACACCAGTAGCCGTCTTCGCTCCAGTTCCAGATGCCGGCGAGGTCCGTGTCGTTGAAGTTGCCCGCAAAGGTGCCGTCCGCGGCGATGACGACGAAGTTTCCGTCGATCGTGAGCCGCTTTCCGACGACCTTGTCCACGAACTCCGCTTCTTCCGAGATCCGGGTGTAGCCGTCCGGCACTGCCGTCTCAGCACAGGCAGCCAGCAGGATCAGGGGAGCAAGAAATGTAATGCGCATGGTTTAACTCCTATCAAACACCCCCTCCGACCCCGAGCTTAGCCAAGTGAAATGAGGCCGTCAGCCCGGCTGCGACAGGAGGTTGCCCGGATACCGTCGGGTGTTTTCTAGGACGCGCTCAATTTCATCGCTTGACGCCCCCCGGGCGCATCTCTAAACACCGCACACGCCCTCGAAATGGGGGTGGGCAAGGGCGGTTGTAGCTCAGTTGGTTAGAGTGCCGGCCTGTCACGCCGGAGGTCGCGGGT
>JBCBAP010000060.1:0-21196 GCA_038532435.1 Pseudomonadota bacterium | reverse complement strand
CCGCCGTCAGGTGATAGGCGTTCCGGTCGTTGCCGTAGTTGGCCTCGAGCACGGGCGCGAGTGCTGCACCGGACATGTAGGAGTTGAAGAAGTGGCGGAAACCGTTGGCCCGCTTATCCTTCCCGGTCGTGTCGTTTGAGTGGGTCAGACCGGCCATGAAGATGATGCCCGCGTCCTGGCAGAGCGCCTGCACGGCCACGGCCACACCGGAGGAGGAACCACCGGTGATCATGATCGCGCCGTCCTTCTCGATCATCGAGCGGGCAGACGCGCGCGCGGCGTCAGACTTCGTCTGCGTGTCGCCGGTCACGTATTCGACCTTTCGGCCAAGAATACCGGTGCCGTCCAAAACCTTCGAGGAGAAGGTGTTCAGCATGCCGCCGTCGCCCTCACCGTTGAGGTGCTTGACCGCCAGACGGTAGGCGCGCAGTTCGTCCGCACCCTCGTCCGCGTAGGCGCCGGATTGCGGCACGTTGAAGCCGAGCGTCACGGAACCGGCACCGGGCTCGTTCGTGTACGCGTTCGCGGCCGTGGAGAAGATCGTGGGAGCGGCGAGGCCCGCGCCCAGAACCGCGCCACCCTTGAGCAGGCTGCGACGGTTGGTCTTGAATTCCGACATGAGGTTCCTCCCATTCGTGTCGTCTTGACGCGATGTCTGCGCAACACGCAGCATCACGTGAGAGTCATAGCTGACCCAGCGTCATCATGGGTGCTCACAGTCAATTCATCAATAACCAATTGCAAACCAATAGTTTTTTTGTCATAAGATTGGACTGTTGCGATGCAATAGTGTAAATAATATTACATTGCAACGCGGTAGGCGTTTGAATTGATAGGGAATTTGTCGATGCGCGGCTCTCTGGCAGGCCTCAGGATCCGGGAACGGCGTAAGGCGATGGGATTGTCGCAATCCGCCCTCGCCCAGCGCGCGGGCATCAGCCCGAGCTATCTCAACCTCATCGAACACAACAAGCGCGCGATCGCCGGTCGGGTGCTTCTCGCGCTCGCGCGAGAGCTTGATGTACCCCCCGTCGCGCTGAGCCAGGAGGCGGAGCTTTCCATGATCGGGGAGATGCGCGCCGCCGCATCCGAATTCCCCGTGGCGGAAGCGGAGGTCGAGGTCACGGGCGAGTTTGCGAGCCGGTTTCCCGGCTGGGCAAAGCTCGTGAGCAGCCTGCACCGGCAGGTCCGGGATCAGCGTGCGGCCATCGACGCGCTGTCCGACCGATTGACCCACGATCCGGTTCTTCAGGCAAACATGCACGAGATGTTGACCAACATCACCGCGATCCGGTCCACGGCCAACATCCTGACAACGCTTGACGATGTTCCGGTCGAACAGCAGCGGCGGTTCATCGACAACATCCACAGCGAGAGCCAGCGGCTGTCGGAAGTCGCGCAGACCCTCACCGCCTATTTCGACGAGGCCGCCGCATCGGACGCCCCCGCCACCTCCCCGGACGAAGAGGTGGATCGGTTCCTGAGCGCAGCCCAGCATCGGTTCGCGACCCTCGAGGGGCCCGCGGATGCGACGACGGTGACAGATCTCGTGTCGGAGGCATCTGAGTTGACCGAACCCGAGGCCCAGGCCCGGGCCACGGCCCACCTCGAGCGGTACGTGGAGGACGCAAGGGCGCTGCCCGAAGCCACCTTTACCGCCGCGGTGGAAGAGTGCGACGGGGACGTGCTGACCCTTGCCCGGCGGTTCAGGGTTCCCGCGCAACAGATCATGCGGCGTTTGATGACCCTAAAGGAGACGACGATCGGACCCGTCGGAGGTCTGCAGGTGAACGGTGCCGGAACCGTTCTGATGCGCAAGTCGGTCGAAACCTTCACCGTACCGCGCCACGCAGCACCCTGCGCGCTCTGGCCGATCTATGCGGCGACCGCTCAACCGGGGCAACCCTTTGCGCAGCGCATCGCCCTGCCCGGTGGCGATCTTTTCGACACGGTTTCCGTCGCCGAATTCGAGGTGCGCGAAAGCCTCGCCGACTGGCCGCGGCTGACCGCAACCATGATCGTCACCCCCTCCCGCGCGGGCCAGACGCAGGATGAAGGCGCCCCGCATCCTGTCGGCATCTCCTGCCGGATCTGTCCGCGCGCCAATTGCGCGGCGCGGATTGAGGAACCGGTCCTCGGCGGTCAGGTGATCCAGCCAAAAAAGCGTTGAAGATCGAAGCGCAACACCGCTACTCTTAACGTAATGATAAACAAAGCTCCCCGGGGAGGGTGCCTGTGAGCAAAACCGTGCTCATTGTGGAGGACGAGCCCAACATCGTTGAGTCGCTCGCCTTCCTTCTGCAGCGTGACGGATTCACCGTCCGCACGATTTCGGACGGTGCCGACGCTCTCGCGGAGGTGGAAAGCACCGTGCCTGACGTGGTGATCCTTGATGTGATGCTGCCCAACGTGAGCGGCTTTGACATCCTCAGCAATCTGCGCGGTAGCACCCGTTTTGCAGACCTGCCGGTGATGATGCTGACCGCCAAGGGCCAGCGCAAGGATCGGGACCGCGCAGAAGATCTGGGCGCCGACATCTTCGTCACCAAGCCGTTTTCGAACACGGAGATCGTCGCGGAGGTGCGGCGGCTGGCGGAGCGGGCGGCGTGAGCCGTCCACCGGACACACCTGAGGGTGCAAACGAGCCCTCGACCGGTTCTCCACGCCACAATCGTGCCCGGGATATCGCGGTGCTGCTGCCCATCGTGGCCCTGCTCCTGTTTCTGCCGCCGTTCATCTCGGTCTTTTTCTCAACAGGGCTGGTGTTCGGCGTCCCGATGATCCTCGCTTACGTGTTCGGCGTGTGGTTGCTGCTGATCCTTGCGACCCGACGGCTGTCGCGCATTCTGATCGAGACTGAGACATCCCGGTGAGCAGATGCTGACCTGGAACACCATCGTACTCACCTGCCTCGCCTACGTCACGGTCCTCTTCACCATCGCGTTCTGGGCGGAGGAACGGGCGCGGCAGGGGCATTTGAGCTGGCTGCGCAGCCCGTTAATCTACACGCTCTCGATCTCCGTCTACTGCACCGCATGGACCTACTATGGTGCGGTCGGATCCGCGGCGCGGGGCGGGCTCGACTACATCGCGATCTATCTGGGGCCGACGATCACCTTCGTCGGCTGGTGGTTCCTGCTGCGCAAGCTGGTGCGGATCGCGAAAGAGCAGCGCATCACCTCCATCGCGGACCTTCTTTCCTCCCGCTATGGCAAAAGCACGCGGATCGGCGTCATCGTCACCTTCATTGCGGTGATCGCGACCACGCCCTACATCGCGCTCCAGCTTCAGTCGCTCACCGTGAGCTTTGCGGTTTTCAGCACGCTGGTGGAGGGAGATGTGAGCCCCTCCGTCGACCGGATCACGGCGTTCTGGATCGCCGTGGGCCTTGCGCTTTTCACCATCCTCTTCGGCACCCGCAACGTGGACGCGAACGAGCGGCACTATGGCGTGGTAACGGCCATCGCGGTGGAGGCCATCGTGAAGCTGGTCGCCGTCATCTCGGTCGGTATCTACGTCGTCTTCCAGCTCTCGGAAGGGCCCGCTGATGTCTTTGCGGGGCCGGTCGCGGAGGAGCTTCTGACCTCGGCTGAGTTTGGACCGCGCTGGGTCACGCTCCTCTTTCTCTCGGCAACCGCGGTCATCTGCCTGCCCCGGATGTTCCAGGTGACTGTGATCGAAAATGTGGACGAGCGTCATCTGGCGACCGCCGCCTGGGCCTTCCCGCTCTATATCTGCCTGATCTCGCTTTTTGTCCTGCCCATCGCCATCACCGGGCTGGAACTGATGCCCGCAGGCACGAACCCGGACCTCTACGTGCTGACGGTGCCCCTTCTGACCGGGCAGAACACGCTGGCCTTGCTCGCGTTCCTGGGCGGGTTCTCCGCTGCCACCTCCATGGTGATCGTCTCGGCCATCGCGCTCAGCACGATGATGTCCAACCACATCATCATGCCGGTGTGGATCTGGCTGAACACCCACCAGCCCAAGGCGAGCGGCGACGTGCGCGGTGCGCTCCTGATTTCTCGCCGGGTGAGCATCGGCGTGATCCTCGGCCTCGGCTACATCTACTACCGCCTGACCAGCGGGTCGGAGGCGCTTGCCTCCATCGGTCTGATTTCCTTCCTCGGGGCGGCACAGTTGCTGCCGTCGCTGGTTGCGGGGCTTTACTGGCACGGGGCGACGCGCACCGGGGCGATCTGCGCCGTGATCGCCGGGTTCGTCACCTGGGCATACACACTCTTCCTGCCGAGCTTTGGCGGGGATTTCATCCTCTCCGCCCGAACGCTCGTGGAAGGGCCGTTCGGAATCGGCCTGCTGAAGCCGCAGGACCTTTTCGGTGCCGGGATCGCCGACCCGCTGGTGCACGCGCTAGTCTGGTCGATGATCTTCAACGTCGGAACCCTGATCACCGGATCGCTCATGAGCCGCCAGACCCGGCTGGAACCGCTCCAGGCGGAGGCGTTCATCGACGTGTTCGAGACGCGGGGCGACGGGGACGCCATGCGCTTCACCCGCACGGCGAATGCGGAGGATCTCTTCGAGCTGGCCCAGCGCATTCTGGGACGGGAGACGGCGCATCGCATCTTCAGCGAGATCGCCCGCAGCCAGGGAAAACTCTACGGGCTGCCCGACCCCGGGCCGGATCTCACCGCGCGCCTCGAACGGGAACTTGCGGGGGCAATTGGTGCCGCGTCTGCCCATGCGATGGTCTCCCAGATCGGGGGGCAGGGCAGCGTCTCAGTCGGTGAACTGATCCGCATGGCGGATGAAACGGCGCAGATCGTGAACTATGCGCAGGAGCTGGAGGCGAAGTCCCAGGAGCTGGAGGAGACCGCAGCACAGCTGCGCCGCGCAAACGCCCAGCTCACGCGGATCGGGGAGCAGAAGGACGCGTTCCTCAGCCAGGTGAGCCATGAGCTGCGCACCCCCATGACCTCGATCCGGTCCTTTGCGGAAATCCTGCGCTCGACCGATACGCTGGAGGCCGAACAGACCGCACGGTTCACCGGCATCATCCATGAGGAGAGCATGCGCCTCACCCGCCTCCTCGACGAGATCCTCGACGTGAGCGTGCTCGAAAGCGGACGGGTCGCCCTACGGCGGGATCGGCTTGAGCTTGCGGATGTGCTCAATCAGGCGATCGCGAGTACGGAGGCGCTGACCGAAAAGCACGGCATCCGCATCGTGCGCGCGCTCACCCCAGGTCTGATGGTTGAGGCGGATGTGGACCGGCTCGCCCAGGTCATGATCAACGTCATCTCCAACGCGGTCAAATACGGTCGGGGCGACCCGCCGGAGATCCACATTTCCTCGCACACCGCGGACACTTCCGTGTTGCTCGACTTTTCGGACAATGGCCCGGGAATCCCAAAGGCGGATCAGGGTCGCGTGTTCGAGAAATTCGCCCGGCTGGGCGAGAGCACGCTGGCGGGAAGTGCGGGCCTCGGCCTGCCGATCAGCCGGGAGATCATGAAGAACCTCGGGGGCGACCTTGAGCTTCTGGCCGAGGGCCCCGGGGCGACCTTCCGTCTGCGCCTGCCCAACCCGGACGCGCGCCGCACGGCGGCCGAATAGGCGCGGGGCGCTTCGTGCGCGTCAGAGACCGACCGCGCGCAGGATCACATCCGCGGTCATCAGATCGAGATGGGCGCCCCCGCCATTCTTACACAGTGTGATGTCATCGGTACCGAGGCGCCCTCCAGCCCCGGCGGCGAGGTCCCTGTAGTCCGCGAGAACGTCCTCTTCTTGAATGACGCCCCTCTCCAGCGGGTCCTTCAACTCGCCGATGTGATGAAGCGTGGTCGCGCGGCTGTCGACGAAGATCCGCGCCCGGCGCAGAGCTTCGTCATCCGCCTCCCGCATCGTGGCGGTAAACGCGCCGATCAGATCCAAGTGCGTGCCGGGGGAGAGCCAACGCCCCTCGAGCACCGGCGTCTGCGACAGAGTGCAGGTCGCAACTATATCCGCGGCCCCAACAGCATTCGGAAGGTTATCTGCCACACGCACGCCAGTCTCGGACGCAAGGGCGCTCGCGTTGGCCCGGGTGCGGTTCCAGACCGCGATATGCTCCAGGCCGGGCAGCACGGCAGGATAGGCCTCGATCAGGGAGCGCGCGACGGTTCCCGCACCGATGATGAGCAACCGCGTCGCGCCCGAGCGGGCGAGGAACCGCGCGCCCAGAACGCTGTCCGCTGCAGTCTTCCAGTAGGTGATGAGCCCGTTGTCGATGGTTGCGCGGGGCGTCCCGGTCACGGGATCGAAGACCAGCATCGCGCCCTGCACCGTCGGCCTGCCCTGCCCCGGGTTCTCGGGGAAGACCGTCACGGTCTTCACGCCGACGCCAAGCCCGTCGATCCACGCGGCCCGGCTGAGGACCGTGCGGTCACCGGAGGTCAGGAACTGATCGGTGATCTGCGGCTCTGGCCCGCGATGGCCCTCCTCCAACGCATCCACGAGCGCGGGCCAGCTCATCAATTGAGCCGTATCCTCCGCCCGGATGTGGGGGAGGCCGGTCATCTTACACCCCCGCGGCGATGATCGCCCGGGCAAAGCCGGGGATCTGGTCCGGATGCAGACCTGCGATGTTCATCCGGCTGTCCCCGACCATGTAGACACCGTTGTCCGCACGCATCGACTCCACCTGATCGGACGATGCACCCAGCAGCGAGAACATGCCCCGATGCTCCGCGAGGAAATCGAACCGGTCGGAATTCGTCTCCTGCCGCAGGGCGCTGGCAAGGCTGTGACGCAGGCCGTTTACCCGATCCCGCATTTCCCCCAGCTCCTCCTCCCACTCCGCGCGCAAGGCGGGTGTGGAGAGGATTCTGGCCACGATCGCCGCCGGGTGATGGGGCGCGAAGGAATAGGTGAGACGGTTGAGGCTTGCGAGCGTGCCCTCGACCATAGACGCCTCCGCCGGCGTCTCCCCGATTACGACGGTGGCACCCGCCCGGTCCCGGTAGAGGCCGAAATTCTTCGAACAGCTCATGGCGATCATCATCCGCGGAACCCGCACGGCCATGGCCCGGTAGCCCGCAGCATCTTCCGCAAGCCCGTCGCCGAGGCCGAGATAGGCCAGATCCACGAGAGGCAACCAGCCCTGGGACACCGCACTTTCCGCCAGCGCCTCCCACTGCGCGACGGTGAGGTTGGCGCCCGTTGGGTTGTGGCAGCATCCGTGGAGGATCACCACGTCATTGGGCCCCGCCTCCTTCAGATCCTCCATCATCGCGTCGAACCGCACACTGCGGCTGGCCGGATCGAAGTAACTGTAGCTGCGCGGCGGGGTGCCCATGTGCTTGAGAATGCCCGCGTGGTTCGGCCAGCTCGGGTCGCTGATCCAGAAGCGCGCCGTCGGGCGGGCGAGGCGCACCAGCTCGAAGAGCATCCGCAGCGCGCCGGTTCCCCCCGGCGCCTGCGATCCCGTCACCCGGTCGCGCGCCACCAGATCGCCCAGCGCAAGCTCCTGCATTGCCGCAATGTAGTCCGCATCCCCGATTAGCCGCGTATAGGTCTTCGTGGTTTGCGCCGCGACGAGCTCCGCCTCCGCCGTGCGCACCGCGCGCATGACCGGTGTGTTGCCGCTTTCATCCTTGTAGACCCCCACGCCCAGATCGATCTTGTCCGTCCGCGGATCCTCCCGATAGGCGGCCATCAGCGCGATGATCTTGTCGGCGGGTTGGGGCGACAGGTCGGCGAACATGGGTCAGAGCTCCTCTGGCAAGGGACGGGGACGGGTCAGAACGCGCGACGCGCTGGCTTGCCGTGCGGGCACGAAACCCATCTTCTGATAGAGCGGCAGCGCCCGCGGATGGTCGAGCGTGCAGGTTTCCACCGTGAGGCGGGCGACGCCGGGACCATCCCACAGGGTGTGGATCGCGGTCTTGAGCAGGTAGGTGCCGAGGCCCTTGCCCACCGCCTCCGGCACCAGTCCGAAATAGGCCAGCGCGCCGACCCCTGCGGTGCGGAAATCGCACTGGAAAAAACCGGCAGGCCAGCCGTCACAGATCAGGGTGTAGAGATGGACCTGCGGATCCTGCACGAACGCCTCTAGCTCCGCCTGGGGCCGCGTGTGCATGTCCGTCCATTCGTGAGCCGCGCCAACGGCATCATACAGGGAGAGGAAGTACCAGACCGGCGGCGTTTCCGCCCGCAAAAGCGCGAGCTTGCGGCCCATTGGCAGGGACGGACGAGGATAGCTCGGACGATCCGCCATCTCCAGATAGGTGATGGTGTAGTCGACCCGCTCCCCCGCAGCCCGGGCGCTCATCCCTGCGCGACCTTCAGATCACCGTACATGCCCCACTCCGCCCACGATCCGTCATAGAGCGCGTGCTTGCGGTGGCCGATCCGTTCGAGCGCAAGCGAGAGGATGGCAGCGGTCACGCCTGAACCGCAAGTGGTGATCACCGGCTTGGCCAGATCGACACCCGCATCGAGGAAGACCTTCTCAAGCTCCGCCGCAGGCTTCATCGTCCCCTCGTCCGTCAGGAGTGAGCGGTAGTGCACGTTCAGGGATCCCGGGATGTGTCCGGACCGCAGGCCCGGGCGGGCCTCCGGCTCCTCCCCGCGGAACCGGGTCGGGGAGCGTGCATCGATGATCTGCTCCTGCCGCAATTTTGCCTGAGCGGCCACCTGCGTCACGTCGCGGACCAGGGTCGCGTTGCGGCGGGCGGTGAAATGCCGGTCCCGCAGGATCGGCTCCAGATCCTCCACGTACCGGCCTTCGGCCACCCACTTGGGCAACCCGCCATCGAGGACGGCCACATCGGTTTTGCCCATGTGTCGGAACAGCCACCAGACTCGCGCGGCGGAGAAGATCCCCGCCCCGTCATAGACGACCACACGGTGGCCATCACCGATGCCCATGGCCCGCATGCGCGAGATGAACTTCTCCACCGGAGGGGCCATGTGCGGCAGGCTGGAATTGGTGTCGGAGATCTCGTCGATGTCGAAAAAGCGGGCACCGGGAATGTGCCCCGCGAGGTACTCCGCCTTCGCGTCCCGCCCCTCTGCAGGCAGATACCAGCTTGCATCGAGGATGCGCAGATCCGGTGCGTTCAAATGCGCTTCGAGCCATTCGGTGGACACGAGCTCTTGCGGATCGGTGTTTGGCATCTGGCCCTCCAGCTAAGTCCCTTCTGCCTTACAACCCTGCCCCGCCCGGCGCAACGGTCTGGCCCTCGGAGATCCGGCGCCTCCGCCCGGGACGGCTCACCGTGGCAGATGGAGGGCGTGGCCGGGCCCGGAGCAGTTCCCGCATCCCGATCCGAGGTGCTGGCCAAGGGCGCGACAGTGTCAGCCGGGTCTGCGCCCTGAAAACCTGAGTGCGAGGATCAGGCCCGTTGCCACCACCGCGATGATGATCGTGCCAAGCGCGTTCACATCAGGGCTCACCCCGAGCCTGACCTTCGAGTAGATCACCATGGGAAGGGTCGATGACCCCTGCCCGCTCACGAAACTCGCGATCACCAGATCGTCGAGGGACAGCGTGAACGCAAGCAGCCAGCCGGACAGAAGAGCGGGCGCGATCACCGGCAGGGTGATCTGGAAGAAGATGCCAGGCTGATGCCCGCCGAGGTCTGCGGCGGCCTCCTCGATGGAGTGGTCATACCCGGCGAGCCGCGCCTGGATGACCACTGCGACGAAGGCCATGCAGAAGGTCGCGTGGGCAATCACGATCGTCGTCATGGACCGCCCGGCCGGCCAGCCGATGAGCTGCTCCATGGAGATGAAGAGGAGGAGGAGCGAGAGACCCGTCACCACCTCCGGCATCACGATGGGTGCGGTCGCCATCCCCGTGAGCAGGAGGCGCAGACGGAACCTGCCGAACCGGCTGAGGATGTAGCCGATGACCGTGCCGAACGCCGTCCCGATGGTCGCCGCAAGAACCGCCACCTGCAGGGAGACCAGCGCAGCCTCCAGCACTGCGGCGTTGGACCAGAGTTCCACGTACCACCGGGTTGACCAGCCTCCCCAAACGCTCACGAGCTTCGACGCGTTGAACGAATAGATCACGAGGATCAGGAGCGGCACGTAAAGCAGCGCAAAGCCCAGCCCGGCGGAGATCCAGAGCACCCAGCGCATCAGTCCCCCTTCAGCGCAGGCGTGCTGCGCAGGAGCATGAACGGGATCACGAGAAGGGCGAGCATCGCGATGGCAACGGCGGAGGCGACGGGCCAGTCCCGGTTTTTCGTGAACTCAGTCCAGAGCACGTTGCCGATCATCGGGCTGTCCTGCGCCCCCATCAGGTCCGGGATCACGAACTCGCCCACCGCGGGGATGAAGACCAGGAGGCACCCCGCGAGGATGCCCGGCAGCGAGAGCGGAAGCGTCACCGTGAGGAACGTCTGAAGCGATCCGGCGCCAAGGTCGGATGCGGCCTCAAGCAGGCTCCGGTCGAGCTTCTCCAGCGTGGAATACAGCGGCAGCACCATCAGAGGCAGGTAGGTGAACACAATGGTCAGGTAGACCGCAAAGTCGGTCTGCATCATCTGGATCGGCGTATCGATCACACCGAGCCAGATGAGCCCGGAATTGATGAAGCCGCCCTGACGCAACATGCCCATCAGGGCGTAGATGCGCAAAAGCGAGGAGGTCCAAAACGGCAGGATCACCAGGAGCAGCAGGACGTTGCGCATCCGCGGCGGGCTTTGAGCAATGAGGTAGGCCATTGGATAGGCCACAAGCAGGCACAGAAGCGTGGCGCCAAGGGCAATCCAGGCGGACCCCAGATAGGCAACCCAGTAGAGGTCATCTTCTGTCAGGAAGACGTAATTGTCAAAGGAGCCGACGAAGCTCGGCACCCATCCCTCCCACTCAAAGGCGGGACTGTAAGGAGGGACGGTGAATTGCGGCGCGCCAAGGCTCACCAGAAACACGATGCCGAATGGGACGAGAAAAAAGATCAGGAGCCATAGGGTCGGCACCCAGACAACGAACCGTTTGCCCCAGGCCCCCATGCGGGTCAGTCCTGCAACACGACGGCGCCCTCGGGCGCGAAGGTGAACCTGACCGCATCCTCCCATTCGACGGGGCGTTCACCCTCCCGAGCGTCGTTCGTGCGGGTGACCGTCAGCACGGTTCCGGAGGCAAGCTTGAGCCGGTACTGGGTAAGACCGCCGCGATAGGCGAGATCCTCGACGACCGCGTCGAAACCGGGTTGGGAGAGATCCTTGGAGAACGCGATTTTCTCCGGTCGCACGGCAAGCCAGACCGGAGTCCCCTCTGAGACATCGGAGGTCTCGCAGGCCGCCTCCACCGTCGCGCCGATGGCGGCGCAGCCGAGCGACAGCAGGCCCGGCGCGCGGCCCGGGCCGGTAACGATGGCCTCCATCAGATTGATGTTGCCCACAAAATCCGCGATGAAGCGGTTTTTCGGAAACTCGTAGATATGGCGGGGCGTATCGACCTGGATCAGCCGGCCCGCATCCATGACGCCGATCCGGGTGGCGAGCGTCATCGCCTCCTCCTGATCGTGGGTCACTACGACGAAGGTGGTGCCAAGACGGTCCTGGATGTCCATCAGCTCGTACTGCGTCTCCTCCCGCAGTTTCTTGTCGAGAGCGGAGAGCGGTTCGTCGAGCAGCAGGAGCTTGGGATTGCGGGCGAGGCTACGGGCCAGCGCCACCCGCTGGCGCTGCCCGCCAGAGAGCTGGTCCGGCTTGCGTTTGCCATAGGCCTCCATGCGGGTGAGCTTGAGCATCTCCGCCACCCGCTCCGCCCGTTCCGCCTTGCCCATTCCCATCTGCTTGAGCCCGTAGGCGACATTGTCGGCAACGGTCATGTGGGGAAAGAGCGCGTAGGACTGGAACATCATGTTGACCGGCCGCTGCGCCGCGGGCACCCGGGCGACGTCCTGTCCCTCGATCTCGATCCGGCCCGAATCCGGCGTCTCGAACCCCGCAAGCATGCGCAAGAGCGTGGACTTTCCCGAGCCCGATCCGCCGAGCAGGCAAAAAAGCTCCCCCTTGTCGACGTCGAGGGACACGTCGTTCACCGCACGGGCCTCCCCGAAGGTCTTCACGATGTTGGAGATCCTGAGGAACGGGGCGTCTGTCACCGTGCCACCTTCGCCAAATCACTCACGCCCGACACGCTCCCTTGTTGCAGCACCGTCCGTTCATCTCGCACAAGCGAAACACACCTGCGCGCGGTTGGGAAGCGTCAAGATCGGGCAAGGCCGCTGAACGGACCGCCGCGCCGCGCCGTGGGCTTGCGGGTGTGCGATGTTCATGCAACCTTAACGGGAAATCGGAGGTATATCGATGCGTCTGGCTGTCCTTGCTCCCCTCGTCCTAATCGGATGTTCCCCTCTTGGCTCCCTCATCATCGTCGAGTTCGAACAAGGCGGATATCCTGACGGGGGCGTTCTCACCGGACGTTTCACCGGGGAGGATACAAACCTCGACGGCAAGATCCGGTTCGATGCGGGCGAGAATGCACAACGGCCCGAGATGCGCACGTTCATCGCCCAGTACCGGTCGGAAAGATCGACAGTGAATTTCGAGGAAGACGATCTGCGCACGTTGACCTGGACACTCGGCGCCGACGTCGTCGGAGCAAGCCAGGACACCGAGGACGGGTTTTCGGCGATCAACGAAAACGATACCGGGCTGACCGTTTCCGGCCCGGGACTGACGGAGTGCGGTGCGCGTGGACCCTGCGGCCTTGTGAGCATCCCGGGGCGCGCGGTGCTCAGCACAACGTTTGTCGCACGGCGGGTCACTTCAAGATAAAACGCCCGGGAAAACCCGGGCGTTTCGTCGTGATTTTAATGGCTTACTGGCCAGTTTTCACCTGGGTCCAGAGCCGGTTGACGATCCGGTCGGTCCGCGCGTTGTAGACCGCAGCACCCCACAGCCCCTCCTTCGCCTCGTCGGTCGGGAAGATGCCGGGATCGGACTTGATCTCCTCATCGACCAGCGGCATCGAGGCTGCGTTGCCGTTCGCGTACCAGACATAGTTGGTGATGTCGGCGGTGATCTGGGCGTCCATCACGAAGTTGATGAACTCATGGGCCAGGTCCGGGTTCGGTGCATCCGCCGGGATCGCCATCATGTCGAACCATTGCAGCGCGCCTTCGTTCGGGATGACGTAGGCGACCTCGACCCCGTTCTCCGCCTCTTCCGCGCGGGCCATGGCCTGGAACACGTCGCCGGACCATCCGATCGACACGCAGACATCGCCGTTCGCGAGGTCGTTGATGTACTGGGAGGAATGGAAGTAGCGCACGTGAGGGCGGACGCTGGCCAGCAGCTCCGCCGCCTGCTCGAAATCAGCGCGATCGGTGGAGCGGGGGTCGAGCCCCAGGTAGTTCATCGCCGCCGGCAGCATTTCCGTCGGCGCGTCGAGCATCGAAAGGCCGCAGGAGGCGAGCTTCTCAGCGTTTGCGGGATCGAAGACCAGCGCCCAGCTGTCGGTGGGCGCGTCCTCGCCAAGAAGCTCCGTCACCTTCTCCACGTTGTAGCCGATGCCCGTGGTGCCCCACATGTAGATGACGGCGTGTTCGTTGTCCTCGTCATAGGCCGCGGCAGAGGCCATGATCGCCGGGTCCATGTTGGCAAGGTTGGGCAGCTTGGACTTGTCGAGCGGCATGTAGATGCCCGCCTCGATCTGACGGCGCAGGAAGTCGGAGGTCGGCACCACGATGTCAAAGCCCGTGTTCCCGGCAAAGAGGCGCGCCTCCAGCACCTCGTTGGAATCGTAGACGTCGTAGTTGACCTTGACCCCGGTCTCCGCCTCGAACTTCGCGATGGTGTCCTCGGCAATGTAGTCCGACCAGTTATAGACGTTGAGCACCTGGTCCTGAGCCAGGGTCTGCCCGGCAGAAACCGCAAGCAGGGCCGCCGCGACGGCGGTCATGGTTGTCCGCATCCAAAATCTCCCGATGGTAGCGTTGTCCAGCGTTCACCTATATACCGCAACGAAAGGGACCGGCAGTCAACCGGAACCGGTTTCCCACAGGTGTTTCAATGCCCCAAGACCAGCACGCGCTCAGCCTCACCGAATCTCCGAATCTTTCTGACAGCCCCGATGACCCGCTTTCGACCCTGCGGGACTGGGTGAGGCTGCACCGGGTCGAGGAGGTGGAGTGCGTCATGCCGGACATGGCGGGAATCGCCCGGGGCAAGGTCATGCCCGCAGCGAAGTTCCTCAAGGAGGTCGGGGTGCGGATCCCGACCTCCACCTTCTTCACCACCATCAACGGGGACTACACGGAGGATGTGGGGCCGGAGCTGTACACCGATCCGGACCTCGTCATGGTGCCGGACCTGTCGACCGCCCGAGCGGTGCCCTGGGCCAACGATGCCTCCCTGCAGGTGATGCACGATATCGAACATGCGGATGGCACGCCCTTCGAACTTGCGCCACGTCAGGTGCTGCGCCGGGTTTGTGACCTCTATGCAGCGAAAGGGTGGTACCCGGTCGTCGCACCGGAGCTTGAGTTCTACCTTTGCCAGCCCAACACGGATCCGGACCTGCCGCTCGAGCCACCGGTGGGTCGGTCCGGACGGCAGAGCCACGGAAATCAGGCATTCTCCCTGTCCGCCGTCGACGAGTATGACCGGGTGATCGAGCTGATCTACGACTACGCCGATGCGCAGGGGATGGAGATCGACACGATCATTCAGGAGGCAGGTCCGGCACAGCTGGAGATCAACCTCATCCACGGCGATCCCATCGCCCTTGCCGATCAGGTGTTCCTCTTCAAGCGTCTGATCCGGGAGGCGGCGTTGCGCTGCGGGCTTTACGCCACCTTCATGGCCAAGCCGCATTCGGAACAGGCGGGCTCCGCCATGCACATCCACATGTCGGTGACGGATGCGGACGGAAACAACGTTTTCTCCGCGGCTGACGGCGCGCCCACGGATCTGCACAACTGGTTCGTCGGAGGACAGCAGACCTATATCCCGGACGCCTGCGCGCTGCTCGCCCCCTATGTGAACAGCTACCGGCGGCTGGTGCCGGACATGTCAGCACCGATCAACCTCGACTGGGGGGAGGACAACCGGACAACCGGGTTGCGGTCCCCCCGGGCGGAGCCTGCGGCCCGTCGTGTCGAAAACCGGGTCGCCGGGGCGGATGCGAATCCTTACCTGGCACTCGCTGGGTGCCTTGCGGCGGGATATCTCGGCATGGCCCGTCAGATCGCGCCCCGGACGAAGATCGCGGACATCGCCTACAACCGGGATCGGGATCTGCCCCCCTCCCTCCTCGACGCGATCCAGTCCCTGTCCGAAAACGAGGACCTTCGGGACGTGCTGGGAACCGCGTTCACGGAGACCTTCGTGGCGGTCAAGCGCGCAGAACACGACATGTTCATGCGCGTGATCAGCCCGTGGGAGCGCAAGCACCTTCTCCTCAACGTCTGACCCGGCCGCTCCTCAACGGCGGAGCGTTACCCGCCGCAGATCGAGCGTGCAGGGAAAGTCCGGATGAACCCCGAAATACTGCGGCGGCTCTGTCGAAGGATTGACCGTGTTCTCCTCGAACCGTGCCAGGCGGCGGCCTTCCGCCTCCAGCGCGTTGATCGGGCGCGTCTCGTTGGCCCGCCCGCCGGGGTGCACAACATGGTAGACGCAGCCGCCGATGGAGCGCCCGGCCTTGTGGTCGTAAAGGTCGAAGGAGAGCGGACCGTGGGCGGGGATCGTCGGGTGCAGCGCTGACCAGGGCTGCCAGGCCCGGAACCGCACACCTGCAACCTGTCGGTCCGCCGACACCGCCTGCAGCGGCACCGCGACCCCGTTGCAGGTGAGCGTGTAGCGCGGGTCGGGCACGCCATCGAGAGCGACCTCAATGCGCTCGACGGAGCTGTCGACATAGCGCGCAGTGCCGGAGGACGATCCCTCCTCACCGAGCACGATCCAGGGTTCGATCGCCGCGCGCAGGGAGATCGTGCGCCCCGCGACCTCCACCCGGCCGAGCGGCGGGAAACGGAAGTCGCGCTGCGCCTCGAACCAGTTTGGATCGAAGACGATGCCGTGCGCCTTCGACAGGTCGTCAAGGACCTGCTGGAAGTCCGCCCAAGCAAACTCCGGAAGCAGATAGCGGTCGTGCAAGGTCGTGCCGAAGGGCTTCAGCGGCGCCTCATAGGGCTTGTCCCAGAACATCGCGATCAAACCGCGGATGATCAGCGACTGGGCCACACTCATCCGCGCGTGGGGCGGCATCTCGAACCCGCGAAACTCCACGAGGCCGAGGCGCCCGGTGCTTCCATCCGGGGAGAAAAGCTTGTCGATGCAGATCTCCGCCCGGTGCGTGTTGCCCGCAAGGTCCGTCAACAGGTGCCGCAGCACCCGGTCGACGAGCCAGGGGGGCGCCTGCTCCCCCTTCTCGGGCAGTTGCTGCAGGGCGAGCTCCATCTCGTAAAGAGCATCGTGGCGCGCCTCGTCGAGCCTAGGCGCCTGCGATGTCGGACCGATAAAAAGGCCGGAGAAGAGGTAGCTGAGCGACGGATGGTTCTGCCAGTACCGGATGATCGACCCGAGCAGGTCGGGCCGCCGCAGAAACGGACTGTCCGCCGGGGTCTCCCCGCCCAGAACGATATGATTGCCACCGCCGGAGCCGACCTGACGTCCGTCGATCAGGTAGGTCACGCTGTCGAGACCGGCCTGCCGCGCCTCCTCATAGAGCGCTTCGGTGATCGCGACCTGGTTGTCCCAGCTGCGGGCCGGATGGATGTTGATCTCCAGAACACCCGGGTCCGGGGTGACCTTGATCACGTTGAGACGGGGGTCGAACGGCGGCTCATATCCCTCCACATGGATCGGGACCGCCGTGTCCTCCGCCGCTTCCTCCACCGCGGATACGAGATCGAGATACTCCTCGACCGAGCCGGTCGGCGGCAAGAACACGCAAAGCCGCCCGTCCCGCGGCTCCACGGTCATCGCCGTGCGGACCGCCGCGTTTGCGGTGAGGAAGGTCGTGTGGCTTTCCAGCCAATCCTCTGACGCGGCCTCCTCTCCGCTCATCACGTGACCCCGGCCCTGTCGCCTCGGCAGCCCCCGGGTCCGGTTCATGGGATCGCGCTGAAACTGGGGCGTCACCCCGACGGAGCCGATGGCGCCGAGAGGAAGGCGCAGGCCTGCGGGGCTATCGCCCGGCATCAGAAACACCTTGCCCCTGCGGGTCTGCCAATGATCGGACTGCCAACGGAACAGACGCCCCTCGGCCCGTGACTGGGCAAGCTGGATCGGCAGAACGTAGGCAACGGGACTGCCCAGCCCGCGTTCGAACACCCGGGCGAGGCGCGCACGCTCCTGCGGGTCCTCAAGATCGTTGTCGACGGGATCGACGCCGGGCGGCAGGTTCTGCTCGCGGAACATGAAGGCCGCGGGATCCTCGTAGAGCTCCGTCGCAAACTCGTCATCGAGGCCAAGGTTCCGGCACAACGTCTCCGTGAACCTCGTCGCATGCGAAAAGTCGGCGCCGCCCGTCGTTTCCTCGGCAATCAGCTCCGGATTGCGCCAGACGGGATCCCCGTCGCCCCGCCAGTAAAGTGCGAAGGCCCAGCGCGGAAGCTGTTCGCCCGGGTACCACTTGCCCTGGCCGTAGTGGAGCATGCCTCCGGGCGCGAACCGTTCCCGCAACCTGCGGATCAGGGTGTCGCCATAGTGCCGCTTTGTCGGGCCGACCGCGCCGGTGTTCCACTCGTCCCCGTCCCGGTCGGTCGCAGAGATGAAGGTGGGCTCGCCCCCCATCGTCAATCGGACATCGCCCGCGACGAGCTTTTCATCCACGAGCCGCCCCGCCCGGTTGATCGCGGCCCACTGCGCATCGCTCACGGGCTTGGTGACGCGGGTCGGCTCCGCGATCCGCTCTACCGACATCTCGAAGTCGAAATCCACCTCCGCAGGCTCATGACTGCCAGCGATCGGCGCGGCGGAGCTTGGCGCAGGGGTCGCCGCCAGCGGAATGTGCCCCTCGCCCGCGAAAAGGCCGGAGGTGGGATCGAGGCCGACCCAGCCCGCCCCCGGCAGATAAACCTCCGCCCACGCATGCAGATCGGTAAAGTCCGCAACGGGCCCCCCGGGACCATCGCCAACGGGCTTCTCATCCGCGGTGAGCTGGATGAGATAGCCGGACACGAAGCGTGCCGCGTAGCCGAAGCTGCGCAACATGTTCACCAGCAGCCAGCCCGAATCCCGACAGGACCCGAGCGCCTTGTCGATGGTCTCATCCGGCGTCTGAACCCCGGGCTCCATGCGGACGGTATAGTCGATCCGCTGCTGCACATACTGGTTCAGCGCCACGATCCAGTCGTTCGTGTCACCTTCCTGAACCGGAGCACCTTTCAAGAACGTCTTGTAGAGATCTGATTTCTCTGGCTTTCCGAGGTAAGGTGTCAGCTCTTCTTTCAGCGCCCTGGGGTAGTCGAAGGGGACTTCCTGCGCGTACTCCTCGAGGAAGAAATCGAAGGGGTTGATCGCGATCATGTCCGCGATCAGGGATATCTTGACCTCGAACTTCCGCGTCTTTTCCGGGAAGACCAGCCGTGCCTGCCAGTTGGCGAAGGCATCCTGCTGCCAGTTGATGAAATGGTCCTTCGGCGTGATCTCGAGCGTGTAGTTCGGCACCGGTGTTCGCGCGTGAGGTGCGGGACGCAGCCGCACGACCTGCGGGTTCACCGTGATCTCCTTATCATAGGCGTAGGTGGTCCGGTGTGTGAGCGCGACTTTGATACTCATCTGTCGATTTACCTGCCTAACAAACGGTCAGTGACGGAGGGTGTGCGCAACAGGGTTGCAGCGTGGCCAATTTTCTGCACGACTATCAGATAAGGCTGCGTGCGGACAGTCCAGACCTCGCCGGGAGTTGGTATGTTCAATGAGATGTATGACGGGACCAACGTTCGCCCCCAATACACGCTCATAGACAACTGGATACGGGAGGCGGGGCCGGACGCGCTGAATGAACGGCGCGCGGAGGCCGAGGCGCTCTTTCGAAAAGTGGGCATCACCTTCGCGGTCTATGGCGAAGGGGGCGATCCGGAACGGCTGATCCCCTTTGACATGGTGCCCCGGGTGTTCAGCGCGGGCGAATGGGACCGGATCGAGCGGGGATCGATCCAACGGGCGCGGGCACTCAACGCGTTCCTCGTGGATGTCTACGGCGCACAGGAGATCCTGAAGGCCGGCATCATCCCCCGGGATCTGGTGGAGCAGAACGAAGCCTTCGAACAGGTCATGGTGGGGATGCGCCCCCCGTCGGACGTCTTCAGCCACATCTGCGGTGTCGATCTGGTCCGGGTCGGCGCGGACGAGTTCTACGTCCTCGAGGATAACTGCCGTACACCCTCCGGCGTGTCCTACGTCCTCGAGAACAGGGAGGTGATGTCCCGGATGTTCCCGGAGCTGTTTCGCTCCGGCTACGTCCGCCCCGTGGATCATTACGGGGACATGCTCGCGGATGCGATGCAGTCCGTCGCCCCGCCGGTCTGCGACGGCGAACCGACGCTCGCCCTGCTCACGCCCGGCCACTTCAATTCCGCCTATTACGAACACACTTTCCTTGCAGACCTGATGGGCATCGAGCTTGTGGAAGGACAGGATCTGTTCGTCGAGGACAACCGGCTCTACATGCGCACGACCTCCGGCCCCGCGCGGATCGACGTGCTCTATCGCCGGATCGATGACGCTTTCCTCGATCCCAAGACGTTCCGCCCGGATTCGATGCTCGGGGTGCCCGGGCTTTTCGAGGCCTACCGCAACGGCGGCGTGACCATCGTGAACGCACCGGGCGCGGGCGTCGCGGACGACAAGGCCGTCTATATCTACGTGCCGGAGATGATCCGCTTCTACCTTGGCGAGGAGCCGATCCTGCCCAACGTTCCCACGTATCAGTGCGGCAAGTCTGACGAATGCACTTACGTCCTGGAGAACATCCACGAACTGGTGGTCAAGGAGGTGCATGGCTCTGGCGGCTACGGCATGATCGTGGGTCCGAAGGCAACGAAGGAGGAATGCGAAGCGTATCGGGCGCGGATCAAGGCCAACCCGGCAGGCTTCATCGCGCAGCCCACGCTTTCCCTGTCGGCCTCGCCGATCCTCACGGATGAGGGTCTTGCGCCGCGGCACGTGGACCTGCGCCCCTTCGTCATTTCGGGCAAGGAGACGAAGCTGATCCCCGGGGGGCTTACCCGCGTGGCCCTGAGGGAGGGGTCGCTGGTGGTCAACTCATCCCAGGGCGGCGGGGTCAAGGACACATGGGTGCTGAACCGATGAACGGCCTTCACATGCTCAGCCGCACCGCGCAGGGCCTCTACTGGATGTCGCGGTATATCGAGCGGGCGGAAAACATCGCGCGCCTGCTCGACACCGGTCGGCGGATGGACGCCCTGCCCTCCACCGCGGACGACCGGGCGAGTGAGTGGGCCTCCATCGTGATCGCCTCGGGGTGTGAGAGCACCTATCCCCACGATCTGGAGGAGGCGACAGCAGAGACGGTGGCCGACCATCTCGTGTTCGACCGGGAAAATCCCTCCTCGATCGCGAGCTCCTTCCACGCAGCGCGGGAGAACGCGCGGGCGATGCGGATCGCGGTGACCACCGAGGTCTGGGACGCAATCAATCTGACATGGAGCCAGATGCGCGCCATGGACACGGGCGCGATCCGCGGCGGGCGATTTGCGCCGTTTCTCGACTGGGTGAAGGATCGCGGCTTTCTCATCCGCGGGGCTGCCGCTGCCTCCATGCTGCGGGATCAGGGATACGGCTTCATCGAACTGGGCAAACATATCGAGCGGTTTGACGCGACCGCCCGCCTGCTCGACGTGAAGTACCACGTGCTGCTTCCGTCCGCCGAGGATGTGGGCGGCGGGCTCGACCACATGCAATGGGTGCAGCTTCTCCGGGCCGCGAACTCCCTGCGCGCGTTCCGCTGGCAATACCGGGAGACGGTGACGCCGAACGGCGTGGTCCATTTCCTCGTGCTCAACGAGGCCAATCCCCGCTCCCTCTGTCACACGGTGCGGCAGATCGAGACCAATCTGGAAGGGTTGACCCACGCCCTCCCGGCGCAGCAGGCGTGCCTCGCGGCGGCAAGGCAGCTCGGTGATCAGGTGCACGGGCGAAGCGTCGAGGACATCATCGCCGTGGGCCTGCACGAATGGCTCACCCAGCGGATCATCGACGTGAACTGCATCGCCCTCGGCATCGCGGACGCCTACGGCTTCAACGGGCAGATCCCCGAC
>JBCBAP010000059.1:0-21500 GCA_038532435.1 Pseudomonadota bacterium | reverse complement strand
CTTCTCCGCTTCTCTGTCCATCGACCGCCCGATGCATTCCGCGACGGGCCGCGATGACCAGAGGAGTCTATCATGCCCGATCCCACTGCCGGCCTGCCGCCGCGCTATCTCAGAACTCCGGAAGCCGCGCGTTTTCTCGGCCTGTCCGGTCGAACGCTTGAGAAGCATCGCACCTACGGGACCGGCCCAAGCTATTCTAAGATAGGCGGCCGCGTTGTCTACGCCGTCGACGACCTGCAGGCCTGGGTCAGCCGAGGCGATCGCCGGTCCACCTCCGACGACACCGGCGACATCGTTCTGCCTGCCAAACGCCATGCGGCGATCTCACCGGCCTACAGCCGCGAGAAACGCCGGTGAGCGCCCGCACGACCGTTCAGTTGACCTGGATCGAGGGTCAGATCGAGCGTTGGCTGCGCTTCGGTCGGATCGTCCAAGAGACGATCACGAGCCGTTCCCAACGCACGGTGGGGTTCGATCCTGGCTCTATCTTCGCGTTCGTCCGCTGGGCATCGAACGACTACGGCACCGTCGAAAGTCGGATCGATATACTGCGGGCCGTTCGCGCCGGTGAGCGCTATTCCACCATTCCGTTTGTGACACCCGGCGGTACCAGCCTGCTGCGCCTGTCGGGCTGGCCAAAGGTCGAAGCAGTGCTGCTAACCATCGACCAGGTGGAAGCAGAACGCATCGCGCCCGAGGATGTTTGCCCGGACCACTGGCGCCACATACATAACCGCCTCAGCTGCAATCTGGAACCGCGTCCCTACACCGGTTTTCGGCACGATGCATGGCTCAAGCGACGGGCGCTGGCGGCATGACCCGGCATCGCAGAACGCTTGTCGTTGGCAGCGCGGCCGTTGCTTTGATCGGCCTGTCAGCCGTCATTCAAGCGAACCCCGTCCTCGTTTGGAATGCATCCGCAAGCGTGCCGATCGGCTTCTATGCCGTAAAACCGCTCGACGCTCCGGCGGTCGGCGATCTTGTCGTTCTGGAGCCACCTGAACAGCTCGGCGACTGGCTTTTGGAACGCGGCTATCTCGGTGCTCGCGTCCCGCTCCTTAAGCACGTCGCTGCACTGCCCGGGCAGCATGTCTGCCGCATCGGTGTCACCATCACCGTCGATGGATCACCCGTCGCGAACGCAAAGCTCCGCGACCGTTTCGACCGGCGCTTGCCCAGTTGGCAGGGCTGCCAGACGCTGACGGACGATCAGTTTTTCTTCCTTAATCCCGACACCGAAGCGAGCCTCGACGGTCGTTATTTCGGGCCGCTGCCGCGCGACACGATCGTCGGACGCGCCGTCCCGATCTGGACGCGGGAGGGCTGAGCGATGTTCTTCCTTCCTCCTTCCGGCTGTCGCCTCGTTGTCGCCACCGTGACTCTTGTCGCGCTTTCCGGCTGCACCAATCCGCCCGCCGCCGATGCACGCGATACGGTTGCGCTGCGCGCCCAGCCTGCCGCGCCCGTCACGGAGATTGATGCGTTCATCATAGAAGCCTCGCAGCGCTTTCGCATTCCGGAGCGCTGGATCAGGGCCGTGATGCGTGCAGAAAGCGCGGGCAACGCGCGTGCCATCAGCCACGCGGGCGCGATGGGGCTGATGCAGATCATGCCCGGGACATGGGCCGAGCTGCGTGCCGAACATGGCTTCGGAACCGATCCGTTCGACCGCCGCGAGAACATCCTCGCGGGCACCGCCTATCTGCGCGCGATGTACGACCGCTTCGGCGCGCCGGGGTTTCTGGCCGCCTACAATGCCGGTCCCGGACGCTACGCCGAGCATCTCCGCACCGGGCGTCCATTACCGCGAGAAACGCGCCGCTACATGGCGTCCCTGTCGCAAGAGCTTGGTTTCTCCGGTACCGCTCCACTGCAAGCAAACCGCACCGTTTCCGCAGCGCGATGGCAGGATGCGCCGCTCTTTGCACCCGTTTCCTCGGCAGACAATCGGCAGCAGAGCAACCGAAGCGACAGTGGGCAACGCTCAGTCAACCAATCGTCCGAAAGTCGTTCCAACGAACCGCAAAACGAGCGTGCCAACTCTCTTTTCGTATCAAGATCGACGGAGACGGACCGATGAGCCGCTTATTCGCGCTCCATCCAGTGCTGTCGTGCTGCTTCGTATGGAATGCAGCATTGGAAGGATTGCAGCAGGGATCAACGGTGGGAGGGCGAGATAAAAGGCCGGACGCACTTTGGTGCTACGGCGTTGTTGTTGTTGGTCTTTTAGGCCGCTGCGCCAGACGCCACAGTGCCACCCATGCACCTAACAGGCTGATCACAAACGGATTTTGCCGTGCCACTCCTCCGCTCTGGAGAAATCAGCTATGAGCAAGCGTGACAATGACGTCCGCATCAAGCCGGGCCGGATCAAGGACAAAGGGCCATCGGCTAGACGCGCGCAGAGTTTTGTCGGGCAGGTCATGCAGGCCGCGCGTAAGGCCGGACATACCGGCAATCATTTCAGGACAGCGGGCGGTCGCGCGGGCCGATCCACCTTCGGACGGGGACGCTTCGTGCGAACCGCACGCGGCCTGTCGCGCACCCAAAGGCGCGTCGTCGTCAAAGCCCGGGTCGTCCGCCATCGGGGCCTGAGATTTCGCTCGGCCCCGCTAACCAAGCACATCACCTACCTCAAGCGCGAGGGCGTCACCAAGGACGGTCGCGATGCCAACATGTTCGACCGTGAGAGTGACGGCGTCGACGACCGTGCCTTCGCCGGGCGCTGCGAAGAAGATCGGCATCATTTCCGTTTCATTGTTTCGCCCGAGGACGCAAGCCAGATGGAAGATCTGCGCGCCTTCACTCGCGATCTTATGGCGACGGCCGAGCGCGACCTTGGCACCCAGCTCGATTGGGTCGGGGTCAATCACTGGAACACGGACAATCCCCACATCCATGTGCTCGTCCGCGGCAAGGCCGATGACGGCAAGGACCTCGTCATCTCCCGCGACTATATCAGCCGCGGCCTCCGCGGCCGCGCCGAAGAACTGGTCGGGATGGAACTTGGCCCGCGTAGCGAGAAAGAGATCGCCGCCGGTCTCGATCTGGAAGTGAAAGCCGAGCGCTGGACCAATCTGGATCGCGCCTTGCGTGATTATGCCGACGAGACAATGGGCCTCGCCGACTTGCGACCAGGTGCACCGGACATAGAAGATCGCGAGCTCAAGCGCCGGATGATCGGACGGGCACAGACCCTGGAGCGGTTTGGCTTGGCCGAGCGGCTCACACCCTCGGTCTGGCAGCTAAAGCCCGGTATGGAGGACACGCTGCGCGACCTCGCGATGCGCGGCGACATCATCAAGACCATGCACCGCGCCCTAAGCGGGCAGACTCGCGGACAGACACGCGCGTCCTCTGACTTCGCCATCGAAGCTCAACCGAGCGAACCGATCCTCGGCAAGCTGGTCGAGCGTGGGCTGCACAATGAGCTCACCGGCGAGGCCTATGCGATCATCGACGGCGTCGATGGCCGCCTGCATCACTTGCGCTTCCGCGATCTCGAACTGACCGGCGATACGCCGACAGGCAGCATCGTCGAGACGCGGAGCTGGACCGGGAAGGATGGCCAGTCGAAGCGGTTGGCCCTTGTAGGCCGATCCGATCTTGCGCTCGACAAACAGGTCGGCGCTGATGGAGCGACCTGGGTCGATCGACTGGCGCTCGCAAAGACTCGACAGCCGCTGAGCCATGACGGCTTCGGCGCAGAGGTGCGTGATGCTCTGCGAAAACGGGCGGCCCATTTGGTTGAGCAAGGATTGGCGACAAGGAATGGTGAGCGTGTCACGTTCCAGCGCGGCCTTCTGAAGACGCTTCGCCAGCGCGAGTTGGAGGCTGCGACCAAGACGCTCGCCGATGAAACTGGATTGCTGGTTCGGAAACCTGGCGAAGGCGAGAGCGTCGTGGGCATGTATCGCCAACGGCTCGATCTCGCCTCGGGTCGCTTCGCCATGATCGATGACGGCATGGGCTTCGAACTCGTACCCTGGAAACCGCAGCTCGAAAAGCATCTCGGCCAGACGGTCTCTGGCACGGTCACCGCCGGCGGCGGCATCGACTGGACCCTCGGCCGCAAGCGCAGGCTATCGATTTGACCTCGGAGACTCTTATGACCGGCAAGAAACATCATTCACCCGGCACTGCCATCCTCTGGGGACAGATCGTCATCGTCTCGCTTGTCGCGCTTCTCTTCGTCTGGGGCGCGACCCAATGGGTGGCGTTCCGGCTCGGCTTCCAATCGCAACTTGGCGAACCGCTCACCGAGATCGTCGGTCTGCCAATCTACCCGCCCTGGAACGTCTTCGTCTGGTGGTACTGGTACGATGCCTATGCGCCGCGGGTCTTCATGGAAGGAGCGATCATCGCGGGCGCCGGAGGGATTGCTTCGGTCGGTATCGCGATCTTCCTCTCCGTCCTACGTGCTCGGGAAGCGAGCAATGTGACGACCTATGGGTCGGCGCGGTGGGCCACTGACAAAGATGTCAAAGATGCGGGTCTGCTGACGGACGATGGTGTTGTGCTCGGTCGCTACCGGTCGCGCTATCTCCGCCACGATGGACCCGAACATGTGCTCTGCTTCGCGCCGACGCGTTCCGGCAAGGGTGTCGGACTCGTCGTGCCGTCGCTGCTGACTTGGCCGGGTTCTGCCATCGTCCACGACATCAAGGGCGAGAACTGGCAGCTCACCGCTAACTGGCGGTCGCGCTTCAGCCGTGTGCTCATCTTCGATCCGACTAATGCCGGCTCTGCCGCCTACAATCCACTTTTGGAGGTGCGTCGCGGCGATACGGAAGTGCGGGACGTCCAGAACGTGGCCGATATCCTGGTCGATCCCGAAGGCCTGCTCGAACGCCGGAACCATTGGGAGAAGACGAGCCATTCGCTGCTGGTCGGTGCGATCCTGCACGTGCTCTACGCCGAGGCGGACAAGACGCTCGCTGGGGTTGCCGCGTTCCTCTCCGACCCGAAACGCACAATCGAGTCCACGCTCGCCGCGATGATGCGCACCCCGCATCTGGGCGATCGGCCGCATCCGGTCGTGGCACAAGCCGCGCGCGAGCTATTGAACAAATCAGAGAACGAGCGCTCGGGCGTGCTCTCCACTGCCATGAGCTTTCTTGGGCTATACCGCGATCCGGTCGTCGCTCGCGTTACCCGTTGTTGCGATTGGCGGATCGATGATCTCGTAAGTGGCGACCGACCGGTGACGCTTTACCTCGTGGTGCCGCCCTCCGACATCTCGCGCACCAAACCGCTGATCCGGCTGGTGCTCAACCAAATCGGGCGCCGTCTGACGGAAGACCTGCACACAGAGCGAAAACATCGCGTCCTACTGATGCTCGACGAGTTCCCCGCGCTCGGGCGTCTCGACTTCTTCGAAACCCAGCTCGCCTTCATGGCGGGCTACGGCATCAAGGCCTTCCTGATTGCCCAGTCTCTCAATCAGATCGAGAAGGCCTACGGCCAGAGCAACGCGATCCTCGACAATTGTCATGTGCGAGTGGCCTTCGCGACCAATGACGAACGCACGGCGAAGCGCGTGTCGGACGCACTCGGCACGGCCACTGAGATGCGGGCGATGAAGAACTATGCGGGGCACAGACTATCGCCTTGGCTCGGACATCTCATGGTCTCGCGGCAGGAGACGGCCAGGCCTTTGCTGACACCCGGCGAGATGATGCAGCTGCCGCCGACAGATCAGGTGGTGTTGGTGTCCGGGTCGCCTCCCGTCAGAGCCGAGAAAGCTCGGTACTACGCCGATCCGCAACTCAAGGCGCGGATCGGGCCGCCACCAAAGTTGAGAGCGCAGACCACGGAGGCATTGAATCACACCTTGGCAGACGATTGGAGCGCGCGAGAGCCAATCAAAACGCCGCCGACGCCGAAGCGGAAGAAGAACAACGACGATGTGGATGGCGGCGTGCGCCGCGAGCCCGATCTGCCGGAGCACGAGGACATCGCGCCCGACCCGACACCAGCGCGCAGCGAGTTTGCAGATCTCGATGACGAACCGAGCGATGATGCGCAGCGCGCAAAGGCCATGCGCGACCGATTCAGAACGGTCGCAAGGCAGGCGTCGCTCGATCCCGATGACGGAATCGAGCTCTAGAAGTGGCCGGGATGAGGAAAGAGCGGCTCAACGTGTATTTCGATTCAGCGCTTGGCTCGGAGCTGGACGCACTGGCGGCCCGGCGGAAAGTGTCGAAGTCGCAGATCGTGGAAGCCGCGTTGGCAGCTTTTTTGTCGCCCGACGGCGCGGATCAGCGCGAGGCGGCGATCGTGCGGCGATTGGATCGACTGACCCGCGCCGTCGAGAGGCTCGAACGTGACGTGTCAGTCGGGAACGAGGCCGTGGCTTTGTTCGTGAAGTTCTGGCTGACCACGACACCGCCGCTACCGGAAGAGATGCGGGAGGCGGCGCAGGTCTCCGGAAAGGAGCGATACGATGGGTTCGTTGATGCGCTGGCACGGCGATTGGCGAAGGGGAAGACGCTCACAAGGGAAGTTTCGGAAGAACGGGAAGTCGGCAAACCCTTTTAGAATAGGTAGCTGTTTGGTGACCGATCTTTCCATCAGTGGCGCGAATCTACACAGCTATCCTGACAGCTGTTGGCAGCTGTGCGTGTAGATTGCCGCGAAAGAGGAAAGAGGGACTAGTATGCCGGATGCCACACTTCGCACGAAGGTCTGTTTTTAGGTAGAGAATTCTGCGACCTCTTTCTGAAACGGCGCATTTTGGTCTTGGCATTCGTGTTCACAATCCAAATGACTTACTCAGCTAGGCCTCAAGCTTGCGGGCCATTTTTTCGAGGTCTTCGACAAAGTCTGCGCGCCGGTTTTCGGTCAATTCAGCCAAAATGCCGCGGCAGTTCTCGACGTCGCGCTGCCGTATACCCTCAATGATCAATCTGCCCTTGTCCGTCAGCACCGCTTCCGTGGCACGCTTGTCCAAGGTGTGTTGATGTCTTTCAATCAACCCACTGTCCTTCAACCGATCCAGTATTGACGCCATTGTTGTCGTCTGCACTGCAAAAAATGCGGCGAGGTCTTTGGTCATTTGTCCCGGCTTTGTCATAAGCAGCCCCATAAGCTGCCGCTCGATCACGGACAGCTTCAAGAGCTCTTCCTCATACTCAATTTCTTGGTGACCAATATACACCGCGCGCAGAAGCGCCCGTACGGCTTCAGACATGCGCTCTTCTAGCGTCTCGGGTCGTATCACAGGTTGCCTTGAGACCATTGCATCTCTTTCTTGATTAAGACGAAATTCGTTATATATATAACGAAATCCGTTGCAACTTTCATCGTCAATCTGGGATCATACTGTAGGAGCAGAACCATCAAATGCGCAAAATCTATATCCTCGCTGCTGGTCTTATTGCCTGTGCACTGATTGCCGGATGTTCTGTTGCCTTGGGTGTGAGTGCACCGACACCTGATCGCCCCCCTGCCTTAAGAGAGGCAACCAGCTATTCGATGCATACAACGGACCGGATCGTGGACGGCCCGCAGCAGGCAGTGAAAACGTGGTTGGAACAGACACGCCTTGTGACGTTTATGGAGGCCACGCCGGGAATACCGGGTGTTGTATCGACAACACCGATATCTGGCACATGGGGTGAGGACGGAGCGCTTAGATATGCAAACCTGGACAACGGACATACCGCCATTGACCGCATCATTCAGAACAGAGACCCCGATCTTTTCCACTATCAGGTTTTCGGTTTCACTGCTCCATCACGGTATGTCGTAAACCACATTGTCGGTCGTCTTGAATACGAAGCGGTATCTGCGAGCCAGACACGCATCACATGGAGCTATGCCATCGCTCCTACATCGCCAATCACCGCTCCCGTCGCTGCAAATTTCCTTTCAAACCGGATCGTACCGTTCATGGAAAATACGATGGACAAAATGGCGGCGGCTGCCCCGTTTTGAAAACAAGTTCAACACCCAAGCGGACATCCAAGGAAGTATTTCAATCGCTGGATTTGTCCGCGGTTCGCACATTTAGTGCTTAGCGTGCAATGACTGCTTTTCGAATCTCCCTGCCTTTCCACGCCGTCCCACTACTACTCCCTCAAACCTGTTGCTGAACCCGCAATAACGGTTTTCTTGCTTGTCCCGTAACCAGATGCGGGGCCACAAATGACCGTCCATACTCTTAAATCAGCAGCGATCGAGCGCGGTTCCCGCATGCTCCGGACGGCGCTCGGCCGGGATATCGCCACTTGGCTTGACGAAGATGCAGTTGTCGAGGTCATGCTCAATCCCGACGGGCGGCTTTGGGTCGACCGGCTTGGTGACGGCCTCTGCGACACGGGCGCATATCTCTCACCGGAAGACGGCGAACGCATCGTTCGGCTCGTCGCACACCATGTCGGCGCCGAAGTCCACGCCGAGGCCCCCCGCGTTTCCGCCGAACTACCCGGAACGGGAGAGCGCTTCGAAGGGCTGCTGCCACCCGTGGTCTCGGCCCCGAGTTTCGCCATCCGCAAACCAGCCGTCGCGGTCTTCACGCTCGACGACTATATACATGCCGGGATCATGGATGCGGAGGCTGCCCACGGTTTGCGCGAGGCCGTCACGTCCCGTGCCAACATCCTTGTCGCCGGGGGCACTTCGACAGGCAAAACCACGCTCACAAACGCAATCCTCGCCGAAGTCGCCAAGAGTGCCGACCGTGTGGTGCTCATCGAGGACACTCGCGAACTGCAATGCCTGACGCCCAATCTCGTCGCTCTTCGGACGAAGGACGGCGTCGCGACGCTCTCCGATCTCGTGCGCTCGTCGCTCCGCCTTCGGCCCGATCGCATCCCGATTGGTGAGGTCCGCGGGCCGGAAGCGCTCGATCTGCTCAAGGCTTGGGGCACCGGCCATCCCGGCGGGATTGGGACGATCCATGCGGGCTCGGCCATCGGCGCGCTGCGGCGCCTCGAACAACTCATCCAGGAAGCCGTGATCACCGTGCCCCGGGTCCTGATCGCCGAGACGATCAACATCGTCGCCGTACTCCAGGGGCGCGGGCCGAACCGACACCTCGCCGAACTCGCCCACCTCACCGGGCTGACCGCAGATGGCGACTACGCGCTCCATTCCCTTCTCAACCCGCCGAAAGGACCCACACCATGACCCGAACGCTCAACCTACACCCAAGGCTTCCGATCTACCTCTCAGCCGTTGCACTAGGCTTCGTTCTGGTCGCGGGTCAGGCAGAGGCGGCCGGATCCGGCATGCCTTGGGAAGCGCCACTTCAAGCCATCCTCGAGTCCATCGAAGGGCCTGTCGCGAAGATCGTCGCCGTCATGATCATCATCATCACTGGCTTGACACTAGCTTTTGGGGACACGTCCGGCGGGGCACGGCGGCTCGTACAGATCGTCTTCGGTCTGTCGATCGCCTTCGCTGCGTCGAGCTTCTTCCTCTCGTTCTTCTCCTTCGGTGGCGGTGCCGTCGTATGAGTGACGCAACCGACATCCCAGGCTTCACTGCCCCCGTGCATCGGGCCCTGACCGAGCCGATCCTGCTAGGTGGCGCGCCGCGGACCATCGCCATTGCGAACGGTACGATCGCGGCGGCTGTCGGGCTCGGCCTGCGCCTATGGCTGGTCGGACTCGTGCTCTGGATCGTGGGCCATCTGCTTGCTGTCTATGCCGCCAAGCGCGATCCGCAGATCGCTGACGTCGCGCGCCGTCACCTCCGCTATCCGACCTGGATGGGGGTGTGATCCGATGATGCGCCTTGCCGAATACCGCTCCAAAGCCGTGCTGCTGTCCGATTTCCTGCCTTGGGCTGCGCTCATCGGTGAAGGCGTCATCCTCAACAAGGATGGGAGCTTGCAACGCACGGCCCGGTTCCGGGGACCGGACCTCGATTCCGCGACGCCGGCCGAGCTGGTCGCCACCGCCGCCCGCCTCAACAGTGCTTTGCGCAGATTGGGTTCGCGATGGGCCGTGTTCGTCGAAGCACAGCGCATTCCCGCGCGGGACTATCCACTGTCCGAGTTTGCCGATCCGGTCTCGGCCCTGATCGATGCAGAACGCCGCGCACAGTTCGAAGAAGCCTCATCCCATTTCGAAAGCCGCTACTTCCTGACGCTGACTTGGATGCCGCCTGCGGACGATACGAGCCGCGCCAGTGGATGGCTGTTCGAAGACGCGCCGAGCAAAGGCGCCAATCCGCGCGAACATCTCGCCGCGTTCCGGTCCCGGAGCGACCGGCTGCTCGATCTCTTCGAGGGCTTCATGCCGGAGGCCGCTTGGCTCTCTGATGAAGAGACGCTGACCTATCTCCATTCCACCATCTCAACACGGCGGCAGAAGGTCCGTGTGCCCGAGACACCCATGCATCTCGATGCCTATCTCGCTGATGAGCCGTTGATCGGCGGTCTCGCGCCGCGCTTGGGCGATGCGCATCTGCGCACACTCTCGATCACCGGTTTCCCGACATCGACATGGCCCGGACTTCTCGACGAGCTCAACGCTCAGGCCTTCGAATATCGCTGGGCCACCCGCGCGATCTGTCTCGACAAGACAGACGCGACGAAGCTCTTCACTCGCATCCGCCGCCAATGGTTCGCCAAGCGCAAATCTGTCGCCGCAATCCTGAAGGAGGTGATGACCAACGAAGCCTCGACGCTGATGGACTCGGACGCCGAAAACAAGGCGGTGGATGCAGACGAAGCGCTGCAGGAGCTTGGGTCGGATATTGTCGGCGCGGCCTATGTCTCCGCGACGATCACCGTCTGGGACGAAGACGAGCGCGCGGCCGACGCCAAGCTTAAACTGGCCGAGAAAGTAATCCAGGGCCGCGACTTCACCTGTATTCCCGAGACTCTGAACGCGGTCGAAGCCTGGCTCGGCTCGCTCCCCGGTCATCTCTACGCCAATGTGCGTCAGCCTCCGGTCTCAACGCTGAACCTCGCGCATATGATCCCTATCTCGGCCGTCTGGGCCGGACCAGCGAAGAACGACCATCTGGACGGCCCGCCGCTCTTCTACGCCGAGACCCAAGGCGCAACCCCGTTCCGCTTTTCGACCCATGTGGGCGACGTCGGACACACGCTGATGGTCGGCCCGACCGGCGCGGGCAAATCCGTCCTGCTGGCGCTCATGGTATTGCAGTTCCGACGATACGCCGACGCGCAAATTTTCGCTTTCGATTTCGGCGGTTCGATCCGCTGCGCGACACTCGCCTGTGGTGGCGATTGGGAGGACTTGGGTCTTGCGCTGTCCGAAGAGGAGGACGCCGTCCAGCTACAGCCTCTCGTGCGGATCGACGATCCGGCGGAGCGTGCATGGGCGCAGGATTGGCTCGCCGGTCTGCTGGCCCGGGAAGGCGTGACGGTCGATCCGGTGGCACGTGATCATCTCTGGTCAGCACTGACTTCGCTGGCCTCCGCGCCGACCGAAGAACGCACGCTGACCGGCCTGTCCGTCCTGCTTCAATCGCACGATCTCAAACGCGCTTTAGCACCGTTCTGCCTCGGCGGTCCGTTCGGACGGTTGCTCGACGCCGAGACCGAGGCACTTGGCAGCGCAGATATGCAGGCCTTCGAAACAGAAGGTCTGATCGGCTCAGCCGCCGCCCCGGCGGTGCTCGCCTATCTCTTCCATCGGATCGAAGCCCGGCTCGACGGGCGGCCCAGCATGATCATTGTCGATGAGGGCTGGCTCGCGCTCGATGATGCCACGTTCGGATCGCAGCTTCGCGAATGGCTGAAGACGCTGCGCAAGAAGAACGCCAGCGTCATCTTCGCCACCCAGTCGCTTGCAGATATCGACGGGTCGGACATCGCACCCGCCATCATCGAGAGCTGCCCGACACGCCTCTTCCTGCCCAACGAACGCGCCTTCGAGCCGCAGATCGCGGCGACCTACCGCAGCTTCGGGCTGAACGACCGCCAGATCGAGATCATCGCCCGAGCAACACCCAAGCGCGACTATTATTGCCAGTCCCGCCGCGGCAACCGGCTTTTCGCGCTTGGTCTGGGCGAAGTCGCGCTGGCCTTCACCGCCGCGTCTTCCAAAGCCGATCACGCTGCCATCGATGCGATCCTCGCCGAGCATGGCCGGGACGGCTTCGCCGCCGCCTGGCTCGCGCGGCTGAACCTGCAATGGGCGGTCGAACTGCTCGCGCCATCCGATGCCGTGATCGAAGCCACCCGATCACCCACCCCAGAAGTAACCGAGGACAAGGAGAAGACCCATGACACCCAATCGACTGCGTAAATTCACCACCCGCTCGCTGACGGCGCTTGCGCTCGCCAGCGCAGTCGTCGTCTCGCCCGCAATGACACCGCCTGCCCACGCACTGTTTGGCGGCGGGTTCGGCGGGATTGTCTATGATCCAACCAACCACGCCGAGAATCTGCTGACCGCCGCGCGAACCTTGGAGCAGATCAATAACCAAATCGCCCAGCTCCAGAACGAGGCGCAGATGCTGATCAATCAGGCCCGCAATCTCACGAGCCTGCCATATTCCTCGCTGTCGCGGCTTGAAGCCTCGTTCCAAGAGACCCAGCAGCTGCTGAACGGCGCGCAGCGCATTGCCCATGATGTCGCCAGCATCGACGAGGCCTTCACCCAGGACTACGGCGCGGCGGCGGCTCGCGGCGACTTCGATGCAAGAATCGCGGGCGCGCAGGACCGTTGGCGGACCTCCGTTGCCGGGTTCGAAGATGCGCTGAAGGTTCAGGCCGGTGTCGTCGGCAATATCGAGGGCGCTCGCACCGAGATGCAGGCACTCGTCGGTCGCAGCCAGGCTGCCACGGGAGCGCTCCAAGCAACCCAAGCGGGCAATCAGCTTCTCGCACTTCAGACGAGCCAGATCGCCGATCTGACGGCGGCCATCGCCGCGCAGAACCGGGCACAATCTTTGGAAGCCGCGCGTGTCGCGTCGGCCGAGGCGCAGGCGCGGGAGAACCTGAACCGCTTCCTCGACTATGGCTCCGGCTATGAGCCGACCAGTGTCCGGATGTTCCGGTAGGTCGCGATGAAGCTCACGGCCGAAACCACGCTCAAGGGCATCGCCATCGCACTGGGCGCAGGCGCGGCGCTCATGGCTATGCTCGAGCTGCAGCGCGCTCTGGAAGAGGACGACGCCGCGCGGCCTGCCGCAGTGGTCGCGGAGGATCCGCTGAAACGCAAGCTCCAGCGCTGCAGGACTCTCACGCCCGAAGCGCTTGAGGCCGACACCGATTGCCAAGCGGCCTGGGCCGAGAACCGCCGCCGGTTCTTCGGCGTGTCCTCCGACAATCAGGGAACGGAATAGGTCATGGACGGCGTCGGTGTCATCGATCGGTTCCTGGAGGTCTTCACCACCTATATCGACAGCGGCTTCGGCCTGCTGAGCGGCGACGTCGCGTTCCTTGCGACCACGCTCATCGTCATTGATGTCACGCTGGCCGCACTCTTCTGGGCCTGGGGCGCCGATGACGACATCATCGGACGGTTGGTGAAGAAGACGCTCTTCGTCGGTGTCTTCGCCTATATCATCGGCAATTGGAATACGCTCGCCCGGATCGTTTTCGAAAGCTTTGCGGGCTTGGGTCTCGTCGCCACCGGCGGCGCGATCGGCGCGGGCGAACTTCTCCAGCCTGGACGGATTGCGGCCGTCGGGCTCGAAGCCGGACAGCCCATCCTGGAATCCATCGCCGACCTGATGGGCTTCGTGTCCTTCTTCGAGAACTTCATCCAGATCTCGATCCTGCTCTTCGCCTGGATCGTCGTCATCCTGTCCTTCTTCATCCTCGCGATCCAGCTCTTCGTCACCTTGATCGAGTTCAAGCTGGCCACCCTCGCGGGCTTCATCCTCGTGCCGTTCGGGCTCTTCAACAAGACCGCCTTCATGGCCGAGCGCGTGCTTGGTCTCGTCATTTCGTCGGGTGTCAAAGTGCTGGTGCTGGCCGTCATCGTCGGGATCGGTTCGACCATCTTCGGGGAGTTCACGACAGGCTTTGTCGGCGAGCCGACGATCAGCGACGCCATGGCCGTCGTCCTGGCCGCACTATCGCTCCTTGCGCTCGGCATTTTCGGTCCCGGCATCGCCAATGGGATCGTCTCGGGTGGTCCGCAGCTCGGCGCAGGTGCAGCGGTTGGGGCAGCCGTAGCAGCGGGCGGCGTCGTTGCAGGAGGTCTTGCAGGTGCCAAGCTGGCCGGCGGCGCGGTCGCGTCCACGGCCAAAGGTGCCTCCGCGGTCGCTGGCGGGGCCTCCACCGCCTTCCAGATCGGAGCCGCTTCCGGAACCAGCACGGCCGGGAAGGCTGCGAGCGGCATGGCGGCTGTCGGTCAGGCTGGGGCGTCCGCTGCGATCAGCCCGCTCAAGAAATCCCTCAGCGGCAGCTACCGCTCGGGCTCGCGTGCCGCGTTCGAGGCGACCGGCGGTAAGTTCAGCAATTCACCCAGCACTATGCCAACCCCCGCCAACGATGGCCCGCCTGCCTGGGCGCGCCGTATGCAACGCCAGCAGAGCCTGCATCACGGCGCCATGACCACAGCCCATGCCCTGCGCTCCGGCGATGGCGGCGGAGCGGGCACATCCATCAGCCTTTCGGAGAGATCATAGATGTTCAAGCGACCGAGCGTGCGATACGCCAAGACCCCCGAACCCACCACGCCTTACCAGAAAGCCGCCCAGGCCTGGGACGAGCGCATGGGCTCCGCCCGCGTGCAGGCGCGCAACTGGCGGCTGATGGCTTTGGGCTGCCTCGCCACGACGGCGACCTTTGGCCTCGCGCTGGTCTGGCAGTCCACCCAAGGCACCATCGTCCCCTACGTGGTCGAGGTGGACCGGCTTGGCGCGGCACAGGCTGTCGCGCCGGCGACCGCGAACTATCGCCCGACCGATCCCCAGATCGCCTTCCACCTCGCGCGCTTCATCGAGAATGTGCGTCAGGTCCCGGCCGATCCGATCGTGCTGCGCGAGAACTGGCTGAGGGCCTATGACTTCACCACCGATCGCGGCGCGGTCGCGCTGAATGATTTCGCCCGCGAAAACGACCCCTTCGCGCGAGTGGGCGAGGTCCAGATCGCCGCCGAGATCTCTAGCGTCATCCGCGCATCCGACTCCAGCTTCCGAGTCGCCTGGATCGAGCGCCGCTACGTCAACGGACAGCTTGCCGGCACTGAGCGCTGGACCGGCATCCTCAGCGTCGTCGTCCAACCACCCCGCGACGCCGAGCGGCTCCGCAAAAACCCCCTCGGCGTCTTCGTCCACGCCATCAACTGGTCAAGGGAGAACGCCCAATGACAAACTTCGTTTGTTCGACACGACTATTTGCAACCGTCGCAACCGCCGCCGTCTTGAGCGGTTGTGCTACCTTCAAGCCGCCCGAGATCGCTTACGACGATCCGGTCGAGGCCACACTAGTTGCCGATCCGCCCGGACCAGTTCAGATCGTCGAACGCCCCGAGCCACTGCCGTTGCCGGGCCAGTTGATGCGGGTCGATGCGGATGACCGCCCGGCCGAGGCAGAAGAACCGACCGATCGGATCACCAATGCCAATGCCGCCGCCCGGATCGAACCGGTGCGCGACGGCTTCATCAACGCCGTTCAACTCTATCCCTATAGCTCTGGTGCGCTCTATCAGGTCTATACCTCACCGGGTCAGGTCACCGATATCGCGCTGCAGCCGGGCGAGAGCCTTGTCGGCTCCGGCCCGATCGCCGCCGGGGATACGGCGCGCTGGATCATCGGCGACACCGAAAGCGGAACAGGCGACAACCGCCGCATCCACGTGCTGGTGAAGCCCACACGGCCTGACCTTGTCACCAATCTCGTCATCAACACCGATCGCCGGACTTATCATCTGGAACTGCGCGCGACCCCTCAGGCCTATATGGCCTCGGTGTCCTGGCAGTATCCGGAAGACGAATTGATCGCGCTGCGCCGTCACAATGATCGCGCCGAGGCGGCTCTACCCATCGGGCGCAACGTCGATCTCGCCGATCTCAACTTCCGCTATCGGATCACCGGCGACCGTGCACCATGGCGGCCGCGCCGCGCCTTCGATGACGGGCGGCAGGTCTTCATCGAGTTCCCCCGCGGCATCGGCCAGGGCGAGATGCCGCCGCTCTTCGTCATCGGCCCCGAGGGTGACGGCCAGCTCGTCAATTACCGGATCCGGCGCAACTACATGGTCGTCGACCGCCTCTTCGCCGCCGCCGAACTGCGCCTCGGTGACCGCCAGCGAGTGATCCGGATCGTGCGAACCGATGGAGTGCGACGCAGCGCGGAGCGGGAAGAGCGTGTGGTCTCGGCCTGGCGCCCCGACGAGGACCGGTGAGCGCTATGAGTAAGCTCAACGAAGACCGGAATGAGGAAGAACGCGGGAGCCCGCCGCGCTCCGAACAGGACATTGCCAAGGAACTGCGCCTTCGGTCGGATCCGCCGCGTGTCATGCGCCTGTCCCGCAAGGCCATCACCGTGCTCACCGTCGCGGGCGGTCTCGGGGTCGGTGCGATCCTGATCGTCGCGCTGCAAAGCCCGGATCGAAGCGATGGACCGTCCGAGCTCTTCTCGACCGAACGGGTGCAGGAGGCGGAAGGACTTTCGCGCCTGCCAAGCGACTACGGTTCCATCCCTCAGCTTGGACCGCCACTGCCCGGAGAACTCGGGCGCCCGGTTCTATCCGCCCAACGGCGTGGCGAGCCTGTGCCGGTCGTTCCGGCCACTGGACCGGCCGTCGATCCGGAAGAACAAATGCGCTTGCAGGAAGCGGAAGCAGCAAGGCTAGCGACGCTCTTTGCCGACGCACGGACCGCGGGTGCCGCGACATCGGGCGCCCCGAGATCATTGCCGAGCGCGCCGACACCGGGATTGCAGGGACTGTTTCCGGCCACCGCCGGGGCTGCACGTCAGCCGGATGCGACCGAGCGGCAGGAGGAGTTTCTGGATCGGGAAATTGATCGCCGGACGACCGCCACCGACCGCGTGCAGTCTCCGCCGAGTCCCTATGTGCTGCAGGCCGGGTCGGTCATCGAGGCAGCGCTCATCACCGGGCTGCGCTCCGATCTACCTGGACAGATCACGGCGCAAGTCACGGCGAATGTCTATGACAGCCCGAGCGGGCAATTCCTGCTCATCCCTCAAGGGTCGCGCTTTCTTGGTGAGTACGACAGCCGCGTCGCCGCCGGGCAGCGGCGCATTCTGCTCGCCTGGACCCGTCTCATTTTGCCGGATGGACGCTCAATCGTGCTCGAACGCGAACCCGGCACCGATCAGGCGGGCTTCGCAGGACTGGAAGATCGCGTTGACAACCATTGGGATCGGCTCTTCCTCGCGGCAGGGCTCGCGACGATCCTGAACATCGGTCTGGAAAGCGGTGAGGACGATGGCGACGAGATCGCCGAGGCGATCCGCAACGGAACGCAAGACACGATCGGCCGGGCCGGGGGAGCCATCGTCCAGCGCCAACTCGGTAT
Source organism: Pseudomonadota bacterium (assembly GCA_038532435.1). Classification (GTDB taxonomy): domain Bacteria; phylum Pseudomonadota; class Alphaproteobacteria; order Rhodobacterales; family Rhodobacteraceae; genus JBCBAP01. The sequence continues at coordinate 4,076 of JBCBAP010000059.1, read as the reverse complement.
CCCGCCGACGTTGACTATCCGGCCCGGGTTCGCGGTCCGGGTGATGGTCACACGCGACTTGATCCTCGAACCCAACGGAGACACTCAATGAGCAAGCTGAAGCTCGGCAATATCCGCGACGACAAACCGGTGAAGCTGACTGTTGAGTTGTCTGCACAAGTACACGCGGACCTAACGACCTATGCGGAAATTTTGGGCCGGGAGAATGGGCAGACGCTCGAACCAGCGAAGCTCGTCGCCCCCATGTTGGAGCGGTTCATGAAGACGGATCGCGGGTTTGCGAAGCTCAGGAGGGAAGCTCGTTCTTCCGCGCCTCAATCCGCGCCAGACTGATGAAGCGCCGGAGCGCGGGATTGTCGTTTTCGGGACGCCATGTCAATGAGAACGGTATCTCTTCATCTTCTTGGCCAATCGGTACAAACTTTACATTGGGGTAAGTCACTCCCAGCCAATGGTCGAACACGAAACTGACTCCAAACCTGAGCCCTACCAAGTTCATTATTCCCTCACGACCAAGTTTCAATTTCCGCACACAAACAGATTGCCCGAGGTCGGTAGCACCTCTGATGATATAGTCATGGATCTCTGGACCTGACTCGTGTGCGCTTACGATAAACGACTTGCACCGCATATCCTCCCAGATGATACGATCACGCTTGGCTAACGGATGATCTTCCGAGACAGCTAGATAAACCCTTTCCTTATGCAAGAGCATCCCATCGCCAAGCTCCGGTCTGGGCTTGCCTGACGCAATAACAACATCAATCTCGCGATGGCTAAGCAGCGTGAAGAGCTCTGTTCTATCACACTCCTGAATCGAAACTTCTATGTTTGGACACTGGTCCAAGAACGCACTGAAGAGGTCCCTGAGGACGCCCCGTGAAAGCGATGCAATCAAACCAACTCGTAAATGTCCATGAACGGCGGTTCCATGCTTGCGCACGTCGTCAATCGCCCGATCGAAGTGCTTTAGCATAGTTCGAGCGCTTGCCGCGAACCGTCTGCCTCCTGCCGTTAGCCGCACACCCATCGAACTGCGCTCAAAGAGTGACAGACCCATAGCATCTTCCAGCCTGCGAATTCGCCTCGACAATGCCGGCTGACCTACATGGAGTCTCGCGGCAGCCTTTCGGAAGCTACCGGTCTCCGCGACTACGATCGTGGCTTTCAGATCTTGAAGGCGAAGCTGATCAATAACTTTCTTCCTCCTTCTCTATTAGGCGGCACTACCTTGTAATCCCGTCAGTCTTGAAGTCTTTGCAAGGCCAAGGTGAGAAACATAGGCCAGCGTCCGCAGCCATTTTTCAAAACTTTACTCGGTCAGATCGATGGTCACTGAGCTGAACAAACATACCTTCGCCGAACGTTTCCGACGATTTACTTCCGGAAAATAGCCGAATTAGAAATCCGAAATTGCCACTAGCCAGAAGCCTCCTTGTACACTCGCGACCAGTGCCGTTTGACCTATCTCACCACAGCCAAAAGGCACTGGACTGCTAGATAAAGCGACCCAAGCGAGCCACAGGTAAAACCCAAGATGCGGATGAACGGAATGCCGGTGTAGTACAAAACGACGAATGCCGCGCGGCCCAGCACGATCACTGCGGCCGCAAGAGCTGATCCTTCGCCGGCCACACCCAGAAGCGATGAACCCACCAACACCGGAACAATATATGCGGCGGACTCAACCTGATTTTGATAGGCGCGTTGAATGCGTAATCCGAGCGCGCCTCTTTCGACCACCGGACGATTCGAAGAAAAGCCGTAGCCAAACCCCTGGCTTGCATAGGCATACATGATTTCGATGGTCAGTGCAGTCATTGTCACAATCGCAAACCCGACTAGGGCAAATTCAAACGTCATGGGAATTGGTCTTTCTTCAGTTGTCTTAGGTCATCGGTGTGAGCGCGATCAGGCGGGACAATGACGGGCTGGTGGTGTCTCTGCGCGCAGCAATGAGCGGCTGATAGTCAGGGTCCGCGTACCAAGCGTCGAGCGCTGCCTGCGACGGGAACCGCAGCACAGCAGCGAGGTTTTCGCTCAACTCGCCTTCGATTGCCGCGAGCCTTGGTGTCGCAACAACAGCTTCTACGCCATGACGTTCGTTGATTTCCTTGAGCGGCCCCACATAGTCAGATTGAAAGCTGTCCATGTCTTCAACTAAAAGAAGGGCAAGGAGATACACTGGGGTCTGGTTTTCCATGGGTCCCTCCTATGCTGGCAAACGGTCGATCCAGTCGCGCAGCGCACGACCAATCGCTTCCGGGTGATCTTCCTGAATAAAATGAACGCCCGGCCCGAGGAATACGTCTTCGAGATTGGAGGCATTCGCTTTCACGTACTCCACGACAGGCGGAGGCATCAGCGCACCGGGCGTGACATGAAACATGAGCTTCGGCATCTCAGTCGAATAGAGCCATTCGCCGTTGTCGGTGATGACGGCGGCGGTGTCGGCAGGCTCACCCGCGATCGGTACCTGCCGCGGCCAGACGAGCGTCGGTAGTCGGCTTTCCGGCGTTGGGAAGGGAGCCCGATAGTTGTCCAGCACCTCTTGCGACAGCGGTGTGGCGACGGCCATCTTGCCCAGCACCTCTTCGACAAAGAAGTTGCCCTGCAACACAGCCTCTTCGCCGGCAGGAGAGCGGAGCATGCCAAAGAGCTGTGAACTCAGCTCACCCATTGCCTCCAGACTCGGTGCAGGAAGCGCGGGCGGAATGCCCGCTTCCATGAAGGCTAAGGCTTTAACGTTGGCTTCGTTCATTCGCGCATAACGCATACCGAGAACGGAACCCCAGTCATGGATCACAAGGGTGATGTCGTCGAGATCGAGAGCAGCGATGAAAGCGTCAAGATATTCGGCATGTTCAGCGAAGGTGTACCCGATATCCGGCTTGTCGCTGTCGCCCATGCCGATCAGATCAGGAGCAATGGCACGATGGGCATCTGTGACGAAGGGTATGATGTTGCGCCATAAGTAAGACGATGTGGGATTGCCGTGCAGGAACAGTACGACGGGCCCTTCGCCCTCATCCACGTAGGCCATGTTTGACCCGTTCACTTCGACATACTTTTTCTCGTAAGGCATGTCGGCGGACGGGGTGAAGGACTGCGCAAAAGCTGGCAGTGCGACGGCCAATCCGGCGGTGGCAGCGGACGCTTTCAGCATCGTTCTTCGGGTTAGGTTCGATTTCATCGTTCTCTCCTCAACTTGTGAGTGGCGGTTCAGTCGGCTTCGGTGCGCAGAAACGCTGCGAGATGACGGACAAGTTCGTCGGGAACGTCATCTTGCAAGTAATGTCGTGCCGTTTTGAATTCGGTCACTTCGGCTTGCGGCATGCGTTTCTTCCACGCGGCAAGTGCACCAATTGGAATAAGCGGATCCTTGAGGCCCCAGAAGATGCGGGCGGGGCCATCAAAGGCATCGACGTACGGCCCCGTCTCTTCCAGTAGGATCTTGGCAGCGGGGTGCCGCGTGTTGGTCGGGATCATGCGCGGAAAGGCCATCACGCCTGCACGTTCTGACGGGCTGCGAAAAATGTCCCGATAGGCCCGTTTGGCCACCCCCTTGCGCTTGGTCGCGGTCGCCATGGTCATGACCTGACGCTCGAAGAATCCCAGACGGCGCACCATGAAATCGCCCAAGCCCTTTGACCGCATCATCAACAGTGGCGGCGGCAGCTTGAGCTTTTCGGGGTTCATGCCATCCACAGGTGGGTAGAAGCCGAAGGTATTCATCACAACGAGCGCCTTGATCCGCTCGGGATGGCGCGCCGCAACACCCAAGCCGATGGGGCCACCCCAGTCCTGCATCACCAGTGTGACGTTCGACAGATCAAGTTCGAGGACAAGCGTCTCCAAATGATCAATATGCGCCTTCAGGGTATAGGCAGCTTCGTCGTCCGGCTTGTCGGACAGGCCAAAACCAATGTGGTCAGGAACCACCATACGTCGTTCTGATGAGAGTCCCTTGATCAGCGCGCGGTAAAGGAATGACCAGGACGGGTTGCCATGAACCGCCAGCACCATCGATCCAGCGTGACCTGCACCTTCATCGACATAATGCATCTGTCCCATCG
>JBCBAP010000058.1:0-21907 GCA_038532435.1 Pseudomonadota bacterium | reverse complement strand
TGCCGGTGAGCAGCATCGAGCGGACATGTTCGATCGGATCCTTCTCGTCCCGCATCTTCTGCACTTCCTCGCGGGTCCGGTACTTGGCCGGGTCGGACATGGAGTGACCGCGGTAGCGATAGGTCATCATCTCGAGGATGTAGGGACCGTTGCCCGCGCGGCAGTGGGCGACTGCCTTTTCCCCGGCCGCCTTCACGGCCAGCACGTCCATACCGTCGACCGCTTCCCCCTCGATGCCGTAGGCGGCACCACGCTCCCAGAGTGTCTTGGAGTGGGTCGAGCGTTTCACGCTGGTGCCCATGGCGTACTGGTTGTTCTCGATGACGAAGACCACCGGCAGCTTCCAGAGCTCCGCCATGTTGTAGGTCTCGTAGACCTGGCCCTGGTTTGCAGCGCCGTCGCCGAAATAAGCGAAGGAGACATTGTCGTTACCGCGATACTTGTTGGCAAAGGCGAGGCCCGCGCCGATCGGCACCTGCGCCCCGACGATGCCGTGGCCGCCATAGAACTCCTTTTCTTTGGAGAACATGTGCATGGAGCCGCCCTTGCCCTTGGAGTAGCCGCCCTCGCGGCCGGTGAGTTCGGCCATGACGCCTTTCGGATCCATGCCGCAGGCGAGCATGTGGCCATGGTCGCGGTAGGAGGTGACGCGCTGATCGCCATCCTTGGCTGTCGCCTCGAGCCCGACGACGACCGCTTCCTGCCCGATATAGAGGTGACAGAACCCGCCGATCAGGCCCATGCCGTAAAGCTGGCCCGCCTTTTCCTCAAACCGTCGGATCAGCAGCATCTCACGATAGTAGAGGAGGAGATCCTCCTTCGAGGCGTTGGGCTTCTTCGTGCGGCGGGCTGTGGCCATGGCAGCGTTTCCCCATATAGTTTAATTTCAAACTATCTTTATTGTAACGTGGCGTCATGGAAAAAACACCCCCTATGCGGGACGGGCTCAAGAAAGACAGATCCGCGACGATGGCGCAGATTCAGTGCAGGATTATTTCGTCCGGGCGGATCAGGCCGAGCGTCTTGCGGGCCTGTTCGTCGAGCAGGTCGAGGTCGAGATACTCATCCGACAGCCGCCGGGTCTTGTTCTCAAGCCCTTCACGCACAAGCACAAGTTTGGACAGCTCCTGCTCGAGCCGCGCCTCCTCCGCCTCAAAATCGAGGAGCCGGGTGAGGCCGAACTCCCCCTGAACGGCCGCAAACGCGAAATAGGTCGCAAGCGTGCACGCCGCCCCGATGAAGGCGATGTCGAGAAATGTGCCTTTTGAAAGCGCAACCCAACGCATCTGCTCTGACCTCTGCTCTCCGCACTCTCTGTTGCGGCTGACAAGAGTATGTCAGAGGCGATTCGGCTTGTGAATCCCCCCTGTTGCGGTTTCCCCGAATGAGGCATCAGCGTGGCAAATCGGACTCACTCGGCGAGCTGCATTGCGGTGCGCTGTTCGCGATAGATGACATAGAGCCCGGCGACGATCGTGATGAGGATGCCGAGGGCCGCGAGGCCGTCCGGCAGGTCCCGAAACACGAGAAAGCCTATCAGAGTGGCGAAGGGGATTTCGAGGTACTGCATCGGCGCGAGGGTGCTGGAGGGCGCGTAGCGCAGGGCGAGGCTCATGAGCAGATGTCCCGACGTGCCGAGCACGCCGATAAGACCCAGCAACACCATTTCGCTCAAGGTCGGGGTTACGAAACCGCCCCCGGGCAGGCCCATGAGAGCTGCAACCAACATGCCCGGGGCGGCGATCAGGCCGATGAAGGCTTGCACTGCGACCGCATCGGTCCCCTTCGCGATCTGCCGTGTCAGCAGCATGAAGAGCGCGAAGATCACCGCGACCAGCACGGGCAGGAGGGCGGGCGGCCCCACTTCGACGAAGCTCGGCTGGACAACGAGAAGCGTGCCGACAAAGCCGACGGCACAGGCTGCGAGCCTGCGCCATCCTACCTCCTCCCCCAACGCGTAGTGGCCGAGCAAGAGCATGATGAACGGCATGAAGAAGGCGATGGCGACAGCATCCGCCAGGGGCAGTACCGCAAGCGCCGCGAACATCGTTGCGACCCCGGCGAGGTGCAGGACAAGCCGCAGCAGCACAAGACCGAGGTACCTGCGCGGCGGGAGCAGGGGCGTCCCTTTCCAGAGCGCCACTGGGGTCAGCATGATCGCCTGAACGCCGAACCGGACCGTGAGGAACATCAGGATCGGGACGGAGGCCGTCAGCAGTTTGGTTGCCGCGTCCGACATGGGCGCGGTCATGCAGAAGCCGATCATCAGCGTGATGCCGAGGAGGGGACGATCCTTGACCATCCCAGCTTGCTACGCTCTGCGCGGCCACACGACAATGGCGCAGATGTGGTGTTGGTGCATTAGTCGGGCGGGTAACACGTCTCCACGAAAAAGGGCGGCCGACCGGCCGCCCCCTCGATCCGTCCGAGCGATCTGGGATCAGGCCTTGCCCTTGTAGATGTCGATGAGCTGGTTGAGCATCGCGATGGCGTCCCCACGCTCCCGCTGGAAGGTGTTGCGCCCGATGATGGAGCCGTTGCCGCCGCCGTCGCGGATCGCCCGTGCGTCGTCGTAGACGCTGTCGGTTCCCTTCTTAGATCCGCCGGAGAACACCATGATGCGGCGGCCGTTGAAGGCGGACTGCACGCAGTGGCGGACGCGGGCGGCCTGTGTCGCGATATCGATGTTTTCGGCGTCGTAGACCTTTTTCGCCTCACCCAGCTCCAGGTGATCCGTGGAAAGCTTGATCTTGATCACGTGCGCGCCGAGGAGGGCCGCGATCTGCGCGGCGTAGGCGGCAATGTCGATGGCGGTCTCCCCGTCCTTGGTCAGTGCTTCCCCGCGGGGATAGGACCAGATCACGGTCGCGATACCCTTGGCGGCCGCTTCCTCGCGCATCATGGCGATGTCGGAGAACATTTCGAGGCCCGCGGAGGATCCGGGATAGATGGTGAAGCCGATGGCCGAAGCGCCGATGCGCAGGGCGTCATCGACGGACGCGGTGATCGCCTGCGTCTTCGGCGCGTCAGAGGGGATCAGGGAGTTTGCGGAGTTGACCTTCAGGATGGTGGGGATCTGGCCCGCGAAAGTGTCCGCCCCCGCCTCCAGCATTCCAAGCGGCGCTGCGTAGGCGTTCAGGCCCGCATCGAGGGCGAGCTGGTAGTGATAGTGCGGATCATAGGCCGCCGGGTTCGGGGCGAAGCTGCGGGCGGGCCCGTGCTCGAAACCCTGATCCACGGGAAGGATGATCATCTTGCCGGTACCGCCGAGTTTGCCCTGCATGAGCATCCGGCAGAGGTTGGCTTTCACGCCCGGGGTTTCGCCCTCGTAGTTTGCGAGGATCTTCTGAACGGTACGCGTTGCTTTCATGGGAACTTTCCTTGGGCCATAAGGGTGGGTGTTCGCGTCAGGGGGTAGCGGACGGGCGGCGTATGCGTCAACGGCATAGACTGTCGCCCCCGCACCATTGCGGGCTCAGGTTGTCCAAAGTGCGCCACCGCCACTTGCCAAAGCGGTTTTGGCTGCAGCGGCACAAGCGTGATGCGCGTGGAGCGCAGCCGCGAGATCCCCCTGCGCGTGTGTCAGAAGGTGAGCTGTCCCGCCGGGGTGAGCCATCCGGATGCCACGCCCACATCCTTCAGCTCTGCGATGCGCGCATCGTCGAAGGCGAGAACCTGATCGAGATCGAAGAGATCCGGGCAGTTCTGATGCTGGCTGATATGCAGCTCCCGCAGCTTGCCCATCATGATCCAGCTCCGCTTGAAACTGTCGCTGGCGGGACCCGTGCCGGATTGATAGGCGGAGATCAGGCGGTTGGCTTCCTCATCAACGTCCCTCTCCGTGCATTTCGCGGTGGAGACCGTGGAGACGTCCGGGATCGGACCTGCCGCGGTCGACTGAAGCGCCGGGGTCGCGGGAGCGGAGCCTGTGGTGCGGCTCGATATGCTGTCGAACGCGTTCTCGAAATGGCCTACGGCCTGGGCAAACTCCGGCCTCGCGACAACCTCAATAACCTCCGCGCAACCGGAAAGCAGGATGGCGGTCAGCATCAGCGGCGCGACCGGGCGGAAAGGCTGCGGCAGTCTCCCAGACTTGGACATTGTATCACTCCCTACGCGGGCTGGACCTGCTCGGGACGGCGCCAGCCTTAACACATAACAACGTTATTGGGCTTCAAGGTGGCGTGGGATCACGGGATCTGTCAAGACGGCGCCGGTTTTGGCCCGGACCCGCATCAAAGGCTCGGACGCTGAACGTCCGGGCCGGTTCTGGTGAGGGCGCGTTGTCAGCCGAGGGCGGCGACACCGGGGAGGGTCTTACCCTCCAGCCACTCAAGGAACGCACCCCCAGCGGAGCTCACATAGGTGAAGTCGTCCGCCACAGCAGCCTGGTTGAGCGCTGCCACGGTGTCCCCGCCTCCGGCAACGGAGGTGAGCTTGCCCGCCTTCGTCAGGGCAGCGGCCGCGCGGGCGGCGGCATTGGTGGCAGCGTTGAACGGCTCGATCTCGAACGCGCCGAGGGGGCCGTTCCAGACGAGCGCGTTCGCCCCTTCGAACACCTTTGTCACGGCGGCCACGGTCTTCGGTCCCGCGTCGAGGATCATGGCGTCCGGCGGGCACGCCTCGACAGGAACGGTTTCGTTCGCCGCGCCTGCCTTGAACGCGCGGGCGACGACGATATCGAGGGGCAGGTGGAGCGTGCAGTTCGCCGCCTCCGCTTCCGCCATGATCCGCCGGGCGGTGTCCGCGAGGTCGTGCTCGCAGAGGGACGTGCCCACGTCGATCCCTTGCGCGGCGAGGAACGTGTTCGCCATGCCGCCGCCGATGACGATATGGTCCATCTTCCCGATCAGCGATCCGAGCAGATCGAGCTTCGTGGACACTTTCGCTCCCCCGACCACGGCGACAACCGGGGGCGTGGGGCTGGAAAGCACGCTTTCGAGCGCACCGAGCTCTTCGGCCATCAGTCGGCCCGCGCAGGCGGGAAGGTGGTGAGCGATGCCTTCGGTGGAGGCGTGAGCGCGGTGAGCGGCGGAGAAGGCGTCGTTGCAATAGATATCGCCCAGTTCGGCCATTTCCGCAGCCAGCGCGGGATCGTTCTTTTCCTCCCCGGCAAGGAAGCGGGTGTTTTCGAGAAGAAGCGTGGCGCCGTTGGGCATCCCGGCAATCGCGGACTTAGCAGTGTCTCCAACCGTTTGGGGGCAGAAATCAACCGGGCTGCCCAGCTCCTCCCGCAGCGCCGAAAGCATCGGCTGCAGCGACATCTCCGGCACGACTGTGCCCTTGGGCCGTCCAAAATGGCTGAGCAGAACCGGCCGCCCCCCCGCAGCGAGGATGTCCCGGACCGTGGGCACCAGGCGGGTGATCCGCGTGCGGTCGGTGACGATGCCATCGGCCATGGGAACGTTGAGGTCCGCGCGGACCAGGACGACCTTGTCCTTCAGGTCCATCTCATCGAGGGATTTCCAGCTCACCGCACACTCCTTTACCACCTATCGCCAGAACGCGAGCCAGTTCGACACGCGGGCGAGGGTCTTTCCTGCGAAGACCCACAGGTCCCACCCGAACACGAAGTGATCGGCGGCGAGGATGGCGAGGATGATCCCGGCCAGCCAGAGCGCAATCGTCGTGTTCATGGGTGGTCCCCGTTCCTGCGCCCGAGCGGGCGCGCCTTCGCAGGCTCTATAACGGAGCCGGTTCCGGATGGATACCGTTTTGGCGTGAGCGAAGGCTTAACGGATCAGCACGGTCCGTTGCGCCCGCGCCGCTGGCCCAGCAGGTCGAATGTCAGCTGCACGGTCTCGCCCACACGGATGAAGCGGGAAAACGCATCGTCCCCGATGTCATAGTCCGCGAGCACGAGTTCCAGCGTGCCCTGGGCCCGCAGGCACCCGCCGTTCGCAATGAGTTTCACGGGCATGTCGAGGCCGACGGAGCGGTCCTTGACCTGAAGGGTGCCGGTGGCCTGCAGGTCCGTCTCCGTGATCTGGCGCAGCTCCGTGAGGTTGAATACCGCCTCCGGATAGTCGGATGAGTTGAACCAGGCCGGGGACTTGGCGAAAAGGGTGCGGACCGGATCGGACATCTGCACGCCGTCCGTGAGGACCCGCACCTCGACCTCCGCGCCCTCGGGAAGTTCGGGGTCATAGAAGGCGGTGCCGGTGAAGGTGGCGAAACGCCCCTCCATCACCTCCTCATTCTCAGTGTAGGTGAAGGTCAAGCTGCTGCCGCTCTCGGCCAAGACCCAGTCGAGGGCCTGAGCGGGCAGGGGCAGCAAAGCGATGAGGATAGTCAAAACACGCATTGGAGGGGATCCTTTTGAGCGTGACCCCCTCGCAGTATGTCACGCCGCGTGGATCTGTCCAGCCTCCGGACGCGGTGTCGCACAGAGAAGGCGGACAACGATTGACCCGTTGACGTAGACCATGCCCGCATTCTCGAAGCCTGCCTTGCGGTAGGCGGCGACAGCGCGGGTGTTCTCCTCGAGCGGATCGATCGCGACCACCGGCACACCATCGCGATGTAGCTGGCCGATCCGCTCCCTCAGATAGCGGGCCGCGTGGCCCCGTCCGTGCATGGAGGGCTCACCGATGAACGTCTGCACCGCCCGCGTGCCCGCGGGCAGGTCGCGCAGGTGGGGCTGCGGCCAGCTTGCCACATCGTAGTCCTGGACGTAGGCGAAGGGATTGCCGCGATAGTGCACAAGAAGCGTCGTCATCAACGGATTGATCCGGTCCTCGTCGATGATGGCGAGCTCCTCCTCCGGATCCCCCCACCAGCGGCGCAGGTCCGGAGTCGTCAGCCATCGCGCGAGCAGGGGAATGTCCGTGGCGGTCACGTTTGAGAACGTATAGTCCGATGTCTGCAACATCGCCCCACTCCTTTTCCGAACCTGGCAAGATGGACGGTATGTGGGGGCGGTATGCGGGGTCTGGCAAGGGCGCGCGCACGAAAAAACCACGAAAATGGCCGGGTTACGCTGTTCGCATAACCCGGGGTCTCATCATGTGGCGATTTGTTGCCGACCTTCGGGAGGCGACAGGACCGTCCGGTCAGAGCATCGCCTTGACCTTGGCGACCGTGGCCGCGGCGGTAATCCCGAAATGCTCGAAAACCTGGGTGGCAGGCCCGGAGGCGCCGAACGTTTCCATCCCGACGAAATCACCCTTTTCCCGCTTGCCCCGCTCCCCGTAGAGCCAGCGGTCCCAGCCGAAGCGCACGCCGGCCTCGATGCCGACCCGGACCGGGCCCGCGGGCAGAACCTTGCGCCGGTAGGCCTCGGGTTGCTCCTCGAAGAGCTCCCAGCAGGGCATGGAGACGACGCGGGTGCCGATCCCGTCGGCCTCCAGCATCGCCTTGGCCTCCATGGCGAGGGACACTTCGGAGCCCGTCGCCATCAGTATCGCGCGGCGCTTGTTCTCCGCCTCCGCGAGGATGTAGCCGCCCTGGGCGGTGAGGTTTTTCTGGCTGTGGGTGGTGCGCACGGTTGGCAGGTTCTGCCGGGTCAGGGCGAGAACCGACGGGCCGTCGTGGTTGAGTGCGATCTCCCACGCCTCCGCCGTCTCGACACTGTCCGCCGGGCGCAGAATGCGGAAGCCCGGGATGATGCGCAGGGAGGCGAGATGCTCCACGGGCTGGTGGGTCGGGCCGTCCTCGCCTACGCCGATGCTGTCATGGGTCATCACGTAGACCACGCGCTGCCCCATGATCGCGGAGAGGCGCATGGCGGGGCGGGCATAGTCGGTGAAGACCATGAAGGTGCCGCCGTAGGGCTGGACGCCGCCGTGCAGGCTCATCCCGTTCATGACCGCGGCCATGCCGTGCTCGCGGATGCCGTAGCGGACATGCCGGCCCTTGCGGTTGTCCGCATCGAAAGTGCCGAGATCCGCTGTGAGCGTGTTGTTCGAGCCGGTGAGGTCGGCGGAGCCGCCGAGGGTCTCCGGCATCGCCTTGTTGATGACCTCGAGCACGTTCTGGGAGGATTTGCGGGTCGCAACCTTCGGCTGCGCCTCGGACGCTTCCTTCTTGAACCGCTTGATGGCGGCGGAGAGCTTTGTCGGAACCTCCCGCGCCATCACCCGCGTGAATTCCTTCTGCCGCGCGTCGGACAGCGCGGAGAACTGGGCGAGCCAGGCCGCGCGGGTCGCCTCGCCCCGGGTGCCGATGCGGGTCCAGGCATCGCGCACGTCCTGGGGGATCTCGAACGGGCCATGATCCCAGCCGTAGACCGCACGGGTGTCCGCAATGAGCTGGTCGTCGGTGAGGGCGCCGTGACCCTTGGACGTGTCCTGGGCCGAAGAGCCGATGGCGATGTGGGTCTTGCAGGCGATCATGGAGGGCAGAGGATCCGCCTTCGCCGCGGTTATGGCCGCGTCGATGGCCTCCGGATCGTGGCCGTCGCATTCGAAGATGGACCAGCCCGCGGCCCGGAACCGGGCGACCTGATCGGTCACGTCGGTGATGTCGACCTTGCCGTCGATGGTGATGCCATTGTTGTCCCAGAGCAGGACGAGCTTGGAGAGCTTCTGCTTGCCCGCAAGGCCGATCGCTTCGTGGCTGATGCCCTCCATCAGGCAGCCGTCCCCGGCTATCACGTAGGTGTGGTGATCGACGACCTTCTTGCCGAAGCGGGCGGCGAGGGCTGCCTCGGCCATCGCGAAACCGACCGCGTTGGCAAGCCCCTGGCCGAGGGGGCCGGTGGTGGTCTCGATCCCGCTTGCGTGACCGAACTCCGGATGGCCCGCGGTCTTCTCCCCCAGCTGGCGGAAATTGCGAATGTCGTCGAGGGACATGTCGCCGTAGCCCGTCAAATGCAGGAGGCCGTAGAGCAGCATGGACCCGTGACCGGCGGAGAGGATGAACCGGTCCCGATCCGGCCAGTCCGGGTTGGCCGGGTCGAAGCGCAGATGCTTCTCGAACAGGACCGTGGCCACGTCCGCCATACCCATGGGCATGCCGGAATGGCCCGAGTTTGCGGCCTTCACCGCGTCGAGCGCGAGCACCCGCAGGGCGGTCGCCTTCTTCCAGTGCTCGGGGTTGCGGGAGCGCAGCGCGTCTATGTCCACGGGGTCGGTCCTCATGCCAGATCAGGTGTCGCGCCGTGATAGGAGCGGGCCGGTGCCGCGTCAAGCGGAGGAGGGCCGGGGGGACGGGCGTCCCACCCACCCGCCCCCGCCCGCCCCCCGGCCCGGTGTGCGCGATGTGTCAGAGGGCGTGGCGTGTGCTTTTGGGCTGCTGTCGGAGCCTCCGGCGGGGATATTTGGAGCCAGAAGAAGGGGATTGGACGTGTCGGGCCCGGACAGATGCGCAAAAGGGTCTAGGGTCTGCGGGGAACCGGGGTATGTTGGGAGCGAGGCAACGTGGGCGATTCGGGCGGCAAAGGATCCGGACGCGTGCGGAACAAGGAGAGCAGGTATGAGCGATTTGGATGGTCTTGAGACCCGCATCGGCACGGCGCTGTCGCGGATCCGCGGAGCTCTCGCCAAGATCGGCGAGGGCGATGCGGGGGATGCGCAGGCGGTGCGGCGGCTGGAGCGCGTGAACGCGGCCCTCCGCGGTCAGGTTCAGGAGATGGAGCGCAAGCGGGAGGCGGATGTCGCCCAGCTCGACGCGCTGATCACGGAACTGCGTCCGCTGGTGGAGGAGGGGGCCGATGGCTGAGCTCGATATCCGCATTGGAAACGGCGTTTTCCGGGTCGCCTGCGAAGACGGGGAAGAGGCGGCGCTGCAGCGCGCGGCGGACCTTCTGAACACCCAGGCGACGATCCTGAACGAGGCGATCGGGGCGGTGCCCGAAAGCCGGATGCTGCTGATGGCGGGCCTGATGCTTGGCGATCGGCATCTCGACCTTGAGGGCAAGCTCGCAGCGGCCCAGGACAAGATCAAGGCGCTTGAATTGCGCGCGGAGCGGGCGGAAGCGCAGGCGGTCGCGAGCGCCGAGGCGGCGCCGGTTGCCGACGCGCCCGAGGAGGCAGGTGCGCGCGAGGCGCAGATGGCGCTTTTCAACGATGATGCGACGCGGAGCCGGGCCATGCTCGAGGCGCTGACCGAGGAGCTCGAGATCCTCGCGGACGAGATCGAATCCGCGGTTGCCGCCTAAGCAGGACGCGGAGGGTGCGTTGCGCCTTTCGTATTCGCTGAGCGGGGGACCGCACTGCAAATCAGTGCGTCTGTTTGCCGAGGTTTGATTGGGAGACTGAGCGCGACAACTCGGCCGGTATCTGTCTGCCATGACCGCCCCGCCAGCTGGTGAGGGTCGGTGGTGAGGACAGCCGAGACGGGGACGAGCGGGGGTCTCCCGCTCGCCCGGTCCTGTTGTCGGTGGTTCAGCTTGCCTGGGAGTTGGTCTCGCGGATCTTGTCCGCGGCCTCCTTGGAGAACGCGACGCCGGCCTTTTCCAGCACATCGTCGAGCTCGCCGGACAACGTCATCTCGGTCACGATATCGCAGCCGCCGATGAATTCGCCCTTGACGTAGAGCTGCGGAATGGTGGGCCAGTCCGAATAGTCCTTGATGCCCTGGCGGATGCCCTCGTCGGCGAGGACGTTCACGTCCTTGTAGGCCACGCCCATATAGTTGAGCACGCCTGCGATGCGGGAGGAAAACCCGCACTGGGGCATCTGTGCGGTCCCTTTCATGAAGAGCACCACGTCATTGTCGGTCACGTCGGCCTTGATGGCCTCCTGCGCTGCGTCGGTCATGTATCGTCCTTTCGCTTTGCCCTGTCGGGCACGAACATCGCGGTGTACTCCGCGGTGGATTTCGCTGTGTGCACCAGATGGGTGCGGGTGATGCGGCTGTCCATGGCGCCGCCCTGTTCGTTGCGCCGCAGTGCGCGGTTCACGATGGCCATGTCGATCCCGTCATGGCGCGGCGGATCGCCGGTGATCGTATCGAGGTTCATGCGGTCAACCAGGGGTTTGCGCGGGGCATTTCGGCGCAGGAACATCTCAAGGGCGGCGCCAAGGACGATCAGCCCAACAAGGCAGAGCGCGCCAAAGGCCCAGTCCGTCATCTTACTCCGGCGCCTTTGTCGTGAGGGCAAGCGCGTGAAGCTCGCCGTGGGAGCCGTCCATCTTTCCCTTCAGCGCCGCATACACCATCTGGTGCTGCTTGACGCGGGAAAGGCCCGCGAATTCTTGGGCCACGACGGTTGCCGCGTAGTGGTTGCCGTCACCGGCAAGATCCCGGATCTCCACGGTCGCGGCGGGAAACGCTTCCTTGATCAGCTTCTCGATCTCGATCGCTTCCATCGCCATGTGCGGGTCTCCGTCCGTTGCTTGATCCAGATGTAGACTGGCGGAATGTCGCCTGCAAGGGCAGGGGGTCAGCCCGGTGGCCGGGTCACCCATTCCTCGCGCAGCATCGCGACGATGACGAGGTCGGCATAGTCCCCGGTGCGGCGGAGCCAGGCCTCGCGGAAGTGGCCTTCCTCGCGAAATCCGAGCCGGTCGTAGAAGCGCCGTGCGCGGGTGTTGTCGGAGGCGACGTCGAGCCAGAGACGGTGGCTGTCGAGGGTGCCGAAAGCGTGCGACATGAGGGCGGTCAGGAACCGCTTCCCCATCCCCTGTCCGGGCTGATCGACGGCGATCCGGCGAACCTCCCGATTGCGGGAGTTGCTCGTGAGTCCGGCGAGGAAGGCGAAGCCGGATACGGTCCCGCCCTCCTCCCACACGAACATCAGGATGTCTGGATCGTCGAGGTTGGCGTGGAGTGCTGCCTCCTCGTCCGCGGCGATCAGCGCGATCAACTCGGGTCGCGCCTGTAGTGACCGGATGAAGGGGAAGTCCTGGGGTCCGGCCGGGCGGAGCATCAGCCCATCATCCTGGCAAAGCCGGTGCTGTAGGCTTCCCTGAGCCGGTCGAGCGGTATGCCGCTGCCGCCGAGGCTGACGCTTTCACCGCCCACCCGACCGACAGGCGCGAGAGGGATGCCAGTCTCCGCGGCATGTTCCTCAAGTGCCGACAGCTCTGCAGGGGCGACGCCGAGCAGGTAACGCGCCTGATCCTCGCCAAAGAACCAGCCGGTGGCGGACCCGTCCGGTGCGTCGAGGGTGACGCCGGTGCGGGCTGCAAAAGCCATCTCCATCGCCGCCACCGCGAGGCCCCCGTCGCCGAGGTCATGGGCTGCGGTGACAAGGCCCGCTGCGTGGGCGGCCCGGACGAACGCACCGTTCCGCCGCTCCGCCTCCAGATCCACGTGCGGCGCATCCCCGTCCGCGCGTCCCAGCACATCGGCGAGCAGGGCGGACTGGCCGAGGTGACCGCGGCTCTCTCCGACCAGCACCAGCAGGTCCCCTTCACCCGGGGCGGTGCCGATCAGATCGTCGATGCCGTCGAGCAGCCCGACCGCGCCGATGGTCGGCGTGGGCAGGATCGCCGCCCCGTCGGTTTCGTTGTAAAGCGAGACGTTGCCGGAGACGATCGGCATGTCGAGGGCGGAGCAGGCGGCTCCGATGCCGGAAACGCACCCGACAAACTGCCCCATGATCTCCGGCTTTTCGGGATTGCCGAAGTTCAGATTGTCCGTCGTGGCGAGCGGCCGTGCCCCCGTGGCGCAGAGGTTGCGGAACGCCTCGGCGACTGCCTGCTTGCCCCCTTCCTCCGGGTTTGCGCGGCAGTAGCGCGGCGTGACATCCGCGGTGAACGCGAGGAGCTTCTCCGTGCCGTGGACCCGCACGACGCCCGCATCCGCACCGGGGCGGACGACCGTGTCCGCCATCACCATAGTGTCGTACTGTTCGTAGACCCAGGCGCGGGAGCTGTGGTTGGGATGGCCTGCCAGGGTAAGGAGCGCGTCCGCCAGATCGACCTCGGGCACCTCCGCCAGCGGCGCTGCCGGTGGGGTCGCGACCCAGGGGCGGTCATACTCGGGGGCGGTGCCGGACAGGGTCTTGAGCGGCAGGTCCGCCTTGACCTCTCCGTTGAGGCTGACGAGGAACCGATCCTCCGCAATGGTCTCGCCGACGATTGCGAAATCGAGATCCCACTTGTCGAAGACCGCCTTCGCAACCGCCTCCTTCTCCGGCCGCAGCACCATGAGCATCCGCTCCTGGCTTTCGGACAGCATCATCTCGTAGGCGGACATCTGCGCCTCCCGCACCGGGACACGCTCAAGGTCGAGCCGGATGCCGAGGTTGCCCTTGTCTCCCATCTCCACCGCCGAACAGGTCAGACCGGCGGCCCCCATGTCCTGAATGGAAATGACCGCCCCGGTCTCCATCAATTCAAGGCAGGCTTCCATGAGCCGCTTTTCGGTAAAGGGATCACCGACCTGCACCGTGGGACGCTTTTCTTCGATCGTGTCGTCAAACTCCGCTGAGGCCATAGTGGCGCCGCCGACGCCGTCGCGCCCGGTCTTCGCGCCGAGATAGACGACGGGCATGCCGATGCCGGAGGCTGCCGAGTAGAAGATCTTGTCCGCGTCCGCGAGACCGGCGGCGAAGGCGTTCACGAGGCAGTTGCCATTGTAGGCGCTGTGGAACCGGACCTCGCCGCCCACGGTGGGCACGCCGAAGCAGTTGCCGTAGCCCCCGATCCCCTCGACGACGCCTGCGACGAGTGATTTCGTCTTCGGATGGGAAGGATCGCCAAAGCTGAGCGCGTTCATCGCGGCGATGGGCCGGGCGCCCATGGTGAACACGTCCCGCAGGATGCCGCCGACGCCCGTCGCCGCACCCTGGTAGGGCTCGATGTAGGACGGGTGGTTGTGGCTCTCCATCTTGAAGACCACGGCCTGACCGTCGCCGATGTCGACGACGCCCGCATTTTCCCCGGGGCCGCAGATCACCTGAGGGCCGGTCGTCGGCAGGGTCCGCAGCCATTTCTTCGAGGATTTGTAGGAGCAGTGCTCGTTCCACATCGCCGAAAAGATGCCAAGCTCCGTGAATGTCGGCTCCCGGTTCAGAAGCCGGAGGATCGTCGCATACTCCTCCGGCGACAGCCCATGGGCGGCAATCAGGTCTTCGGTGATGGGTGGGTCTTGTGTCATGGACGGCTCCGGCTGCGCGCGGGGGTATGTAGCGGCGGGCGGAATGGACGCACAAGGGGGTTTTGCGGGCGGAGTGCACAAAGCGTGCGAAGGATTTGACGCTGATGATCGAACCCGCCCGACGGGACCGGGGCGACACCGTCGGGCGGGGCGGTCCTGCAAGGTTCGGTTTGCAGGGACTGGGACAGGAGGGCAGGTCTGCTACCGGTGGCGGCGGGGCCGCACTGGTCGGCTGGTCAGAGGGCCAGAGAGAGCTCCGAACCCGTTGTCGGGCGTGGTGCGCCGGGTCACCAGAGTTTGCGGCTTGTGCCCATGCCGGTGAAACGCGGGCGCCATCTCCGACGCTTCCGTCCGATCGGCGGGTTGGGGTGCTTGGGGTGATCGAACCGGGTCGCGATCATGAACGTATCTGCAAGCAGGTATAACATTTTGATCTCCTCGATTGCATGTTGTACGCACTAGATGCGCGTGATCGAGCCGCATTGCGACTCAGGAATTTTGCGCAAACATTAGGTGAGCTAATAGATGGCGCTGATGCATCTTCCTCCCCTTGCCGCCCTGCGCGCGTTCGAGGCGACCGCGCGGCTCGGCGGCTTTTCCCAGGCGGGGAGGGAGCTCAACGTGACCCCAGCCGCGGTGAACCAGCAGGTCCGCGGGCTTGAGAAAGAGCTGGCCGTCACGCTCGTCACACGGGTCGGTCGGGGGATCGTGCTGACGTCGGAGGGGCAGGAGCTCGCCCGGGACCTTGCCGCCGGTTTCGCGCGGATCCGGACGGGGATCGACCGGATCACCGATGTGCGTGATGCAGCCCCGCTCAAAATCACCATGACGCCGAGCTTTGCGAGCAACTGGTTCATGCCGCGCTATGCGGACTTCCAGAAGCGTCATCCGGACGTTCAGCTGATCCTGAACCCGACGGCGGAGGTGGTGCCCATGCGCCAGCCCGGCTATGACGTCGCCATCCGGTTCGGGCATGGGGAGTGGGAGGGGCTGGAGGCCACGCCCCTGCTGGAAAGCCCCTTCGTCATCGTCGGTGCCCCGTCACTGGTTGAGGACAGGCAGTTCGATGATGTGGCGGACCTCGCCCGGTTGCCCTGGTTTTCCGAGGTCGGATCGGACGAAGTGCACCGGTGGCTGACCGATCACGGGGCCGTCGATGCCTGCGTCGATCAGATTACGGAGATGCCGGGCAACCTGATCCTCGGTGCATTGCGCGACGGGCTCGGCGTTGCGGGCTATGCACGGGCCTTTCTGGAGGATGACCTGCGCTCGGGGCGCTTGCGGGTACTTTGGCAGGAAGACGACGCGCCCGGGGGCTATTACCTTGTCCACCGGCCCGAAGTGCTCCGCCCCGGTGCTGCGATGTTCAAGCGGTGGATCCTGAGGGCCGCCGCGGCGGGATCACCCCCAGCGGATCAGGCCGATGACCGCTGAGGCGGCGTAGAACCCCTGCAGCAGCAGGAAGGCCCAGCGGCGATCGATCACCGCCCAGCCCGCGAACAAAAGCGCCGAGATCAGCAAAAGGCCGAAGCCGAGCACTTCGTTGCCCGTGTTCGACGCGATGAGCATCGCGTAGGCGATCGCGAGGGCCGAGCCCGTCACTTCGCAGATTGTGGTGATCTTCCGGCGGTCCATGCACGCTCCCTCCCATCTCGCGCCAGAGGTGCAGAGAGCGCGGGCGCTGGCAAGCCAAAAAAAAGGCCGAGCAATGCTCGGCCCAAGTCCAACAGGGAGGTATGAAGTCAGGCATCGCCTGCCTTCGAAAGTGCATATAGGTCCCACGCCCTTTCGGAACAAGCGCGGATTGCATTTTTGGCTGCATACCAGCTACCCGCCATGTGCATGGCGGTGTCAGGCCGTCGCGGCCTCGCGCTGGGATTTCTTGAAGAGCCCGATTTCCTCAAGCACGAAATCGCGGAAGGCCGCGACCCGCTTGGAGTGCCGCAATTCCTCTGGATATGCGAGATAAACCGGGACAACCGCGCTCGACTGGGCGGGCACCACATTGACCAGGTTGGGGGTGTCGACGGTCACATAGTCGGGCAGGGCGCCGATGCCCAACCCGTGCAGAACCGCCTGCAGCACACCGAAATAATTGTTTACCGTAAAGTGCGATGCGTGATCGGAGCTGAGGAACGGGTCGAGCCAGACACGCCCCGCATTCACCTGTGGCGCGTCGGGGCTGTAGGCGACGATCGGGTGGCGCATGAGCTCCTCGCTCGTTTCCGGCAGCCCGTTCTCCTCGATGTAGCTTTCGGAGGCGTAGAAGCGCATGCGCACGTCCATCAGCCGGCGGCGGATGAGGTCCGCCTGGCTCGGCTCCTTGAGCCGGATGGCCAGATCCGCCTCCCGCATCGGCAGATCGACGACCCGTTCGGTCAGCAGCAGGTTGATCTTCAGGTTCGGGAAACGCTTGTAGAGCCGCGTGAGCCGAGGCGCGAGCCAGAGCGTGCCAAAACCGGTGCTCGTGGTCACCCGCAGCTCGCCATACACCTCATCCTCGCTGTCGCGGATGCGGGCGGCGGCGGTGGCGAGCCGTTTGGCCATGTCGCGGGTCGCGGAATAAAGCAGCTCCCCCTGCTCGGTCAGGATGAGCCCGCGGGCGTGGCGGTGGAAGAGGGTGACATTCAGCGTCTCCTCAAGTCCCCGGATCTGCCGGGACACGGCGGATTGGCTCAGGTGCAGCGCTTCACCCGCATGGGTCAGGCTTCCCACATCCGCAACAGCGTGGAAAATCCGCAACTTATCCCAATCGACAACACCCAGTCCGACCATACGTTGACCGCCGCCTCAGCTTGATGTCACATGGTTATGCCCGGAAAGTCGGAGGATGGATAGTGCGTTTGCGGGGTTCTGCCGGTCTCTTCGCCCTCGGTGTGGCGGTGCTGTGCGCAGGCGATGCGCAGGCGGACCTTGCGGACGTCGGCGGCAGGTATGTCGGCCTCGATGCGGGGCGGGAACTGCGCCTGACGCTGCGGGTCGAGGAGGGGCGGCTGCGGGGCGTGCTCACCGACCCGGTCAGGGGCGAAGGCGTGATCGACCTGCCCATCGAGGGGGACAAGGCCACGGGTATCGTGGAGCTCGATGGCAACCGCATGTTCGTCTATGTCGAAGAGAGCCGCCGGGGCGTGGGCCTCGGCGCGGTGCGCGTGGACGCACGGGGCCAGCCCGTACCCAACACCATTCAGGCGTTCGATTTCGCGTTGGAATAGCGATCCGTCGGGATGTAATGCATCCCGAGCCGGTCATCCAGGCCGTATCACCGCCGTTGCGCGACGTCCCACTTCTCGCCCCAGATCTCGATCTGCTCGAGCGCTGAGCGCAGGTCCTGTCCCTTCGGTGTCACGCGATACTCCAGCCGCCGGGCCCCGTCATGCACCGGGCGCTTGACGAGAACGCCAAGGTCCAGCAGACGGCGCAGGCGGGTCGACAGGATGTTCCGTGCGACCCCGAGATGCCGTTGATAGTCGTCGAACCGGGTGATCCCGTTCAGCGATGCCCAGATGATCAGCAGGGTCCAGCGATCACCGATCTGTTCGAGCGCCGGGGCGTCCGTACGATCATTGCTGTTGGTCACGTCTGACACTGTGTCATCCTCACTTTCGATCGGCTGTTGTAAACTAGAATTTACATTGAGCCATGCCGAAACTGTATACCGAACTGGACACGAATGCTTCTGCTAATTCTCCCGACCTCCAAAAAACTTGATGGTTAAGTGGCAAAAAGAGACTGATAGGGAGAAAATTCTCTTTGAAGGTCATAAGCTCTGACCTATATTTGTTTACAAAGACCCGTCGAACGCCGTCATTGATCAGCTTGGGAGGCCCATCATGACCCTGCACTCCGTGTCGCTCAACGACCGATATGACCTGGAAAAGGACACGGTCTTGCTGAGCGGGATACAGGCGCTGGTGCGATTGCCCATCATACAAAAGGCGCGGGACAGGACCGCTGGGCACAACACCGCAGGTCTGGTGACAGGCTACCGGGGCTCGCCCCTTGGCGGTGTCGATCAGCAGATGTGGCGCGCGGCGAAGGCTCTGGAGGCTTCCGATGTGGTGTTCCAGACCGGGCTAAACGAGGATCTCGCGGCCACCGCACTTTGGGGCGCACAGCAGGCGGAACTGCGCGGAGAGGGCAAATTCGACGGTGTTTTCGGCCTCTGGTACGGCAAGGGGCCCGGTGTGGACCGGACCGGCGATGTGTTCCGCCACGCCAACATGGCCGGAACATCCATGCTTGGCGGTGTGTTGGTTGCGATGGGCGACGATCACACGGGCGAGTCGTCCACGGTCCTCCACCAGTCCGAATTTGCGCTTCTCGACGCGCTTGTCCCGATCCTGAGCCCCGCCGGGGTGCAGGAGGTGCTGGACTATGGCGTGCTCGGCTGGGCGCTCAGCCGGTACTCCGGGTGCTGGGTGGGCATCAAGTGCCTCAAGGACACGGTGGAGGTCACGGAGGTCGTCGATGGACGCCCCGATCGCATGCAGATCGTTTTGCCGACGGATTTCGTCATGCCCGAGGAAGGGCTCAACATCCGGCTCGTCGATACGCCAACGGAACAGGAGGCGCGGCTCCACGATCACAAGCGCTTCGCCGCGGAAGCGTTCGGGCGCGCGAACCGTATCGACAAGCGGGTACACGGTGAGGCCGGCGCCCGCATCGGGATCGTGAGCGCGGGCAAGAGCTGGCTCGACACCCAGCACGCGCTGGACCTGCTGGGCATTGATGATGCGGAGGCGCGGCGGCTCGGCATCACCACCTGGAAGGTCGGCATGGTCTGGCCGCTCGACATGGAGAGCTTCCACGACTGGGCGGAGGGGTTGGAGCTCATCATCGTCGTCGAGGAAAAGCGCAAGCTTCTCGAGGTCCAGATCAAGGAGGCGATCTTCGACGACCGGCGCGGTCGCCGGGTCGTGGGCTGGAAGTACGAAGACGGATCGGAGCTTTTCACCGTCAAGGGCGCGCTCGAGCCCGTGGGCATCGCCCGCAAGCTCGGCGGGCTGCTCGTCGGCGAAGGGATCGAGACCTCGAAACTCACCACGGCGATGCAGGTGCTGAACGACGCGGTGAAGTCGGACAATGCGGAGGATATCGCGGCACGGCTGCCATGGTTCTGCTCAGGTTGTCCGCACAATTCCTCCACCAAGGTGCCAGACGGCTCCCGCGCCTATGCGGGCATCGGCTGCCACTACATGGTGCAGTGGATGGATCGGGAGACGCTCGGCTTCACCCATATGGGGGGCGAGGGGGCGAACTGGATCGGGGAGGCGCCGTTCTCCAAAACGCCCCACGTGTTCCAGAACCTCGGCGACGGCACCTACAACCATTCCGGGGTGCAGGCGATCCGGGCCGCGTTGATGGCGGGCACCAACATCACCTACAAGATCCTCTACAATGATGCTGTCGCCATGACCGGCGGGCAGAAGAACGACGGCGATCTGTCCGCAGATCGGATCTGCCGGGAGCTTCTGGCGCTCGGCGTCTCCCGTGTTGTCGGGGTCTATGACCCGAAGGAGGAGGTGGATCCCGCGGCCTTCCCGGTGGAGATGCGGACCCGGGACGAGTTCGATGCGGTCCAAAAGGAGCTGCGGGAGGTCCCGGGCGTTTCCGCCATCGTCTACGTCCAGACCTGCGCGGCGGAGAAACGGCGGCGGCGCAAGCGCGGCAAGTTCCCGGACCCGGACAAGCGCGTGTTCATCAATCCGGCGGTCTGCGAGGGCTGCGGCGATTGCGGGGTTCAGTCGAACTGCGTCTCCATCCTGCCGCTCGAAACCGAACTGGGGCGGAAGCGGCAGATCGACCAGTCGAGCTGCAACAAGGATTTCTCCTGCCTCAAGGGGTTCTGCCCCTCCTTCGTCACCGTCGAGGGTGCGACAGTGAAGAAGGCCGCCACCGTAGATGTGGCGACCGGCGATTTGCCGGATCCCGCACTGCCCGCAATCGACGGCACCCACAACATCGTCATCACCGGCGTGGGCGGCACCGGTGTGGTGACCGTCGGCGCGCTCCTTGCCATGGCCGCGCGGCTCGAGGGCAAGGGCGCGGGCGTGATGGAGATGGCGGGCCTCGCGCAGAAGGGCGGCGCGGTGCATATCCATTGCCGGATCGCGAACGCACCCTCGGACATCAGCGCGATCCGTGTCGCTGTCGGGGAGGCGGATGCGGTGATCGGCGGTGACATGGTCGTCGCTGCCGGGGCCAAGACCCTGGGTCTCATGACCCGGGGGCGGACCCGCGCGGTCTGCAATGCCCACGAGATCATCACCGGGGACTTCACCCGCAATACCGACTTCAAACTGCCCACGGACCGTATGACGCTCGCGCTGCGGGCACGTCTCGGCGCGGATGGTCTGTCGATGCTGAACGCGACCAAGCTGGCGGAGCGGGTTCTGGGCGACGCGATCTACGCAAACGTGCTGATGCTGGGCGCGGCCTGGCAGGCGGGTCTGGTGCCCCTAAGCCGTGACGCGATCCTCGAGGCGATCCGCATGAACGGGGCGGGGGTCGAGGGCAACCTGAGCGCCTTCGAGCTTGGCCGCTGGGCGGTGCATGCGCCCGTCGAGGCGGCCGCCGCGATTGCGGAGCGGGAGGATGCTCCGGCGACGCTTGCCGATATGGTCGATTTCCGCGCGGATCACCTCGTGAAGTACCAGAACGCAGCCCTCGCGAACAAATACCGCGCGCTCGTGACGCGCGCGGAGGCGGCGGGCGAGGACGTCGCGCGGGCGGTTGCCGAGGGCTATCACAAGCTTCTCACCTACAAGGATGAGTACGAGGTCGCGCGCCTTCATGCGGAAACGCTGGAGGCTGCCGTGGCGGAGCGGTTCGACGGGGTCACCGGGCTGCGGTTCCACCTCGCCCCACCGATCTTTTCGCGAAAGGACAGCGAGGGGCGTCTGATAAAGCGGGAATTCGGGCCCTGGATGCTGGGCGCGATGAAGCTGCTCGCCAGGTTCCGCGCCCTGCGGGGCACGGCGCTTGACCCGTTCGGTCGAACGGCGGAGCGGCGCATGGAGCGGGCGCTGATCGGTGAGTACGAGCGGGACATGGCGGAGGTGCTGGCGGACGTGACACCGCAGACCGTCGATCTCGCCCAGGCGATCGCGCGGCTGCCGCTTCAGATCAAGGGCTTCGGCCATGTGAAGGAGGCCAACGCGGCGGCGGCAGCCAAACGGCGGGAAGAATTGCTCGCCGGGTTCCGCGCCGGAGGTGCTCCGCTGGCGGAGGCTGCGGAGTAAGCGCGCGATCTCACGGCCCCTTTCAGGAGCCGCTGATCGACGCGCCGTGCCCCGCCCGCCCCCCCTTTTCCTCACTCCCTGACGGGCGGAGGCGTCAGACGGCGATGGCGGAGCGGATGCCCCGGCGGCTGCCCCTCAGGCGGCGCGGATGCGCCCGACGATCTCTCCGGTATCCTTGGAAAGCGTGGGTTGGCTCGCCACACGCTCCAGCGCGTCGGACATGAGCATCTGTCTCTCGGCGTCGTACCACCGCCAGGTTTCGAACGCCCCGGCGAGCCCGGCGGTCGTTTGCGGGTTCACTGGGTCGAGCCGGATGAGCCAGTCCGCGAGGAGCGCATATCCCCCGCCGCCGGGAGCGTGGAACCCGGCCGCATTGCCCGCGGCAAACGCCCCGAGAAGCGAACGGAACCGGTTCGGGTTCTTCCAGTCGAAGGCGGGATGATCCGTGAGCGCGGTCACCGTGTCGACGGCCTTATCCGGCGGGGTGAAGGTGGCCTGAACGGCAAACCATTTGTCCATAACCAGCCGGTCGTGCTGCCACTGATCCTCGAACGCCGCGAGCGCATCCGCCCCGGCGCCCGCGCGGACGAGGCAGGTGAGCGCGGTGAGCTGCTCGGTCATGTTATCCGCCGCCGCGAACGCCTCCCGCGCGGGCCCCGGGTCCAGCCGCGACTGCA
>JBCBAP010000057.1:0-22091 GCA_038532435.1 Pseudomonadota bacterium | reverse complement strand
GCTGCGTCAACGCATCGGCGCGAAGGCGATCCGAGGCTATCTGAACCGGGGTCCGCAGGAGGCGGTCGAAACGCTATACACGCTTGCGATACGACCCGGATCGCCCGCCGATTCGGCAATGCGCCTGACGGAGGCCATGATCCTGTCGCGCGACGGACGCCACGAGGAGGCGGAGGCCGCCTACCGCGCCCTCGCCGAACTGCCCGACATCGTGGCGCCGGAGGCGCTTGAGCGTTTTATAGCATCGCACCTTGCGCGGGGTGCTGACGTGCCCGAGGATATGCTCGAGCGGGCGAAGTCCGCCGCCTGGCTTCTGCGCGCGGAGGACCGGGGGCACAGCCTTCTTGTATCGACCGTTCAGGCGGAGGCACGGGCGAACAATCTCGATGCAGCGCTTTCCACGATCGCTGAGGAGATCCGGCTCTCCCCTGAGCGCGCCGAGATGTACCGGCGCGTGGCGGCAGAGCTCGTGGCCGAGGCTGATCCGACGGAGCTCACACCAGCGGAATACAGCGCCACAGTCCTTAAGCATCTCAACGCATTGCCGGAAGGTGAGGACGGCGATGCGGCGCGCCTTTCCGCCGCGCGGGCGCTTCTGGATCTCGCTTTGCCGGATACGGCGCTGGCAATCCTTGATGAGGCGCTCGGGCGTCGTAGTCCGGCCTCCCTGACGCTGGCGGCGGAGGCGCATCTGGCTGCCGGTCGTGCGCATGTCACCCTTCAGTTGATCGCAGGCATGGGGCCGGATGTGACCGACTTGCGCGCGCGAGCGCTTACCTTGCTCGACCAGCATGCAGCAGCGGCGGCGGTCTACGAGGATGCGGTTCCCGAACCGCTCGCCGTCGCAGGTGGGGACTGGGAGCGACTGGTGACCTCGAGCGATGAAACGCGACGGGGCATGGCGGAGTTTAAGGAGGATGTCTCGAACGATCCGACCACCGTTTTCGGCACCCGCGCGGCCTTGCCACCGGCCCCGAACCTCGACCAGACCCGCAGCCTGATCGAGCAGAACCGTCAGACCCGGGAGACGGTGGAGGCCATGCTCGATGATCTGCCCGCGTCACTCCGCCCGCCGCCGCCGCTGAACTGATGCCTCGCCACCGGGCTCCACCGGCCTATTTCCCGGGGCAGTCGGGAGGGAAGAGCGATGAAGGATCTGTTTGTCGAGGATGCGACCCGCGCAGCCGGTCTTCTGCAGATGGAGGCGTTTCGGGATCGCATGGGCAGGCATTACGCGGCCCAGCGAAACTACGATCGCGGCCCGGGACATCACCATGGCGTCTCCCAGCTCTCCCCCTTCGTCCGACGACGCCTCGTCACAGAGGAAGAACTGGTCTGCGCCGCCCTCCAGTCCCACAGCTTCAGCGCGTCGGAAAAGTTCGTGCAGGAGGTGTACTGGCGCAGCTACTGGAAGGGCTGGCTCGAACGGCGACCAACGGTCTGGGCCGACTACCGGCGCGATGCAGGACGCGAGGCGCGGAGCTGGGCGGGGGACCGGCGGCTCGCAGCCGCCCGCGACGGAAGGAGCGGCATCGCCTGCTTTGACGCGTGGGTCGCTGAGCTCATCGAGACCGGCTACCTGCACAACCACGCCCGCATGTGGTTTGCATCGATCTGGATCTTCACCCTGAGCCTCCCGTGGGAGCTGGGTGCGGACTTCTTCCTCCATCACTTGCTGGACGGGGACCCCGCGAGCAACACGCTCGGCTGGCGTTGGGTGGCGGGCCTGCACACATCGGGGAAGGCCTACGCGGCGCGGGCGTCCAACATTGCAAAGTACACCGAGGACCGCTTCCAGCCCGGCCCGGGCGATCTTAACCCACGGGTCGAGCCACTCGGCTGGCCGACGCATCCGCCGGTGCAACCGGTCCGCCCGATGCGAACGCCGGATCAGGCCGCGCGCACGCTCCTGCTGATCACAGAGGAGGATTGCTGCCCCGAGCAACTTCAAGCTTCTCTGCCGGATGACCTTGTGGGAATTGCGACGCTGCAGCTTTCTGGGGAACGAACAGCGGCAGGGTCAAGCCCGGACGTGGAGGCGTTCGATCGCACCGCCCTCGCGGATGCAGGTGCCCGGGCGCGAGATGCATTTGGTCCGAAGGAGGTCGCAATCGACGATCCGAACCCGGAGGCGTTGATTGCCTGCGCGACCGGGTGTCGGGCAACGCAGATCGTCACGCCATTCGTGCCGGTCGGACCTGTGCGCGACTGGATGGCGCGAAATCAGGGGGCGTTCGACCAGGCTGGCTGTCCGATCACGGAGGTCCAGCGGGACTGGGATCGGAAGGTCTGGCCCCACGCGACCGCTGGGTTCTTCAAGGTCAAGAAACAGATCCCGA
Source organism: Pseudomonadota bacterium (assembly GCA_038532435.1). GTDB lineage: Bacteria > Pseudomonadota > Alphaproteobacteria > Rhodobacterales > Rhodobacteraceae > JBCBAP01. The sequence goes on along the minus strand of JBCBAP010000057.1, from coordinate 19,752 downwards.
AGCTGATCACGGATCTTGGGTAGCGAACCGATCGTCAGTCGGGCCGCGCCCGCACCCCGGTCACCTCGAACTCCCACACCAGCACGCCCGCGACCCGCGGCTGATCCGCAAAGCGCAGGGTCGCCTCGAAGGCGCGCAACTGTCCGGGTGGCAGCTCGAGGCGTGCGACACCGTCGTCCTCGCCGATCTGGGCACACTCTGCGATGGGCGTTGCCTCGCTCTCACAATCGAAGAGCCGGACCCTCACGGCGATCTGGCGGACGATGCCCGCCTCCGCCTGGTTCTCGACCCGGCCAGACAGGGTGCTGAACCGGGCGTCTTCCTCGAACGTGACACGGTCGAAACGCAGATCCTCGACTGGGAAGGCCTGCTCCGCCTGGGAGAAGGTGTCATCGGTTGTCTGCATGTAGTAGGCGAGGCCAGCGATCAGGACCGCCGCGGCAATCGCGCCTGCAACCCGCAGCCGGGGCTGGTTTACCATCAGGTAGAGAAATAGTCCGGCCACCACGAGGCCCGCGAGTATCGGCATTCGGTCGACTCCACTTATCCCGAGGAACATGTAGGCAAAGGCGAGCCAAAGGCCAATGCGTCATGGTTCCGGGATCGGCAGCTGGGTGGTGTTCTTGATCTCTTCCATCGAAAGCGTGGACGTCACGTTGTAGATCGAGACCTCCTCGATCAGGGCGCGGTAGAAATCGTCATAGGCCCGGGCGTTGGGCACGCGGACCTTAAGGATGTAGTCGATGTCCCCGGCGAGCCGGTGCGCCTCCATAACCTCGGGACGGGCGCGCACCGCGTTGAGAAAGCGCTCCAGCCAACCCGCATCATGCTCGGAGGTGCGGATGAGAACGAAAAAACAGCTTTCGAGGCCCAGCTTCTCCGGGTCGAGGAGGGTGGTCTCCCCAAGGATGAGCCCCGCCTCCTTCATCTTGCGGATCCGGTTCCAGACGGGTGTCTTAGATGCGCCCACCCGGCGGGCGATTTCGTCGAGCGAGAGGCTCGCATCCTCCTGCAGGAGGGCGAGAATGTTCCGGTCTATCGCGTCGAGTTGCATGGTTGTTCTCCCGTCGCTGATCGAGCCGGAACGATGGCGCGAAGACAGTGTCTGCGCAAGGTGAATTTTCTTATTTTGCCGGGGTAATACCCTCAATATGGGAATTATGTTCTAAGATACCCATCTGTTTCGAAACGCCATCGGCGTATGGGAGGAGGGGTCGTCATGCGGCATTTTCCGATTTTTGTGGCTCTTGACGGGCGACGTGTCGTGGTATCCGGCGCGGGCGATTGCGCGGTTGCCAAGGTGCGGCTCCTGCTCAAGACCGACGCGACGATCAGCGTCTACGGCTCTGAGCCGGTGGGGGAAATGTCCCGATGGGCCGCAGACGGCAAGGTCCGCCTGACCGAACGCCCGATTGCCGACGGCGACGCGACTTGTGCGGTTCTGCTCTATGCTGCGAACGAGGATGCGGCAGAGGACGCGCGCGCGGTTGAGATCGGACGCCGCGCCGGGGCGCTCACCAACATCGTTGACAACCTCGAGGACAGCCAGTTCATCACTCCGGCAATCGTGGACCGGGACCCGGTGACCGTTGCCATCGGCACGGAGGGTGCCGCACCGGTCCTCGCCCGCTCCATCAAGCGCGACGTGGAGGAAATGCTGCCGGTCACGCTGGGCACACTCGCGCGCATCGGGCAGAGCTTCCGCAAGATGGCTGAAGTGCTGCCCATGGGCCGCGTGCGCCGCGACTTCTGGTCCGCCTTCTACTTCGACCGGGGGCCGAAGGCGCTGGCAAACGGTGGCGGGGATGCGGCTGAAATCGCCCTCGAGGATCTGCTCGTCGACACGATCAACGAAAGCGTCGATCCCGGCCATGTCGCGCTGATCGGCGCGGGCCCGGGCGATCCGGAACTCTTGACCCTGAAAGCCCGGCATTTCCTGCACGAGGCGGACGTTGTGATCACGGACCGGCTCGTCGGCTCCGGCATCCTTGAACTTGCCCGGCGCGAGGCGGAGATCATCGAGGTTGGGAAGACCGGTTTCGGCCCGTCCTGGAAGCAAGAGGACATCAACGCGCTGATCGTCAACAAGGCCGCAAAGGGTGCCAAGGTCGCGCGCCTCAAGGGCGGGGACGTCGCAGTGTTCGCGCGTCTTGATGAGGAGATTGATGCGCTCGACGCGAACGGCATCCGGTGGGACATCGTGCCCGGGATCACCACCGCGTCCGCCGCAGCAGCGACGCTGGGACAGAGCCTGACGAAACGCGGGCGGAATTCATCCGTTCGCCTGCTGACCGGGCACGATGTGGACGGCTTCGCGGATCATGACTGGCGCGGGCTTGCTGCTGAAGGGGCGACCGCGGCCATCTACATGGGCAAGCGCGCGGCGAAGTTCCTGCGCGGGCGTCTGATGATGCACGGGGCCGATGGCGAGACACCGGTGACGGCGGTCGAGAATGCCTCCCGCCCGAACCAGCGGATCATCGAAAGCACACTCCTCGACCTGCCCGACGCCATCGCGGAGACCGATGGTCCCGTGATCCTGATGTACGGCCTCGCCCCGCGCCAGGCTGCCGATACCCTGATCGAACTGGAACCGCGCGTGGAGGCGCTCTGACCCATGGCCCGTGAGTTCAAACCCAAGATCGTGACCGCAAACGACCTGCTGGAAGGCGACGTGATCTACCTGACGGCGGAGGGTGCCTGGTCCCGCCGCCATGCGGACGCGCTGGTCGCGACGACCGAAGAGGACGCGGAGGAGCTGCTTGCGCAGGCGCAGACCCAGCAACACCGCCTTGTCGGCCCTTACCTGGCCGAAGCGAAGATCGGCGAAGACGGTGCGCCACAGCCGGTGCACTTCCGCGAGGCGTTCCGCACCCGCGGCCCCTCAAACTACAACCACGGCAAGCAGGCGGAGCTCTGATCATGTACAGCTACACCGATTTTGATGAGGCTTTCGTGCGGACCCGTGTCGAGGAGTTCCGTGGTCAGGTCGCGCGCCGGCTTGACGGCTCGCTCACGGAGGACGAGTTCAAGCCGCTGCGGCTGATGAACGGGCTCTATCTGCAGCTTCACGCCTACATGCTGCGAGTCGCGATCCCGTACGGCACGCTCCGGTCGGCGCAGATGCGCCAGCTCGCGATGATTGCGGAGCGGTGGGACAAGGGCTACGGCCATTTCACCACCCGGCAGAACATCCAGTTCAACTGGCCGAAGCTTAAGGATGTGCCGGAGATGCTGTCCGCGCTGGCGGACGTGCAAATGCACGCCATCCAGACCTCTGGCAACTGCATCCGGAACGTGACAGCAGACCATTTCGCGGGTGCCGCGGCGGACGAGATCGAGGATCCGCGCCCGACCGCGGAGCTGATCCGCCAATGGTCGACGGACCATCCGGAGTTCGCCTTCCTCCCGCGCAAGTTCAAGGTGGCCGTCACCGGCTCCCCCAACGACCGGGCGGTGACGAAGGCGCACGATATCGGGCTGCGCATGGTGCGCAACGATGCGGGCGAGCCCGGCTACGAGGTCGTGGTCGGCGGTGGTCTGGGCCGGACGCCGATGATCGGCAAGGTGTTGCGGGACTTCCTGCCCAAGGACGACCTGCTCGCTTATCTAGAGGCAATCCTGAACGTCTATAATCTGCATGGCCGGCGGGACAACAAGTACAAGGCCCGGATCAAGATCCTGGTCCATGAAGAGAGCATCGAGACCATGCGGGAGCGGGTCGAGGCAATCTTCGCCATGCAGCAGCGCCTGCTTCCCGACGTCGACCCGGCGCTGCGTGCGGCCATCGAGGCGAGCTTCCAGCCGCCAGCTTACAAGACCGCGGAGACCGCCCCGGTCGTCGACGGCGCGCTGCAAAGCTGGATCGACACAAACACCGATGCGCACAAGAACCCGGACTATGCGATCGTGTCCATCAGCCTTAAGCCCATCGGCGGCACGCCCGGCGATGCGACGGCGGATCAGATGCGGGTGATGGCGGATCTCGCCGAGCGCTACAGCCATGACGAGCTGCGCATCAGCCATGAGCAGAACGTCATCCTGCCCCATGTGCACAGGGCCGACCTGCCCGCGCTGCACGCCGCGTTGGTCGGCGCGGGGCTCGCCACGGCCAATATCGGGCTTGTGAGCGACATCATCGCATGCCCGGGCATGGACTACTGCGCCCTCGCGACGGCGCGGTCGATCCCCGTGGCCCAGCAGCTCAGCGAGGTTTTCGCGGATCTCGATGCGCAGCGGGACATCGGACCGCTGAAGATCAAGATCTCCGGCTGCATCAACGCCTGCGGTCACCACCATGTGGGTCACATCGGAATCCTCGGCCTCGACCGGGCCGGGGTGGAGAGCTACCAGATCACGCTCGGCGGCGACGGAACGGAGACGGCGGCCATCGGCTCCCGCACCGGCCCGGGCTTTGCCTACGATGAAATTGTGCCAGCGGTGGAGCGGCTGATCGAGGCCTACCTCGATCTGCGCCACGGGCCCGAGGAAACCTTCCTCGCCGCCTACACGCGTCTGGGCATGGCACCGTTCAAGGCGGCGCTGTACGAGGCCGAGGAACGTGCACATGCGGCCTGATCCACGCCGCTTGCGGGCGCTCAATGCCCACTATGCCGGACGGGCGGCGGAGGACATCGTGAGAGATGCCGCTGCTGGGCTGTTCGGCGGGCACCGGGCACTTGTCAGCTCTTTCGGGGCGGAGAGCGTGATCCTGCTCCACATGCTCAGTGTGCGGGACCCGGACATGCCGGTGCTCTTTGTGGACACGCAGATGCTGTTCGCGGGGACGCTGAAGTATCAGCAGGAGGTGGCGGAGACGCTCGGCCTCACCGATGTCCGCCGGATTTCCCCCGATCCGGTGGAGTTGAAGGCGGAGGATCCGGACCGCAACCTGCACCGAACCGACGTGGACGGGTGCTGCGACGTGCGCAAGGTGCGGCCCATCGAACGGGGGCTCAAGGCGTTTGACGTGATCCTGTCCGGACGCAAGCGGCACCAGTCCAGGGGCCGGGCCGAGCTTGAGGTGTTCGAACAGGACGGGCAGGGGCGGATTAAGGTCAATCCGCTCGCCCACTGGACCCGTGAGGATCAGGAGGCCTATCTCACCGCGCACGACCTGCCGCGGCACCCGCTCGTTGCCGGGGGATTTCTGTCCATAGGGTGCGAACCCTGCACCTCCGCAGTTGCGGATGGAGAGGACCCGCGGGCGGGCCGCTGGCGCGGCACGGACAAGGACGAATGCGGCATTCACATCGTGGACGGCAAGGTCGTCCGTGGCACACCGAAGGAAGGAGCGGCGGCATGACCGTGATCGTGACCGATCAGGGCTTTGGCCCCGAACACTGGACAGGCGGCTTCACGCCCTATGAAGAGTACAATGGCAGCCCGTGCGGCGGTGTCGATCTGCCCAATGATGTGGACGCGGTGGAGGCCTATGCGCGGGTGAAGGATGCGGGCCTGATCCGCATCCCCTTCCCGAGTTTTGCGGACGGGCGCGGCTTCTCGCTCGCCCGGCGGCTCCGGATGCTCGGCTATCGCGGGCATCTGCGCGCGCGCGGCCACGTGCTCGCGGACCAGTACCGCAACGCCCGCCGCGTCGGCTTCGACGAGGTGGAAATCGACGATGCGCTGGCCACCCGCCAGCCGGAAGGGCAGTGGCCCCGCGCCCTGCCGCCCGCCTATCAGGACCGTGTCCGCTCCGCGGGCTGAAGAGGAAATCATTCCATGACCGTTCAAGAAAAGATCGCGGCACCCGTGGTGCTGCCAGACGGGCAGACCGTCACGGAGGTCCGCCACTGGACCGATACGCTGTTTTCGTTCCGGGTGACCCGTCCGCGTTCCCTGCGCTTCCGATCCGGGGAGTTTGTGATGATCGGGTTGCTGAAGGACACCGGAAAGCCGCTCCTGCGGGCCTATTCCATCGCGAGCCCAGCGTGGGACGACACGCTTGAATTCTACTCGATCAAGGTGGCGGACGGTCCGCTGACCTCCCGCCTGCAGCTTGTTGCGCCAGGGGATCAGGTGATCGTGCGGCCGAAGCCCACGGGGACGCTGGTGCTCGACGCGCTGACGCCGGGCAAGCGGCTCTACATGCTGTCGACGGGCACGGGGCTTGCGCCCTTTGCGTCCCTCGTGCGGGACCCGGATGTGTATCAGCGCTACGACGAGGTCGTGCTGACCCACACATGCCGGACGGTGGCCGAGCTTGCCTACGGGCAGGAGCTGGTCGCGGGTCTGAAGGGAGACCCGCTTGTCGGGGAGGACGTCGCGGCGAAGCTGCGGTACGTGCCGACCACGACGCGGGAAGCCTCCGATACCGAAGGGCGGATCACCGATCTTATTCGTTCCGGCGCGCTCTCCCGGCACCTCGGCGTGCCAGAGCTCGATCCGGAAACGGACCGGGTGATGCTGTGCGGATCCATGGCGTTCAATGTCGAACTGAAGGAACTTCTCGAGGCGCGTGGCTTCACCGAAGGGTCGAACAACGCGCCAGCGGACTTCGTTCTCGAAAAGGCCTTCGTCGGGTAGCGGCTGTTGAACGGCGCCTGGCCGCTGGCAAGGCAATCCCATGAGCCCTTCGGGCGATTGGCGCTCCCGTCTGCCGGGGGCGCCATCTTGGTGTGTGGCCTGCCTGTTGAAGGGGGGGGAGACTTCTTCGGGGCTGCTTGTGTTTCGAAATTGTGGATAATTCGTGCCTGAATGCACGCTTTGTCTTTGGGCCGTCTGGATCCATCTGTGGCTCAACGTTCAGTTTTGGAGGACACCATGACAGATCATGTTCAGGGCCTGCACCATGTGACCGCGATTGCGGGATCCGCCGCAGGCAATCTGCACTTCTACCGCGACGCGCTCGGGCTGCGGTTCGTCAAGAAAACCGTCAACTTCGACGATCCCGGGACCTACCACCTTTACTATGGTGACGAGGTCGGGTCTGCGGGCACCATCATGACGTTCTTTCCCTGGGAAGGGATCCGTCAGGGCGCGGCTGGCGCCGGTCAGGTCACGCTGACCCAGTTTGCAGTGCCCGACGGGAGCCTCGACTTCTGGCGCGCCCGGTTGCCCGGTTTCGGTGCCGTGTTCGTGCGGGACGAGACGCTGTTTGATGAGGCGCGCGCGATCTTCACCGATCCCGACGGGCTTGCCTTTGCCCTTGTCGAACGGGCTGATGCCAGGTCCCCCTGGCTCGTGTCCGGTGTCGGATCCGAGGTGGCGATCCGTGGTTTTGCCGGCGTCACACTCAGCGTGAGGGACGGCTCCTCCACCGCTGCGGTTCTCACGGAGGTGTTTGGCTATGCTGCCGAAGGCGAAGACGGTGCGACATGCCGGTTCCGCGCCCGGTCGGGGGCGGCGGATGTGGTCGACCTTCATGTGGATGCCACGATTCCTCTTGGCCGGGAAGGATCTGGCTGCGTGCACCATGTTGCCTTCTCCGTCCCCGACCGGGCAGCACAGCGGGCGATGAAGGCGCGCATGGAGGCGGCTGGATTGCGCGTGACCGAGCAGATCGACCGGGACTATTTCTGGGCAATCTATTCCCGCGTGCCCGAGGGCATCCTGTTCGAGGTTGCCACGGACGAGCCAGGATTTGCCGTCGATGAGCCGGTGGACGAGCTTGGCACCGGCCTAAAGCTGCCCAAGCAGCACGAGCCGCTGCGGGAGCGGATCGAGGCGGTCCTGCCTGCCCTGGAGGGTTAGCGATGGCCTATCAGACGCTCAGGCGTGCCGGAGACCCCGGCGCGCCCACCCTCGTCATGCTTCACGGCACCGGCGGGGACAAGGAGGGCTTCGCCACGCTCGCCCCCATGCTGCACCCGGGGGCAGGAGTGCTCGCGCTCGACGGGGATGTGTTCGAGGGCGGTGCCCGACGCTTTTTCCGAAGGACGGGCGAGGGGGTCTACGACATGGAGGACCTTGCCCGGCGGACGGCGCAGCTTGGCCGGTTCCTTGAGGATCAGGATCTCGGCGAGGCCGTCGGGGTGGGCTATTCCAACGGGGCCAACATCCTCGCAAACCTCGCGATCATGGGTTTCACCGGGCTGCGCAGGCTGGTGCTGATGCACCCGCTGATCCCGTTCGAACCGGAATGGCCCGATCTGACAGGACTGGAGGTGCTGATCACCGCCGGAGAGCGGGATCCGATCGGACCGATGCCAATCACGGAGGCGTTGATTGAGGGCCTGACCGGTGCTGGCGCGCGGGTCGACGCCCATTGGCACCCGGGCGGGCACGAACTTGTGCAAAGCGAGATCGCGGCAGCGCGGGACTTCCTCGCCGCCTGATCAGACGAGCCGCGATTGATCCATCGCCGCGCGGATAAAGTCGGCGAAGAGCGGGTGCGGCTCGAACGGCTTGGACTTCAACTCCGGATGGAACTGCACACCCACGAACCACGGGTGGTCCGGGATCTCCACGATCTCCGGCAGCTTTCCGTCCGGGCTGAGGCCTGAGAAGCTGAGGCCGCACTGCTCAAGCTTGTCGCGGTACTTGATGTCGACTTCGAAACGGTGGCGGTGGCGCTCACTGATCGTGGGACTGCCGTAAATCGTTTCCACCTGCGATCCGTCCACGAGCGTGGCGTTGTAGGCGCCGAGCCGCATGGTTCCGCCTTTGTCATCGGTGACCGCGCGCTTGACCGTCCGGTTGCCCTCCACCCACTCCTTCATGTGGTAGATGACATGCTCGAACCGGTCGATGCCCGCCTCCTGATCGAACTCCTCTGAGCCTGCCTTGGTGAGACCCGCAAGGTTTCTCGCAGCCTCGATCACGGCCATCTGCATCCCGAGGCAGATCCCGAAATAGGGGATCTTGTTTTCCCGTGCATGTTCTGCCGCGCGGATCTTGCCCTCCGTGCCACGCTCACCGAAGCCGCCGGGCACGAGGATGCCGTGGAAGCCCTCAAGATAGGGGGCGGGGTCGTCATTCTCGAACACTTCCGCGTCGAGCCATTGGGTTTCGACACGAACGCGGTTCGCCATGCCCCCGTGGGTGAGGGCCTCGGCGATTGATTTGTACGCATCCTCAAGCTGGGTGTACTTGCCCACGATGGCGATGCGGACGAGGCCGTCGGGCTTGTGGATCCGGTCTGCGACGTCGTGCCAGCGATCGAGCTGCGGCTTCGGTGCCGGAGAAATGCCGAACGCGTCGAGCACGGCGGTGTCGAGCCCCTCCCGGTGGTAGACGAGCGGTGCTTCGTAGATCGAGTCGAGATCGAGGGCGGCGATCACCCGTTCCGGGCGCACGTTGCAGAAAAGCGCGAGCTTGTCCCGTTCCTTTTGCGGGATCGGCTGATCCGCACGACAGACCAGGATGTCCGGTGCGATCCCGATGGAGCGCAACTCCTTGACGGAGTGCTGGGTCGGCTTCGTCTTCAACTCACCCGAGGCCGCGATGAACGGAAGCAGGGTCAGGTGCATGAAGAGGCACTGGCCCGCGGGCTTGTCGTTGTTGAACTGGCGGATCGCCTCGAAGAAGGGCAGCCCCTCGATGTCGCCGACGGTGCCACCGATCTCGCAGAGCATGAAGTCGACCTCATCCTCCCCGATGGAGATGAATTCCTTGATCTGGTTGGTGACGTGGGGAATGACCTGGATCGTCTTGCCCAGATATTCACCCCGCCGTTCGCGGTCGAGCACGGTCTGGTAGATGCGGCCGGAGGAGACGGAGTCCGTCGCCCGGGCCGGCACACCCGTGAACCGTTCATAGTGACCGAGGTCGAGGTCGGTTTCCGCGCCATCATCGGTCACGAAGACCTCGCCATGTTCGAACGGGCTCATCGTGCCCGGATCGACATTCAGATAGGGATCGAGCTTGCGCAGCCGCACGGAATAGCCCCGGGCTTGTAACAACGCGCCAAGGGCTGCGGAGGCGAGACCTTTGCCCAGGGAGGACACGACGCCGCCGGTGATGAAGATGAATCGTGCCATGGAAATCCCCGTATCGATGCCGCCTTGGGCGCGCCGGATCGCAATTTGATCCCGTCGCCACGGGACTCATCCTCTACGCCTGTTCGGTGCTTTGGGCAAGGGGCGAGCGCCGCTAAATATGGTGGGCCGCCCTGACGCAGAGGCAACCCCTCGCGGTCACAGAAGCAGATTGCGCCGTCGCTCCGCACGGATCAGCCAGAGATTGCGGGCGTAAACGGCAAAGCCGAAGAGCTGTGCGGCGATGATCACCACATCCTCGCGCAGGACGCCGTAAATCAGCAGCATCAATGCCCCCACCAGCGAGAGCCACCAGAAGGATACGGGCACGACGGACCGCTTCGCCCGTTCCGAGCTTACCCATTGCACGAGCATCCGTCCCATGAAGATCGCCTGCGCGGAAAGGCCGAAGAGCGCGAGCCAGACCCCGGCCCAGCTTTCCACCAGCAGAAGCTCCATGATCCAGTGGTCGTCGTCACTCATCGGAACTCTCGATCCGGGGCAAGGCCCGGCGACGCATCAGCCACCAGACGCCGAGGAGGTCAGACGCCCCAACGATCGCCCGGTTGAGGTTTGTATACTTCGACCGCCCGCTCGCCCGCTCCCGATCCTCTACATCGACGAGGAGGACCTCGTAGCCCTCACGCTTGACCAGCGCGGGCAGGTAGCGGTGGATGTGATCGAAGAAGGGGAGGGCGAGGAACACGTTGCGGCGGAACCCTTTGAGGCCGCAGCCCGTGTCGCGCGTGTCATCCCGCAGGATCCGCCGCCGCAGCGCATTGGCGAGCCGGGAGGCAAGCCGCTTTGACGGTGTGTCCCGCCGGATCTTGCGCTGACCAGCCACGAGACCGAGGCGCCCGGTTTCATCCTCGAGCAGTGGCGCCAGGAGTTTCGGGAGTTCTGCGGGAGGGTTCTGCAGGTCACCATCGAGGGTCGCGCAGACCTCCGCATGCGCCGCGCGCACGCCGGTGAGTACGGCGGCGGACTGGCCGCAGCTCTGCGCGTGGCGCAAGGTGCGGAACCAGGGCGTCGCCTCGGCGGCAGCGCGCAACGCGTCGGTCGTGCCATCGTCGGAACCGTCATCGACGATGATGAGCTCGAATGGGCCGAGCGGGGCACAGGCGGCCTCCACCTCCGACAGCATCGCGGCAACGCTGTCGACCTCGTTCTTCATGGGAACGACGATGCTGAACCGGGGGGAGTTGGTCATCTGAAGGACGCCTGCCGTTGAGTTGACCGCTGTCTAGCCCGCCGGGCGCAAAGGTTCAATTCCGCGCGCACTCCGTCGCAAGCCTGCCGTCGCTGCGGGTCAGGAGCAGAATGTCAGCGGGATCGCCCCGGTTGTAGTTCAGGCCATGGACCGCCTCGAGCACCGTCAGCGGATGGCCCACATCCTCCGTGATGCTTTCCAGCGTGCCGCGCCGCGGGGTTTCGAAGAAGATCCGGACCTCCGGGTCGGACTGGAGAAGCGCCACAGCCTCCTCCGGCCAGATGAGCCGCGTGTCTGTCCCGGCGAGGAAGACGAGGCTCGGCTCGTGATAGCCGACCGTGATCAGGTCCTGCGGCGCGCAGGATGTCCACGCATCGTGTGCCGCGACCATGCGCGGGCTGATGAAGAGGCTCTTGAGCGACGGCAATGTGCGCTCCAACAGGGCGGGTGTCAGAACCGCCATGGTGACCAGTGCCACGGTCGCGAAGGCAAACAGGCGTTGGCGGACGAGGAGCAGCGCCGCGACCCCGCTCAAGCCCAGACACAGAAGCCCGATCGCCATTGTCATCGGCGGTACACGCCCCTCGAGGACGAAGAGGGCCGCGATGACGATGCCGCAATAGATCAGCGCGCCGAGGGTGAAGAGAATCGCGGCACCCCAGCGGGCCCAGCGGTACCGCATCTCCGTCACCGGTCCGTGTGTCATCCAATGGGCGAGCATCCCGGCCAGCGCCGGGAGGATCGGCAGCATGTAGTGGGGAAGCTTCGTTGCGGTGATCGCGAATACCGCCCAGTAGGGCACGGCCCAGGCGGTCAGGAACCGCATCGCATCGGAGCGTCTGTCCGACCACAGCCAGGGAAGCGCCAGTACGAAAAGGGGCGTCCAGGGCCAGAAGCTGAACCAGATCGTGGCGAGGTAGTATCCGGGCGGGCCCCAGTGGGCCTCCGCCCCCGTGCCGACCTTACCCAGCAGGTCGTTGCCGATGGACTCCACGTAAAAGGCCCAATCCGTCTGGATGCCGATCGCGATAAACCACGGGGCCGCGATGATGAGAAAGAGCGGCACGCCGATCAGCGGCCGGGTCAGGCGCAGCGTGTCGATGCTGCGATCCACGATGCAAAGCCAAAGCAGGCTGAGCCCGGTCACCATCAGGATAATCGGCCCCTTGATCAGCACCCCGACCGCGAGCGCGACCCACAGGACCGCGTGGGTCAGGTCGAAACGGCGGACCTCCTTGAGCCACATGCGCGCGAGCGCCCCTTGTGCCGCGACAATGGTCAGAAGCAGGGCCGCGTCCGTTTTCGCTATATGAGCCTCTCCGACGAGCAGGATCGAACTGCCGAGCATCAGGCCCGCCAGCGTGCCTGCCCGCCGTCCGATCAGGGGCATGAGACCCCAGATCGTGAGCGCCACCGCACCGAGAGCGCCGATCAGGGAGGGGATCCGGTAGACCCAGATCTCGGATGCGTCATCGGTGCCTGCCGTGTGAGCCGCGGCGGTCTGCAGCCAGTAGATGCCCACGGGTTTCTTCCACCGGGGACCATTCTGAAACCGGATGTCGACATAGTCGCCGGTCTCCATCATCTGCTTGGAGGCCTGGACGTACCGCCCCTCGTCTCGGTCGGTGACCGGCAGGCTTGCCTGACCGGGCAGGAATAGAAGCACCGTGAGAACGACGAGGGCAAACGCCTGCCGCAGCAGCCCGCCACTCACCCAGGTGAGTGCGGACTGTCCAACGGCGTCGATCCGGTCCAGAAGGCCGGACACGCGCGTTACTCCGCGATGGGCGGAAGGGCGGGGGCGTCCGTGGGGGCGGGCGGCAGAAGGTCGCCATCCGTGAGGCCCGGGGGCAGGGCGGGGCCGGTGTTGCCGCCAGTGCTGCCCTCGATCTCACCGATGCCGTTGATGACCGAGGAGGAGGATCCGTCGCCCGCGCCGAGGATCACAAGCGTCATGGAGGTCACGAGAAACGCGACCGCCAACGCCCAGGTCACCTTCGACAGGGCCGTCGCTGCGGACCGCCCGGACATCAGGCCGCCGCCACCGCCACCACCGCCGATGCCCAGAGCACCGCCTTCGGACCGCTGCATGAGCACAACGCCGATCAGCGCGAGCGCAAGGATCAGGTGGACGATGAGGAGGACATTCTCCATGACAGGCGACCTTCAATGGTTGTCGACAGGCCCGGTGGCCAAACGTTGCGGCGTTCTAGCGTCAGGACATGGGGATGTCGATGCGAAAACGCAACGTGGTGGACCAGACGTTTCGCCGCGTCGCGCACGGACCGTCACATCCCGGTGAGCGTCGGTATCGGGCTGTCCGGGCGCGTGCTAGCACCGTCCGACACCACCTGACCGGAGAGCCCGCGTGCCCAGCCTTTCCCTGCAAGATCGCCTCGATGCCACTGCCACCCTTGTCCTCAGACTGGGTCTTGTCTGGTTTATGTTTGTCTGGGCGTTCAACAAGATCCTGACGCCGGGGCAGTATCAGCAACTGGTCCGCCACTTTGACGGGGTGGAGATCAGCACGACACAGGTTCTCGTCGTGGCCGCGATCCAGTGCGCGATCTGTCTGCTTGCTGCCATAGGGATCGGGCGTCTTTTGTCCTACGGCACGCTGCTGATCATGCACTTCTTCACGGTTACCCGGCGGTGGGAGAAGTTTCTGGCCCCGTTCGAGATCAATGATCGCGGCTTTCCAATCAACCGCAACGCGGTGATCGATCTGGCGGTGCTGGGGGCGTTCATCGCGCTCGTTCTGCTGATCCGGCGCGACCACTTTTCCCTCGGCGGCTGGCTGACGCGGAAGCGGGGAATGTGGAAGATCTGGTACTGATCCGGAGGTTTCGGGGGATCTGTGCGCAGATCAGTTAGCCGTATCACGAAAGTGTATGGTTTTGGATCAATGACTTAGTTTCCGCAGCCACGTCTCTCCTAAGAATTCACAAAAGTGGTACTTTTAACCCACTTAGACTCGTCTACAACGTGAGTGGGACTATTAACCCACAATCATGGAGAGACAGATGCTCAAACTAATTGCGACACTCGGCACCGTGACCCTTGCAACGGCGACGCTGGGCGAGGCTGCGACCGTGCCCATCAGCGGAGGCGTGACAACGGTGGAGGTGACGGCGGACCTCGCGGGTCTCGGCCTGACCGGTGCGCCGTTCGGCACGGCGGGTGTGGATGTCAGCGGCCCAAACCCGGTCTTTGCCTTCGACATCACCGGCGGGTCAGTGGATGACGGAACCGGCGCGGCACTCATCGAGCACGATGGCAGCGGGGTCACGCTGACTTCGGCGACCCAGGGGATCACCATCGGCAATTTCCTGATCGACACGGACGGGGCCAACCTGTCCGGCGACGTGGTCGGAGGTGCGACGGGGATTGCGTTCTTCGATTTGGGAACGCCGACAGTCGCGGGCATCCCGCTCCTGATCACCGCGGATCTGAGCGGCGTGCTCAGCCTGCTCTTCGGTGCGCCGGATCTGGTAGGGGCGGAGTTTGGTATCGCCAACACGGCGCCCGAAGTGGCACCCGTGCCGCTGCCCGCATCCCTTCCGATGCTCCTCGGTGCGCTCGTGGTTGCCGGTGTCGCCGCGCGCCGTCGGGCGGCGCGGGGCTAGCACAAACGATGGAGGGGCCGCGAGGCCCCTCCGGTCGTCCTCAGTTCTTGGATTTGTCCACGAGCTTACCCGCGGTGATCCAGGGCATCATGCCACGCAGCGTTTCACCAACCTTTTCAATCTCGTGTGCATCGTTGTTGCGACGGATCGCCTTGAAGGACGGCTGGCCGACCGCGCACTCCGCCATCCAGTCGCGCACGAAACGGCCCTGCTGGATGTCGTCGAGCACTGCTTTCATCCGCGCCTTGGTCTCGTCGTAGGGCAGGATCCGCGGGCCGGACACGTACTCGCCATACTCCGCCGTGTTGGAGATCGAGTAGTTCATGTTGGCGATGCCGCCCTCGTAGATCAGATCGACGATCAGCTTCACCTCGTGGAGGCATTCGAAGTACGCCATTTCCGGCGCGTAACCCGCCTCGACCAGCGTCTCGAAGCCCATGCGGATCAGTTCCACGAGACCACCGCAAAGCACGGCCTGCTCACCGAAGAGATCGGTTTCGCACTCTTCCTTGAAGTCCGTTTCGATGATGCCAGACCGGCCACCGCCGATGGCGGAGCAGTAGGAGAGGCCAACCTCAAGCGCCTTGCCCGACGCGTCATTGTCGACGGCCACGAGGCAGGGCACGCCGCCACCCTTCACGTACTCACCGCGGACCGTGTGACCGGGACCCTTCGGCGCCATCATGATCACGTCGACGCCCGGCTTGGGCTCAATGAGGCCGAAGTGCACGTTGAGACCATGGGCGAAGGCGATCGCGGCACCATCACGCAGGTTGTCGTGGATGTACTTCTTGTAGGTGTCCGCCTGCAGCTCATCGGGCATGCACATCATGATGACGTCGGCCCACTTGGCCGCTTCATCGATGGCCATGACCGTCAGGCCCTCCCCTTCCGCCTTTGCCGCGGAGGCGGAGCCGGGACGCAGCGCCACGGCAAGGTTCTTCGCGCCGGAATCGCGCAGGTTCAGTGCATGGGCGTGGCCCTGGGAGCCGTAGCCGACGATGGCAACGTTGGCGTCTTTGATCAGGTTCACATCGCAATCGCGGTCATAGTATACGCGCATGGGTATCCCCTCGGGTTTTTGCTTATCGGTTTCGATGGCCGTACCATACGCAGCAGAACGGTCTTTGGCGTTCGCAGATTGCCAAATTTGAGTGAGTATGCGAATTGACATGCGTCATTTGGTTCGATCAAAGAGAAATCATGCAGCTCGATGATATCGACCGCCGTCTTCTGCGCCTTTTGCAGGATGACGCGAGTCTGTCTGTGGCGGACCTTGCCGAGCGTGCGGGGCTCAGCCACGCGCCCTGCTGGCGGCGCATCGCGAAGATGGAGCGGGAGGGCGTCATTCTCGGGCGGCGGGCGGAGGTGGACCTGCGCAAGCTCGGCTATGAGGTGCAGGTGTTTCTCCGGATCACTCTCGACAAGACGGAGACGAACGCCTTCGACGCGTTCGTGAGAGAGGCGCGGAAGGTGCCCGATGTGACGGCGATCCAGACGCTCCTGGGCCGTGTGGACATCCGCATGGACGTGATCGCCCGGGATCTGGAGCACTACCAGCACATCTACAAGACCCGCATCCTCGCGCTTCCTCACATCGCAGATATCGAGGCGCTGATGCTGGTGAGTGAGGTGAAGAACACCGAGGCGGTGCCAGTATGAAAAAGACGTCAGATGCGCTGCGCATGCTTGTTCAGGCGTTCCTGTATCCCTCGCGATACAGACTGTGGAGGCAGGATACTCCTACCAATTCGAGTGTGGCATCGGTGCAAAGCCCTATCCCCGAAGTTGGGTCGGGCATCTGCTGTGCAGTTCAACGGGGCCAACTGCACGAGAGATCGCGTGTCTTCTCCGCGATGATCTACGGACAACTGACCAGATGATCGATCTCGATGACATCGACCACGCGATCATCCGCGAGCTTCGGGCGGACGGAGGGCTGAACGCGAAGGAGGTCGGGCAACGGGTCGGCCTCAGCCAGCCCGCCGCCTACCGCCGGATCAAGCGGCTGGAGACAGAGCGCGTGATCACCGGGCGCACGCTGCTGGTGAACCGCGCGGCCCTGGGGTACTCGGTCGTGGTTTTCCTCGGCGTGAAGCTCGCGGCGCGAGGCCGCGTGAGCCTCGAGGATTTTGAGCGGGCCGTCACGGCGATTCCCGAGGTGCAACTCGTCCAGCATGTGCTGGGCGTCTATGACTACCGCCTGAGGGTCGTCGCCCGGGATCTGGAGGACTTCGAACGGATCCTGCGCCGGCGGATCATGACCCTCCCGGGCGTCGGCGATGTGGAAAGCAACGTGCTGATGAGCGAAGAAATGTAACACCGTTGAAAGGAAGCTGCGCGCAAGATACTGTCGCGCACAGCTTCGCGTTTGGGAAGGCGCGAATGTCCGGAGGGATCTTACCATGCATTTCAAGCCAGCATTCATCGCTGCTGCCGTCGCGGCCGCAGCGACCCTATCGTCGGGACAGGTCCATGCGCAGGAGGTCACCAGGTGGTTCGGCCCCTATGCGGGTCTGTCGTTGGGACAGACCGTCTCGGTCAAGGAAACAAGCTCGTCCGATGACGAGGCGGAATTCGGAACGATCTTCGGGGCCTTTCTTGGCTATAACCTTCAGTTCCGCAACACTGTCTGGGGGCTCGAGGCGAACGTCACCAATGGTGGCTTCGATTCCCAGTTTGAGAACAGGGACGTGACGCAAAAAGTGTCGTCCAGCTACCTCGCCGATCTTCGCTTCCGCCTGGGATATGCAGTTCGATCGGACACGCTGCTCTCCGCCTCCATCGGTCCGGCAATCTGGTCGCAGGAATCTGAATTCAAGATCGCCGCGGGAAGCGAAACAACGTCGAGCGACGAATACGGCCTCGTCCTTGGGCTGACTGTCGAGCACCTGTTCGGCGACGGCAACATCTTCATCCGGGGGCAGTGGCTGACCTACACGGGATTCGAACTCGACTCGGAGCGTCTGGAGATCGCGGGCACGGATGTGCGGGCAGGGGCGGTTCCGGTCTCAATGGATCACCTCACATTGAGCATTGGAACGACATTTTGAGACTCGCCGCGGTTTCGCACCGCAAAATAGTGTGCCACGACGCGGTGGACGGCCAAGGTCGTAGTACAACTGTCACAAATTTTGTTCTATAAGCGCGCCTAATCTGCAACCGGAGTGATGGGCGCAAGGTGAAGTATCGGACGATCCTGATTTCGGATATCCACCTTGGTACCCGCGGATGTCAGGCGCCCATGCTGCTCGACTTTCTCGAGAAGCACGAGGCCGAAACCTACTATCTGATCGGCGACATCTTCGATGGCTGGCGGCTGCAGCGCGGCTGGCACTGGCCGCAGACCCACAACGATGTTGTGCAAATGATCCTGGAACGCGCCCATGAGGGCGCGCGGATCGTCTATGTGCCGGGCAACCATGATGAGGTCGCCCGCAAGTATCTGGGCGTTCATTTCGGCGGGATCGAGGTGGTTGAACGATCCTCCTTCGATGCCATCGATGGACGCACCTTCCTCGTCACACACGGGGATCAGTTCGACTCGGTCGTCGTGCACGCCAAATGGCTCGCGCTGCTGGGAGACCGCGCCTACGTGTTCATGCTCTGGCTCAACACCTGGGTGAACCGGGTCCGCGTGCTCTGGGGTGGGCAGTACTGGTCGCTTTCCAAGTGGGCAAAGGCGCAGGTGAAGCGCGCGGTCAGCCATATCAGCGCCTATGAAAGGGTGCTCGCGGACGAGGCCCGTCGCGGCGGCTTTGACGGGGTGGTGTGCGGCCACATCCACAGCGCCAACATGAGCAAGATCCAGGGCCTCGACTACATCAACACCGGTGACTGGGTGGAAAGCTGTACCGCCGTTGTCGAACATCAGGACGGTACGCTGGAGCTCATCGACTGGGCCCGGATCACGCGGGAGCGTAGCCGCGGCATGGATCGGGAGGAACGGCGCCGGGCGCGGCGTCTCGCCCGAACGGAACGGGTTCCGGCCCCCCAGCCGCCCGTGACCCACGAGCCGCCGAAGCGCGCGCCGCACTGAAGACCCCAACTCATCGAGGAGCAGGAATGACCGACGCGCAGACGATGCAGGACCAGCTTGGCGCAGCCGTCCACCAGAATGCTGCACTGACCCGGGAGGGGCTGCTCGAGCGGCTGTTCTCACGGCTGTTCCAGGGGCTGGTCTATGCGCAGATCTGGGAGGATCCCGTGTCCGATATGGAGGCGCTGCGGATCCAGCCCGGGGAGCATCTGGTCTGCATCGCGTCCGGCGGCTGCAACATGATGAGCTACCTCACGGCGGCACCGGGCTCCATCGCCGCTGTGGATCTGTCGCCCGCCCATGTGGCGCTCGGCCAGCTCAAGCTCGCGGGCGCGCAGCATCTGAGCCAGTCAGAATTTCACCGGTTCTTCGCCCGGGCAGATCACGGGGCCAACCCGTACGTCTATCAGCAGATCCTGCGTCCCCACCTCGACGCGGACACCCGCGCCTACTGGGAGGGGCGGGGGCTGTTCCGCCGTCGGATCGAGATGTTCAGCCATGGGGTCTATCGTTACGGGCTGCTCGGCCGGTTCATCGGACTTGCGCACATGGTCTCCCGCCTCGGGCGCGTGGACTTCAAGCCCTTCCTGCGGGCGGAGACGCCGGAGGAGCAGAAGGCCTACTACGAGGCGAAAGTGGCGCCGCTTTTCGACATGGGTCTCGTCCGCTGGCTCGCCCGGCGGCGCGCGTCCCTCTTCGGCCTCGGCATCCCGCCGGCGCAGTATGACAAGCTTGCCGCCGATGGGGGAGGCGACGTCATCCCGGTCCTGCGGGAACGGGTGCGCAAACTCATGTGCGATTTCCCGGTGCGGGAAAACTACTTCGCCTGGCAGGCGTTCAACCGGGCCTATGACGGGCGGGAGGGCGGATCCGTCCCGCCCTATCTCGACCCCGATGCGTTCGAGACGGTGCGCAGCCACGCGCCCAGTGTCACGCTGGTCAACCGGTCGCTGACCG
>JBCBAP010000056.1:0-22429 GCA_038532435.1 Pseudomonadota bacterium | reverse complement strand
CGGACCCCATCACACGGGAGAATGTCCAGACATCCGCCTGACGCTTGATCTCCGACGGATCGCCCTCGACGACATCCCCCTCGGCGTTGCGGACAACGGAGGTCAGCTCGCCGACGAAGCGGACGGTGATGTCGGCCACATTGTCGAGATCGTCGAACCGGGCTTCCTTCAGCTTCATCTCGCGCACGCCAATAAACCGGGCATCGACGGTGAAACCCTTCTCATCCCGCTCCTCGACCGCCGCCTCGAACCCGGCATAGACGTCCGGGGCGAGAAACTCGCGGAGGGTTTCGAGATCGCCCGACTCGTAGGCCATCAGTATCATCTCGTAGGCCTGGCGGGATCCGGCGAGGAAGTCGGAGACGAAGAAATCCGGCTCCTCCCGCTTCATCGCGGCGAGCGCCTTGCCCGCGTCGCTTTCCACCTCGACGTGATCTGCGATGTCCTGATCCGTGCCACCGCCCTCGATAACCTCAAACGGACGCTCATCTTTGCTGGCCGTCTGGGGCGCCTGGGACAGGCGATCCGGTGGACCCTCGAACCCCGTCCGGGTGCCCAGCACACTTCGCAGCCTCAGAATGAGGAACACAGCGATCGCTGCGAGAATAATGAGCTGAGTCATTTGGGAGTCCATTCCTTCTGCCACACGAAGACGGGCCGCATCACTGGCGAACCCCGGTCTGGTTTCATATTTAGGGTCGGAAGGGGTGTGAGTCCATGCGGACCCCGTTCAATTGGCTGCGGCGAAAGGCGAGACCATGTGGATCTTTCTGGCACTGGTAAGTGTTCCGTTGATCGAAATCGCGCTGTTCATACAGGTCGGGGGCTGGATCGGCCTGTTCCCGACGCTGGCGACGGTGATCCTGACAGCGGTCCTTGGCACCATGCTTCTGCGGTCGCAGGGGCGGGGCGAGCTTCAAAAACTTCAGAAGTCGTTTCAGGAGGGGCAGGATCCACGCGGGCCACTCGCCCACGGGGCGCTGATCCTGGTGGCCGGTATCGTGCTGCTGACGCCCGGCTTTTTCACCGATGCAATCGGGTTTGCCCTTCTGATCCCTCCGATCCGCGCACGGGTGATCGATGCACTCGCCAAGCGCATCACCTCGGCCACCATCGATGTGTCCGTCAACGGGCAGACGGTGCACACCAACAGGGGCCAGCAGCCGAGCGATGTTGTCGACGGGACCTACACGGTGGAGGAGAACGAGGTACCGGATACGGAGGGCAAAACCCCCGGATCGTCCGGCTGGACACGAAACCCCTGACCGGGAAGCCGCGGCAATTGTAACGGCGCAGGCGACCTGATAAGGCTCCGGCCAACCTAAGTGTGATCGGGGAAACAAGAGATGGCAGACGCGAACGGTGCCGCGCAGGCGGCGCAAACACCCACCATGAAAATCCGCAGCCAGTATGTGAAGGACCTGTCCTTCGAAAACATCGCGGCGCAAAAGCAGGTTGCGAACGCGACCCAGCCGGAGATCAAGGTGGGCGTGAACCTTGATGCAAAAAAGCGGACGGACACCGACTTCGAAGTCGTGATGAGCATCGAGGTGCGCGCGAACGCTGGCGAGGAGCCGATCTTCCTCATGGAGATGGACTATGCCGGTCTCTTCTTCATCGAAAACGTGCCGCAGGAACAGCTTCATCCGTTCCTGATGATCGAATGCCCGCGGATGCTGTTCCCGTTCGTGCGTCGGATCGTCGGTGACGTGACCCGTGACGGGGGCTTTCCGCCGGTCAACGTCGACAATATCGACTTCCTCGCGCTCTACCGTAACGAAGTGATGCGCCGGCAGGCAGCCCAGCAGGAAGCGGCGTCCGCGGACAGCGCAGAGAGCTGAAGCCTTTCATGCAGGATCCGGGCGGGCGGTACCGAAGGGTGCCGCCCGTTTCGTTTCAGGAGGGCCAGAGCGTGTCGCCCTTCAGACCTCCGGTAAAGACAGCGTGGGCGTCGCGCTCCGCCTCTGTCAGCCGGGGTTTCAGTGCGCGGGGACGTGGCGGCGGGGTGTAGTCACCGCCGGTGCCAGATGCTCCACCTGATACGACGGACAGTGAAAAGTCCGGCTGACGTCCGCCAATCAGCTCCAGATACACCTCCGCCAGAAGTTCGGAATCGAGCAGAGCCCCGTGCTTTTCCCGTGCGGAATTGTCGATGGCAAAGCGGCGGCACAGCGCGTCGAGGGAGTTCTGCGCACCGGGAAACTTCTTCCGCGCAAGCTCCAGCGTGTCGAGCGCCTGACCCATGGGAAGGGTGCGCACGTCCATCCATTTGAGCTCCGCATTCAGGAACTTCATATCGAAGGACGCGTTGTGGATGACCAGCGTCGCCTCCCCGACGAAATCGAGAAAAGCGCGCCCGATCTCCTTGAAGGTCGGCTTGTCGCCAAGGAAATCGAGGCCGAGGCCGTGGACGGCAAAGGCCTCCTCCGGCATGTCCCGCTCCGGATTGATGTACTGGTGGTACGTGCGACCGGTGGGCATGTGGTTGATCAGCTCGACACCGCCGATCTCAACGATCCGGTGGCCCTCAAATGGGTCGAGCCCCGTCGTCTCCGTATCGAGCACGATTTCCCGCATGTCAGAGGTCCTTTCGCAGCACGTTGAGTACAGTGTGCACTTGCGCGCGGGCGTCATCCAGCCCCTTCGACGTGTCGATGATGTGATCGGCACGGGCGCGTTTCTCTGCGTCCGGAATCTGGCGGGCGAGGATCGCCTCGAACGCTGCCTCGGTCATGCCGGGGCGGGCGAGGACACGCTCCCGCTGTACATCCGCAGGGGCGGAGACGACGACGACCGTATCAAAGGCTTGCGCGGCTCCAGTTTCGAAGAGAAGAGGAATATCGCAAAGCGCGATGTCCGCTTCCGCCGCCCCCAGAAACTCCATTCGGTCCGCCTGGACCAGGGGGTGGACCATCGCCTCGATCCGCGGAAGGAGTGTGTCGTCGGCAAGGACGTGCTCACGCAGGATGGATCGATCGATGGCATTATCCAAGAGAGCCTCCGGCACGAGGGTTGCAATTGGTGCAACCGCAGCACCACCCTCGCCATAAAGCCGTCCGACAGCAGCATCCGCGTCCCAGACGGGCACACCGGCCTCGGCGAACATCGCAGCCGTGGTGCTCTTGCCCATCCCGATTGAACCGGTGAGGCCAATGACGTGCCGGGCGGTCATGCGGTCAGGATTGCCTGTCGGAGGGCCTCGTCGACCACCGGTGTCTGGCCGAACCAGGCCTCGAAACCCGGAACAGCCTGGTGAAGCAACATGCCAAGACCATCAACCGTCCGCAGTCCGACAGTGCTGGCGGCGTGAAGCAAGGGCGTGTTGAGCGGTGTATAGACGATGTCCGTCACGACCGTGGTCTTGTCAGCAGCGGCAAGATCGATGGGAAGTTCCCCTGCCCCACCCATTCCGATGGAGGTCGTGTTGACCAGCGTCGCGACGCCATCCAGCGCCGGCGTGAGATCCGACCAGTCGATGACGGAGATCTTTGGGCCAAACTCGTCGGCAAGCTGCTGGGCCCGCGCGCGTGTTCGGTTGGCGAGCCGGACCTCTGGCGCTCCCGCATCAATCAGGCCGACGATAATTGCGCGGGAGGCTCCACCCGCTCCAACGACAAGCGCGGGACCCGTCTCGGCTGACCAGTCCGGCACATGCTGCTGAAGGTTGTTGAGGAAGCCATAGCTGTCCGTGTTGTCCGCATGGATGCGTCCATCTGTGAAGGTCAGCGTGTTGGCGGCACCAATACGAAGCGCACGGTCCGTGTGAGTGTCCGCTATTGCGAAGGCCCGTTCCTTGAAGGGAAGGGTGACGTTGGCACCGCGGAACCCGAGGGTCTGCAGACCGCGGATGCCCTCCTCGAAGGTCTGATCGCCGAGTTCGATGGGAATGTAGTGGCCACGGATGCCCATGGTCCGCAGCCAGTGCCGATGCAGGATCGGGGATTTGCTGTGCCCGATCGGTGCGCCGAGGACAGCGGCGAGAGGCGGTGCTTCACTCATTCCACGAGAACTCCACGGGCGCGCAGAAAGCCAAGTATTTCCAGGAGCGGTAGGCCCAGCACGCTGAAGTAGTCTCCCTGAACGCGGGAAAAGAGTTGTGCGCCCCGCCCTTCGAGTTTGTAGCATCCGACAGTTTCCAACACCCCTTCCCTTTCTGCCGCGAGATAGGCATCGATGAAGGGAGCCGAGAGAGGCCGCATGATCATTTGTGCCCGTCCGATGTGACGCCAGACCGGTTTGCCATTCTCCGAGATGACGGCAGCCGAAAGCAATTCGTGGGCTTGTCCGGACAAAAGTTCCAGATGCTCTCGGGCTTCCGACAGGTCTTCTGGTTTGTCAAAGAGGCGTTTAGCGTGCACGAGCACCTGATCCGCGCCGAGGACCAAAGCTTTCGGGTTTTGCTGGGAAATGCGGAGGGACTTCAGCTCCGCCAGCTTGTCGGCAATGTCCCGCGGGGGTGCATCCTCCGCAAGCATGGCGGACTTGATGCTTGCCTCATCGACGCGCGCAGGCTGGACCTCGACATCAAGTCCAGCGTTCTGAAGCATATCGCGACGAATGGATGATCCGGACGCAAGGATGATGCTGGTCATGTATCGATCCCCCGGCGACGCAGTTCGGCGCGGACCTCGGCTGCGGTCTCCTCAATGGACCGGCGGGTCACGTCAATGACCGGAATGTCATGGCGGTCGAAGAACATTCGGGCCTCCGCCACCTCCTCCCGGATCCGCTCCAGATCCGCATAGTCCGGTGTGTCGTCCCGGCCCAGAGCTACGAGCCGGTGCTGTCTCACCTGGGCGAGGCGGTTGGGGCTTGCGACAAGGCCGACGACCGGCACACCTGTCGCCATCGCCTGGTGGAGATACTCAAGGTGCTTCTCCGACCCCACAAGCGGGACATTCGCAGCCTTCACCCCCTGGTAGGCAAGGTAGATGCAGGTTGGGGTCTTCGACGTGCGGCTTACACCCACAAGCACCACATCAGCGCCGAGCAGGTAGTCCGCTGTGATCCCGTCATCGTGGGAGATCGCGTAGTCGATGGCGCTCATCCGGTCGAGGTACGCCTGGTCGACAGCATATTGCCGACCTGGCCGGAACATCGGCTCATTGTGATACCGGGATTGAATTGCCTGTATGAGTGGTTCAAGCAGAGCAATCGCGGTAATACCCCGCTCCTCGCACTGAGCTGACAGATAGGCCGACAAAGCGCGGTCCGCGATCGTATACACCACTAGTGCGTTCGCATCCTCGATCCCGGAAACAAACGCCTGCACCTGCGCCTCGCTCCGGACAAAGACATGCATGTGCCGGGTCATGTTGAGTGTATCGAACAGTGACGTCGCTGCGCGCACCGCCGAGGCCGCGGTTTCGCCCGTGGAGTCCGACACCACATGAAGCGTCAGATCTGTTCCCGCATCCGTCATCTGTGGACAGTTCTGTGGACGAGGGGGCGGACAGAATATGTGGGGCTGTCGACTATCCGGATCATGACCCGTTGCAGACAGGATTTTTGCCCGCTTTGCAATGGTCAGCCCACGTTTACACCCATGTTGGAAACCCGAAAGGAGAGGTCTGCGCCCATGGGGATAGTCCGGGACCACCGTTGAGCCGGAGACATACCGTGCGGAATTGTGTTCCATAAGTGCATTCGGTATACAGACTTAATTTATTGAATTATATAAATATTATTGGATATTGTTGACCTCGCAAATGTTCAGAGGCCAGACTGCTCAGCTCCTGCTTCTTGTGGATAAGTATGTTGGCAAAAAACCGCACTCCGGTAATCCACAGTGTCAACGGGACCTAAAACAACCACTGACTCTTTCTTCTTATATATTTAAAAGTAGGGGACCGATGGGATCACCCCATCACCGACGATGAGATCCTGCAATGATATCCGACATTCTCAGCCTCGCCTATCCGTGGACGAAGTCGATTCATATCATGGCCGTGATCGCCTGGATGGCTGGGCTCTTCTACCTACCACGTCTGTTTGTTTATCATGCGGAGCGAGCCGAGCCTGGATCGCCTCTGTCGGAAACATTCAAGGTGATGGAGGTGAAGCTCTATCGCCTGATCATGAACCCGTCGATGATCGTGACGTGGATCTTCGGTCTTTTGCTCGCCTTCACCCCCGGCGTGGTCGACTGGACCGGCGATATCTGGTTCTACGTGAAGTTCGCGGCGATCATCGGCATGACGTGGATGCACCATTGGCTGGGGAAGCGGAGAAAAGACTTCCTCGCAGACAGGAACGCATTGACAGGCCGACGCTATCGGCTGATGAATGAGGTCCCCACAGTGCTGATGGTTGTCATAGTTGTGATGGTCGTTGTTCGTCCATTTTGACGCAGCGGTTTGACATCCCGTCGGAAATCGCCATATCAACGCAAAGACGGCATTCAGCCGCGTACTCTCCCCCAAGACAGTTGCGTTCTCCAGCCGCCTGGTGAGGACATCCATGGAAGACCTGATGCAATTAGAGCAACTCTCGCTCGCCGAACTCAAGGCGAAGTCGCCGGCTGATCTGCTGACGATGGCTGAAGAGCTGGAGATCGAGAACGCCTCGACCATGCGGAAGGGCGATATGATGTTCGCCATTCTCAAGGAGATGGCGGAGCGGGGTTGCGAGATCTCGGGTGATGGGGTGCTCGAGGTGCTGCAGGACGGGTTCGGCTTTCTCCGCTCGCCGGAGGCGAACTACCTGCCCGGGCCGGACGACATCTATGTCAGCCCGAGCCAGATCCGGAAATTCTCCTTGCGCACGGGCGACACTGTCGACGGTGTGATCCGTGCCCCGAAGGATGGCGAGAAGTATTTCGGCCTCATCCAGGTAACGAACATAAACTTCGAAGATCCGGAGCGTGCACGCCACAAGGTTCACTTCGACAACCTGACGCCCCTCTATCCGGACGAGCGTCTGCGGATGGAGATCGAAGATCCGACGATCAAGGACAAGTCGGCCCGCGTCATCGACCTCGTTGCACCGATCGGCAAGGGCCAGCGGAGCCTGATCGTCGCACCGCCGAGAACCGGTAAAACCGTTATTCTTCAGAATATTGCGCATTCCATCGAGCGCAATCACCCGGAATGCTACCTCATCGTCCTGCTCATTGACGAGCGGCCGGAGGAAGTCACCGACATGCAGCGGTCCGTGAAAGGTGAGGTCGTGTCCTCAACCTTCGACGAACCGGCAACGCGGCACGTCGCGGTCTCCGAAATGGTGATCGAGAAGGCGAAGCGTCTGGTGGAACACAAGCGGGATGTCGTGATCCTGCTCGACTCAATCACCCGACTTGGCCGGGCGTTCAACACGGTTGTTCCCAGCTCCGGTAAGGTCCTCACCGGTGGTGTGGATGCAAATGCACTGCAACGGCCGAAGCGGTTCTTCGGCGCGGCGCGGAACATCGAGGAGGGCGGCTCGCTCACCATCATCGCAACGGCGCTCATCGAGACGGGCAGCCGGATGGACGAAGTCATCTTCGAAGAGTTCAAGGGCACCGGTAACTCCGAACTCGTGCTCGATAGGAAGATCGCGGACAAGCGGGTCTTCCCAGCCATCGACATCATGAAGTCGGGTACCCGGAAAGAGGATCTTCTGGTCGACAAGGTGGACCTGACGAAGACCTTCGTGCTCCGCCGAATTCTGAACCCGATGGGAACGACGGATGCCATTGAGTTCCTGCTTGGCAAGTTGAAGCAGACCAAGACCAACGGCGAGTTCTTCGATTCCATGAACAGTTGACGCGTCGGGTGGTGTCATGTCCGACACGATCTTTGCGGTTGCCACGGCAGGCGGACGTGCCGGTGTCGCCGTGGTTCGTATATCCGGCGACAGAGCCCATCTGATCGCGGATCAGCTCGCGGGGCCCGGTTTGATCTCCCGCCAGCCTAGCCTCCGAACATTGCGCAATCCGGATGGCGAACCTCTCGATGATGCGTTGGTGTTGTTGTTCAATGAGGGGGCAAGCTTCACTGGCGAGGCGGTTACCGAGTTTCATACGCATGGATCGCCTGCAGTTGTCTCCGTGGTTCTGGATGAGTTGTCGCGATGTGAGAACACACGCCTCGCGACGCCTGGTGAATTCACGCGCCGCGCGCTTGAGAACGGGTGTCTGGATCTCGCCCAAGTGGAGGGCCTTTCCGATCTCATAGAAGCGGAGACGGAGGCACAGCGCGTTCAGGCGCTGTCCATGATGCAGGGAGGTCTCTCTGAGCTTGCAGAACGCTGGCGGATTGACCTGATCCGCGCCATGGCTTTGATCACAGCAACGATTGATTTTGCCGATGAAGATGTGCCGGTAGATGTCACCCCGGAAGTGCGGGAACTGATCTCGCGGACACAAACATCGATTGCGCAGGAACTGGACGGGTTCGGCGCATCAGAGCGAATCCGTGAGGGGTTCGAGGTCGCCATCATTGGCCGTCCGAACTCCGGAAAATCCACTTTGATCAATGCGTTAGCCGGGAGGGACGCCGCCATTGTTTCCGACGTAGCGGGAACAACACGTGATGTCATCGAGGTGCGGATGGATGTGGCAGGGCTGCCCGTGACGTTCCTCGATACCGCTGGGTTGAGAAAGACTGAGGATAAGGTCGAAGCCATCGGTGTTGCACGCGCTGTCACGAGGGCGGAGGCTGCTGATCTGCGGATCTTTCTACTTGAGACTGGTCAGAAAAGTCCTGATCCGGAACTCGCTAGAGGAGATGAGGATCTCGTCGTTGCGGGTAAGTCTGACCTCGGCGAGGGAGATATCTCCGGTGTGACGGGTGAGGGGCTCAGCGAGCTTCTAGAGCAGATCGGAGATGTTCTCCGAACGCGTGCGGGTCGGGCTGGGTCGGTGACGCGACGACGGCAGAGAGACGTTCTCTCCACGGCGCTTTCTGGTTTGGAATCGGGGATGAATCAGGTAGAACGCGGCTCAGAATGGGTCGATCTGGCTGCAGAAGACCTGAGATACACCGTGCAGATGTTGGATACCCTTGTGGGTCGTGTTGACGTCGAGGATATCCTCGATGAGGTTTTTTCCAGTTTCTGCCTTGGCAAGTAGCGGATGTTTCACGTGAAACACTGGGACTATGATGTGGTTGTGATCGGAGGAGGACACGCGGGCTGTGACGCAGCCAGCGCCGCCGCACGTGTTGGCGCGCGGACCGCTTTGATCACCCACCGTTTCGACCGGATCGGTGAGATGTCCTGCAATCCCGCGATTGGAGGTCTCGGGAAAGGGCATCTTGTTCGTGAGATCGACGCGCTTGATGGGGTAATGGGCCGCGTGGCGGACTATGCCGGTATTCAGTTTCGCCTTCTCAATCGCCGCAAGGGTCCCGCAGTTCAAGGACCACGGGCACAGTCCGACCGTGCACGCTATCGGGAAGGTATGCAGGCTGCGATCTCGGCACAGGAAAACCTCACTGTTCTTGAGGCCGAGGTGGCGGATCTGAGTGTCGAGGATGACACTATCACGGGCGTTGTCCTTGGTGACGGAAGTCGGATTGCATCCGGCGCGGTGGTCCTGACGACAGGAACTTTCCTGCGCGGCGTCATTCATATCGGAGCCGAACGGCGGGACGGCGGGCGGATGGGCGATCGACCCTCCATCCCGCTCGCCCAACGGATCGATGATCTGGGGCTACCGCTGGCTCGGTTGAAGACGGGAACGCCACCGCGGCTCGATGGTAAAACCGTCGATTGGGATCGGGTCGAGATGCAGCCCGGTGATGCGGAGCCCGAGCTTTTTTCTTTTATGTCGCATGGGGTTGCGGCGAGACAGATCGCCTGCGGCGTCACGCATACCAACAGCCGAACCCACGACATCATCCGAGAGAACTTGGAGCGTTCCGCGATGTACGGTGGTCACATCGATGGAGCTGGCCCACGCTATTGTCCGTCCATCGAAGACAAGGTGGTGCGTTTCGCCGAAAAAGAGTCGCATCAGGTTTTCCTGGAGCCAGAGAGTCTGTCCGACAGTGTGATCTATCCCAATGGCATTTCGACGTCGCTGCCGGTCGATGTTCAACTGGACTATGTGGCGTCGATTGCGGGGCTCGAGCAGGCGAAGATTCTTCAACCCGGCTATGCCATTGAGTATGACTATGTCGATCCACGTGCGCTCGACCGGACGTTGCAAGTGCGTCAGGTTGAGGGTCTGTACCTTGCCGGGCAGATCAACGGAACAACAGGGTATGAGGAAGCGGCAGCCCAGGGTCTGATCGCTGGGCTGAATGCAGCCCTGAAAGTGCGAGGTGCGGAGCCGTTCGTCCTGGACCGTGCAGATGCCTATATTGGCGTGATGATTGATGATCTGGTGACGCGCGGGGTTTCTGAGCCGTATCGCATGTTCACCTCACGCGCGGAGTTCCGTCTTTCCCTCCGGGCAGACAATGCGGACCAGCGGTTGACACCGTTGGGCATGGCGCTTGGCTGCATCGGACCCGAGCGCTCGACGGCATTCGAGGCAAAACGTGAGATGCTGACGCGGGGACGTGAACTGGCGCAATCCTGCACGCTGACGCCGAATGAAGCCGAGGCTCACGGACTGAAAATTAATAAGGACGGTGTTCGCCGGTCCGTATTGAATTTGCTCGCGTACCCTGACATGTCCATGTCGAGGCTCACGGTTGTCTGGCCGGAATTGGCCGAACTGCGTTCGGATATCGTCCAGCAAATTGAATATGATGCGCGCTATGCCAGCTATATCGAACGTCAGAATGCGGATGTCGCAGCGATGCGCCGGGATGAGGCGCATGCGATTCCTTCGGGGTTCGACTACACGACCGTCGAGGGGCTGTCGAAGGAGCTTACGTCGAAGCTCACCGCAGTGCGTCCCGCATCGCTCGCACAGGCAGGGCGGATCGATGGGATGACGCCGGCGGCGTTGACACTGATCCTTGCCCACTTGCGGCGGAATGAGATGCGCAAGGCAGGATGACGCCGGAACGAATCTCTGACCTCGTGGGTGCTGATGTTTCACGTGAAACAATCGATCGCCTTGAGGTCTATCGGCTGGCTCTACTAAAGTGGTCAAAATCGATAAATCTGGTGAGCCGAGCATCGCTTGATGCTGCGCAGTTTCGTCATTTCGACGATTCCCTGCAGGTACTGGCGGCGGCGCCGGAGGCTGAGACATGGGTTGATCTGGGGAGTGGTGGAGGATTTCCGGGCCTTGTTGTCGGGATTGTTGCGGCGGAAATTCGGCCTCATACCCGCATGACGCTCATCGAAAGCGATCAGCGGAAGGCGGAGTTTCTTCGTCATGTTTCACGTGAAACAAAGGTGGATGTCCGGGTATTGTCTCAGCGGATCGAGGAAGCGCCACCGCAACACGTACAGATTGTGTCCGCAAGGGCGCTTGCTGACCTGGACACGTTGCTTGGCTACGCTGTGCGGCATCTTGCCGATAGTGGGACGTGCCTGTTTCTGAAGGGTGCACGCGCCACTGCGGAAATCATCGACTCCCAAAAACGCTGGTCCTATGATGTGGAGCAGATCCCGAGCCGGACTGATCCGGAGGGTGTCTTGCTGAAAATCGAGGGGGTGCAACGTGTCTGACACCGGGTCTGCGCACATAATCGCGATGGCCAATCAGAAGGGCGGTGTCGGAAAGACAACGACTGCGATCAACCTTGGCACAGCGCTTGCGGCGGTTGGCCGACGGGTCTTGCTGATCGACCTTGATCCCCAGGGAAACGCCTCGACGGGACTAGGTATAGCGTTTGAGGAAAGAGACCCCTCAACATATGACGTCTTGCTTGAAGGGGAGGATCTGGCCAGGGTTGCCCGTCCAACGGCTGTTCCCGGGTTGATGATCGCGCCTGCAACGACCGATCTGAGCTCGGCGGATGCGGCGCTGATGCGGGAAAGCGACCGGGGCATCCGGCTGCGCGCGGCTCTTGAACCCGTTCGACGGCAGTTCGATTACATCCTGATTGACTGCCCGCCCTCCCTCAACCTGTTGACCGTGAACGCGATGACCGGTGCTGACTCGGTGCTTGTGCCGTTGCAGTGTGAGTTCTTCGCGCTTGAGGGCCTGTCCCAGCTCATCCGGTCGATCCGGGAGGTGACGAGCACGCTCAATCCCGGGCTCAAGATTCAGGGCGTTGTGCTGACCATGTACGACCGGCGAAACAACCTCTCCACACAGGTCGAGGCGGATGTGCGGGAGAACCTCGGCCCCCTCGTCTATGAAACGGTGATTCCTCGGAACGTTCGTCTTTCCGAAGCGCCGTCCCACGCGATTCCCGCCTTGCTGTACGATCATACGTGTGCGGGAAGCGTGGCATATCAGTCGCTTGCGGCAGAGCTGTTGCGGCGAGAGCATGACCTTGAGACCGCTTAAATATATGAAAAGAAAAGAAAAATGGTAAAGAAGTCGGATCGGAAGGGGTTGGGGCGCGGGCTATCAGCCTTGTTGGTTGATGCACAGGACCCGGCGCCAGGCGTGGCGCGGCCAAAGCCGGAGTCGGTCCTGCCAATCGAGCGAATTCGGCCGAACCCGGACCAACCCCGCAGACATTTTGCGGAGGATGATCTCGCAGATCTGTCAAAGTCGATCCGGGAGAAAGGGATCCTGCAGCCGCTCATTGTGCGGGTCGATCCCAACGACGGGACCCTTTACCAGATCGTCGCGGGAGAGCGGCGATGGCGGGCCGCCCAGCGGGCTCAGGTCCACCAGGTACCGGTTCTCGTCCGGGATCTGACGGACGAGGAAGTTCTGGAACTTGCGATCATCGAAAACATTCAGCGCGCAGATCTGAATGCGATTGAGGAGGCGGCGGGCTACCGTCAGCTCATGGACAGTTTCGGTCACACGCAGGAGCGTTTGGCAGAGTCGCTTGGCAAGTCGAGATCCCACATTGCGAACCTGCTGCGTCTGCTTACGCTGCCCGACAGTGTTCAGGCGCTGTTGATTTCAAAGTCTCTGTCGGCGGGTCACGCACGTGCGCTGATCACGGCAGAGGATCCGGTGGCGCTGGCTCAGGAGGTTGTGGTAAAGGGGCTGTCGGTACGTCAGACCGAAGTTCTGGCAAGAGGCAAGCTCGCCCCGGCCAAAGCGCACCCACGGCCGCAGAAGGATGCGGACACGCGCGCCCTGGAGGCGGACCTTGGCGCAGCCCTTGGGCTGAAGGTCGGCATTGATCACCGTTCCGATGGGGGTGGCGAGATGCGGCTGAAGTACAAGACGCTGGAGGAGCTCGACGCGCTCTGCCAGAAGCTCAGTCAGTAGGTTCCGGCGGCGGGCCATCTGGGCGCGTCCAGATAAAAAGCAGGACGCAGAGCAGCACCCCAGCCTGGATCAACAGGATCAGCGCACGCACATCAAGAATGAGCGAGAGCGAAAAGGCGGCTGCGATGGACACGGTCGCGTAGACTTTCGCCCGGCGAGAGATCGCGCCATTCTCCCTCCAAGCGTGGATTGGAGGGCCGAAGACCCGGTGGTCCAGCAGCCAGTCGTGCAATCGTGTCGAGGATCGGGCGAAGCAGAATGCGGCCAGAAGCATGAACGGCACCGTCGGCAGGAGCGGGACCGCCGCCCCGACCATGCCAAGGCCCATGCTGACCAGACCACCGATGAACCACAGCGCGCGCATGGATCTGAAATAGGGTCGCGCGCCCGGTCAGGCGAGGAGCGCGCGTAAAATACCGTTGAGGACAGGTCGTCCAGCCTCCGTCGCAAAGAGGCGAGCGTTAGCACGATCGAGCAGGCCATCGTCGCAGAGCATCGCGATCGCTTCCTCCGGAAGAGGGGTACCATTGAGCCTGGCGAAGCGTTCCTCGTCGATCCCTTCTTGCAGGCGAAGGCCCATGAGCAGCATCTCTGTCGCCTGGTCCTCTACCGGCACCTCGGTGCGTTCCGAGAGGCCGTTCCCGGTTTTTGCGACGCGCTCAAGCCATGCTTCGGGCATGCGTGCACCAACCGTGGCGATGCGGGTGCCGTCGATGGTGAGCCGTCCGTGCGCCCCCGGGCCGATGCCTGCGTAGTCCCCGTAACGCCAATAGATCCGGTTGTGCCGGCTCTCTGCGCCCTCTCTGGCATGGTTGGACACTTCGTAGGCCGGCAGCCCAGCCGCTCCACAAATATCCTGTGTTTCCAGATACATATCCGAGGCGACATCGTCGGTCGGCAGGTCGCGAAGCTTTCCCCGATCCGCGAGCTCGCCGAAGCGTGTGCCCGGTTCGATGGTTAGCTGATAGAGCGAGAGATGGTCGACCGCCATCGCGAGCGCATCGCCCAGTTCCGCCCGCCAGGCGTCCCGATCCTGACCCTGCCGGGCGTAGATGAGATCGAAGCTCACCCGGTCAAAGCAGGTGCGGGCAATGTCGAACGCCGCACGGGCCTCCGCCGCGCTGTGCGTGCGGCCCAGCCGTTTGAGATCTGGATCATTGAGGGCCTGCACACCCATGGAGATCCGGTTTACACCTGCCTCGGAGAAGGCGCGGAACTTTCCCGCCTCCACGGACGTAGGGTTCGCCTCCAGCGTCACCTCGGCGTTGTCGGCAAGTGTCCAGACGCTGCGGATCCGAGTTATCACTTCCGCGACCGTTTCGGGTTCCATCAGGCTCGGCGTGCCGCCACCGAAAAACACGGTGTCGACCCTCCGCCCGGGCACCAATGTGGCGGCAGCGTCGATGTCTGTGATCAGCGCCGCCCGCCACTGGTCGTGATCGATACGCTGGCTCACATGGGAGTTGAAGTCGCAGTAGGGGCATTTTGCGAGGCAGTAGGGCCAGTGGACGTAGACGCCAAAGCCCCCGGCGCGCCAGTCATCCGACAAGGCAGTCCGCCATCAGCTTGCGGAACGCGTCGGTGCGGTGGCTGAGCGGTTCCTTCTCCGCGTAAGGCATTTCGCCAAAGGTGCGGGTCTCCCCGTCCCGTACGAACATCGGGTCGTAGCCGAACCCCTGATCGCCCCGGGGCGGCCATACGAGGCGGCCCGGCGCTTCCCCCCGGAACACCACGTCGTCGCCATCGGGCCAGGCGATG
Organism: Pseudomonadota bacterium; assembly: GCA_038532435.1. GTDB lineage: Bacteria > Pseudomonadota > Alphaproteobacteria > Rhodobacterales > Rhodobacteraceae > JBCBAP01. The sequence continues at coordinate 7,446 of JBCBAP010000056.1, read as the reverse complement.
CACAGGGTACAGATGAAACGGGCTGTTCTTGGCTCCGTGGCACTCCGTGCTTCCAGCTCGTTCCAGGCTCGGTTCATCGCTATCATGAAGTCCCGACCGTTCCCGGTTTCCGCCCAGTCAGCGGTGTAGACCCCGGGTGCTCCATCAAGGGCGTCGATCTCGATACCACTGTCGTCAGAGAGGGCGGGCAGGCCGCTCTCCTTTGCCGCAAAATGAGCCTTGAGCCGGGCATTCCCGGCGAACGTGTCTTCGGTCTCTTCTGGCTCGGGCAATCCCAGCTCCCCGGCGGAGGTGACGGAGATGCCGAACGGCTCGACAAGGGCTGCAATCTCGCGCAGTTTCCCCGCATTGTGGGAGGCGAGAACAATCCGCTTCTCCGTCAGCTTCCGGGTCATGCAACCGCGGCTTTCTGCGCTGCGACGAGATCTGCGACCCCCTTTTCAGCCAGATCCATCAACGTGTTGAGTTGATCGCGGGAAAAGGGCGCCCCTTCGGCCGAGCCCTGCACTTCCACAAGACCGTTTGACCCGGTCATGACGAAGTTAGCGTCCGTGCCTGCATTCGAATCCTCATCGTAGTCGAGGTCGAGTACGGGCTGACCCGCATAGATGCCGCAACTGACGGCAGCCACATGATCCGTCAGCGGATCGGAAGTGATGACGCCGGACTTCATCAGGGAATTGACGGCGAGGCGCAGGGCGACCCAGCCCCCGGTGATCGATGCACAGCGCGTTCCGCCGTCCGCCTGGATCACGTCACAGTCCACGGTGATCTGCCTCTCTCCCATGGCGACCCGGTCGACGCCTGCGCGGAGGGACCGACCGATCAGCCGTTGAATTTCAGTCGTCCGGCCGGACTGTTTGCCTGCCGATGCTTCCCGCCGCATGCGGGTGTTCGTTGCACGGGGGAGCATGCCATATTCCGCCGTGACCCAGCCGAGCCCCGTGTTTCTGAGGAAGGGGGGAACACGCTCCTCAAGGGATGCGGTGCACAGAACATGGGTGTCGCCGCACTTGATCAGACAGGATCCCTCGGCGTGCTTTGTGATGCCAACCTCGATGCTCACGGGCCGCAGTTCGTCGGTTTTCCTGCCGGAGGGACGCATGCTCAAATCCTTCGTGTTGTGTGGGCCCGGGTCTAGCGCCTCCCCCCGGGCAGGTCTACCCGTTTGACGGGATCGGCACCGGTGCATATTTCTGAGTAAGGATCACAAGGGCGCGCGATGTCTGATGGGACGAGTCATCTGGGGGATTTGAACGACCGGTCCCGGGCGGTGTTTCGCGCAATTGTCGAAAGCTATCTGGAAACCGGTGAGCCCGTCGGCTCCCGCACTCTGTCGCGCACCCTGCCGGAGGGTGTATCGGCGGCGACGATCCGCAACGTGATGCAGGACCTTGAATATCTCGGCCTGTTGGGAAGTCCGCACGTAAGTGCGGGCAGGATCCCCACTGAGATTGGCTTGCGCCTTTTCGTCGATGGCTTCCTTGAGATCGGCGATGTCGATGGCGTCGATCGGACGGAGATCGAGCGAACCCTGAACACCACGGATTCCGAGATCGCAACGGTGCTCGAACGCGCGGGCGGGGTGCTGTCCGGTCTTACCCAAGGTGCCTCCCTCGTGCTTGCCCCAAGGATCGAGGCGCCGATCAAACATATCGAGTTCGTAAGCCTCTCCTCAGAGAAGGCGCTGGTGGTACTTGTCACCGCAGACGGGCAAGTAGAGAACCGGCTTTTCACGCCGCCCCAGGGTCTGACCCCCTCGGCCATGCGGGAGGCCGCGAACTTTCTCAACGCGATCCTGCAGGGGCGGACACTGTCGGAAGCGCAGACGATCGTCGCGGCGGAGGTTAAGCAGCGGCGGCAGGAGCTCGATGCGCTTGCCACGAAGCTGGTCCGCGCAGGTGTCGCCATCTGGTCCGAGGTGGACGACGAGGACGACCGACTGATCGTGAAGGGTGCCTCCCACCTCCTCGATACCGCGACAGCGGCCGAGGATATCGACCGGGTGCGGCAGCTCTTCGATGACATCGAGCGAAAGCGCGATCTGGTGCAGCTTCTCGACCTGGCGGAAACGGGCGATGGGGTCCGCGTTTTCATCGGAAGTGAGAACAAACTCTTCTCACTTTCGGGTTCCTCTTTGGTGGTTTCTCCTTATATGAACGCAGACCGAAAAATCATCGGTGCGATCGGGGTCATCGGACCCAAGCGTCTGAACTATGCCCGTATCGTGCCGATCGTCGACTACACCGCACAGCTTGTCGGGCGCATGATCGCCGCCCGCGGCTGATCGGAGTTATGGAGAGGGCCGGAATGTCCGACGAGAAGGACGAGATCGACGTGGAACTGGGGCCGACCGAGGCAGACGCGGCTGAGCTGCCCGAGGATCTGGAGTTTGGGGACGACGAAGCGTCCGAGATCGCCACACTGATTGCCGAAAAGAATGAGTTGCAGGACCGGTTGCTGCGGGCGTTCGCCGAGCTGGAGAATGTCCGCAAACGGGCGGAGCGGGACCGGCGCGATGCGGAAGCCTATGGCGGGTCGAAGCTCGCGCGGGAGCTGCTGCCCGTGTTCGACAATATGAAACGCGCTGTCGAGGCGATCACCGATGAACAGCGGGAAACCGCGGGTCCGGTGATCGAGGGCATCGAGCTGACGCAGAAGGAGCTGCTGAACGCGTTTGCCAAGTATAAGATCGAACCGATCGCCCCCCAGATGGGTGACAAGTTCGATCCCAAGCTTCACCAGGCGATGTTCGAGGCACCGGTTCCCGGTGTAGAGCCTGGCTGCGTGATCCAGCTCATGACTGAAGGGTTCACGATCTCGGACCGTCTGCTGCGGCCAGCACAGGTCGGGGTTGCATCCGGTGGGTCCACGCCGACCTCATGATCGAACATCTGCAGATCGAGGGGTACCGGTCCATCCGGTCCCTGCACCTCGATCTGTCGCCCCTGACGGTGGTGTTGGGGGCAAACGGTGTCGGAAAGACCAACATCTATCGCGGTTTGGAGCTGTTGCACGGGGCCAGCACGGGACAGCTTTCGCGGATGATCGCGGCGGAGGGCGGCTTGTCCTCCGTCGTCTGGGCGGGGCAGGCCTGGCGGGAGGCGTCTGAGCAGGCCACCCATGCCCGTGCTCGACGCCAAGGGCAGGGACGTACCCTCAAGCTTGCCGTCACGTCTGATGGGACGACGTATGGCCTTCGGGTCAACGGCCCGAACCCGATCTCCGATGCGGCGCTGCCGAATGACGCGTGCATCCGGGAGGAGACGCTGACGCTCCTCACCCGGGGACGGTCGGTGAAACTGATGGACCGCAAGGGACCTGCCTGCTTTGTCCGCAATCAGGATGGGCGGATGCAGGAGGCGTTGAGCGACCTCCTCCTATCGGAAACCGCACTTTCCCGTTCGGCGGAGCGGGCGGAGGCACCGGCGGTCATCACCATGCAGCGCACGCTCGCCCGCGCCCGGTTCTATCATCAATTCCGTACCGATGTCGGATCCCCCCTGCGCCAGCGCCGGCCGGATCTGTGTACGACGGAGCTCAGCTCCGACGGCGAGGACTGGGCGGCGACCCTGGCCACCGTGATGCTGCTTGCAGAAGATGTCGCGCTGCAGGAGGCGGTGAACGACGCGTTTCCCGGATCCAGTCTCGTGCTGGATGAGGAGCGTGGCGTGAGCCTGCAGATGCCGGAATTCTACCGGCCCTTCGCAGCGCCGGAACTGTCGGACGGGTTGTTGCGGTATCTCTGCCTGATCGCGGCGCTGCGATCCCACCGGCCACCGGAATTCATCGCGCTGAACGAGCCGGAAACAAGCCTCAACGGGGATCTGATCGATCCGCTCGCACGGTTGATCGGGGAGGCGGCGCAACGGACCCAGATCCTCGTGGTGACCCATTCCGAGCGGTTGGCGGAGATGTTGGACCTCGACTTCGCCGCGGATATCGTGAGGTTGGAGAAACAGCAGGGCGAAACCCGCATCATCTGAGGAGGCCCCCATGCGGATCACCGACGAGACGGCGCTGCGCGACCTCTATGACGTACCGCTGGAACGGTCCGTGGCGAAGGAACTTACAACGCTCGACGATCATTGCCGCGCGTTCATTGCCGCGTCGCCGTTCGTCATTCTCACGACGAGTGGTCCACAGGGCCTCGATGTCACCCCGCGTGGTGACGCGCCCGGCTTCATCGAGGTGGAAGACGGGACGCATCTGCTGTTGCCGGACCGGCCGGGCAACAACCGGCTCGACGCGCTCACCAACATCCTGGGCGATCCCCGTGTCGGGCTCTTGTTTCTCATCCCCGGCGTGCGGGAAACCCTGCGCATCCGAGGACGTGCGGAGATCCGCGTGGATCCGGAGGTGCTGGAGCGATGCGAGGCGCGAGGGCATCCGCCGATCTCCGTTCTGCGCATCGCCATCGATTGCGCCTTCATCCATTGCGCGAAGTCCGTTCTTCGCTCCGGCCTCTGGAGCCCCGAGACCTGGCCGCAGGACCGACCCGTCGCCACCATGAGCGAGATGATGCGGGACCATGCGGCGCGGGATGGCCCGCTGGAGCCGGAGGACGACATGATCGCGCGCTACAAAAGCGTGCTCTACTGATCCTTCAACAGCGACTTCAGGTCGTAGAGCACATCGAGCGCCTCGCGTGGGCTAAGCGTGTCGGGCAGAACGTCAGCGAGGTGTGCCTCCACCGAAGACGTTGACGGCGGCGCGGCTGCGGGCTGGGCGGGTACAGCGAAGAGCGGCAGGTCGTCGATCAACGTCTGCGCCTTTCCGCCCCGCTCCCGTTCCCCCGCTTCGAGCGCGTCGAGAACCACGCGGGCCCGCTCGACCACCGCCGCGGGCAGGCCCGCAAGCTTCGCCACCTGCACACCATAGGAGCGGTCGGCAGACCCGTCTCGCACCTCATGGAGGAAGATGACGTCGCCCTCCCACTCCCGCACCGCCATTGTCGCGTTGGCCACACCCGGGAGCTTGGCCGCAAGGGCGGTCATCTCGTGGTAGTGCGTGGCGAAGAGGGTCCGGCACCGGTTCACGTCGTGCAGATGTTCCAGCGTTGCCCAGGCGATCGAAAGCCCGTCATAGGTTGCGGTCCCGCGTCCGATCTCGTCGAGGATCACCAGCGCCCGTTCGCCCGCCTGATTGAGGATCGCCGCCGTCTCCACCATTTCGACCATGAAGGTGGAGCGTCCCCGGGCGAGATCGTCCGCCGCGCCAACACGGCTGAAGAGCTGATCCACGATGCCGATCCTGGCGGAGGTTGCCGGGACCCACGCGCCCATTTGTGCGAGCAGGGCGATGATCGCGTTCTGCCGCAAATAGGTGGATTTACCGGCCATGTTCGGCCCGGTCAGCAGCCGCACCGGCGCCGCCTCCCCCGTATCCGCGCTCAGGTCGCAATCGTTGGCGACGAAGCTGTCGCCGGAGGTGCGGAGCGCGCGTTCCACAACCGGATGGCGCCCGCCCTCGATGACGAACTGGCGGGAGCTGTCGAGCGTCGGACGCACCCAATCCTGTTCCGCAGCAAGTTCTGCAAAGGCGCTTGCGACATCGAGTTCGGCGAGTGCCGTAGCCGCCCCGTTGATCCGCACCGCCTCCGCCAGTACGGCCTGGCGGAGATCCTCGAACACCTGCTTTTCTAGTTCGAGCGCCCGCCCGCCCGCGTTCAGGATCCGGGTCTCAAGCTCGGACAGCTCGACGGTGGTGAAACGGACCTGGTTCGCGGTTGTCTGACGGTGGATAAAGGTCTCCGACAGGGGCGGGGCCATCATCCGCTCCGCATGGGTGGCCGTTGTCTCGATGAAGTAGCCCAGCACGTTGTTGTGCTTGATCTTCAGCGAGGCGACACCCGCCTCCTCTGCGTAGCGCCCCTGCAGCCCGGCGATGACCCCGCGCCCCTCATCCCGAAGGGTCCGTACCTCGTCGAGCTCCTCATGGTACCCGGCGGCGGTGAAGCCGCCATCCCGGGTCAGCATCGGTGGTTCGGCGATCAGCGCGCTGTCGAGGAGGTCGGCGAGCGCCTCATGCCCGATGAGCGCGTGCGCGGCGTTTGTGAGGAGTTCCGGCCCATCGGTGCCGATCAGCCCGGACAGCACGCTCGCTTCCGAAAGCCCGTCGCGGATTGCGGCGAGGTCCCGCGGGCCGCCCCGGTCGAGCGCGAGGCGCGTAAGCGCCCGGTCCATGTCCGGCGTCTTGCGCAGCGCTGACCGGGTATTCTGCGCCATCAGCCGGTCGGTTGCGAACGCGTCGATGGCGTCGTGGCGTGCGGAGATGGTGGTGATGTCTGTCGATGGAGCGCAGAGCCGCGTTTCCAACAGACGCGCGCCCGGACCTGTGATCGTGCGGTCGATAGCGGCCACGAGCGACCCATCGCGCCCGCCGGTCAGCGCCTGGGTCAATTCCAGATTGCGGCGGGTCGCGGCATCGATCTGCATTGCCGCGCCCACACGCTCCTGCACCGGCGGACGGATGAGCGGTGTCCGCCCTTTTTGCGTTATCTCGACATAGTCGATGAGCGCGCCCATGGCGCTGACCTCGGCCCGGGAGAAGCTGGCAAAACCGGAGAGTGACTTTGTGCCGAAGAGCCGGGTCAGCCGGTCTTCTGCCCCGGTGCTGTCGAAACTCGCGGCGCTCAACTCGGTGAGCGTTGCGCCCGCCTCCTCGATCACCCCGCGGGCCGTGTCGTCGCGCACGAGCACTTCCCGCGGGGATAAGCGCGCCAGCATCGGGCCAAGCAGGACACGCGCGCAGGGGGCCACATGCATTTCCCCGGTACTGAGGTCGAGCCAGGCGAAAGCCCCTTCCTCTCGAACCTCCGCAAACGCGGCGAGGAAGTTGTGCCGGCGTGCATCGAGGAGCGTGTCTTCGGTCAGTGTCCCCGGAGTGACGAGGCGCACGACTTCCCGTTTGACGACCGCCTTGTACCCCCGCTTTTTCGCCTCTGCGGGACTTTCCATCTGCTCACACACGGCGACGCGGAAACCCTTACGGATCAGCGTGAGCAGGTAGCCTTCTGCCGCGTGATGGGGCACGCCGCACATGGCGATATCGTCTCCCTGATGCTTGCCCCGCTTGGTCAGCGCAATGTCGAGCGCTGCGGAGGCCGCCACCGCATCGTCGAAGAAGAGTTCGTAGAAATCGCCCATCCGGTAGAACAGCAGCGCGTCGGGATGGGCGGCCTTGATCTCAAGGTACTGCGCCATCATCGGCGTGACGTTGGAGGGGTTGGACAACAAGGCGGCTCCGACAGGCTGAGATCCTGTCTAGCGTGGCGCGCTGAGGTGGGGAAGGGGGTGAAATGGACTTCGGATCGGTCGGGTCGGGTACTCCTCAGATTGGCGGCCATGAAGAGATGGCAGACCCGTGGGATCTGTTGCCGGACTGTTGAATTGATCAATGGTTCTGCCCGCAAACCTTCTTCCTGTTCTTGTCCGCTTAAGACCG
>JBCBAP010000055.1:0-22857 GCA_038532435.1 Pseudomonadota bacterium | reverse complement strand
CGTAGCGGGACTGGAACCAGGCCTGGCTCATGTCGATGCTGTCCGCATGCACGATCGGTGCAATCGCGTCGAAGAATGCGAGGCTGTCCTCTCCGGTCAATTTCAACACCGCCTCGGCAAGTGCAGGGGAGGTGAGAGGACCGGTGGCCACGATCACGCTCGACCAGTCCTCCGGGGGCAGGCCCGCCACCTCTCCACGGTCGATGGTGATGAGCGGGTGCGCCTCGATCCGGGCGGTGACCTCCGCACTGAACGCGTCCCGGTCAACGGCAAGCGCGCCGCCCGCGGGCAGGGCGTGCTTGTCGCCCGTGGTCATGATGAGCCCGCCCGCGGCCCGCATTTCCCAATGCAGAAGCCCCACGGCGTTCGAGCTGTCATCGTCTGAGCGGAAGGAGTTTGAACAGACGAGCTCCGCCAGCCCCTCGGTCTGGTGGGCGAAGGTCTGCACCTGCGGGCGCATTTCGTGGAGGATGACGGGCACGCCGAGGGAGGCCGCCTGCCACGCGGCCTCGGACCCCGCCATGCCGCCGCCGATGATGTGAATGGGTTCGATGCTCATTGGGGTGATTTATGTGGTTGCGCGGGGTGGGGCAAGCGGTGGGATGCGGGGGTGATGCCGCAGCCGGATCAGTATCGGCGCGCCGGAAGAACCGAAGGTCGGGAGATCACGTTGGCATCAATGAAGGTCATTCCCGAAGCCCGCGTGGAGTTGGACCAGGGCGGGCTGGGCTCAGCTGTGCCAAACTGTCGATAGGGCCGACGCTCTCCAGACATCTGCGGCGTCGCTCCCTGCGCTATCGTCCAACATCAAGAGTTAGGAGCGTAAAGCCACTGGCCGCGGTACCCCCGGCGTTCGGGCGCTGTCTTGTCCGCCGCGGTCAGGCGAGGCCCCTCGAGCCCATGTCGAGAAACTTCTGACGGCGGTCGGCGCGAAGCTGGTCGCGGGGCTTCTCCCGCAGCTCTTCGAGCATTGCTGTAATCGCCGTGCCTACCCGGGCAATCGCGGCGTCCCGGTCCCGCTGGGCACCGCCGATGGGCTCCGGAATGATCCGGTCGATGACGCCGAGCTGGTGGAGGTCCTGTGCCGTGAGGCGGAGCGCCTCCGCCGCCTCGCGCATCTTTTCCGCATCTTTCCAGAGGATCGACGCGCATCCTTCCGGGGAGATCACCGAGTAGATCGAGTGCTCGAGCATCGCGACCCGGTTCGCGGTGGCGAAGGCAACGGCGCCCCCGGATCCACCCTCGCCGATGATGACGGAAACGAGCGGTACGCTGATCTCCAGGCACTTTTCCGTAGAACGGGCGATCGCCTCGGACTGTCCACGCTCCTCCGCGCCCTTGCCCGGATAGGCGCCGGGCGTGTCGACGAGAGTCACAACGGGCAGGTTGAACCGGTCAGCGAGGTCCATCAGGCGTACCGCCTTGCGATAGCCCTCGGGCCGGGCCATGCCGAAATTCCGGTCGATGCGGGATTTGGTGTCCGCGCCTTTCTCGTGGCCGATCACGACCACGGGACGGTCCGCGAAACGGGCAAACCCGCCCATGACCGCATGGTCGTCGGCGAAGTTCCGATCCCCGGCAAGGGGCGTGTATTCGGTGAAGAGCGCGTCGAGATAATCGATGCAATGGGGCCGCTCCGGGTGACGGGCGACCTGCGCCTTCCGCCAGGGCGTGAGCGATTTGTATAGCTCACCGAGCTGGGCTGCCGCTTTTGCATCGAGCGCAGCAGCCTCGTCGGCCACGTCCATGCTCTCATCCTGACGGGCAAGGGCGCGCAACTCCTCGGCCTTGCCTTCGATTTCAGCCAGACCCTTTTCGAAGTCGAGGTAGTTCTGCATGTGCCCGCCCGCCTTTGTTATGGCGCCTGATATGGCGAGACGAACGGGCGAATGCAACGATTTTCACGGTTCCCCGCAGCCTCTACGGCTGGAACTGCGGTGCCGTGAAGGTCGTGAAATCGGGCTGTGCGTTGACATAGGTGTACGCGCCCGGCTGGGTGCAGGCAGAGACGAGGAGGGTCAGGGCCAGAACAGGCAGGAGGAGGGATTTCATGGGGACATCCTTTGACTGTAAGCATCGCTTACAAATTGTAAGCAACGCTTACTTGGGTGTCTGTTGACGGCTTTGCAAGCGGGGCATAGAAAAAAACATGGCCGGGACGGAAACACTCAAACGGGGCGATCTGAGGCAGGCGCTGATTGACTTCGCCCTGTCAGAAGCGGAGGCCGGCCACATCGAAACGATCTCGCTGCGGGCTGCGTCCCGCGCGCTCGGCGTGTCATCCGGTGCGGTCTACCGTCATTTCGAGGATCGCGATGCGCTCCTGATCGAAGTCGCGGGCATCGGGTTTGAGCGGTTGAAGCACCGCTTTCTGGAGATCAGGCCCGAAGGCGACATGGCCCCAACGCCGGAGATCGCGCTTAGCCGCTGTCGCCGGACGACCAATGCCTACATCCGCTTCGCGCTCGAAAACGCGGCACTCTGGCGGATGATGTTCGGGCGGATCGGCATGCTCTGCCAGCAGAAGCTCATGTCCGATCCGGAGAAGATGCGGTACACGCCCTTCGATGTGCTGACGGAGAATGGTGCCGACCTTCATCGGCTAGGCGTCATTGCGGAGATGCCGTCGCTCGCGGACTACCGGTTCATCTGGTCCGCGACCCACGGCGCGGCGCAACTGGTGCTTGAAGGGGTCCGGCAGGATTCGGACCGGGTGTCCGAAGTGATCGATGACACCTCCCGCAGGGCGCTGAAGCTGCTTGGCGTGGCGCCGGAGACGCTGGATGCGCTCTTCGGGGTGCAGGAATAGAGCTCTTCGCCGGATATCGACCGGGGCTGCTTGCGCAAACGGTGCGGCTGCACATGGACTATTACGGTACAGCCTGGGGCTTTGGCCGCGCGTTCGAGCTCAAGCTGATGCGGGAGATCGCGGCGTTTCATGACGCCTATACGCCGGGACGGGACCTGACCCTTTCGGCCATCGAAGACGAAGCCCTGCTCGGGACTGTCACCATGGCCGGGGAGGGCGACCGGGCACATCTGCGGTGGTTCATTGTGTCGGACGCGGCCCGCGGGCGGGGCGTGGGGCGAAGTCTCATGCGCAAGGCGCTGACCTTCGCCGATGAGGAGGCAGAGGCGACAGAGTGTTACCTCACCACCTTTGCCGGGCTCGATGCGGCGCGGGCGCTCTATGAGGACGCGGGCTTTACCCTCCGCGCGGAGGCGGCGGAGGATCAGTGGCAGGGCGGCGTGCGGGAACAGATGTGGATCCGCCCCCGCTTCGGCGCCGGCTAGCTCGCGATCAGTTCCGCCTGCTTCACGATGACCTCGGCCTGCCGGATGGAGGCGAGGTCCACAAGGCGGCCCTTGTAGACCGCGGCACCCTGGCCCGCCTTCTCCGCCTCTTCCATCGCTGCGAGGATCTCCCGCGCTTCGGTCACCTGGGCGTCCGACGGCGTGAAAACCTCGTTCGCAAGCGCAACCTGCTTGGGATGGATCGCCCATTTGCCGACCATGCCGAGCGTGGCGGAGCGCAAAGCCTGTGCGCGGAAGCCCTCATTGTCGGAAAAGTCGCCGAAGGGTCCGTCGACGGGCAGCAGACCGTGGGTCCGGCAGGCGGCGACGATCGCCACGATCGGCGCGTGCCAGGGGTCGCCCCAGTGCCGCGACCCGTCCGTGGCGACCATGTAGTAGTTCTCCTGCGTGCCGCCGATCCCGGTGGTCGCCATGCCCATGGAGGCTGCGTAGTCCGCGGCACCCAGACTCATGGCGCGCATGCGGGGGGAAGCTGCTGCGATCTCCTCCACATGGGCGAGGCCCGCGGCGGTTTCGATGATCACCTCAAATCCGATGGGCTTCTTGCGGTCTGTGGCAGCCTCGACGGCGCTCACAAGCGCATCGACCGCGTAGATGTCGCCCGCATTGCCCACCTTCGGGATCATGATCTGGTCGATTCTGTCCCCGGCCTGTTCCAGCACCTCGACAACGTCCTTGTACCAGAAGGGTGTATCGAGCCCGTTGATCCGGACGCTCAGCGTTTTGGTTCCCCAATCGATGTCGTTGATCGCGGCGATGATGTTCTTGCGCGCCTCGGGCTTGTCGCCGGGGGCAACGCTGTCCTCAAGATCGAGGTTGATCACGTCCGCGGCGGACGCGGCCATTTTCTCGAAGATCGCGGGTCGGGAGCCCGGGCCGAAGAGCTGACAGCGGTTCGGTCGGGCAGGGGCAGCGGGTTGGACCTTGAAGCTCACGGAATTTCCTTCGCAATGATCTGTCGTGATGCGTTTGCTGTGAGTTATGATCTTGCGCCTCTGAGGTCAAGCGAGGACTTGTGCACTGCGGCATTCGACACCACGTCAGGACCGTCCGCGTTGTTACCCGAGGAGTCGTTGATGAACCGCCGCACCCTGCTTGCCACCGCCTCCTCGGCCCTTGTCGCGGGTTCCGGCGCCGGGGCGGACATCCCGGGGGCGGGGGAGCCGGGACGGGCGGAGGTTATCCTGAGGGACGGCGAGATCTCCGTCGCGGTTGCCGGGGAACGGGTGCGCGGCACGGGCATTTCGGTTCAACCGGACGACCTCTGGCACATCGGATCGAACACCAAATCCATGACGGCACTACTTGCTGCACGCCTGCACGCCGCCGGGCGGGTCGATCTGGACGCGCCCCTATCGGCGCTGGTGCCGGATGCGGAGATCCATGCGGCCCTGCAACCGGTGACGCTGGCGGAGTTGCTGCAGCATCGGTCCGGCGTGAGGGCCAACGTCAGCATGTGGAGCCATTTCAGCTTGGTCGGAACCGACGCGGAGCGGGACGCCCGGGCCGACCGTGACCTTCTCGCCGCGCGCTATCTGCCCCGGGAGCCTGACGGGGAACGGGGCGCGTTCACCTATTCAAACCTCGGTTATGTCATCGCGGGTTTCGCGCTGGAGCGCGCGACCGGCGCGCGGTGGGAGAGCCTGATCGCGGAGGAGGTTTTCGTCCCCCTCGGGCTTGAGAGTGCGGGGTTCGGGCCGCCAGGCGCGGGGGAAACGGACCGGCGCGCGGCGAGCCAGCCCTGGGGCCACAAAGCTTTCATCGGGACCGGGCGGGGAACCGCGCCGCTCGCGAAAGCGGACAATCCGCCCTACCTGTCTCCGGCGGGACGGGTGCATATGTCCGCACGGGACAAGGGGCGCTATCTGCTGGCCAATCTGAACCGGGACGAGGATTTCCTGCCCGGAGCACTCTGGTCCCGGCTGCATGAGCCGGTCGGGGAGGAGACCTATGCGATGGGCTGGGGGCAGGCGCCGGACGGCAGCCTCATCCACGATGGCTCGAACGGCATGTGGTACTGTCACATGAGGATCTGGCCCGGGCGGGGCATTGGCTATGCCGCCTTCGCCAACGAGGCGCGGCCCGAGACCTCGGTCTGGATGGCGAAGGCGGGCAATTCTCTTGTGTCGGAAGGGTGAGGCAGTAACTTAGCTTTCCGCCTCATCCTCCTCATTTTTCTCGGCAATCCAGGCGACGGAGACAACCCGCTCACCCACTGCGGTGTCGAATACCTTGACGCCGCCCGCACCGCGGGATCGGAAGGAGATGTCGGCGACCGGCACGCGGATCGACTGACCCTTGTCCGTTGCGAGCATGATCTGATCGTCGAGATCGACTGGGAAGCTCGCGACGAGATCGCCGCCGCGCATCGCCTTGTCCATCGCCATCACGCCCTGACCCCCGCGCCCGCGCACGGGGTAGTCGTGGGAGGAGGAAAGCTTGCCCGCACCGCGCTCCGTCAGAGTGAGGATCAGATCCTCCGCCGCCGACATCGCCGCGTAGCGTTCCTGGGAGATGGAGCCGGCGACCGCTTCCTCATCGTCGCTTTCCTCCTCCTCGACCTGACCGGCCACGGCACGGCGCATCTTCAGGTACGCCGCCCGCTCCTCCGGGCTCGCCTCGAAATGCCGGATGACGGCCATGGAAACGACCGTATCACCGCTCGCGAGCTTGATGCCACGCACGCCGGTGGAATCGCGCCCCTTGAACACGCGGACATCGGTGGTGGGGAAGCGGATTGCCTTGCCCTGAGCGGTCACGAGCATGACATCGTCCTGCTCCGTTGCGATGCGCGCGTTCACGAGGCTGACGCCCTCGGGCAGCTTCATCGCAATCTTGCCGTTCCGCATCACGTTGGTGAAGTCGCTGAGCGCATTGCGGCGCACATCGCCCTCCGAGGTGGCGAAGACGATCTGAAGGTCGCTCCAGTCCGCCTCATCGCGGTCCACGGCCATGGTTGCGGCGATGGACACGCCGGAGGGGATCGGCAGGATGTTGACGAGCGCCTTGCCGCGGGCGTTGCGCCCGCCGACGGGCAGGCGCCAGGTCTTCAGCTTATAGACCATACCGTCGGTGGTAAAAAACAGGATCGGCGTGTGGGTGTTGGCGACGAACAGTGTTGTGACGAAATCCTCGTCCTTCATGTTCATGCCGCCGACGCCCTTGCCGCCGCGTTTCTGCGCGCGGTACTCGTCGAGCGGGGTGCGCTTGATGTAGCCGCCATCGGTGATGGTGACGACCATGTCCTCACGCTCGATGAGGTCCTCATCCTCCATATCCCCTTCCCACTCCGTGATTTCGGAGCGGCGGGGGGTCGCGAACTTTTCCCGCACCTCGGCGATTTCGCCGCGGATGATGTCGAGGATGCGCTCGCGGGACCGAAGGATGTCGAGATAGTCGGTGATTTTCTCCGCGAGAACCTCAAGCTCGTCCGTCACTTCCTTCACCCCGATCGCCGTCAGGCGCTGGAGCCGCAGGTCGAGGATCGCGCGCGCCTGGGTTTCGGAGAGGTTGTAGGTCCCATCCTCGTTCATCGTGTGGGAGGGATCATCGACCAGCTTGATATAGTCGGCGATGGAGGCTGCGGGCCAGCGGCGATCCATGAGCCGATGCCGGGCTTCGGCCGCATCGGCGGAAGAGCGGATCGTGGCGACAACCTCATCCACATTCTCAACTGCGACGGCCAGGCCGCTGAGAACATGGGCGCGCTCCCGGGCCTTTCTCAGGTCGAAGCTGGTGCGGCGGGCGACGACCTCCTCCCGGAACCGCAGGAAGGCTTCGATGAAACCGCGCAGGGTCAGCTGCTCCGGCCGGCCGCCGTTGAGCGCCAGCATGTTGCAGCCGAACGAGGTCTGCATCGGCGTGAAGCGAAAGAGCTGGTTGAGCACCACGTCCGGTGTCGCGTCGCGCTTGAGCTCGACGACAACGCGGACGCCGAACCGGTCACTTTCATCCTGCACGTGGGCGATGCCCTCGATCCGCTTGTCCCGCGCGGCCTCGGCGATCTTTTCGATCATCGAGGATTTGTTGACCTGATAGGGGATCTCCGTCGCGATGATCGCGAAACGGTCCTTGCGCACCTCCTCGATCTTGGTGCGGGCGCGGATGATGACCGAGCCACGCCCCTCCAGATAGGCCTTGCGCGCGCCGGACCGGCCGAGGATCAGGCCGCCCGTCGGAAAGTCGGGGGCGGGCACGTACTCCATGAGTTGCGCGCTGTCGAGATCCGGTGCCTCGATCAGGGCCATGCACGCGTCGAGGACCTCGCCGAGGTTGTGAGGCGGGATGTTGGTGGCCATGCCGACCGCAATCCCGCCGGAGCCGTTGACGAGGATGTTTGGGAAGCGGGCGGGGAGCACGACGGGCTCTTCATCCTTGCCGTCATAGGAAGGCTGGAATTCCACCGTGTCCTTGTCGATGTCGGCGAGCAGGGAGTCCGCCGGGGCGTCCATCCGCACTTCGGTGTAGCGCATGGCCGCGGGCGCGTCCCCATCCATGGAGCCGAAATTGCCCTGTCCGTCGAGGAGCGGCAGGCGCATGGAGAAATCCTGCGCCATGCGGACGAGCGCATCATAGATCGCGGTGTCCCCGTGGGGGTGATAGTTCCCCATCACCTCGCCCACGGGCTTCGCGGATTTGCGGTAGGCCTTGTCTCGCGTGTTTCCCGCCTCGTGCATCGAATAGAGGATGCGGCGGTGTACGGGCTTCAGCCCGTCGCGGACATCCGGGATCGCGCGGGAGATGATGACCGACATGGAGTAGTCGAGGAACGACTTGCGCATTTCCTCCTCCACGCTGACGGTCGGGCCGTCATAGGCGGGGCGTTCCGGGAGGTCGTCGTCTTCGGGAGTTTCGGGGGTGTCGGTCACGCTTCGCTCGCTGCTCTCGTCGCAATATGTTGTTGGTCGGACTATAGCTGATCGCGAGATAGGTGTGCAACGGCGGGTGGGGGAGAAGGGGTCTCTGGATGCAAGATAGGCTTCGGTTCAGCCCGTTCCGCGCCGCTCTCACGGTGCTGGATCAGAGCAGAAAGCCGATGAACGCCACCCGATTGGTTTGGTGCGCTGATTGCGCTGGGTGTGCGGACGGGGTGGTGTGCGGGTCTGCACATCGAGCGATCTGTTCGAACGGAGGACAAAAACTCTGCAGACCTTCTGCAGGTCGCAAAGTTCAGTGACGGACGCCGGTATGCGTCCTCAATCCTTGATCAGCCGGGCCATGATCCGTGGCATGACGCCGCTTGCGAAGATCGCGAGCGGTACCGCGATGCTCCATGCGACCAGCCACGCAGCCATCCATCGCCCGAGAAAGCCGATGCCGCCGCCTGTGTTCACCCAGGTCACGACGCCTGACATGATGAAGGACATGAAGGTGCCTATGATGACCCCCGCGGTCAGAACGGCATATCTGCGCGGGATCACGGCGCAGCCCTAGAACGGAATCTCGTCATCCATGCCGCCGGACGACGGGCCGCCATAACCGCCACCGCCCTGATCTCCGCCGCTGGAGGAGTAGCCCCCGCCGCCGCCATAGCTGTCACCGCCGCCGCCGCCGCCCATGCCGCCGCCTTCACCGCGCCCGTCGAGCATCGTGAGCGTGGAGGTGTAGGGGCGCAGCACGACCTCGGTCGAATAGCGGTCCTGGCCGCTCTGATCCTGCCATTTGCGGGTTTCGAGCTGCCCCTCGAGATAGACCTTGGAGCCCTTGCGCAGATACTGTTCGGCGACCCGGGCGAGGGGTTCGGAGAAAATGGCGACGGAATGCCATTCGGTCTTCTCCCGCCGCTCCCCGGAGGCCTTGTCACGCCACGTCTCCGACGTCGCGATGCGCAGGTTGCAGACCTTGCCGCCATTGTTGAAGGTCCGCACTTCCGGGTCCCGGCCCAGATTGCCGATCAGTATGACCTTGTTGACGCTGCCTGCCATGGGGCCCTCCACCTGTCGAATCTCGTTTGGCCGACGTTAACCAAGACGGAGGGGGGTTAACAGGCGGTTACGCGACGGCGTGCTGGACCGCGTGTGCCTCCGGCGGGGATATTTGACGCCAGAAGAAGGGGGCGGCCGCTTCGGACTTGCAAATGTTCATGCTTTGTTTACACACTGCACACCTCGAAAACCCGGATGAGTCGCCTATGTCATGGGGCTGACCAGAGCGAGGGTGTCATGCCAGAACTGAAGACGATCGAGATCCGGGGCGCGCGGGAGCATAATCTGAAGTCCGTCGATGTGGATTTGCCCCGGGACAAGCTGATCGTCATCACCGGGCTGTCCGGATCCGGCAAGTCGAGTCTTGCCTTCGACACGATCTATGCGGAAGGGCAGCGGCGCTATGTTGAGAGCCTGTCGGCCTATGCCCGGCAGTTCCTCGACATGATGCAGAAGCCGGATGTGGACCATATCTCCGGCCTCAGCCCTGCGATCTCCATCGAGCAGAAGACTACGTCGAAGAACCCGCGGTCAACGGTCGGCACGGTGACCGAGATCTACGACTATATGCGGCTGCTGTTTGCCCGGGTCGGCGTGCCGTATTCGCCCGCGACCGGCCTGCCCATCGAGGCGCAGCAGGTGCAAGATATGGTCGACCGGGTGATGGGGATGGAGGAGGGGACCCGCGCCTACCTCCTCGCGCCGATCATCCGGGACCGCAAAGGTGAGTACCGCAAGGAGTTTCAGGAGCTCAAGAAGCAGGGGTTCCAGCGGGTCAAGGTGAACGGGGAATTCTACGACCTCGATGAGCCGCCGACCCTCGACAAGAAGTTCCGCCACAATATCGACGTGGTGGTGGACCGGCTGGTGGTGAAGGAAGGGCTCGAGACCCGGCTCGCGGACAGTTTCCGCACGGCGCTCGACCTCGCGGACGGGATCGCGATCCTGGAGACCGCGCCGAGCGAGGGGGATCCGGAGCGGATCACCTTCTCCGAGAAGTTTGCCTGCCCGGTGTCCGGCTTCACGATCCCCGAGATCGAGCCGCGACTCTTTTCGTTCAACGCGCCGTTCGGTGCCTGTCCGGCCTGCGACGGGCTTGGCGTTGAGCTCTATTTCGACGAGCGGCTGGTTGTACCCGACGAGAGCCTGACGCTCATCGGCGGTGCCATCGCACCCTGGGCCAAGACCAAGAGCCCCTATTTCCGGCAGACCATCGATGCGCTTGCCAAGCATTACGAGTTCGACAAGGGCGCGTCCTGGCGGGACCTTCCTGCCCATGTCCAGCAATTGATGCTGCACGGCTCCGGCGAGGAGAAGATCAAGTTCCGCTACGACGAGGGCGGGCGGGTCTATGAGATCGCCCGGGTGTTCGAGGGTGTGGTCCCGAACATGGAGCGGCGCTACCGGGAGACCGACAGTTCCTGGGTGCGCGAGGAGTTCGAGCGCTACCAGAACAACCGCGCCTGCGGGACCTGCGACGGCTACCGGCTGAAGGCGGAGGCGCTGGCGGTCAAGATCGCGGCTCTGCATGTGGGGCAGGTGGTCGAGATGTCGATCCGCCAGGCGCTCGACTGGATCGAGAGCGTCGAGGACACGCTGACCCCGCAGCGGCAGGAGATCGCCCGGGCGATCGTCAAGGAGATCCGGGAGCGGCTCGGGTTTCTGGTGAATGTGGGGCTCGACTATCTGACGCTCAGCCGAAACTCCGGCACCCTGTCCGGGGGAGAGAGCCAGCGTATCCGGCTCGCCTCCCAGATCGGGAGCGGGCTGACGGGAGTGCTCTATGTGCTCGACGAGCCGTCCATCGGGTTGCACCAGAGGGACAATGACCGGCTGCTGACAACCCTCAAGAACCTCCGCGATCAGGGCAACACGGTGATCGTGGTGGAGCATGACGAGGAGGCGATCCGGGAAGCGGACCATGTGCTCGACATCGGCCCCGGCGCCGGCGTGCACGGGGGACAGATCATCGCCGAGGGGACGCCTGCGAAGATCGCGAAGACCAAGGGCTCGATCACCGGTGACTACCTGTCCGGCAAGCGCGAGATCTCCGTCCCGTTCGAGCGGCGGACGGGGAACGGTAAGGCTGTCCGGGTCGAGAACGCGACGGGCAACAACCTGCAGGATGTGAGCGTCGACTATCCACTCGGTTTGCTCTGCTGCGTGACGGGCGTGTCCGGCGGGGGCAAGTCCACGTTGACCATTGAGACGCTGTTCAAGACCGCCTCCATGAGGTTGAACGGTGCCCGGCAGACGCCCGCGCCCTGCAAGACGATCAAGGGGCTCGAGCATCTCGACAAGGTCATCGACATCGATCAGTCGCCCATCGGGCGGACGCCGCGGTCGAACCCCGCGACCTACACCGGGGCGTTCACTCCGATCCGGGACTGGTTCGCCGGGCTGCCCGAGTCGAAGGCGCGGGGCTACAAGCCCGGACGCTTCTCCTTCAACGTCAAGGGGGGGCGGTGCGAGGCGTGCCAGGGCGATGGTGTCATCAAGATCGAGATGCACTTCCTGCCCGATGTGTACGTCACCTGCGAGACCTGCCAGGGCAAACGCTACAACCGTGAGACGTTGGAAGTTCTGTTCAAGGGCAAGAGTATCGCGGACGTTCTTGATATGACGATTGAGGATGCTGCGGACTTCTTCTCCGCGGTGCCGGCCATTCGTGACAAGATGGAGACGCTGAAGCGTGTGGGCCTTGGCTACATCAAGGTGGGCCAGCAGGCGACGACGCTGTCCGGCGGGGAGGCGCAGCGGGTAAAGCTGTCAAAGGAGCTTGCAAAACGGGCGACCGGGCGCACGCTCTACATCCTCGATGAGCCCACAACCGGGCTGCATTTCGAGGATGTCAGGAAGCTGCTGGAAGTGATCCAGGAGCTGGTGGATCAGGGCAATTCGGTTGTCGTGATCGAGCATAACCTCGACGTGATCAAGTGCGCGGACTGGATCATCGACATCGGACCGGAGGGCGGAGACGGCGGCGGCACGATCGTCGCCACCGGCACGCCGGAGGATGTGGCGAAGGTGATGGGCAGCCATACCGGCCACTACCTCGCACCGCTTCTCGGCAAACAGCGCAAGGCGTCCTGAGCCGCAACGGCGACGGATCCGTCGAAATCACTCGGTGCAAGATCGGCGTTCCGGGGCGCTGTCGTAGGTGGGCTGTGTTATCGCGCATCTTCGCGGTTCACAGGGCATCTTTCCGTGGTCCATGGACTCGCGCTCTGATGGCCAAGCGCCAGCGCGAAGACCGGTGAGGACTGGCGCTGCATCGCTGCCGGTCGAGCGGGTCAACCGTACTGACGAGCCGATATGAATTGGGTGGTGCCATCGGGCTGTCGGCATGGCGCGCCGTCAACCGGTCGCGCAATTGCTCCACATTTCCCGGGCGAGTTTTCTTGACGCTTTCGCGAAGGCTCTGGCATGCTCAACCCCTGATTGTCTAAAGGGAGGACATCATGCTCGTTCAACACATTCTTGACGGAAAACCAGCGGGAGTGGAAACAATCAGCCCCACTGCGACGATCCGTGATGCGGCGGCGGTTCTGTCCCGGCGCAAGATCGGTGCGCTCGTGGTGTCCGAGGATGGCAGCATCCTGCGCGGCATCCTGTCGGAGCGCGACATCGTGCGTGAACTGGGGGAGCGGGGAGCGGAGTGCCTGAACGATCAGGTGCGCGACCTCATGACCGCGAAGGTGGAAAGCTGCATCGCCGCGGAACCAACGGATGCGGTGCTCGAACGGATGACCACGGGCCGGTTCCGGCACATGCCGGTTGTCGATGAGGGCAAGGTCACGGGCATCATCTCCATCGGTGACGTGGTGAAGGCACGCATCGAGATGATGGAGTCCGAGAACCTTGCGCTGACGGAGATGATCAAGGGGTTCTAGGCGTTAGGCCAGACCCGGGGTTGACCTTGGCTCCGCAATATTGTTGCGTGGCGCCACGCGGACCCAAGGGAGCCCCCGACCATGCGCACAGGCCTCTATCCCGGCACGTTCGACCCGGTGACACTCGGGCATCTGGATGTGATCCGAAGGGCCTGCGCCCTCGTGGATCGTCTGGTGATCGGCGTTGCCATCAACCGGGACAAGGGACCGCTCTTCACCCTTGAGGAGCGGGTCGCGATGATCGAGGAGCAGGCCCGCGCGTTTTCCGACGGGGCGGGTGTTGAACTGATTGTCCATCCCTTCGAAAACCTGCTGATCCAGTGTGCGCAGGATGTCGGCGCAAGCATGATCATCCGCGGTCTGCGCGCGGTGAGCGATTTCGAGTACGAGTTCCAGATGGTCGGCATGAACCGCGCCATGAACGATGAGATCGAGACTGTGTTCATCATGGCCGATGCGAACCATCAGGCCATCGCCTCGCGTCTGGTCAAGGAGATCGCGCGGCTTGACGGGGATGTGACCAACTTCGTCCCCGCGCCGGTTGCCGCGGCGTTGAAGGAGCGGCTGGCGCACAGGCGCTAACCCTTTATATACCCCTCGCAAGGGCGCATCCCGCCCGAGCCAAAGGAACGGAGGCCAGTGTGGCAGATACCGACGATACCCTCGTGATCACAATGGATGCAGGCGAGATTGAGATCAGACTCCTGCCCGATGTCGCCCCCAAGCATGTGGAGCGGATCAAGGCTCTGATCGAAGAACAGGCCTATGACGGCGTCGTCTTTCACCGGGTGATCGACGGGTTCATGGCCCAGACCGGCGATGTGGAGCATGGCAAGGCGGGCGGAAATCTCAGCCGTGCAGGAACCGGTGGCTCCAAGCATCCGGATCTGCCGGCGGAGTTCTCCAAGGTGCCGTTCGACCGGGGTACTGTCGGTATGGCCCGGGCGCAGAACCCGAATTCCGCGAACTCCCAGTTCTTCATCATGTTCCAGGAAGGGCACTTCCTGAACAACCAGTACACCGTCTTCGGCCAGGTGACGAAGGGGATGGACGTGGTCGATGGCATCAAGCGGGGTGCAGGGTCCAGCGGCGCGGTCTCGGATCCGGATCATATGGTGACCGTGCGCATGAAGGGCGCGGCATGATCCGGCGCGGGTTTCTGATCGCGGCGCTGCTGACGGCGGCGGGTGCCGCGGGGGCGCAGGACAACCCTGTGCTGGTGCTCAACGTGACGGGCAAGGCAAGCGGGGAGGTGCGGATCGAGTTGCGCCCTGACCTCGCCCCCCAGCACGTGGAGCGGATCACCCGGCTCGCCAAGGAAGGCGCCTATGATGATGTGGCCTTTCATCGGGTGATCCCCGGTTTCATGGCGCAGACCGGAGATGTGCAATATGGCAAGCGCGATGCGCTCTCCCAGGGGCGTGCGGGGACCGGCGGGTCCGGCTATGCGGACCTTCCGGCGGAGTTTTCGTCCGCGTCGTTCGTGACCGGCGTGGTCGGTATGGCCCGGGCGCAGAACCCGAACTCGGCGAACTCCCAGTTCTTCATCATGACCGATCCGGCTCCCCATCTGAACGGGCAGTACACCGTCGTGGGCGAGGTGGTTTCCGGCATGGACGTGGTGAACAGCATCCAGATCGGGGCCGGGCGCAGCGGTGCCGTGCGCGATCCGGACTTCATCGACAGCGCCTCCGTCGAGTAGGCGCGGGACATGAGAAAGGGGGCCGCGAGGCCCCCTGGATAGACGTATCGATGGGGCCTCCGACGGAGGCCCCTTTCGTTTATGTCAGGCGGCGGAAACTGCTGCCCGGACGCCCGCGTCCGCGTTGACCGGATGGCGGCTCTCGATCACCCATGCTGCGACCAGGGCAAAGAGGATGTGACCGGCCAGCGCCACCCAAGTGATGCCGGTGAAGCCGAGGAACGCAGGGTTGCCGACGATCAGGTGCGCGATGATGTAGAGCGCCAGCACCCAGAGCGCGACGCCGTAGGCGGTTGCGCCGACGAGCCAGTGCAGGCTGGGGGTGACGGTCTTCATCAGCGGCCGGGCGATCAGCCACCAGCCGAGCGGATAGGCGACCATTCCGGCGAAATAGTGCAGGAAGTTCGCGCCCGGACGCCAGCCGGCGCCGGTCAGCGTCTTGATCAGACCGTTGGCGAGCGGCACAGGGGCCAGCGTCGCGTGGCCGAGCATCGGGCTCAGCGCCTTGCCGTAAAAGTCGAACGCCGTGGTGGCGAGCGCGCCCGCGATCAGCAGGGTCATGAGGGTGTGCAGGTTGGCTGCGGGAAGGAAACGTGTCATCTTGGGGCTCCGGTATGCTGCGGTGTACTCTGCCCGCCACATACGGGCCCTTCCCCCCGATCTCCAAGCCCGTCGATGCCGCTCTCACGTGAGGGTGACAGGGCCGGAGCGCTTCCGTGAGCGGTTGAAACATTTGGCGCTCACCCTTGCTCACACTGCCGCGAGAATGCGCCGGATTGCCTAGGCGACCGGCGGAGTGCCGCCTACTCTGCACGGAAAACTGTATGGGAGGATGCGATGTTTCGCTTTTGTCTTGCCGCCGTTCTGACCTTCGGCCTCGCGACCGCTGCGGGGGCGGAGCAGGATCCACCGCGAGACTGGACGTGGGAATGGACGGAGACGGACTTTTCCCGCGCCTCCGTTCCTTTCGCGGAGATTTTCAGCGGCGGTGTGCGCAAGGACGGGATCCCGGCACTCGACAGCGTCGTCATGCTTCCGGCCACTGAGGATCGGGAGCTGCAGGGCCCGGAGCCGGTGGTCACGGTGGAGATCGAGGGGGCGGTGCCACGCGCCTATCCGATCCGCTATCTCACCTGGCATGAGATCGTGAACGATGACACCGCAGCCTTTCCGATCGCGGTCACCTTCTGCCCGCTCTGCAACTCTGCGCTGGTGTTCGACCGGCGCGTCGGGGGCGAGGTGCTGGATTTCGGCGTGTCGGGCAAGCTGCGCTTTTCCGATATGGTGATGTACGACCGGCAGACCGAAAGCTGGTGGCAGCAGTTCACCGGCGAGGCCATCGTGGGGGAGATGCTGGGGACGCAGCTCACTTCGGTCGTCAACTGGATGGAGAGCTTCGATGCGTTTCTGGAGCGCAACCCGGACGGTCTGGTGATGCAGCGCCCGCAGGGGTTCACTCGGGCCTATGGGGCGAACCCCTATGCGGGCTATGACAGCTCGGGTTGGCCGTTCCTCTTTCGCGGAGAGACACCGCCCCACGGCATCGCACCGCTTGCCCGGGTGATCCGGGTCGAGGAGCGTGCCTGGCCGCTGGAGCGGTTGTCCCGTCAGGAGGAGATCACGGAGGCGGGCGTCACCATCACGTGGGACGCGGGCATGACTTCCGCACTCGACGGGCGGGATATCGCGGCGAGCCGGGACGTGGGCCAGATCCGCGTGCGGGATGCGCAGAGCGGTGCTGACCTGGTGCATGAGGTGGTGTTCGCCTTCGCCTTCCACGCGTTCCTGCCGGACGGGGAGTGGATGCTTGGGGAGTGAGCATGTGCTTCCTCTCCCAAGATCCGTCGCATCCTTGTCTGCTCCGTGTTTTTTGAGGGGTCTAACTGGCCGGCTTACATGCTCGGCGCGAAGGTCGGTCGCTCCCTTTCGGGAGGCCTTTTGACCACCCTAGATCAGCCACCCTTATCTACGGATCCGCGATAGAGAGTGATCATAACGATGTCGGCGACGCCGCCCCACGGGGCATGGTTCCGCAAGCCTCAAGCAGGGTGCAGGTCGCGGCGAGGGCAGGGGCGACCGGTCGTGGTCGATCGCCCCGCAGGTTCACCCGGCGAGCTTCACCAGAGCGTGGCGTTTCTTGCCTGCGGAGAGCTTGACCGGGGAAGTCAGCGCCGCACCGTCGAGCATCATGCCCGCATCAGTGACGGCGGCATCGTCGAGTTTTGCCCCACCTTCCGCGATCAGGCGCTTTGCATCCTTGCCGGACTTGGCGAGCCCCGATTTGACGTAGAGCTGGATGATTGAGATGCCCGCATCGCCGATATCCGTTGCGGCAAGGGTCACCGTCGGCAGGTCGTCACCGACGCCACCCTTCTCGAAAACCTCCCGCGCCGTGGCCTCCGCCGCCGCCGCGGCGGCGTCTCCATGACAGAGGGCGGTGACGGCGTTGGCAAGCTGGACCTTCGCCTCGTTGATCTCCGCCCCCTCAAGGGCAGCAAGCCGGTCGCATTCGTCGAGGGGAAGCTCGGTGTAGAGCTTCAGGAACCGGCCCACGTCCGCGTCGAGCGTGTTGCGCCAGAACTGCCAGAATTCGTAAGGGCTGAGCCGGTCCGCATTGAGCCAGATCGCGCCGGAGGCGGATTTACCCATCTTCGACCCGTCCGCCTTGGTCAGGAGCGGTGTGGTCATGCCGAAGACCTCGGCCCGGTTGATCCGGCGCGTGAGATCGATGCCGTTGACGATGTTACCCCACTGGTCGGACCCGCCGAGTTGCAGGAGGCAGCCGTAGCGGCTGTTGAGCTCTTTGAAATCGTAGGCCTGCAGCAGCATGTAATTGAATTCGAGGAACGTCAGCGGCTGCTCCCGGTCCAGGCGCAGGCGCACGCTGTCGAAGGTCAGCATCCGGTTGATCGTGAAGTGGCGCCCGTAGTCGCGCAGAAACTCGACATAGTTCAGCCCGTCGAGCCAGTCCGCATTGTTGGCCATGATCGCCTCACCCGGCCCGTCGCCGAAGGTGAGGTACTTGTCAAAGACGCTACGGATCCCGGCCATGTTGGCGTTGATCTTCTCCGGCGTCAGAAGCTGGCGCGCCTCATCCTTGCCCGAGGGATCTCCGATCTTCGTCGTGCCGCCACCCATGAGGGCGATGGGGGTGTGGCCAGTCTTTTGCAGCCAGCGCAGCATCATGATCTGGATGAGACTGCCGACGTGCAGACTGTCCGCTGTCATGTCGAAGCCGATATACCCCGGCACGTTTCCGGAAATGAGCGCGTCGTCGAGCCCCTCCATGTCCGTGCAGTCCTGGAGGAAGCCCCGGCTCTGCATCGTGTGCAGAAACTCTGATCTGGGCTTGTAGGTCATCGGCCTTTGTCCTTTTGTGAATGGGTCCGCTTCGTATAGCGGATGGCCCCGGAAAGGGAAGGGTATGGAACGCCTGCGCGCGATTGGGCTGATGAGCGGCACGTCGATGGATGGGGTCGACGGGGCGGTGGTGGAGACCGACGGGGTGAGGATCCACGCCTTCGGTCCGAGCGCCTTCCGCGCCTACGAAGCTGCGGAGCGGGAGGTGCTGGCGGCGGCCCAGGGGCTTTGGCCCGGGCAAGGAAATGCTCTACCACCTGCGGCGGATGTCGTCCTCAGGGCGCATGAGGCGGTGGTGGCAGAGCTGCCGCGATCTGACGTCATCGGGTTTCACGGGCAGACCGTGGCTCACGATCCGGAGCAGGGGCGCACCCACCAGATCGGCGACGGGGACGCGCTGTCCCTGCATGCCGGATGCCCGGTTGTCTGGGATTTTCGGACGGCGGACATGCAGTCGGGCGGGCAGGGCGCCCCCCTCGCACCGGTCTTTCACCATGCCTGTGCCCGGTGGGCGGGTCTGACCGAGCCGACCGTCTTCCTCAATCTCGGCGGCGTTGGCAACGTGACCCTCGTCGACCCCGGCCTTGAGGATCCGGCCGTCGAGGGAGCGGTGCTGGCCTTCGACACCGGGCCCGCGAATGCGCTCGTGGACGATGTGGTGCTGCGGCGGACCGGGGAGGCGTTTGACCGGGATGGCGCGCGCGCCGCTCAAGGAACGGTGCACGGGAACGTTCTGCGCGGGCTGCCGACGGGGTTCTTGCGAAGACTGCCGCCCAAGTCTCTCGACAGGAACGATTTTCACGATTTGCTCGACGCGGTCGAACAGCTCTCGACGGCGGATGCGGTCGCGACGCTGACGGCCGTCACCGTGGAAACCGTCGCCGCCGCGCAGATGCATTTTCCAAAGCGTCCCGCCCGCTGGCTGGTCTGCGGCGGTGGCCGGCGCAATCGGCACATGATGGCATGGCTGGTCGCCCGGCTTGAGACGGACGTGGAGCCGGTGGAGGTCATCGGGCTCGACGGCGACATGCTTGAGGCACAGGCCTTTGCCTATCTTGCCGTGCGCATCCTGAACGGACTGCCGACCTCGTTTCCCGGAACGACCGGTGCTCCCCTGCCGGTGTGCGGCGGACAGATCTCTGGCGGGCAGCCCGCCTAGTCGGCGCGGTGGAACCGGGCGGCAAGGCGGCGAGCGGCGGTCTCGATCTTGCGGACCTTCAACCGGCCGCTTTCCGGGCGGGCCAGAGCGCCGAGCATCATGCCAAAGAGATGTTCGTACTCCTTCTCGGTCTGGTAACGCTCCCGGTCCGACAGGGGACGGTTGAGGTAGGCCTCGATGTCCGCGACCGCCTGCTCGACCATAGGTCGGATCAGGTTGCGGCGCATCCTGCGGATCGCGAAGACGATCACTGCCGTGATGGCGGTCACGATCAAAAGGGAAACCTTCAGGCTCGTATCAGGCATCGCGAAAGCTCCGTTCCTTGCCCTAGACTAACGCACGTCGCGCGGGGAAAGGAGGATCGGATGGAGCCGACCTTTGCCAATCTGGTGGACTTTTTCACGAACTGGTTCGTTGTTGTGCCGTGCCTGATCGCGCTCGCCGTGGATCGGCTGCGGCTGGCGGAGGTGAACCTCTTTCATAACCGGCTCGACGCGGATGCGGCGCTGGTCGCGATGGTGTTCGGCATCGTGGCGCTGATCGGATCGATGGTGCTCGACCCACGGCTCTGGATGGCCGCGATCCCCGCTTTTTGTTTCGCCGTGCTCCGGCTCTTCAGCCTCACGGTGACGGTGGCGCAGCTTCTCTGGAGCTATGTGGGGTTGAGCAAGCCCGGCGATGTGACCGACACGCTGTGGGACATCCTGACGGACTACCTGCCGGAGCCGTTCGCAACCCTCGTCGACGGAACACTCTTCGTTGTGGGAGGGATGCTCGCCCTGATGAAGATTTGGCAGGCGGTTACAGAGCCGGACTACGCCAGCGTCTGACGCCCCTGTTCGCCCATCCGTCCCTTCACATAGTCGGAGACGTTGCCGATCATCTCATCCATTCCGGACTCGAAGAAGTGGCCGGCACCGGGCACCGTCTGGTGCGTGATGGTGATGCCCTTCTGCAGCTTGAGCTTGTCAGAGAGGGCGGTCACATCGCTCGGCGGGACCACCCGGTCCGCATCCCCGTTGATGATGAGACCGGAGGAGGGGCAGGGCGCGAGGAACGTGAAATCGTACATGTTCGCGGGCGGGGCCACGGAGATGAAGCCGACGACCTCTGGCCGCCGCATCAGAAGCTGCATGCCGATCCATGCGCCGAAGGAGAAGCCCGCCACCCAGCACTGTCGTGAGTTCGGGTTCATCGCCTGGAGATAGTCGAGGGCGGAGGCCGCGTCGCTGAGCTCGCCCACGCCTTGGTCATACTCACCCTGGCTGCGCCCGACGCCGCGGAAGTTGAACCGCAGGACCGTGAAGCCGAGATTGAGGAACGCGTAGTGCAGGTTGTACACGACCTTGTTGTTCATCGTCCCGCCGAACTTCGGATGCGGGTGCAGGATGATCGCGATCGGTGCGTCCTTGTTCTTTTGCGGGTGATAGCGCCCTTCAAGCCGACCCTCGGGGCCAGGAAAAATCACTTCGGGCATGAACGGGGGGTTCCCTTACTCTTTTGGTTGGCCCGGGGATCCTGTCGACAGATTGATTGACAAAACCAGTTGGGCAATTTAGAACGTTTCTAAAGTAGAGCGGATGGCCGCCTCACCGTGGGCAGTCAGTTAGTCGCTGTGGCTTGCGCCGTCAACAGTTCCCCCGGGGGTGACGCAGTGAAACTGAGCACCAAAGGCCGTTATGCCATGATCGCCCTTGCGGATCTCAGCCAGCGCAGCGGGGACAGTCTGGTGACGCTGGCGGAGGTGTCGGGACGCCAGGACATCTCCCTTTCCTACCTCGAACAGCTCTTCGTCAAGCTGCGCCGGTCCGGCATCGTCGAGAGCGTGCGCGGTCCCGGCGGCGGGTATCGTCTTGCCCGCCCGGCGGAGACGATCCGCGTGTCCGAGATCCTCGAGGCCGTCGACGAGACCATGGACGCCCTCAGCCGCGGGGCGGGAGC
The DNA here is from genome assembly GCA_038532435.1 of Pseudomonadota bacterium. Lineage (GTDB taxonomy): Bacteria > Pseudomonadota > Alphaproteobacteria > Rhodobacterales > Rhodobacteraceae > JBCBAP01. The sequence goes on along the minus strand of JBCBAP010000055.1, from coordinate 1,563 downwards.
CTCGGGCGCTGACAGCGGGACGGAGGCGCAAGAGCTGACCGACAAGCTATGGGAAACGCTCAGCGCGCAGGTCTATGTGCTGCTGCACCAGACCCGCCTGTCCGACGTGGTCGGCGATCAGATGGCCCCGTGCCCGGCTGTTCCCGCTTTCGTCGAGCTGGTGGACGAGTGATGCGGCGTGCGGGCGACAGTCGGCGCGTGACGGTCGTCGCCGAGTGATGGCTGGCGCACGGACATATCTTGATCATAACGCGACGGCCCCGCTGCGTCCGGAGTCGCGCGCGGCGATGATCGCGGCGCTCGACATCACCGGCAACCCGTCCAGCGTCCATGGCGAGGGCAGGGCGGCAAAGGCGGTGGTCGAGCGTGCCCGCGTGCAGGTGGCCGAGGGTATCGGCTGCAAGCCCGACGAGGTGATCTTCACCAGCGGTGCGACGGAGGCCGCAAGCGTTCTCGCGCACATGCCCGATGTGTTCGTCCATCCCACGGCCCACGATGCGCTGTGGGCCCATGACGCGACAGCCGGGCAGCCGGTGGGCACCGGCCGGGTCTACGCTATGGGGCTCGCGAACAGTGAGACGGGGATCGTGACCCCTCCGCCGGAGAAGGAAGACGGGCTCTGGCCCGTCACCGGGGACGCGACCGCGGAGCTCCTGCTCCTCGATATCACGCAGGCCGTGGGACGCCTCCCGTTCGCCTTCGGCTGGAGCGGCGCTGATATGGCAGTTCTGGCCGCGCACAAGATTGGCGGGCCGAAAGGTGTCGGCGCGCTGATCGTGCGTGAGGGGCTCGATATCCCGCCCATCGCGATCGGCGGCGGGCAGGAGATGTCCCGCAGGTCGGGGACCGAGAACGTGGCCGCGATTGCAGGGTTCGGTGCCGCAATAGCCGCCTCTCAGGTCGATCTGGCTGCGGGCCGCTGGGCGCCGGTGGAAAAACTTAGAAACATTCTAGAGTCAGCCCTTGAGGCTGCTGCACCAGAGACTAAGTTCTTTGGTCAGGAAAGCGAACGATTGCCGAACACGTCCTGTTTCGCGCTTCCGGGGTGGAAGGGCGAAACCCAGGTGATGGCCATGGACCTCGCGGGCTACGCGATTTCCGCGGGGTCCGCCTGTTCATCGGGCAAGGTCAGGCCCTCCCGCGTGCTGCGGGCCATGGGCGCGGACGAAGAGACGGCACGCTCCGCCATCCGGGTCAGCCTGGGTCCGGAGACGACGGAAGCAGAGGTGATGGGCTTCGCCGAAGCCTGGATCCGCCAATATCAACGCTGGCGGCAACGGGCCGCCTGACAGGGGTTCCCGGCGATCCGGGAGAAGGAGAGCGAGATGGCCGCTTTGGACGACGTGCAAGTCAAGGAAGGCGTGGATCAGGAGACGGTGGATGCCGTCCGCTCCGTCGGTGACAAATACAAGTATGGCTTCGAGACCGATGTCGAAACGGAGTACGCGCCGAAGGGCCTCAACGAGGACATCGTGCGGCTCATTTCCGAAAAGAACAACGAGCCGGAGTGGATGACCGAGTGGCGGCTCGCCGCCTTCGCCCGCTGGAAGCAGATGGAAGAGC
>JBCBAP010000054.1:0-23235 GCA_038532435.1 Pseudomonadota bacterium | reverse complement strand
AGCCCGCAAGCAGGAGCTTGCCCACGTCCTGCTCCACGATCAGCGCATAGATCACGAGGATCGCCGACGGTGGGATCAGGCTCGCGAGCGTCCCCGCCGCGGCCACCACGCCCGCCGCGAACCTCTTGTCATATCCGATCTTCAGCATCTCCGGGATTGCGATCCGGGCAAAGACTGCAGACGTTGCCACGGACGCGCCGGACACCGCCGCAAACCCCGCTGTCGCAAAGACCGTGGAGACGCCGAGGCCGCCAGGCAGCCAGCCCACCCACCGTTTTGCCGCCTCGAACAGCGCCTTGGTCAGGCCCGCATAGTAAGCGAGGTAGCCGATGAGGATGAAGGTGGGGATCAGGCTCAACGCCTGGCTCGCGACCTTCGAGTGGGGCACCTGGCCCGCGGTCTTCACCGCCACGGTCAGCGCCCACATGAACTGCTCGGGGTCCATGCCGCGCTTGGCCCAGAAGATCCAGACCAGCCCGACCAGACCTGCCAGTGCCGCTGCGAAGGCGACCCGCATGCCGAGTACGACCATGACAAGCAACCCGCCGGTGACCCAGAGGCCGATATCGATGGAGGTCATCGCGCGTCGTCCTTCTCAAGGCCGGAAACGGTCGCCGCCTCCTTCGCCGCTACTGTCGCCGCATCCTCGATCAGCGGCACCGCGACCGGGGTGAGGCTGCCGCTCCAGATCGCGCGACCGTAGGCAACGAGTTGCAGCGCCAGTCGGGCGGAGATCACTGCAAATGCGACCGGAACGACCAGTTTCGCCGGCCAGATCGGCAGGCGGATGTCGAAGCTTGAATCCCGGCTCCACAGGGGCGCGTTCCAGTCGAACGATCGGTCGAAGTGGGACCATGTCCCCCAGACGAGAAGGAGCATGAGCACCAGCATCAGGAAAATCATCAGGAACTCCACGATCCAGAGCAGCCGCCCCTTGAGCTGCCCGACGAGGATGTCCATCCGGATATGCCCACCGTCCCGCTGACAATAGGACACCGCCACGAAGGCGATGATCGGCATAGCCTGCTCGATCCAGTCCACATAACCGGGCAAGGGCCGGTCGAACCCGTTCCGCCCCGCGACGCTGACCACCGCGAGAAGCATCAGCGAAAAAACAGCAAGCCCGCCGATCAACGCGAGCAGACGCTCGACCGTGTAGAGCCGCTGGTCGAGACGGCTCAGAAGGCTGTCGTCGGTCAGCACCGAAGATGCGCCGGCCATCGGCACCTCCCCTGGATCGTGAAAGAGAAAAGGGCGCGCCATTGTCGGCGCACCCGGTTCGGATCAGTTCGCGACGAGGCCCGTCACAAGATCATAGAGCTCTTGCGCGGGCAGACCCCGGGCGGAGTTCTCCGCAATCCAGGCCTCCGCCGCGGGCCCCGCGACCGCGTCCTTCAGCGAGGCGAGCGCATCGGCGTCGTAGGTGACGCGCGCAATGCCCTTTTCGTCGAGGGTCGGGCCCCAGGCGTCCATGGTCGCTCCGTTGTAGTAGGAGACATAGTGGGCGAGCGCCTCGTCGATGGAGCTCATCAGCGCCTCACGATGTGCATCCGACAGGCTGCCGAGCGCGTCGGTGTTCGCGACCACGGGGCAGTTGACGGTGCCGGGGTTGAGGTTGGTCGTCCACCATTCCGCATTCTCGACAGTGCCGAAGGACATGTGCGCGTGGGGGGCGAAGCTCACCGCCTTGACCACACCGGAGTCCATCGCCTGCCGCACTTCGGTCGCGGACATGGAGGTCGGCACCGCGCCGAGCGCCGCCATCGCCTTGCCGATGCCGCCGGTCGCCCGGACGCTCAGCCCGTCGAAGTCTGCGAGGGTCTGTGGCGCGTCGCCCACACCCACGATGTTGTACTGCGGCAGCGGCGAGGGCATCAGCAGCGTCGCGTTCCAGCGGGCAAGATCCGCCTGCGTCGCCGGGTGACCGTAGACGGCCATGGAGACCTCGATCTCCTTCTCCAGGCTGTCGACGCCGAGGAACGGCAGCTCAAGCACGGTGATCGACGGGTTCTTGTCCGCGTGATAGCCCGCACAGAACTGCGCCATCTCGAACGCCCCGATGGAGATCCCGTCCAGGTTCTCCCGGTTCTTGGACAGCCCGCCGTAGGAGATGTTGAGCGTGAACGCGCCGCCGGTCTTCTGATCGACAAGCTCCGCCAGCTTCTCCACATGTTCAGTGAACGCGCGCCGTTTGCCCCACAGCGAGACGTTCCATTCAACCGCCAGCGCCTCACCGGCAAAGGCAAATGTCGTCGCTGCGAGCGCGGTCGTGCGCAAGAGTGTCTTGAAGGTCATGTTCGTCTTCTCCCTGTTTGTCGATTGCCGACCTGATTTTAAGCGAGTCGCGAACCGTGCCCAGTCCCCGATCATGCCTTTGTTGTTGGCCGGAATAGGATCGCTGAAATCCGCACAGAACAACCCCTCCGGTCGATGCCTCGCGGGTTTTTTGTGGGGTGATTGCGCGAGTTGTCACGCGATCTACCCATTCCGGCAGTTTTCCGGGTGAGAACGGAAACAAAGAGGGGGCGGCGGCCTCAGCGGTTCACGCTGTGAAAGAGGTGCGTGAAGGTTGCAACGCCCAGCAACGGGATCAGAAGGTTGACCAAAGGGATCGACAGGGGCACGGCCATCAGCGTGCCTGCAGCCCAGATCTTCGGAAAGTGGGCCTTACGCAGCCGGGTCGCCTCCGCCGGCGGTAGACGGCGCAGGGCCACGAGCTGAAAGTACTCCCGTCCGAGCAGGAAGCCGTTCAGCGCGTAGAAGACCAACGGGGCGAACGGACCGGAAAAAAGGTAGAAGATCAGCGCCACGAGGTTCGCGGCGGCCAGCACGCCAAAGAACCGCAAGCTGTCCACCAGCACATCGCCGAGGGGCAGAGGCGTGACATGGGGCAGATCGGGATAGTGGCTGTCCTCCACCGCGCTCGCGATATCGTCGAGGAAGAAGCCCACGCAGATCGATGCAACCGGGATCATCAGGAAGATCGACGCGATCATCATCGTCCCGACCGCAAGCCCGGTCGCCAAGGCCCCCGCATCGAATGTCCCGATGAAGGGCAGGGTCACAGCGCCGACGACGGACGACACCACCAGTCCCAGAACGACGCAAAGCGCCACGAAAACCGCGATGGTCAGCACCAGCGCCTTCGCAAGCACGCCGGTGAAACGGGGATCGCCCATCTGTCCGACCGCCCGCGAGAACCCGTCGAGGATCATCAGGTGTCCACCCACGTGACGACCTGCTCAAGCGCCGGGCGGGGCCGGTCCGGGGGGACTGAGGTTTCCGTGCCGATATGGATGAACCCTGCGACAAACTCCCCGGCGTCGAGGCCCAGTGGCCCGGTTAGGAACTCGGGATCGTAGGCCATCCAGGAACTCAGCCAGTTTGCCCCCCACCCGCTCGCCAGCGCGGCGTTGAGAAGCGCGAGGCAGACGGCCCCGGCAGAGAGGGTCTGTTCGACCTCCGGGATCTTCTCGGAAGGTTTCGGCGATGCGACGACGGCGATAACCGCCGGTGAGCGGACGAACCCGCTCACATCCTTTTCCAGCTTGTCCGGATCCTTGCCGAGCGCGCGGCCACGCTCCCGCGTCGCCTCCGCCAGCCGGGTGAGCGCAGCACCCTGCAGCACAAGAAACCGCCAGGGCTCAAGCTTGCCATGGTCCGGGCTGCGTGCGGCGGCCTGCAGCAGCGTCTCGAGCGTCGCGTGATCCGGCCCCGGCCCGGTTAGCGTCTTGGCCGGACGGGATCGGCGGGTGAGAAGAAACTCAAGTACCTCGGGCCGGTGGGCGAGCTGCATCACGTTGTCCTGTATGGCAAAAGTCTCAGCCCCATGTCGGGACTGAGACCGCGGCTGTCAACCGCTGGTGCGTGGGGCGGCGCTTAGGCGGCCCGGACCGCGACGATACCGTCGATCTGGCGCATCGCGTCCGTCTGCGCAGCCTCGCCCCGCACCATGGCCTGATCCGCACGGATCACGGTAACATCGTCGATCCCGAGGAACCCGAGCACCTGACGCAGGTGTGGCGTCGCGAAATCGACTGCGCTGCCCATCTCCGTCCCGCCGGAGGCCACGATGATGAAGGCACGTTTGCCGCTCAGCAGCCCCTTAGGACCGTCGGGTGTGTATTCGAAGGTGACCTTGGCGCGGGCGATCTGGTCGATCCAGGCCTTCAGCGCAGCGGGAACACCGAAATTGTAGATCGGCATGCCGATCACGAGCGTCTCTGCCGCCATCACCTCCGCAACCAACGCGTCGGAGCCCTTCAACCGCGCCCGCTGGGTGTCCGAGCGGTCCTCGCGTGGCGTGAAGTTCGCGCCGACCCATGCCTCGTCGATCAGCTCGACACCGTGCGCGAGATCCCGTTCGACCACCGGCGCGCCAAGCCGCTCCGCGAGGTCCGACCCGAGCGCGCGCGTGACCGAAGCCTCCCGCCGCGCTGAACTGTGTACAAGAAGTGTGCCCATGGGCTCTCTCCATCCGTTTGCGATGGAGTGCGATTTAATTTAATGACTATCGCGGATAAATGGGCCAAGAGTTTGCAGACTGTTTCGATTTCGAAAACATACGACCCGCGACCCCCGTGCTAGACTGCCTCCAAGGTCATTTCCGAGTCAGCCTTGAGCGCCCATGAGCAGCAAAGACGCCCAGATCGCCCGAATTGACGAGATATCAAGGGTCGCCCGGACGAGCTGGTTCGGCCTGCTCGCCTACCTCGCCTTTGTCGGAGTGACGCTGCTGGGGGTGGAGGACGCGGACTTTTTCATCGTCGAGCGGCAAACCCGCCTTCCGCTCATTGGCGTCGACATCCCAACCGCCGCGTTCTTTCGCTATGCACCGATCCTGGGCGCCGCGCTGCACATCTACCTGCACCTGCAACTGCTGAAGCTGTGGGAGGCGCTGGCGGAGCCGCCGAGCAAGGTCGACGGGGTGCTGCTCGGTGATCAGGTCATGCCTTGGCTCATCAACGATTTCGCGCTCTGGTTTCGCACCGATCAGGCAATCCGGCGCAGGCCGCTGCGCTGGCTCACCCTGCTGATCACCTTCCTGCTGACGTTCACCGCGGGGCCGATGGTTCTGAGCTGGTTCTGGGTCCGATACTGGCCTGCGCACGACGGCTGGTGGACGGTGATCATCGCGTTCACGCTGTCGATCTCGACGATCACGGCGCTGGTGAGCTTCCTGCGGGTCTGGTCGATCCTGAGACGTCGGGACCAGGCCCGGCCGGTCGTCCTGCGCGGGCTGTTCGAACCGCTCACGGTGCTCGCCCTCTTCGTGCCGCTGAGCGTCGTGAGTTGGCTCTCGACGGTTGGACCTGACAGGTCGGCGGATGAGCCGATCCTGGCCTTTCCCGTTGCGCTTGGGACGTGGGAGTACACCCTGCGTGTACCGGTGTCTGAAGGTGCCATGGATGCGTTTCCGCTGGCGGCGGCAAACCTTGTTGAGGTGCAGTTTGTAGACCTGCCGCCGGATTGGCTGGAGTATGACGTTCACAAGCGGCGGTTTCGCACGGAATGGTGCGACCGGCAGGGCATCCCGACGGCAGCATGCGGCCAACAGCTCTGGTCCGACGAATCTCACCCCCCTCACCAGGCCATTGCAAGAGAGCGCTGGTGCGAAGAGAGCGGTCTCAACAAAGCGGCGAACTGCGATGCGGTGTTCGTGGATCTCGACCTTCGTTTCATCAATGCCTGGCGGGATGAGCGCCGCGCGGCGATCCTCGCCCTGCCCGACCGGCTGCTCGCCGGGGTCGACTTCAGAAACGCAAACCTTGCCGGTGCCAGCCTGATCGGTGCCGACCTGCGGTTCGCGCAACTTGCCGGTGCCAACCTGAGCGGCACGCAGCTTGAAGGGGTCAACCTGCAGGACGCGACGGCGGATCTCGTCACGTTTGCCGGCGCACGATTGGAAGGCGCTGATCTGTCTTTCTCCTCGTTGGAGCGTGCGACCTTTCTCGGTGCGCGCATGGAAGGTGCCATCCTCGCAGGCGCCGCACTCGTGAGAGCCGAGATGGGGGGCGCACAGCTTCAGGGTGCCAATCTGGAACAAGCAACGCTGACGGACGCCACCCTGTCTGTTGCCTCGCTCGAGCTGGCCAACCTGCTCGGCGCAACCCTCGACGGGGCACGGTTCCTGAACGCATCGCTCCGCGGTGCGCGGCTCGACTACGCAATGGCGCAAGGGGCCATGTTCGTCGATGCCGATCTCAGCGACACGTTCATGATCTACGCGACCCTGCGCGGTGCCCGCATGCGGAACGCCAACCTGACCGGCGCGGTCGCCCACTATGCGGACCTACAGGCGCAGGACCTGACCCAGTCGCAACTCCGCTCGGTCCTCGGAACCCGGGACACGATCCTGCCCGTCGGACTGAACGTCTGGACCTGCTGGCACGCGGAGGAGCGCCGCAGGTTGGCACTACTCAATGTGCGCCGATACGCGCCCTTCGCGATCGGCAATCAGGACGAGGTTGCGGACCTCGTTCCCCTCGATTGTCCGCGATTTGGCGCGCCGGAGGCCGTCGGCTACGCCTGCTTCGAAGAGGGCGCGCCCTACTGCGAGGCTGCCCCCATCGAGTACTGAAACCGGGCGTCCGAGCCCGACATACCGACCAATCTAGTCCCGCGGCATCAACCGCAGGCCGAGGTCGCGCAACTGTTCGTTCGTGGCCTCGGACGGTGCCTGCATCATCAGGTCTTCCGCGCGCTGGTTCATCGGGAACATGATGACCTCGCGGATATTGTCCGCATCGGCAAGCAGCATGACCATGCGGTCCACGCCCGGAGCGATCCCCGCGTGGGGCGGCGCGCCGAAGCGGAAGGCGTTGAGCATGCCGCCGAAATTCGCGTCCACGAACTCCTTGGAATGCCCCACCTTCTCGAACGCCTTGTACATGATCTCCGGCTTGTGGTTCCGCACGGCGCCGGAGCTGAGCTCGATCCCGTTGCAGACGATGTCGTACTGGTAGCCGAGGATGTCGAGCGGCTCCATCGTTTCGAGCGCCTCAAGCCCCCCTTGCGGCATGGAGAAGGGGTTGTGGGAGAAGTCGAGCGCGCCCGTCTCCTCATCCTTCTCGTACATCGGGAAGTCCACGATCCAGCAGAAGTCGAAGCGGTCCTGCTCGGTCAGGCCAAGCTCCTCACCGATCACGTTGCGCGCTTTGCCCGCGACCGCTTCGAACGATGAGGGTTTGCCGCCGAGGAAGAAGGCCGCATCGCCCACACCGAGGCCAAGCTGCTGGCGGATCGCCTCCGTCCGCTCCGGCCCGATGTTCTTGGCCAGCGGTCCGGCGGCCTCCATGCCGCCATCGGCCTCGCGCCAGAAGATGTAGCCCATGCCGGGCAGACCCTCTTTCTGCGCGAAGGAGTTCATACGATCGCAGAATTTGCGGGAGCCGCCGGTGGGTGCGGGGATCGCGCGGACCTCGTTGCCCTCCTTCTCCAGCAGGCTGGCAAAGATCTTGAAACCGGACCCGGCGAAATGCTCAGAGACGACCTGCATCCGGATCGGGTTGCGCAGGTCCGGCTTGTCGGACCCGTACCAGAGCATCGCGTCGCGATAGGCGATGCGGGGGAAGTCGGGCGTGACCGGGCGCCCGCCGCCGAACTCCTCGAACACACCACGCATGACCGGCTCGATCACCTGGAAGACGTCCTCCTGGGTCGCAAAGCTCATCTCCATGTCGAGCTGGTAGAACTCCCCCGGAGAGCGGTCTGCGCGGGGATCCTCATCCCGGAAGCAGGGCGCGATCTGGAAATAGCGGTCAAAGCCCGCGACCATGCAGAGCTGCTTGAACTGCTGCGGCGCCTGGGGGAGTGCATAGAACTTGCCCGGATGCAGGCGGCTTGGCACGAGGAAGTCCCGTGCGCCTTCGGGGCTCGACGCGGTCAGGATAGGTGTCTGGAACTCGTTGAACCCCTGATCGGTCATGCGGCGGCGCAGGCTCGCGATAACCTTGGACCGGAGCATGATGGACTCGTGCAGTTTCTCCCGCCGCAGATCGAGGAAACGGTAGGTGAGCCGCGTCTCCTCCGGGTATTCCTGATCGCCGAACACCGGCAGGGGCAGTTCGTCCGCCGCACCCAGCACCTCAAGATCGCGGATGAAAACCTCGATCTCGCCGGTTGCGATGTTGGGGTTCACAAGGCTCTCGTCCCGCGCTTTCACCTCGCCATCAATGCGGATCACCCATTCGGAGCGGACCTTCTCCACCTCAGCGAACACGGGGCTGTCCGGGTCCGCGAGGATCTGGGTCATGCCGTAATGGTCGCGCAGATCGATGAAGAGCACGCCGCCATGATCCCGCACCCGATGGACCCAGCCGGACAGGCGGATCGTCTGGCCGACATGGCTCTTGTTCAGATCGGCACAGGTATGGCTGCGGTAGGCGTGCATGGCGGGTGGCTCCAGGTAAAATCGGACCGGGCCGATACACTCGGTTGACCGGGGATTGTCAAGGCTTGGCACCCCGTGGGTGCGACGCTCGGCGGGAAGTCTCAGTCCGCGGGATCCTTAAGGCCGTAGGAGCCGAACGCCTCCATCGTCTCCCGGATCTGCTCGTCGCTCAGAATGACCGGGGTGCCGACCTGCAACGCGTGCCAGTATTGCCGGGCCAGTGTTTCCAGCTCCTCGGCCAGCCACATCGTCTTGGGCAGCGTAGGTCCGACGGCGATGGCCCCGTGGTTTGCGAGCAGGCAGCCCATGCGTGGCCCCAGTGCCTCGACCGCCGTTTCCGACAATTCCGCAGTGCCGTAGCGCGCATAGCTGGAGCAGCGAATGCGCGTGTCGCCGAAGGCCGCGATCATGTAGTGGCAGGCCGGGATCTCCTGCCGGTTGATCGCGAGCGCGGTCGCAAATGTCGGGTGGGTGTGTACGATGGCGGAGACATCCGGCCGGACGGCCATGATATCAAAATGAAACCGCCATTCGGTGGAGGGTTTGAGCGGCCCCTCCCACGCGCCATCCCCGTCGAGCGGCATGGACGCGATCATCTCCGGCTCCATCGCGTCATAGGGTGTCGCGGACGGCGTGATGAGGAGCCGGTCGCCGTGGCGGGCAGAGATGTTGCCGGAGGTGCCATGGTTCAGCCCCGAGGCGGTCATGGCAAGGCACTGCGCGATGATCTCGCGTCTGAGGTCACGTTCGCTCCGGTCCATCCCTTGTCCCTTATTCTTGTGCGCATTCGGGGTGACCGGCGGACGCGCCTCTGTCAAGGCGTTGACGGATCGGTGCGCACTCAATACTTGGCACATCCAGGGGCCGGACCCTGCCGCTCGCACGCCTGAGGCGCTGGTGAATTCCGGAGATCTTCATCCCTGTCCAGCCGCACGGCACCGGACCGATGGCAATGCGAGCCCCATCACCGCCCCGATGTGCCCTGCGCAGATGAGGCAGACGATGACCAACTTTTCGACACCGACCCCTGCAAGCTACAAAGCAGAGGCGCGCGCGCTGCGTGCGGCGCGGGCTGAGCGGGGCGATCCGATCTCCCACAGCCGGGCGCTTGAGACCGTGGCGCGCCGCGCGGGCTACCGCGACTGGAACACCCTGTGCGCCACCCTGCCCCGCACGCCACCCGCGTTGCGCCCGGCGGTGGGGGAACGGGTGAGCGGCCGCTATCTCGGACTGCCGTTCATCGGCAGGATCCATGCGCTCACCCGGCTCGACGGCGGTCGGCGACACCGCATCGCGATCCAGTTCGACGAGGCGGTCGATGTGGTGAGGTTCAACAGCTTCTCCTCGTTCCGCCGCAGGATCCAGGGAGTGATCGACGCATCCGGCCGGTCGCCGAAGGCGACGTCCGACGGCCAGCCCCACATCGTGATCGAACGGATCGGGGCCTGAGGCGCTGCCTAGGAGGCTTTCGGAAACAGCGCGGCGAGCTCTTCGGCGCTCGCCGCGCAGACGCCACGCTCGGTGATCAGTCCGGTGACGAGGCGGGCCGGTGTCACGTCGAATGCGGGGTTGGCGGCTGGAGAGGCGTCGGGTGTTATCTGCACCTCGTGCACATCACCCGCAGCGTCCTTGCCCCACACGTGGGTGACCTCCCGCGTCGGGCGTTCCTCGATCGGGATCTCCCGCACCCCGTCGGCGACCGTCCAGTCAATCGTCGGTGACGGGAGCGCCACATAGAACGGAACGCCGTTATCCCGCGCGGCCAGTGCCTTCAGGTAAGTGCCGATCTTGTTGCAGACATCACCGCGCGCCGTCGTCCGGTCCGTCCCGACGATAACCGCATCGACCTGCCCGTGCTGCATGAGGTGCCCGCCCGCATTGTCGACGATCACCGCATGGCTGACGCCGTGGCTCGACAGCTCCCAGGCCGTGAGGCCCGCGCCTTGGTTCCTTGGCCGGGTCTCATCGACCCAGACATGGACATCGATCCCGGCCTCCTGAGCCTTATAGATCGGTGAGGTCGCGGTGCCCCAGTCGACTGTCGCAATCCAACCCGCGTTGCAGTGGGTCAGGACGCGCACGGGTTCCCCGGCGGGCTTGTCGGCGGCGATCCTGCGCAGGATGTCGAGACCGTGGCGGCCGATCGCGGCGTTGATCTCCACATCCTCGTCACAAATCGCCGCTGCTCTGGCCATCGCCGCGCGCCCGCGCTGCGCCTCCGGCAGGGGCAAAAGGGCGGCCCGCATTCCGTCGAGCGCCCAGCGCAGGTTGATCGCCGTAGGACGAGTCGCGTTCAGCAGCTCCCACGTCTCATGGATCGACCGGTCGGACGGATCGCGGAGCATCTGCCGGGCCATGCCGTAGGCTGCCGTGGCGCCGATCAGGGGTGCTCCCCGAACCCACATGTCGCGGATCGCGGTGGCGAACTCGTCGAGGCTTTCGAGGGTGACAACCAGGAATTGGTGGGGCAGCCAGCGCTGATCGATGATGCGCACCGCGTCGCTGTCCGCCTCGTACCAGATCGACCGGTAGGGAACGCCGTCGACTTTCATGGGTCACCTCCTCGCGTGATTGCGCCCAACGTCTAGCAGGAATTGCAAGCCCGCGAAACGGCGCCTCACCATCGCTGGCCTTGCCGGCTCGGACGGGTCCACGCTTTCGCATCGAACCGGGCCGGCCCGGGTTTGACCGGCACGTGATCCGCTTAACTTTTCGGCCGAGAAAGTCGACGGGCGTTTGGGTTCTCCCGGGCGACCTCGGGACCGATGGACCGTTCCTTCACGCGCAACAAGGGTTCCCCGATCACCCAGAGTTCACGATCGAAGAGCTCCCAACGTTTGAGACCGCTGACCTGAATCGCCTCGGTCCGATGCAGTTCGGCGCCGACATTCACGATCACCTCAGACAAACGGCGCGCCCGGTCGATGGCGTGCTGGATCAGGCTAATACCGTCCCGCTTTCCCCCTGCGAACCGCCCGTCTCGTCGCTCACCTGCCGATCGACCGCGGGTGACGGTGATCAGAGCGGTTGTCGAGTCTGCTCAGACCACATGGAACGGGGGGCCTCATGTGCGCCTCTTCGTCAGACCAGAATAGTGCCGGATCTGGAGCCATATTTGAGAAAGGGAGGGCAACCTGTGCGATTGGGATCAATCCCGGGGATCCCAGTCCGCGCTACAGCAGCTTTCGTCGCGTACAATGCGCTTTTCCAGCAAGGAGGGCCCGCCGATCATCGGGCCGGTTCGGATGTCGACCCCGAAACCACCGAGTCCGGTTCATGCTGCGCAGCTCTCAGTCGTTGAGGCCTGTTCAACAACAGCTCAACACAACGGGGCTCTGGATCATCAGGTCCGCATCGGTCCTGCCGAATTCGGCAATGGTGACAGAATGCCCGCGCTATGCCGGATGCGTTTGGCAAAGGTTCGACACGCGGAGCCGTCGTCAATGAGTTGCGAGGACGCCCGACCCACGGGACACCATTCCTGTGTCTTGAAAGTGTCAGACTACGGTTGCCGTCAGGCACCAATCACGACTGATGTGTCTCCCGCAGGCAGGTGAGGAACGCATCCGCCTTGCGGTCGAACTCGGTCCGCTTCTTGCTGATCGCGGCGAATGTGCTGACATAGTGGGTCCGACCGGGAGCAACCGGTTTGACGGTGCCACGCGCCTCGAACTCCGCGGCGACATGGTCGGCCAGAAAGCCCAGGTACCGCCCGGACTGGATGAGCAGCGCGAGCGCCTCTTCATCGTGCACCGCCGCGGTACGGTGCAGGCCGAGCCGCCGCCCCGCGGCCATGTTCGGCGAGTTGAAGCTGAAGCCCGCATACTTGAAGCCGGAGAGGTCGATATCGGTCGTGTCGACGGCAAAGAGCGGATGCCCCGCACCACAGTAAAGCGTCATCTCCTCCGAATAGAGGATTGCGTAGCTCAGCGAGACCGACCGGCGATAGACCGGCACGATGCCGATATCGATCTCCCCCTCGATCACCTGCGCCTCGATCTGATTGGGGGGCTGGACGACCATCTCAAGCGTCACGTCGGGCGCGACCCGGTCGAACTGCGCGATTGCACGGTCGATGTTCGCGCGGGGGTTCGTCGTGGACTTGTCGAACATGCCGAGCCGCAGGGTCCCCATCAGGTTCTGATGGATATCGTCCACCTCCGACTGAAATCCTTCCAACGATTTCAGCAGCCTGTGGGCCGCATCGAGCACCTTCTCTCCTTCAGACGTGAGGGCAAACCCCGCCGGACCGCGATGGCAAAGGGTCATGCCCAGACGCAGCTCCAGATCGGAGATATGCTTGGAAATCGTCGAACGCCCGATGTTGAGCTCAAGCTCGGACGCGGCCAGCCCGCCACACTCCACAACGGTGCTGAACACCCGCAAAAGGCGAATGTCCACGTCTCCCAACCGTCCCAGAAGTGCGCGCTTACTCACAAAAAGGTTTCCTCTTTATGAAACCTTAGGCTCAAAGGTTTGGAGCTATCAAACGCAAATTGTCATTTAAAGTTCAGATACCGGACGAAAAGAGGCCAGTGCTGCGACATTTTCGACCCGATATCGGGCAATCAGATGCCCAATTTCCCCTTCCCGGGCCACCCAACCGGCCCGGAGCCTATCGGCATAAAAATCAATAAATCCAACACGGGAGCAACGTATGGCCCTAAAGCCACCACTTACCGACCTGCCGATCAACACGGCAGATTCCGGCTTCTACGCCGGATTCAGCCGTGATGTGACGATCGCGTCGAAATTCATCATCGGAGGGCTCGTGATATGGGCCGTCGCATTCCCGGAACAGGCGGGCTCCGTCCTCAACACGTTCAACTCGTTCATCCTGTCGAACTTCGCGACCTGGTACATCTGGACCGTTGCCCTGTTCGTGTTGATCTGCATCGCGCTCGCGATCTGGCCCGCGGCGGGCAAGCTCAACCTGGGGCAGCCGGGTGACAAGCCGGAGTTTTCCAACTTCTCCTGGTTCTCCATGATGTTCGGCGCCGGGATCGGGGTCGGAATGCTCACATGGGCCGTGGCGGAACCGGTCTATCACTTCCAGAACAATCCCGAGGTGATCAAGGGCATCACGACCGGGTCGTCTGCGGACAATGTGAGGATGGCCTACAAATGGTCGTTCCTGCACTGGGGACTGGGCGCATGGGCGTGCTACGCGATTGCGGGCCTCGCCCTCGCCTTCTTCAGCTATCGGCGGAACCTGCCGCTGACGATCCGCTCCTCGCTCACGCCCCTCTTCGGCAAGAGCCTGTCGGGCCCGATGGGTCACGTGATCGACATCGTAGCGGTGGTTGCGACCATCCTCGGTGTGGCACAGACCCTTGGTTTCGGTGTGGAGCAGTTCGTGTCCGGTCTGTCGCGCGTCGGCATCGGTGGGCTCACGGGCGAAGACGGGACGGCGAACACGCTCGGCATCCTCGTTGCGATCTTCATCATCATGGGCGCATCCACGATCTCCGCCCTTTCCGGCGTCGGCAAGGGCATCAAGTGGCTGTCCAACCTGAACATGGGGCTCAGCATCTTCCTGCTGTCGTTCTTCCTCATCTTCGGATCGACCTTCTTCGGTCTGCAGGCGCTCGTGCTCGGGCTTTGGGACTATTTCATCGCCCTGCCCGACATGATGTTCCGCGTCTGGCGGACCGACGGTGTGGAAGGCAGCGTGGCCTCCCAGCTTGAAGGCTGGCAGGGCGGCTGGTCCGTCTTCTACTGGGCCTGGTGGGTGGCGTTCGCGCCGTTCGTCGGCCTGTTCCTCGCGCGGATCTCCAAGGGTCGCTCGATCCGGGAGTTCGTGCTCGGCGCCATGTTCGTGCCGTCGCTGATGTGCTTCGTCTGGTTCACCTGGGCCGGCGGCACTGCGATCGACCTCACGCTCAACGGCGACGCGGGTGAGGCGATCTTCGGTGTGCCCGATGGCGACAAGATCTTCGCCATGGTCGTGCACATGCTGGGCTCCGCGCTCGGCTGGGCGATGTCCGTGATCATCGTGGTCCTGCTGATGACCTACCTGGTGACCACCGCTGACTCCGCGGTCCTGATCGTGAACACGATCAACGCCGCAGGTGACGAGGGGCCGAAGGCTCGGCCGCACATCATCTTCTGGGGTGTGACCCTGGGCGCCGTCGTGGCCGCGCTGCTGATCGTTGGCGGGTTGAAGGCGATCCAGACCGCGATGGTGATCGGCGCGCTGCCCTTCTCCCTCGTGATGGTCTTGATGTGCTTCGCGCTCGTGAAGGCGATCTACAATGACGGACGGCGGGAGAAGGCCGGGATGGATACCCACGTCCCCGCCGAATAACCAACGTCCCATCATCGATCAGGGCCCTCGGAGGATGCTTCGGGGGCCCTTTTTCATGTGGGGCAGCCCGGCCCGGGGCGTTGAGGCCCCGACCTTTGGCCACCTCCCGCGCTATCCCGTTGCAGCCCCTCGAAAACGGTGAAATGCTCACCATCAAGCGTTCAGAGAGGCGCGGCGGTGTAGGGAGCGCACATCATGGCGACAGAACATGACCGGATCCCCGAGATTGCCTTGAACTGGGCAAAAGGCGGGCGCGATGTGGCGCTGGCCACAGTGGTCGAGACCTGGGGCAGCGCCCCCCGTCCCGTGGGCAGCCAGCTTGTCATCGACGGGGATGCACGGATGATGGGGTCAGTCTCCGGCGGATGCGTCGAGGGCGCGGTTGTTGCCGAGGCGCTCGACGCCCTCGAAGACGGCCGGCCCAGGGTTCTCACCTACGGGGTAAGCGATGACGACGCCTTTGCCGTCGGTCTCGCCTGCGGAGGCACCATCCGGATCCTCGTGGAGCCCGTCGCGCGCGGCCAGGGGCCGGACCTTCCCCTTCTCGAGGCGCTCGTGTCCGCGCGGGAGATGGGCAGGCCGACAGCCTATGTGGTTGGCGTCGGGCTTGAGGAAGCGCAGCACTGGCCGCGCCTCCTGATGGATCACGCCGCGGGCACGCCGCTCGGCGATGCGGTCCGCACCGCCCTCACCTCCGACAAGGCTGGTTTCAAGGAGATCGATGGGGAGAGCTGGTTCATCGGCGTGCACAATCCGGCGCTCAAGCTCGTGATCGTGGGCGGGGTGCACATTGCCCAACCGCTCAGCGTGATGGCGACGGAGGCAGGCTACGCGGTGACCATCGTCGATCCGCGAGAGGCCTTTGCGAGCCCGGAGCGGTTCCCGGGCCAGACCATCGTCAACGACTGGCCGGATGCAGCGCTGGAGGGGCTCGACCTCGACAGCCGCACCGCCGTCGTCACCCTGACCCATGACCCGAAACTCGATGATCCCGCGATCCGCACGGCGCTTGCGGCAGATGTATTCTACCTGGGCTGCCTCGGCTCGACCCGGACCCATGGTAAGCGGGTCTCCCGGCTCGAGGAGGCGGGCTTCTCGCCGGGGCAGATCGCGCGCATCCACGGCCCCATCGGCGCTGACATCGGCGCGAAGAGCCCGGCGGAGATTGCGGTGTCCATCCTGGCCCAGATAACCGAACGGTTGCGGCGGATAGAGAGCCGCCCGGGCGGATGATCTTCGGCCCCTGCCCGGTGGCCGAGGCGGAGGGCGCGATCCTTGCGCACTCCGTTGCGCTGAAAGGGTCGAGGCTGCGCAAGGGGCGAGTACTGAACAGCACCGATGTCGCGGCGCTGACCGAGGCGGGGCTCACGACCGTCCTCGTTGCCCGGCCGGGCCCGGACGACCTGCCGGAGGATGCAGCGGCGGCCAGGATCGTCGCGGCCCTTGCCCCGGAGCCGGAGGCGCTGAACTTGCGCAGGTCGGCACCCTTCACCGGCCGCGCGAACATCTTTGCGGAGGTGCCGGGGGTGGTGACCGTCGATGCGGAGGCCGTCGCGCGGATCAACGCCGTGGACGACGCGATCACCCTCGCGACCCTGCCGGACAAAGCCCGGGTCGCAGCACGGGCGATGCTCGCGACGGTCAAGATCATCCCTTACGCAGTGTCGGCAGAGGCCGTTGACCGAGCACTTGCCTCGATCGACGGTCCCATCTTGCGGGTGCACCCGGTCGTCCGCCGCAGGGCAGACCTGATCCTGACCGAAATCCCCGGGATGAAGCGAAGCCTCATCGAAAAGGGCGAAAAGGCCGTCGCCGCACGGCTGGAGGCGCTCGGGATCGCCGTCGCCTCCACACAGGTCGTGCCCCACACGTTCGAGGATCTCACCGGGGCCTATGGGAAGGTCTCGGCGGACATGGCACTGGTCCTCACCGGGTCGGCCACGTCCGACGTAGGGGATGTCGGCCCCCAGGGGCTCGTCGATGCGGGCGGGCGGATCGACCGTTTCGGCATGCCCGTCGATCCGGGCAACCTGCTCTACATCGGTTCCATGGGAGAGGTTCCGGTGATCGGCCTGCCCGGCTGCGTCAGATCCCCCGCACTCAACGGTGCGGACTGGGTGCTGGAGCGGATCGCCTGCGGGCTGGAGGTGACGTCAGCGGACATCGCCGCAATGGGCGTGGGCGGCTTGCTCAAGGAGATCCCGATCCGGCCCCAACCGCGCAGCGCACCGCAACCGACCGGCCATCGGCCGAAGGTTGCGGCACTCGTGCTTGCCGCGGGCGCGTCCCGGCGGATGCGCGGGCGGGACAAGCTGTTGGAGGAGGTGGACGGCCGTCCCCTCCTCGCGCGCACCCTCGATGTGGTGCGCTCCTCCAGCGTCGACTGGATGCGTGTCTCGCTGCCCGGAGAGCCTGGCCCCCGCCACGGGATCGTGGAGGAGGCGGGTATCGAGGCGATCACGGTGCCCGATGCGGCGGAGGGGATGGCAGCCTCCCTCAGGCGCGGCATTGCGACCCTGCCCGAGGAATGCGATGCGGCGGTTGTCATCCTTGCCGACATGCCGGAGCTGACAGCAGACCATATCGACCGCCTCATCACCGCCTTCGACCCGGCGGAGGGGCGGGAGATCTGCCGCGCCACGTCGGCGACCGGCACACCGGGGCACCCGGTCCTGTTCGGACGGCGTTTCTTCGAGACCTTGGGCAAGCTCACGGGCGACGCAGGTGCGCGGACCGTCCTGCGGGAGGCGTCGGATTTCGTGGTGGATGTGGCGACGGAGGGCGAAGGGGCCGTCACAGACCTCGACACGCCGGAGGCCTGGGCCGCGTGGCGCAAATCCCGCCGGGAACCCGCCTAGCTCGGCAAATCGAGCACCTGCACCTCGCCACCACGGCTCAGCCTAATCGAACTGGGGCTGATCGCGATGACCTGCCAGCCGTTCACGCTTCCGCCCTGAGAAACACGGACGAAGTCGCCGGTCGACAGGCGCAGAAGGGCGCGCCGGCTTTGTGGAGTGCCGAACACTCCGATCAGGCTGATCTGCGTCACGTCCAGGATCCCGCTTTGCGTCGAGGCGCTGTTGATCTGACGGTTCGCGATGGAGGCAGCGTTCGCCCGCGCCTCCCGCGCCCGTGCGCTTGCCTCTTGGATCGCCGCGGCGCGGGTTGCAAGGTTCGACGGGCGTGGCTTGGGTAAACTGACCGTGACCCTCTCGCCTTCCACGACCGGTTCCGGTGCTTCCACAACCGCCTCTGCCGCGGGCGCCGCCGGGCTGGCAGCAGCAGGACGCGCACGCGGGCGCACGGCGTCCGGATCGGGCGTGCCTTGGGTCGCGACCTCGGCAACCGGGGCCGGATCGGGGGCCGCGTTAGGTGTCGTGACCGGTTCCGGAGCCGGTGTAGACGTGCCGCCGGGACGCGGCACGGGCACCAGAATGGCCTGTGCAACCTCGATGCCAGAGACGTCCAATCGCGGTTCTGCATCCTCGACGACAAGGGCAGCAGACGCCCCCGACGTGGACACCGCCACCGCAACGAACAGGGTGTTCAGGAAAACCGCTAGGCGCGACAGGGTCCGCATTGTCCGCTAAGTCCCAACTCGATCAAGACGGTTGCGCGAAGGCACTCCGACAACCATCTCCTTACATATGTTGGCATTTCCCGAGATGCCAGCCCTTTTGACCCAGGCGTCCGCACCGCGCGGCGCTGCGATACCGGAGTTCGAAACGATGATCAGGCATGGTTTGGCAGGCGCTGTTGCGCTGACGCTGGCGGGTATCGGACCCGCCTGGGCGGATGAGAGCACTCCCCGGACCCTGTCGATATCCGCCCGCGGAGAGGTCACCGCGCCGCCGGACATGGCAACCCTGAGTATCGGCATCACGGAGACCGAACGGACGGCGCGGGAGGCGATGCAGGCCGTCGCTCAGCAGATGCAGGCGATGTTCGAAGTGCTCGCCGCGGCGGGCGTTGAACAGCGGGATATGCAGACCCAGGGCCTCTCCCTCGGGCCGGTGTGGGACTACAACCGCGACAACCGCGAAGACCCAAGGATCGTGGGCTATACGGCCAGCAACACGCTCACGCTGCGTCTGCGGGATCTGGACGGCATCGGCCGCGTCATCGACGATCTGAGTGCGGCGGGTGCGAATCAGATCAACGCGATCAGTTTCGGAATCGACGACCGCGAGGCGCTGATGGAGGAAGCACGTCTGGAGGCTGCGCAGAACGCAAAGGCGAAGGCGCAGCTATATGCCGACGCCCTGGGCGAGACCCTTGGCCCGGTGCTCTCCTTTTCTGAGTCCGGCGGGCGTCTTGCACCGCAGCCGATTGCGATGGCGCGGATGGAGGCAGCAGACAGTGTGGCGATGCCGGTTGCAGGAGGGGAAGTCGGCCTCTCCGTCACCGTGAACGTGACGTTTGAACTCGTCGACTAGCAGGTGGTGCGCCCGCTGGGCGCTGACCCCCGACGGTGCGGAGTTCGAAACGACGAGCGCTTGGCTCCGCCCCGTGCGCCATCGCGGCAGGGCCTGCATGCTCAAGTGCCCCAAGTCCCACAGCGACGAACAGCGCTCGGCCGAGGTGCTGATGGCGTGGGGTGGCCCGCCCGCAGCGCGGATCCTGCTGCGGGCCGGACCGGTGCATGTTGTGGAGCGGGCCGATCCCGGCACACCGCTGGAGGAACGTGATCCGGAGGCGCACCGGGTCCTTGCCGCCACGCTCGCGGAACTCCATGGCCGCGGCGGAGCCGTTGCCGGGCTGCAGGATCTGCGAACCCGTTTCGCCTCTCTCTGGACCGTCGAGGCTCAGGATCCCCGCCTGATGCGCGCGGCGGAAACAGCGAGACGACTGCTCGCCGAACCTGCGGAGATGCACCTGCTGCACGGCGACTATCACCATGGGAACCTTCTGAGGGACCGGCATGGCTGGACCGTGATCGACCCGAAAGGTGTCATGGGGCCGAGGGCCTATGACGCCGCTAACGCGCTCTGCAATCCCGTCGATGACACACCGACTGCCGCGCAGCCGGACAGGCTGCGGTCGCTTTCACAGGCCTTCTCCGAAACGATGAAGGAGCCGGCGGACCGGCTCCTTGCCCATGCTCTGGCCCACGCGGGGCTGTCCGCCTCCTGGACCATGCGCGCAGGCGGAGACCCGCGCCACATGTTCGCGATGATCGAGGCGCTCGGCCGTCTCTAGGCCGCGGCCTTCACCTCGGTCGCCTTGGCCAGCGCCTGATCCAGATCCGCGATCAGATCATCCGCATCCTCGAGCCCGATGGAGACCCGCACCACGTTGGGTGCGGCCCCCGCGGCCACCTGCTGCTCCTCGGTAAGCTGGCGGTGGGTGGTGGAGGCGGAATGGATGATCAAAGACCGCGCATCGCCGAGGTTGGCGACGTGGGAAAAGATCTCGACCCCGTCCACGAGCTGCTTGCACGCCTCGTAGCCACCCTTCACCGCGAAGGTGAAGAGGCTGGACGCACCCTTTGGACACACCTTGCGCACCCGCTTGAAATAGTCCGATGATTTCAGGCCCGCGTAGGTGACATGCTCGATGCGATCATCGTTTTCGAGCCACTCCGCGATCTTTTTCGCGTTGGACACGTGACGGTCCATGCGCAGCGACAGCGTCTCTATCCCAAGAAGCGTGTAGAACGCGTTCTGCGGCGCCATCGCCATGCCGAGGTCCCGCAGACCGACAGCGATGCCGTGGAACGTGAAGGCCAACGGGCCGAAGGTCTCGTGGAACTTCAGGCCGTGATAGGCGGGCTCAGGCTGGCTAAGCGAGGGGTACTTGTCGCTCGCGGACCAGTCGAACTTGCCCGAGTCGATGATCACGCCGCCGACAGCGGTGCCGTTGCCGGTCAGGTACTTGGTCGTGGAATGCACCACGAGCGTCGCGCCATGCTTGATCGGGTTGCAGAGGTAGGGGGTCGCCGTCGTGTTGTCGACGATCAGCGGCACGCCCTTGCGGTCCGCGATTTTCGCCACTGCGTCCAGGTCGGCGATGTGACCGCCCGGGTTCGCGATGGACTCGCAGAAGATCGCCTTGGTCTTCTTGGTGCAGGCACGGGACACCGCGCCGCGGTCGTCAATGTCGACGAACTTCGCCTCCCAGCCGAACCGCTTGATGGTCTGGCTGAACTGGGTGACAGAGCCACCGTAGAGGCGGTTGGACACGACGATGTTGTCGCCCGGGCTCATGAGCGGGAAGAGCGCCATGATCTGCGCGGAGTGACCGGACGAGCAGCAGACGGCCCCTGCCCCGCCCTCAAGCGTCGCCATCCGCTCCTGCAGCACCGCGACGGTCGGGTTGGTCAGGCGGGAATAGATGAAACCCACCTCCTGCAGGTTGAAGAGCGCGGCCGCGTGGTCCGCATCGCGGAAGACGTAGGCCGTGGACTGGTAGATCGGGGTCTGACGCGCGCCCGTTGCCGGATCGGGCCGTGCGCCTGCGTGGATCTGGAGGGTGTCGAACCCGTAGGTCGGTGCCTCGGACATGGGTGTCTCCTCGGAAGTCTTTGTGTGTCAGGGGAACGCGACCCCCTTCGGGACGTCCTCCATAGGTGCGTTTTTGACGATTTGCACGGCAAAAACACCAAAAAAGACCGATTTTCGGAAAACTCGCGAGGCGTCGCAACGCCGTTCCATGGCAGGTCATGGAACCGGAACCGTCGCCCTCGGGCGCTCCACCCGCGCTCTACTGCGGGTGGAGGCTGTGCCGGTCAGGCCGGGGCCAGATCGAAGGCGAGGATCAGCTTCGCTGCATCCGCAAGCTTCGCTTCGACGTGGGCCCGCGCCACATCCTCGTAGAAATCGACGTTGAAGGTGAGCGACTGCGCGGCCACCCAGACCTCCGTCGACTGGGACCCCCACTTGAAGAAGAGGATGTTCTGCTGCTTGTCCACATTGCGGTACTGAAGCGCGCCGAGCGCCATGGAGACCGCCCCCGTCGGACCGCTTTCCGCGGCCGCAAGGTGGAAGCTGCCGCCCACGGTCGTCTGCGTGTGGAAGTCGAAGAGCTTGATCCGCGCATTGTCATCCGCAAGCCCCTTGAGCGCATCGAGCGTTGCGGTGATCGCGGCGAGTTGCCCGCCGCTCGCCACCGCCGCGAGGATGTCGAGGACGACCGCGTCAAACTCGAAATTCGACTTGTCCGTGGTGATCCGTCGGAAGGGCGCGCCCTGTGTGACCCAGCCGACCGCGGCGAGCGCGCGGGTGTAGATTGCCCACCACGCCTCTCGATCCCGGGTGGGATCGACACGTGCGTCTGCGGCCCGCTGGGCAAACTGTGTGGAATAGAGCACGTCCCGGCGCTGTTCCGCAGGCAGCGGATCCACGAACGACATCAGCGTGCGCCCGTTGATCGCCGCGGGCGAATCGTCCGACTGCCCGGACCGGGGCCGCCGGGGGCCGCCCTTGGGAATGTTGAAGTCCGCGTTGGCGAGATCCGTGATCAGTTCCTTCGCTGCGGACCGGTTGAGCATCGGAGCCGCAACCGGCCCGCCGCGGTTCGATCCCCAGTTCCGGTTCACCCCGCGGGTGTCGATGTGGGTGAAGGTCTTGTACCGCCCGATCCCCCCGCTGAAGATCCCGTCGGCACGCAGGCCGGTCAGCGTGTCCGCAACCTCCTCCGGGCTCACGTCACGCACCTGGACGTCGCATGCATTAAAGCGTTTGTGCTGCGAATGCTCTGCCCCGCCGACGGCCTCGTTGTAAGCGGGGGAGCGATACGCGTTGGTGATCGCGACCGGCTTGTCCAGCTTCTTGCGCAGCGCGTCGAGGACCCGGGCGGTGTTGGCAATGTTGGGCCAGACGGACTCCGGCGGGAACGTGTTCTTGCCAAAGCCCGGATGGGCGGGGTTCTCGTGGGACGCACCCAGCACGAGGAATTCCTCCGGGGAGAAATGGTCAAGTTCCAGCCCTTCGATGAATGCGGCAAAGGCAGGGAAGTTCGGCCAGTCCGACGCACCACGGCTCCGGCGTTCGGTCTCGTTGCGATCGAAAAGGGCGGCGAGGCTCGCCGCGTCGAGCGCGTCGCTTTCCCCACCCTCCACAGCGTTGAGATAGTCGATCGCACTGCCCGGCCGGATCACCGGGGCGGGGGGTACGGGCGCCGGGTCAGCGGTGGGGCCTTTCGGGCGGGGAGCGGGTCTGATCGTCGTCATCGGTGTGGCACCTCCTGCAACGGCAAAGGGTCGCTGCGCGGCGAACATCGCATCGCGCGGCGGCAGTTCTAGAAACTTCGGGGTCTGGTCGGGGATGCCGATCCGGGCTGCGATCTGGCGGTGGAATTCCTTGTAGTCCCCCTTGAACCGCCCGTTGTCCCAGACATCGAGCAGCGTGCCGGTAAAGGCCCCGAAATCGTCCCCGTCATTGGCAAACTGATGGTCGAGGCACGCGCCGATCTGCATGACGTTGGCCTTGATCGGCGTCTGCTTGCCCGACAGGATCACGGACTCGTCGATGCCCGAAGTGCTGCGCGCGATCTCCCGATAATGATCGACATTGCGCATCATCACCCGGCGGATCAT
>JBCBAP010000053.1:0-23887 GCA_038532435.1 Pseudomonadota bacterium | reverse complement strand
CGCGACACGGGTCCCTTCTGGCTTGCGGGCCTTGGCGATCAGCTTGCCTACGTGGCTGAGGATCCGCCCCGACCGTTCCCGCTGCTCGCGCGTGTCATCCCACCAGTCGTGATTGCCGAGGATGGCATGCACACCGAGCGGCGCGGAAAGGTCTGACAACACCGTTGCGGCACCGGTCACATCGAGTTTACGGGTCTGGAACGGATGGCTCGCGACATAGTCGCCGAGCAGGACGGTCAGATCGGGGTCCAGCGCGTTGGTCTTTTGTACGATCCGCCGGAGCCGGGAGAGGCTCATATGCGGCTCACCCACATGGGGGTCAGCGAGCGCCGCGATCCGGAGCGGCCCGCCGCGCCAGCCCGGCGGCTCAATGCGCCACCGCTGTACGCGGAGCCGCAAGGCCGGCTCCACGCCAAAAGCGTATCCGCCGCCGAGTGCCGCCAGCCCGAAGACACCTCCGAGCGTTTGCAGAAACCGGCGGCGGGAGATCATGGGGCCTCAGCCACCCGCGGCGGAGAGGCGCGCAGCGACGTTTTCCCAATTCACCAGCTTGTCGAGGAAGTTCGACAGGTAGACGGGCCGCTTGTTGCGGAAGTCGATATAGTAGGAATGCTCCCATACGTCGCAGCCCAGAAGGGCCGTCTGATCGAAGCAGAGCGGGTTTACCCCGTTCTCGGTCTTGGTGACCGCGAGGGTTCCATCGGCCTGCTTGACCAGCCAGCACCAGCCGGAGCCGAACTGACCCGCACCTGCGGCGGAGAACTGGGATTTCATCTCATCCACAGAGCCGAACGCGTCCACGATCCGGCTTTCCAGTTCGGAGGGCATGGCCGCACCGGCGGGGCCCATCATCTCCCAGAACTGCATGTGGTTCCAATGCTGGGAGGCGTTGTTGAAGATGCCGTTCTGCGCGACTGCACCAGCGGCATAGGTGCCCTTCACGATGTCCTCGAGGGACTTGTCCGCCCACTCCGTCCCGTCGATGAGCTTGTTGCCATTGTCCACATAGGCCTTGTGGTGAAGGTCGTGGTGATACTCCAGCGTCTCCTTCGACATGCCGAGTTCGGCGAGCGCGTCATGGGCGTAAGGCAGATCGGGAAGTTCGAAAGCCATTGCATGCTCCGTTTTTCGGTTGGGGGTCAGAGATTTGCGCCCCTCGCGGGGTTGCCCCTGCATATATCCCTCAACCCGGTGCTGGGAAGAGCGTTCGTCAAAAAGGAGGCTGCAATCGGCATGAGAACACCGCCGGTCGCCGGGACCGGCGGTGTCGCCGGGGGCTCAGACCCGCGTGCGACGGCGTCGGACCGCGACGCCAGCCAGCACCGCGCCAAGAAGCAACCCGCCCGCCGCGGGGACGGGAACCGGTGCTACCTGACCGCGCAGCTCTCCCCCCGGGAAGGCATCGGTGTGGACGTTGAAATAGACCTCGGATCCGGACATCAACGCGAGGAAATCGTCAAAGCCGACGGACGATCCGGCAAGGGCGGCCGCGTTCGCATACGAGACGTCCTCGACCATCAGATCGAAGCCGTCGAGCGTGTCGGAGTAAGTCAGGCCGTCAAAGGGAAAAGGGACGACAATCGGTCCGTTGGACCCTGCAGGGGCGTTGTGGAGGTGGATCGGTCCGACGGGAAGGGCGACCAGCGCGTCCGAGAGGTCCATGAGCGAGATCCCCATCACGCTCAGATCGACGGACAGGGTCTCACGGGTCGTGTCCACGGTGACCAGCGCCTCACCGACCGCATCGGTGACGACAGCCGGAACCTCCTGCGCACCGGTGAGGGTGGCGGCGAACTGCAGCGTGGCGGCGTGCCCCGCGCCCGCGGATAGGATAAGGGCAAAGACCGTGGCAGTGTGGGTGAACTTCATGGGTACTCTCCTGAAAACCGGTTGAGGGTCCCGGCAGCGCGTTAGGCGGCACTACCGGATGCCGCCATGCCGGACCGGATGAAGCAGCCTTTCAAAGGCAGGACGACTTCCTTCCTCGCTCCGAACAGGGCGACACGGCTGCAACCACGTGTCTCGGCGCGAAAAAGTTTCACAAGATCGGTTGAAATGCGTGGTCAGAGGGATCTGAGAAGCTCCGATGCTCAGCGCCCGTCGGCTGCTGCTGCAGGCGACGATATCTCATGATGAGGATCGCGGATGGGGGTGGCGTGCCGGAACCGAGCCCAACTCTCAAGGAACGCGCTTCAGGGCGCCTCATCGACTGTCAGGAGAGCCACGCCGACGCGGCGCCCCTCCGACAGGAGCACGTTGTAGGCCCGGGCGGCGGAGGGTGAGGACATGACTTCCACCCCAACGCCGGCAGCCTCCAGCCGGTCAAGCAGCGCGTCGGGAGGCATCGCGATGTCCGCCCCCATGCCAAGGAGCAGAACATCGAGGCCGTCGGCCTGCGACAGGATCGGCTCAAGATCCTCCAAACCTCCCCACCGCGCGGCCCCGCTGGCGAGGATCAGCGCGTGCCCCTCGATCACCTGCCCGCCCGCGCGGAAGAAACCGAGGCCGTAGCCCTCTACGGGTACCGCATTGTCGTAGGTGATCTCGTTGAGGCGCATGGGTACTCCTGCCGTCTCGTCTATCGGTCCCAGGGGGGCGCAAGCGAGCCTGCGACCGCGGCGCTCGGCTTCAACGGATCCGTCGGGCACCGTCGCACCATGTGGCGCAGACGATCCCCGAAAGACGGCTCCCGAAACATCCGCCTTAGGCGTCGATGTTGGCGAACTGGGTTCCCGCTTTGCCATCCGCGGCACCGGAAGACCAGTCGCGTTTCACATCGAGGCGCAGAAGCACGGCCGAGGCCACAAAAACCGACGAGTAGGTGCCCACGATCACGCCCCAGATCATCGCGAAGGTGAACCCGCGGATGACCTCCCCACCAAGGATGTAGAGCGACAGCAGGGCGATGAGGGTGGTGACGGAGGTCATGACCGTCCGGCTCAGGGTCTCGTTGATCGAAAGGTTCAGGACCTGTGCCAGCTCCAGCTTCTTGTACCGACGCAGGTTCTCCCGCACCCGATCGAAGACGACCACGGTATCGTTGAGCGAATAGCCCACGATCGTGAGGATCGCCGCGATGATGGCAAGGTTGAACTCAAGCCCCACGAGCGCGAACACGCCGATGGTCAGCACGATGTCGTGGACGAGGGCCGCGACAGCTCCGACAGAGAACTGCCACTCGAACCGGAGCCAGATGTAGAAGAGCACCGCACTGATCGCGGCCACCACGGCGAGGATACCCGCCTGGATCAGCTCACCGGACACCTTGGCCCCCACACTCTCCGTTGAGAGGATGAGAAGGCCGTCAAACCGGTCCTTGAGCGCGTCGGAGACAAGCTTGATCGTGTCCGCCTGGATCGCAGGATCATCATCCTGCTGTTCGATCCGGATCATGGCGGCGTTCTGCGCTGCACCGGTCAGTTCCGCCGCTGGGTCGTTGATTTCGGTCACGGACGTGTCGCCGATGTCGAGACCCGAAAGGAGGTCGCGATACTCGCCGACCGCCACGGGCTCGGGCGTTTCCACCATCAGCATCGACCCGCCGCGGAAATCGATCCCATAGTTCAGGCCGAGGACGAAGAAGAGCACGAGGGATGCGACCATCATCAGACCGGAGAACGCGAGCGCGATGCCGCTTGGCTTCATGAAGTCGAGCTTGGTTTCCTGTGGAACGAGCTTGAGACGCATGGCCCCCTCCTCAAACGGTCACGGTCTTGGGCCGCCGGGCGTGGAACCAGGTGGCGACCATGAGCCGGGTGACGACGAACGCGGTGAAGACCGAGGTCAGGATGCCGATGCCGAGCGTGACGGAGAAGCCGCGCACCGGGCCGGAGCCGATGGCAAACAGGATCACGGCGGCGATGAAGGTGGTGATGTTGGCATCTAGGATGGCCGAATAGGCCTTCTCGTACCCCACCTCGATGGCGCGGGCGGGCCCTTTTGCGCGTCGCATCTCCTCCCGGATCCGTTCGAACACCAGCACGTTGGCGTCCACTGCCATCCCGACGGTGAGCACGATCCCCGCGATACCCGGAAGGGTGAGCGTCGCCCCGATCACGCTCAGCAGCGCAAAAATCAGCGCCACGTTGATGATCAGCGCCACGTTGGCGAACAGGCCGAAGAGCCCGTAGCTGAGCGCCATGAACACCAGCACCGCGCCAAAGGCGAAGATCGTCGCGAGCTTGCCCGCCTCGATCGAGTCGGCCCCAAGCTCCGGCCCGATGGTCCGTTGTTCGAGCACGGTGAGTTCCGCCGGCAGGGCACCCGCCCTTAGCAAGATCGCGAGACGGTTGCTCTCCTCAACGGTGAACTGTCCGGTGATGATGCCGGACCCGCCCGGAATGTGGCTCTGGATCGTGGGGGCGGAGATCACCTCGTCGTCGAGAACGATGGCAAAGGGAGAGCCCACATTGTCCCTTGTGTAGTCGCCGAACTGCCGTCCGCCCGTCGGGTTGAAGCGGAAGGTGACGGCGGGCCGGTTGTTCTGATCGAAGGTCGGCTGCGCGTCCACCAGCTGATCGCCGGAGACAACCGCCCGGCGGTCGAGCACAAGATACTCCCCTTCGATATCCGCCGAAGGCAGAAGGATGTTGCCCGCCCCGGGCCGGGCATCGGGGTTGGAGGTCACGCTGATGACCGGGTGGAAGGAAAGCTTCGCCGTCGTGCCCAGCAGTTCGAGCAGTTCCTCGGCGGAGCCGATGCCGGGCACCTGGATCAGGATCCGGTCCGCGCCCTGGCGCTGGATCGTGGGCTCACGCGTGCCCGCCTCGTCGACCCGGCGCCGCACGATCTCCAGCGATTGCTGCATGGTGCGGTTGTCGGTCTCCGCCCGTTCGAGGTCGGACAGGGTGACGGAAAGCGTATCGTCGCTGATGCGCTGGATCTCGTAGTCCGTGCCCCCGACGCCGGCGAAGCTCGCGATGGGCTGGGCGATCTCCCGCACGGCGGTGACGGCAGTATTGATCCCGGCGGGATTGCCGATGCGAACCTGCAACTCGCCCGCCGGCGTGGTTGCCACCCGGCGCACGGTGCCGACCTCGTCGCGCAGGGGGCGCAGGCGGCTCAGCACCTCGGGCCAGACCCCTTCGATCCGTTCCTCATAGACATCCTCGACAGCCACCTCGACGAGCAGATGCGCCCCGCCCCGCAGGTCGAGACCGAGGTTCATCAGGCTCGACGGCAGGTAGGACGGCCAGCTCTCGGTCTCCTGCCCCAGCGCGCGGGCGTCGTTGGCCTGCTCCACCCGGGAATAGAAGGCGTTGGGCATCGCGAACAGGATGCCGAGCAGGCAGGCGCCCCAGATCAGCGTCTTGCGCCAGAGCGAGAAGTCGAGCACGCGGTCAGTCCTTCGCCGGTTCGGTTTTGGAGACGACCTGCTGGATGGTGTGGCGCACGGCGCGGACCTTCAGCCCCTCGGCAAGCTCGACCTCGACCTCCGAGTCGTCCTTGACCTTGACGATCTTGCCGTAAAGGCCGCCCTGGGTGATCACCTGATCGCCACGGCGCAGGTTTTCCACCATCTGCCGGTGTTCCTTCACCTTTTTCTGCTGGGGCCGGATCATCAGGAAATACATGATCGCGAAGATCAGCAGGATGGGGATGAAGGAGGCCAGGCCCGCCCCCGCGGGTGCAGCGGCTTGGGCGTAGGCAGGGGTCACGAGCATCGTCAGGTCCTCTCTTGTTCAGGTCGCGCGGACCCTATCCGAGGCCCCGGGGGCCCGCAAGGCGAAGGACAGGTGACATACCGCTTGATGCGCGAGATAATGCGGGGAACGCCGGAGTACAATTTGGCGCGCGTGATTTGGAGTGACGGATTTGAGTGACGACCGGTTCAAGACGATCCTGCAGCGGGTTGTGGCGGGATCAACACCGCTGGCGATCATCCTTGTCCTTGCCTTCTGCATCCTGGCGGCCCTGATGCTCGCAGGGTCCGCAACCCGGGTGATCCAGGCGCTCGGATCATCGACGCAAGCGCCACCGTCCGAAGTCATCCGCAACAACGCCTTCCTCCTTGCCGGTATCATCGGTGGAGGCTTTGCTATCTGGCGCGGATTCATCGCAGAACGTCAGGCGGACACGGCGCAGCAGGGCCTGTTCACGGAACGGTTCACGAAGGCGGTGGAGCAACTGGGGTCGGAGAAGACCGTCAAGCAGCCCCAGCTTCACCCGGTCTATCGGTCAAACCAGCAAGGTATCGCGCTCCGCGATGAAGACGGAAACTGGATCCCGGAGGTCGACGCGGCGGGGACACCGGTCATGCGGCGGGTGGAGGTCGAGGAGACGGTCCCGAACCTCGAGGTGCGGCTGGGCGGGATCTACGCACTGGAACGGCTCGCCAAGGACAGTCCGACGGACCACATCACGATCATGGAGGTGCTCTGCGCCTACATCCGTGAAAATGCGGAGGGTCACACACCGACGGAGGACCAAAAGATCGCGCCCCCGCGGGTCGACATCGCCGCAATCCTCGACGTGATCGCCCGCCGTTCCGACGCACAGAAGCGGATTGAGGCGGATGCGAAGCCGCCCTACCGCCCGGATCTTTCCCGAAGCATCCTTTCCCACCTCGATCTGAGGGGACGCCTACTGAAAGGCGTCAATCTAAGAGCGGCGGAGTTGCGGGGGGCGAAGCTCGTCGAGGCGCAGCTGCAGGGCGCGCACCTCGTCGGGGCACAGTTGCGGGCGGCGGACCTCGTCGCGGCGCAGTTGCAGGGGGCGGACCTTTTCAGGGCGCAGTTGCAAGGGGCGGATCTCAGCTGGACGCAGTTGCAGGGGGCGGACCTCAGCCGGGCGCAGTTGCAGGGGACCTACCTCGGCAGGGCGGCATTCGATACATTCAGCCAGTGCAGCACAACGAGTTTCACAGCAGCTGCGCTGCAAAATCTGGATGTGTCGATGCTCGACCTCAGTCAGGATCAGGTCAACTCAATGTTCGGTGATCGTGGAACTGTGACGCTGCCGGAGGGCATCGAGGTACCGGAGCACTGGAAGACATATGATGACCTCGCGGACTTCAACGCAGCATGGGAAGTCGAGAAGGCGAAGCACGGGCGGGCCGACTGACTTGCCCTCGCCCCGTCCCCCGGCCTACACCACCCGCACACCGAATCCGGGACGTGAAGCATGCATGACATCCGTTTGATCCGTGAGGCGCCCGAGGCGTTTGATGCAGCCCTTGCCAGGCGGGGGGAGGCGGCGGTGGCCGCCGACATCCTCGCCATCGACGCCTCCCGCCGCTCCGCCATCCAGGCGGCGGAGGCCGCCCTTGCGGAGCGCAACCGCGCCTCCAAGGAGGTCGGGGCGGCCAAAGCCCGGGGCGATGAGGCGGAGTTCGAACGGCTCCGCGCGCTGGTCGCGGCGAAAAAGGCGGAGATCGCGGAGCTCGAGGAAAAGGCGCGGATCGAGGCGGCCCAGCTCGACCAGCTCCTCATGACCCTGCCCAACCTGCCGCTCGACACCGTGCCCGACGGTGCGGACGAGGCGGACAATGTGGAGATCAGGCGCGCGGGAAGCCCCCGCAACTTTGCCTTCGACCCGGTCGAACATTACGAGGTGCCTGGCGCGGCCGCGGGCCTCGATTTCGAGACCGCCGGGCGGCTTTCCGGCTCCCGCTTCGTGGTGCTGACCGGTGCCATGATCCGCCTGCACCGCGCGCTCGCCCAGTTCATGCTCGACATGCATGTGGAGGAGAACGGCCTCACGGAGGTCTGGACACCGGTTCTGGTGCGCGAGGAGGCGATGCTCGGCACCGGGCAGCTTCCGAAATTCGCGGAGGACAGCTACCAGACCACCAACGGTTGGTGGCTGATCCCCACCGCGGAGGTGACGCTGACCAACATGGCCGCGGGCCAGATCCTCGACGCGGATCAGCTGCCGATGCGGATGACCGCGCACACCCAGTGCTTCCGCTCCGAGGCGGGAAGCGCGGGGCGGGACACCGCGGGCATGCTGCGCCAGCACCAGTTCGAGAAGGTTGAGATGGTGTCGGTCACCCGGCCCGAGGAAAGCCTTGCGGAACTCGACCGGATGACCGCCTGCGCGGAGGGCGTCCTCAACGCACTCGGCCTGCCCTTCCGCACGGTCGTGCTCTGCACCGGCGACATGGGTTTCGGCGCGCGGCGAACCCACGATATCGAGGTCTGGCTGCCCGGGCAGAACACCTACCGGGAGATCAGCTCCTGCTCCGTCTGCGGGGATTTCCAGGCGCGTCGGATGAATGCGCGCTTCCGCCCGGAAGCGGAGGCAAAACCCGACTTTGTGCACACGCTCAACGGCTCCGGCCTCGCGGTCGGGCGCGCGCTCATCGCGGTGGTGGAGAATTATCAGCAGGAGGACGGGTCGATCACCGTTCCCGCCGTCCTCGTCCCTTACATGCGCGGCAAGACCGTGATCATGCCCGACGGCTCGCTGGCCTGACGAACCATTCCTCGCCGACCAGTCGGGCGGCGAGGGCGACAACGACCGCCCCGTAAAGGCTCGCGCCGTAGATGAGACCGAAGAGCGTGAGCAGCTCCTGCCC
Organism: Pseudomonadota bacterium; assembly: GCA_038532435.1. GTDB lineage: Bacteria > Pseudomonadota > Alphaproteobacteria > Rhodobacterales > Rhodobacteraceae > JBCBAP01. Next base: position 15,369 of record JBCBAP010000053.1, on the reverse strand, counting down.
ACCCAGATCCCGCAAACCGGCAAAGCAGCCGAGCGCGAGCGCACTCAGCCAGGATGCGGCGGAGATCCCCCCAAGGCCTGCAAGAAGCATCCGCCTGCTCGCTGGCAGATCACCGAACCGCATGCGCCCCAGATCCTCCAGCGCCGGCAGCGCCAGCCGCCCGATCGCCCAGGCGTTCAGCGTGAGGATGGTGACCACCGCGAGCTTTGCCCACAGCTTCGGCGTAATCTCCGACGGCTGCAGATCCGTGCGCAGATCGAGGAGAACGATGCCCGTCGTCCAGATCGCGACAAGGACCGGGATCATCGCCCGGTGCAGCCGGTGCAACAGCGCCAGGTCAAAAGGTGCAAGCGGGCCATGGAGCGCGCGGAGCACGTTCTGATCCGCAAGGGCCGCCATGCCGATCCCGGCGGCCAGGGTGGCAAGATGTGCATAGCGCGCGGCGTCAATCAGGATAGATCCGTCCATCGCGGTCCCCACGGTTCGGCCTGCGCACATCACGCGAGCCGCACTCGCCCCCAGGTAGAGAATGCGCGTTAAATGCGGCTGGATTTGGACGGCTGGCGGAGGTGTTTCGCAGGAAACGGGTGGGTGCGCCTGCCCGATCCGGGCACGCTCCCCCCGTGACAGTTCAGGAGCACGCCATGTCCCCCCACTTTCATTCGATCCCCACCGAGGATGCCGCCAGGTACCGGGCGGGCGCCCCGGATGCGTACGGCAGTCCGCCGGAGCGCAAGATCTCCGACGGGAACGGCAATCCCTGCCGTCACTGCCTCAGGCACATCCCCCAAGGCGCGGAGATGCTTGTCCTTGCCTACCGCCCCTTCACCGACCTGCACCCCTATGCGGAGACCGGGCCGATATTCCTCTGCGCGGACGCCTGCGAGGCCCCTGCCCCGTCTGCGGACCTGCCGGATATCCTGACTTCGGAAAGCTATCTGCTGCGCGGTTATGATGCGGAGGAGCGTATCGTCTATGGCAGCGGACGCGTGATCTCGACGGAAGGGCTCGCCGCCCGCGCCCGTGCGCTGTTCGAGGATCCCCGGATCGCCTATCTCCATCTGCGCTCTGCCAGCAACAACTGCTTTCAGGTTCGCGTGGAGCGTGAAGAGGGCTAGCACTGGACGAACCCGCATACCGCTCCTAAGACTGCCATGAACCATGGCAAAGGACGCGGTATGCGCATTCTCATCACCAATGACGACGGGATCACGGCCCCGGGCCTCGCAGTTGCGGAGGAGATCGCCCGCGAGGTTGCGGGACCGGACGGGGAGGTCTGGGTCGTCGCGCCGGCGTTCGAGCAATCCGGTGTGGGGCACTGCATCTCCTACATCCGGCCCATGCGTCTCGACCAGCTCGGGCCGCGCCGGTTCGCGGTGGAGGGCTCGCCTGCGGATTGCGTGATGGCCGGTGTCTTCGACGTCATGAAGGACGCGCCGCCGGACCTCATCCTGTCTGGCGTCAACCGCGGTCACAACGTGGCCGAGGACACGCTTTATTCGGGCACCATCGGCGGCGCGATGGAGGGGGCGCTTCACAAGTTCCGGGCCATCGCAATGTCGCAATATTACGGCCCGGCAAACCGGGATCTCTCGGACCCGTTCGAAGCAGCGCGCGTCCACGGCGCGTCCATCGTGCGAAAGCTGATGACCAGCGCAACGTGGGAGGTCGAGGGCCGCTACGGCGTGTTCTACAACATCAACTTTCCGCCTGTTCCGGCTGCAAATGTGGTCGGCCTCAAGGCAACCCGGCAGGGGGAGCGCGGGGGATCGCCCTTCGGCATGGAGCCACAGGTCGCCCCAAACGGCCGTCGATACCTCTGGATCAAGCACGGGATGGGCAACGCCACCTGCCTTCCGGGTACGGACGCCCGGGAGGCGTCGGAGGGGCACATCACCGTCACACCCCTGCGCGCGGATCTGACCGCGCGCGATCTGGTCGACGATCTGTCCACGCGGCTCGGCTGAGACGCGGTGACGGGCCCCTCCCCCGATATGTCGCCGGAGACGGTCGAGCTGCGCATGCAGTTCATCTTCGCGCTCCGGCAGGCAGGGGTGCGGTCCCGCGACGTGCTCGACGCCATGGAACGAACGCCGAGGGATGCGTTCCTCGACGGGTTGTTCAAGGCGCGGGCCTACGAAAACACGGCCCTGCCAATCTCCTGCGGGCAGACGATTTCCCAACCCTCGGTGGTCGGATTGATGACCCAAGCGCTCGACCTCGACCCAAGGTGCAAGGTACTCGAGGTCGGGGCGGGGTGCGGCTATCAGGCCGCGATCCTCGCCCAGCTTGCCCGCAGGGTCTATTCCGTCGAACGCCACCGTCCGCTTGCGCGGCAGGCGCGCGCGACCTTGGAACAGCTCGGGCACAGCAACGTGACGGTGGTCACGGGCGACGGAACCTCCGGCCTGCCGGAACAGGCCCCCTTCGACCGCATCCTCGTCACCGCCGCCGCGGAGGACCCGCCCCGCATCCTCGTCGACCAGCTCAAGGAGGACGGGATCATGGTGCTGCCTGTCGGCCAGAGCGACACGGTGCAGCAACTGATAAAAGTCGTTAAAACTCCGGAAGGTCTGCGGTATACTGAACTTGGCGATGTGCGCTTCGTTCCGCTTATCGAGGGGATCGCAGACGACGTGCAGGGCTGATCAACAGCCCGCCCGCCGCACAAGAACAAAGGGAAAGAGCAGTCCCATGACGATATTCAAAGCGACCGCAGGTCTCGTGACCCTGTCCGTCCTCGCCGCATGTACCGGATCCAACGGGCCCGCAGCCCCGGTGGTCTTCCGCGGCTCCGATCCATCCGGCGGGCAGCCCGCGGCGGTGAACCCGGACGAGGATCCGAGGGGCATCATCAGCTACGCGACCTATCAGGCGGTGCAGGTCCGCCCCGGCGACACGATGCAGAGCATCGCGGACCGTGTTGGCGCTCCCCTGCCGGAGCTCCTGAGCTACAACGGCCTCGACGAGAGCTACATCCCCACGCCAGGCGAAACCATCGTTCTGCCACCACGAGCGGACCGCTACGGCGTCGGGACATCCGCCGCCGGTGGCACGGGCTGGAACCCGGAGCGGATCGGATCGGCCATCGAACGCGCAGCCGTCCCCGCTGCCACGGTACCCGCTGCGGTTCCCGGCACATCCACGGGCGGCCCGGACCCATCCCAGCCACGGGACGGCGTCACCCCGGTCAGGCACGTGGTCGGCCCGTCCGAAACTCTGTTTTCAATCGCAAGGCTTTATGATGTCAGCGTCACGGCACTCGCGGGCTGGAACAGCATCGGCGGCGATTTTGCCGTCAGCCCCGGGGAGACGATCTATATCCCGCTTGCCGATGCCAGCGCCGCGACCGCCGCTCCCGCACCTGCAGCCCCCATCCCGGCGGCACCGGCAGTCGCCGCTCCTGCCGCCGCGGGCGCTGCAACCGTCGCCGGAACTGCGGCAGGTGCCGTGACAGCTGTCCCCGTGCCGGTGCCCGAGGCACCGGTCGAGGATCCCCGGGTCACCGCCGCCGTCGCCTCCACCGCGGTCAATACCGGCGTGCTGCGCCCCGCACCCCGGCCAGGCGACACGTCACGCCTCGGCCCGCCGCCGAGCGCGTCCGCCCCCCTGCCCGCGGACACACCCCGCGCGACCGTCCCGGAAAGCCCACAGCTTTCCACGACGAGCGCCGCACCGGTGTCGAACGCGGTGTTCCTCAAACCCGTCGATGGCCCGGTCCTCCGACCCTACAACCCGACACCGGGCCCGGACCAGAACGAGGGCATCGATTTCGCCGCCGCCTCGGGTGAGGCCGTGCGCGCGGCGGATGAGGGCGAAGTGGTCCTCGTTTCGCGCTCCGTAGGTGAGCTCGACACCATCGTGATGATCCGCCACCCCAACGATCTCGTGACCGTCTACGGCCGGATCGGAGAGGTCGACGTCGCCCGGGGCGATCGCATTACGCGGGGCCAGCCGATCGGCAAGGTCGCAAGCCGCGACACCCCGTCGGTCCAGTTCCAGATCCGCCGGGGGATGGACCACGTGGACCCGGCCCCGTACCTTTAGAGGGGCGGAGCACGGCCAAGCCGTACCTCCAGCCCTGACAAGATGGCAGGCCCAGCCGACTGAACCCGCGCGCCCTTCTTCTGGCCCCAAATATCCCCGCCGGAGGCCCAGCCCGCCACACACGAAACGCGCAGCATAACGCAGCGTGCCCAGCAAAGCGCACCAACCGCACGCAGTGCCAGAAGGCGTGCGCCGCAGGCGCTCCGCGCGACAGGTGATGCCCGTCGATGGGGTCAGCCCAGTCGCACGCCCTTACGACCGGCGAGATCGGTCACATACTGCCAGGCGACACGACCGGAGCGGGCGCCGCGGGTCCGCGTCCATTCGATCGCCTCGGCCCGCAAGGTCTCATCGTCGATTTCAATGCCGAACGCATCACAGTATCCGCGGATCATGGCGAGATATTCGTCCTGACCGCAGGGATGGAAGCCGAGCCAGAGGCCGAACCTGTCGCTTAGGCTGACCTTCTCCTCCACCGCCTCAGACGGGTTGATGGCCGACGAACGCTCGTTCTCGATCATGTCCCGGGGCATCAGGTGCCGCCTGTTCGAGGTGGCATAGAACACCACATTCTCCGGCCGCCCCTCGATCCCGCCATCGAGAACCGCCTTGAGCGATTTGTAATGGCTGTCATCATGATCGAAACTCAGGTCGTCGCAGAAGAGGAGCACCCGCGCGTCCCGCCCGCGCAGCAGGTTCAGCAGCCGACCGATGGAGGGCAGATCCTCCCGCTGGATCTCTACCAGTTTCAGCGGCCCGGCGGTAAGCGCCTCCGCATGGGCCGCCTTCACGAGGCTCGACTTGCCCATCCCCCGCGCACCCCAGAGAAGGACGTTGTTGGCGGGAAGGCCCCGGGCGAACTGGAGTGTGTTGTCGAGGAGCGTATCGCGGGCCCGGTCGATGCCCACGAGCAGCCCCATTTCGACGCGGTTGACCCGCGCCACCGGCTCCAGCCGGTCCGGGCCGGTGTGCCAGACGAACGCGTCGGCAGCGGCGAGATCCGGTGGCTCGGGCGTTGGGGGACTGATCCTTTCCAGCGCCTCCGCGATGCGGGTCAGGGCCGCGTCGTTCACGCGGCCTCTTCTCCCTCTTCCTCTTCGCGCTTCCGCTCCACGGCGCGCACGAGCCAGATGGACACTTCGTAAAGTGCATAGACCACCGTGAAGAGGATCAGCTGCGTCGTCACATCCGGCGGGGTCACCAGCGCCGCAACCACGAGGATGCCGACGACGGCGTATTTCCGCACGTCTTTCAGCCCTTCGGAGGAGACGAGACCCGCCTTGCCCAGCAGCGTCAGCAGCACGGGCAACTGGAAGCACAGACCGAAGGCGAAGATGAACTTCAGCGACAGATCCAGCGTCTCCCGCACAGAACCGAGGAAGACGGTACTCAGTTCCGTATCCGCCCCCGGCGCAGGGGTCAGGAACCCGTCGGGCACGGGTGGCAGGCCGTCCACGGCCGGGGGCACCCCACCGGCGGACCCGGTCAAAAGCGCGGTCAGCGTCGGGATTACGTCGGAAAAGCTGATGAAGAAGGTCATCGCCAGCGGCGTCACGACGAAATGCGCAAAAGCGGCTCCGGCCAGGAAAAGTGCGGGCGAGGCGATGATGAACGGCAGCAGCGCGCCCTGCTCCTCCCGATAGAGGCCGGGGGCGACAAACCGCCAGAGCTGGTGGGCGATCACCGGAAACGAAAGCGCCAGCCCCGTCAGGATCGAAATCCGGATCAGGACAAAGAACTTCTCCTGCGGGGCGGTGAAGATGAGCTGTGGGTTCTGCCCGCGGCTGCGCAACACGTCCGCGATCGGCTCCGCGATGAAATTCAGCACATAGTCCGCAAAGGGGAAGGTTGCGACCATCGCGACGACAAAGGCGAGAAGCGCGCGGATGATCCGCGTCCGCAGCTCCGTCAGATGCTCGACAAGCGGCATGGCGGAGGCGTCGATGTCATTGTCCGACATGCGGCCTCCTCAGGATTGCGCGCCGTCGGCGGAGGCCGCGGGTTTGCTCGGCGTCTGCACAGCGGGTTCGGTCGTGTTGGCGGGCGCGTCCGTCGGCGTCGCGCTCTTCGCCACGTCATCGGCGAAGGATTTCGCGTAGTCCTGCGCGGCATTCGTGGCGGACTTCAGCGGATCGGCGGCCTTCTGGACCATGCTGGCAGCATCGCGCACCTCCTGCAGGTCCGCCTCCCGCGCCGCATCATCCATCGTCCGCTGGAACTGGCGGGCCATGTGGCGGGCCTTGCCCATGTAGTTGCCCACCGTGCGGAACATGCGCGGCAGGTCCTTGGGCCCAACCACGATCAACGCGACCACGCCCACGATGAGCATTTCCCAAAAGCCGATATCAAACATGGTGCCGGACGCCCCGGACCCGCGCCGTCTGGCTCAGGCCTTGTCCTTCTCGGGCGTGATGTCCTTTGCCTGCTCGGCTGCGTTGGCCTCCACGGCCTTCGCCTCGGTCTCGCCTTCTGCCAGACCCTTCTTGAAGCTCGTGATGCCCTTGCCCACGTCACCCATCAGTTGGGAGATCTTGCCGCGTCCAAAGAGCACAAGAACCACCACCGCGATGACCAGAAAGCCCAAGGGGCCGATGTTGTTGAGCATTGTCTGCCCTCCCGTAAACGTCGTGCCAGCGCGCCGCGCGGGCGCTGCGTTGTCCTGACGTATACTTATGAGCTTTACCTGCCGGGTTCAAACGCATTCGGCGCCAGGGCGCGAAACCGTGAGACCTTCGTCAGGCGGCCCAGGGGTTGTCCACCCGGCTTTGTCGTGCGCACGGGAAGACGAAACAGCGGTCCCGCCGCAGGCTGAGCCAGAGCGGCGTGTCCTTCGGTGGCAGGAACACACCGGGCACGGACGCCTTCAGCAGGGTGCCGTCAAAATCCATCGCGAGCTCCACAAGGCTCTGATTTCCCATGAACCGCGACCGGGTCACGCGGCCCCGCGCGGGCACGCCCCGCTCCGGCGTCGGGCGCACCGGCTCGCCCCTGCGGTCGAAGTCGAGATGGCAGTGCTGTGGGCGGAAGATGATCTCCACGTCCGCCTCGTCCCGCAACCCGGGCGTAAGGAACAGGCCGAAGGGCGTGTCCGTTTGCCTGTCCCGGACCACGCCATGGACGACGTTGATGTCGCTGAAGAAGGCCGCGGCCTCCTTGTCCTTCGGCGTGTTGTAGATGTTGTAGGGGGCCCCCGCCTGAACCACCTGCCCCCCGCGCATGAGCACGATGACGTCGGCCATGCGCATGGCCTCCTCCGGTTCATGGGTCACCAGCAAGACGGCGGTCCCCTCCTCCTTGAGGATGTCGAGGGTTTCATCGCGGATATCATCGCGAAGGCGGTTGTCGAGACCCGAAAACGGCTCGTCCATCAGCATCACTTGCGGCCGCGGGGCGATGGCCCGGGCGAGTGCGACGCGCTGTTGTTCCCCCCCGGAGAGCTGATGCGGAAACTTCTCATCGTAGCCGGACAGGCCCACTCGGGAGAGCAGCTCTGCCACCCGTTCGCGCTTCACCGCGCGCCCGTCTCGCAGGCCAAACGCAACATTGTCGGCAACATTCAGATGGGGAAAGAGGGCGAAATCCTGGAACATCAGACCAACGGACCGCTCCTCCGGTGGTCGGTTGAGACCGGGATCGGCGACCTTGCGCCCGTCGATATAGACTTCGCCCCGGGTCGGCCCCTCGACCCCTGCGGCGATCCGAAGGGTCGTGGACTTTCCGCAGCCGGAAGGGCCCAGCAGGCAGGTCACTTCCCCCGCCTGCAGCGCAATCGACACCGCGTCGATCACGGCACGACCATCATAGTCGCGCCCGATCCCGCGCAGTTCCAGCTTGGATGGCGTCTGGCTCAAAGCTGCCCCGAATTCCCGAACGTTTGACTCGGAGATATCAATCCCCTCAGGCCCGGGCAACCCCACGCCGTGTCGCAAGCCCCAGAAGGCTGGCTGCAAAGCCGGTGGCAAGCACGGTGAGGCAGATGTTCAGCAGCCGCTCGTACTTGTGCCCCTCGCCGAAGATGGCAATCACCAGCTCCGTCGATTGGAAGAAGTAGGCCGCAGCACCTAGGATCGCGGCGGCAAAGGCGACGAGGTAGGACCAGAGCGGGATCTCGCGGCCCAGCCAGAGGCCCAGCACCAAAACCGGGACGAGGAACATGGACGCGGTTCCCGAGACCGCGACGGCGGCAAACAGATCCTCCGTTTCCATCAACATGAACAGCACACCGCCCAGCATGAAGAGCGCCATCGCGATGCGCCCGTTGCCGACCGTGCGCCTGCCAAGCCGCATGTCCTCGATCGCGAGGCGGGAGGCTGAGGAAAGCGCGCTGTCGAGGGTCGAAAGCGCGCTGATCAGCAGGCTCGCGTTGATGCAGAAAAGCGTCACCGGACCGAACATGCGCGCCCACACATCCTGCATCCCCTCCCCATCCTCGGCGAGGATGCCCGCCTGAATGCCGAGCAATCCAAAGCCGAAAATGCAAAGGGCGGAGATCCAGAACGCGTGCAGGAACGAGGCGCGGGTGGTTTTGCGGTCCGCGAGGAACCCCCGGTCCATCATCACCGGATCGTGCGCCGGATAAGAGATGACCTGCAGCAGCGCCACCACGAGCAGCACCCAGCCCGGCATGGGCCCCGCAGTCCCCCCCGCGGACAGAATGGCACCGAGGGAAAATTCGGGCGCTGTGACCAGAACGACGAGCGCGACCGCGAAGACGCCAAAGAAAACGATCATCTGCATCACGTCGGTCCGCAGGGAGGCGCGCAGCCCGCCGAGGGCGGAATAGCCAAGCCCCACGAGGGCGAGCGCCACGATTGCCGTCTGCGAGGCATAGGCGACCTCCCCGTACGCAGCGCCGAAGATGATGCCCACGACAAGCAGGTTGGCAAACACCTCAGACAAGAGGCGCAAGGCGATCACGACATTGTAAGTGCGCCGTCCGGTCTGACCAAACCGGGCGACCAGCCAGTCCTGCACCGACCCGGCCCCGTCCGCCCGCATCCGATCGATGATGTAGAGGCCGGTCAGGAAGGATCCGTAGTAGGCGGTGTAGGCCAGCGTCCCCGGAAGGCCATAGTAGAAGCCGAGCACCGCGGCGTTCAGCAGGGACCGGGCGAAGATCCAGGTCGTCACCTGGCTTAGCACAAGGGTCCAGAGCCTCGGGGACGTTCCATCCTGCGCCGTGCCGCCAAAGAACCCGTCCACGGTGATCCGGCGGGGGGCGATCAGGAAGCTGGCACCGACAACGAGCACCACAAAGGCGATGAGAGCTTCCGGACGGGCGAGAAATTCCATGGAGGGACCTTTCGGATCGGGGCAAGGGACAAGGTGCCTTTCCCGTTATCGGACACCCCCTGCCCCCGCCAGCCCGCCTGACGCCGTTGTGAACAGATGCGAACCCGGTGGCAGTTCCCCGCCTCAACGGATCTGCGGAAAACGACCAACAAGGCGTCGTTTCGAGGCGCGCAGCCGCCCGGCCCACAGGTAGAAGCAAAATGTCAGACAATAAGAGCGTAACCACGCCAGACCGGAGGATGACCCGATGTATCAAATCGCTATGGGGACACGGATCCGCCGCAGCCCGTACTTCGATGCGACGCAGGCGGAGGGGGTCAAAGCCTTCTCGACCTATAACCGGATGTACATGCCCACATCCTACGGCGATCCAGAGGCGGAGTACTGGCGGATCATCGAGGGTGTTTCGATGTGGGATGTGGCGGTGGAACGCCAGATCGAGCTTGCCGGGCCGGACGCAGCGGCGCTCGCGCAGGCGCTTATGCCCCGGGACATGACCAAATGTAAGATCGGTCAGGGCCGCTACGTGGCGATTTGCGATCATGACGGGATCCTGATCAACGACCCCATCGCGCTCAAGCTCGCGGAGGACCGGTATTGGCTGTCCATCGCGGACAGCGATCTGCTGCTCTGGGCCCGGGCAATCGCGGCGGAACGCAAGTTCGACGTTCAGGTGTTCGAAGCGCAGATCGCCCCGCTCGCAGTGCAGGGGCCGAAAGCGGAAGATGTGATCGCAAGCCTGTTCGGCGACTGGGTCCGAGACATCAAACTCTTCTGGTTTCAGGAAACGGAGATCGAGGGCATCCACCTCTTCCTGGCCCGTTCGGGCTGGTCGAAACAGGGTGGCTACGAACTTTATCTCTCCGACCCGTCCCAGGGGACACACCTGTGGAACCTTGTGAAGGAAGCGGGAAAGCCCTTCGGCATCGGCCCGGGTGCTCCGAACCAGTCCGAGCGTGTGGAAAGCGGCCTGCTTTCCTACGGCGCGGACACGGACAGCCGCTGCAACCCCTACGAAGTGCGCATGGGCCGGTTTGTGGACCTGCAGCTCCCCGACAGCACGGTGGGGATCGAGGCGCTGCGGGGCATCGCGTCAAAGGGCGCGAGCAGGCACCAGCTCGGCGTTCTTTTACCGGAGGGGCCCATGCTCGACCGGTATGATGCGTGGTTCACCCTGACGCGCGACAGCGAGGTGGTGGGCAAGATCACCTCCGCCGCCTGGTCCCCCCGGCTGAAGCGGAACATCGGCATGGCGCTGGTCTCCGTCGAGTGCCAGCCCGGGGACACCGCTCAGGCGCTTATGTCCACGGGCACGGTCGATGTGAGCTTCGTCGAGCTGCCGTTCCTCTAGCGGCGCGCGACCAACGCTCAGATCGTCGCGTTGGTTGCTCCCCCGTCCGCAAGGATGTTCTGACCGACGATGAAGCCTGCGTGCTGGGAACAGAGAAACGCGCAGGTCTGCCCGAACTCCGCCGAAGTGCCATAGCGGCGTGCCGGGATCGTTCCCGCGCGCCGCGTGCGGGCCTCCTCCATCGTGATCCCCTCTGCCGCGACGACGGCTCCATCGAGCGCATCGGCCCGATCCGTCGCATGTATGCCGGGCAGCAGGTTGTTGATCGTCACCCCGTTTGGGGCCACCTGGCGGGATGTCCCGGCGACATAACCCGTGAGACCGGCCCGGGCCGAATTCGACAGGCCAAGCTGGGGGATCGGCGCCTTGACCGACTGGGACGTGATATTGACGATCCGTCCCCACCCCTGCTCCATCATGCCGGGCAGCAGTGCCTTGATCATCATGATCGGCGTGATCATGTTTGCGTTCACCGCCGCCTGAAAGTCGCCCTCGTCCCAGTCTGACCAGAGCCCCGGCGGCGGGCCACCCGCATTGTTCACCAGGATGTCGACGGTCCCGGCAGCGGCGAGCACCTCCGCCCTGCCCTCCGCCGTCGTGATGTCACACGCGACCGTTGCGACCTGAACCTGATAGCGGGCCCGGATCTCCTCCGCCGTCGCCTCGAGCGGGCCGGGCGTGCGCGCGTTGATGACGAGATCGACACCTGCCTCGGCCAATGCCTCGGCGCAGCCCCGTCCCAGGCCCTTCGACCCCGCGCAGACAATCGCGCGCTTGCCCCTGATACCCAGATCCATCGAATCCTCCCGTGTCGTGTGTCGGGTCCAGCCATACACGCTTCGGCGGGCAGTCCAAGCGAGTCGCCGCCCCACTAACCTTTGAGAGGAGTGCGTCGGGGTATATGTTTGAAACGGTTGATGAAGGTTATATTACTTCACATCTAAATACGCTGTTAGAACAAGTTGCACCTACGTCAATATACAAATTCGGCAGAATATGACTTGCAGCGGCACAATTGCGCCGCAAATAACCAGCCATCTGAAGCGGTCAAAGCACTTCGAGTAACAAAAAAGTAAGGACCACTCACATGCGCAACCTCGCACAAGCCGCCCTCGTCGTGGCCGCTTCCCTGTCCACAACTGCACCGCTTCCCGTCGCTGCCCAGCAGGTCGACATGACGGCGGAGACCGTCGCCGTCCGTATCGACGTGGCGGGCCGACAGCGCATGCTGCTTGAACGTATGGCGAAGTATTTCTGTTTCGCCCGTTCCAACGTCACGCCGCTCGAAAGCGCTGCCAAGCTGCAGAAGGCAATGGACCTTTTCGCCCAGACGCACCGCGGGTTCCGCGATGGGGATCCCTCGCAGAACCTCTTCGAGGAAGCGTCCGAATCCGTTGCGCGTCAGTGGGATCAGGTCGACCTGCTCTGGGGTCCGCTGGGCGCGACCTACGAAACTGCGCTCGCCGGGCACATCGTTGATGAGCACAGCTTCGAGCGGGCCATGGGCCTGACGCTTGAGGTCCGCAAGCGGGCGAACGATCTCGTGGCGGAAATGCGGGGTGCCTACGCGTCTCACCTGGGCGACAGCGGTGTCGGCGACACCATCCTGATCGACCTTTACGGTCGCCAGCGGATGCTGAGCCAGAAGCTCTCCAAGGAGGTCTGCCTCGTCGCCCGCGGCACCGATCTGGCTGAGAACAAGGCGGAGCTAGCCGCAACGCTTAAGCTCTTCGAAACCTCGCTGACCGCGTTCATCGAAGGCATGCCCATCGCCGGCATCCCGACCCCGCCGACGGCGGAGATCGCGGGCCAACTCACCAAGGCGCAGAGCGTCTGGCAGCCGATCCGCTACGTCGCGGCGACCATCGCATCGGGGGGTGCGGTCAGCCTTACGGATCTTGAGGCCTTCGCGGTCGGCACGGACGTCTTCCTCGTGGAGATGAACAAGGCGGTGAAGATGCTTGCGGCCCAGCAGTCGCACACGAGCTAGGGGGAGCCTGTCCGCTCCGGGGGGTACGTCCGCGGACAGGAACCAGGCCCGCCAGGCTTCGGCCCGGCTGAGGCGCGCGCGGGCGCAGGGAGTTCCCTGCGCCCGCGTCGGTTTTCAGCGCCATGAAGGTTCCGTGACAATCCGGACCCCCATGATCCATGTCAAACGCCCCGCCCCGTCCCGGCGGCACACTGGCCCCGCACCACAACGAAAGGGACCGGAGATGTTTGACACCGAACACGCACCCTGCACGGACCTGACCACCGCCCCGCCCCGCATGACCGTGGAGCGGCTGAGCCTCTGGTACGGCGACACGCAGGCGCTGCGCGACGTGAGCTTCGAGCTCTTCCCGCGGGAGATCCTGGCCTTCATCGGCCCGTCGGGCTGCGGCAAGTCGACGGCGCTCAAGTGCCTCAACCGGATGCACGACCATACCCGCGGCGTGCGCATCACCGGCACGATCCGCTACGAGGGCGCAGACATCCACGGGCCGGAGGTCGACCCGCCGCTCCACCGCCGCCGGTTCGGCTGGGTGGCGCAAAAGCCGAACCCGTTCGCCTGGTCCGTCTACGACAATGTGGCCTACGGCGCCCGGCTCCACAGCCTCGTCGCGGGGCGGGAGGAGACGGATGCGCACGTGGAGGCCTGCCTGCGCGCGGCGCATCTGTGGGACGAGGTCAAGGACAGGCTCGGTGTCTCCGGCCTAGAGCTCTCCGGCGGGCAGCAGCAGCGGCTCTGCATCGCGCGGGCCCTGTCGACGAACCCCCAGGTCCTGCTTATGGACGAGCCCTGCGGCTCCATCGATCCGGTGGCGACGGAGAAGATCGAGAAGCTGATGACCGACCTGGCGGCGCGTGTGAGCATCGTCATCATCACCCACTCCATGGCCCAGGCCCGGCGGGTGAGCGACCGCGTCGCCTTCTTCCGCCTCGGCGCGCTTCTGGAGGTCGGCCCCACCGAGCAGATTTTCACCAACGCCGAGCACCCGGCCACCCGCGCGTTCCTCGAGGGCCGCACGGGCTAACCCTTGCCCCAGCCTCGCAAACCGCCCAAGCTGTCCGAGTAGCTTAAGGCGATTTAAGAGGTCCCATGGCCAACCTCGATCATGTCGCAAAACTCCTCGAAGGCGTCGAAGCCTGGAACCAGTGGCGCAAAGAAAACCCGGACATCCGCCCCGACCTCTCCCTCGACGATGAAACCCCAAGCCTGCGCCAAGCTTTTATCAAAGCCGGCATCAACACAAAAAACCAGCGCATCCCGTTAGCCAAGGCGGACCCCGGGGGGGCAAACCTCAGGGGGGCAAACCTCAGGGGGGCGGACCTCGGGGGGGCGGACCTCGAGGGGGCGGACCTCGGGAGGGCGAACCTCGTGGAGGCGAACCTCGCGGGGGCGAACCTCGGGGGGGCGAACCTCGGGGGGGCGAACCTCGGGGGGGCGAACCTCGGGGGGGCGATCCTCAGGGGGGCGGACCTCCTGGCGGCGGACCTCGGGGGGGCGAACCTCAGGGGGGCGAACCTCGGGGGGGCGGACCTCGAGGGGGCGGACCTCGGGGGGGCGGTCGTCAAATCCGTAAACTCGGGGGTGGGTACACACTATGTCGGCACCCCCGAGTTTACGGATTTATCACGAACACGGTTCCTGACCCAAGACCAACTCGACACGATGGACGGCGACACCGGCACCATCCTCCCCGATGGCCTCACCCGCCCCAAACACTGGCCAGACGTAAGTCAACAAGTCGAGCTGCCATTTAAAGACCGCGTTCCAGCATCGGATTTGCGAAGATCATCCCGCCTAGATCTGGTCACGGCACCGGTCGATGTGCGCTGGAGCGAAGACGGCAAGCTTTCCACTCTGCCGAACCTCGAAGCTCTCAACCCAACACCGCGGCGGTTCCATCCGCCAGTTGATCCAGCCGCACAAATGGCTCAACTCGAAGCTGTGGGCGCGATCGCGGGTCAAATCGCAAACTCAATCAGGGCAAATGCGACTGAGAATACAAGTGCACTAACCGGTGATGTCGCCGTTCTCTTTGAAGCCATTCGGAATGAAGTCTGCAAAACGAACGGTATTGTTCTGATCGTCGTCATTAAGTTCAACTTGAAGTCCCTCGGCCGCCTTCAGCTCAATCAATCAACAGATGCATTGTCCGACGTCGATCAGGCGATGTTCCATGAATTTATGCTGGAGGGCGCAAAACTTCTGAAGCTCTACGGCGTTCTTGATGAAATCGACGATCCGGAACATGCCAGATTGGTAACCGATGACATATTGGATGACGCTCGCGAAAAGACACGCGCCTTCGTCAGCGAAGTCCTTTCAGACGAGACGCGGGCACTGATAGGCCCAGAAGTCCCCGACGTGGTCTGGGACATGACTCGCTACATCTGGGATGACGAAGACGAGAACCTTGCGGAAAGGAAAATGATCGCGTCCTTCGCTGCACTGGCTGACCGCATCTACAAGGCCGTCATGAGACCGCCTGCCGGACTAGAGACGGCGGCCAGGGTCTACGCACCTCTCGCAGCGGTGGCGTTCGCGCTCATTCAGCTCTTCAAGTAGGGGTTTTCCTGGTCTTACTGCACGGCTATATCCGCCCCATGTTGGATCGCGCTCACAATTCCCCAGACCTGCCGCCCGAGATTGCGCGGCGGCGGACCTTTGCCATCATCTCTCACCCGGATGCGGG
>JBCBAP010000052.1:0-25677 GCA_038532435.1 Pseudomonadota bacterium | reverse complement strand
GTGCCCTTCAACCGCCCCGGCACCACAAACATCCTGCGCGTCGCCCCTTGCCGGGAGAGCGAGATTTACGAGGGCGAGCAGGGCTAGGGTGCGGTGACGCTTGACGCACCGCTCGCGCTCTTCGGTCTCGCCGTCGTGCTGACGGCGGCCTACGTCCCCACATCGCTTGCCCACGAGCGACCCCTGCGTGGGCCGCTGCTGGCACTGGGCGGCTGTCTGGTAGCAGGTCTCTACCTGGAGGCGACGCGGCCCGGTGGTGTTGCGTTCGCCAGTCTGGCGGAAGCCTGGATGGTCGCGCTGAGCTACGTGCTCTGACCCCGCGATCTCGTTCGTTGCCGTGCATCGCAAGCGGCGTCCTCTGCCGTTGGCCCGTCCGACCCCCTTGCATTCCCGGCCAAACCGGTCTAACTCCCGCGCTCTCACCGACACGTCCGGCGAAAGGGCTGCCGAGTCGTGTCCGACTGACGTCTCGACCGATGGAGTTCGAAATGCCCAAGATGAAGACCAAATCGAGCGCGAAGAAGCGCTTCAAGGTGACGGCCTCCGGCCGCGTCGTCGCCGCCCAGGCCGGCAAGCGGCACGGCATGATCAAGCGGACCAAGAAATTCATCCGCAACGCGCGCGGGACCACGACTCTCTGCAAGGCAGACGAGAACATCGTGAAGTCCTACATGCCCTACGATCGCTGAGGAGGCCCGAGCATGTCCCGAGTGAAAGGTGGCGCAACCAGCCACGCACGTCATCGCAAGGTCATCAAGGCCGCGAAGGGGTACTACGGTGCCCGCAAGTCCAACTTCCGCACTGCCAAGCAGGCGGTCGACAAGGCAATGGAATACGCGACCCGCGACCGCAAGGTCCGGAAGCGGAACTTCCGCGCGCTCTGGATCCAGCGGATCAACGCGGGCGTGCGCGCCCATGATGCGGACCTGACCTATTCCACGTTCATCAACGGCCTGACCCGCGCGGGCATTGAAGTGGACCGCAAGGTGCTCGCGGATCTGGCGGTGCATGAGCCCGCCGCGTTCAACGCGATCGTCGATCAGGCGAAGGCGGCTCTGTCCGCCTGAGCGGCAGCAGACCTTACTGCGAAGAATGTTGCGCCCGGTCCATCCAAGGACCGGGCGTTTCTGATTTAAGACGCATGCGGTGTCAGTGGGCACCGCTGCATTGGCTGTGGTCGCCCAGGGCGTGAAGGACCGAGCAGTCCGCCACCGACCCGCCGGGACAGACACCCTCCATCCGTGCAAGCTCTGCCTCCAGCCGCGTCAGCCGGGCGATCCGATCCCGCACCGCGCGGCGCTGATCGCGCACGATCCGCTCGACATCCGCGCACGGATGGTCTGGATGGGCGCTTAGGCGCAGCAGTTCGGCAATGTCGGGAACCGAGAACCCAAGTTCGCGTGCGTGGCGGATGAAGGCCAACCGATCCCGGTGGGCCGCGCTGTAGCGACGCTGGTTGCCCGCCGTCCGCTCCGCCTCCCCCAACAGCCCGATCTGTTCGTAGTAGCGGATGGTCGGCACCTTCACCCCCGTGGCCGTCGCAAGTTTTCCGATCGTGAGCATGGATGACCCCTTGAACCTCTAGTCGCTAGAGAGATTACGTTGTCCCTCAGACAAGGGAAAGGAGCATCCGATGGCGGGGTGTTGCGGGCATGGGGCGCGATTTGACGGGACGTCCGCGGACTACCGGCGGCGGCTCTGGATCGTCATCGCGATCAACGCGGTGATGTTCGGCGTGGAAATGACAGCGGGCAAGATCGCGGGGTCCCAGGCGCTGCAGGCAGATGCCCTCGATTTCTTCGCGGATGCGGTGACCTATGGAGTTTCACTTGTGGTCATCGGCGCTTCCCTCACCGTCCGCGCGGGCGCCGCTGTTGCGAAGGGTCTGAGCCTGCTGCTGATGGGCCTCTGGGTCTTTGGCTCAACACTCTATCAGGTGTTCGTCGCCGGGGTCCCCGGGGCTCACGTGATGGGCGCAATCGGTGCGCTTGCCCTGCTGGCAAACCTCGCGAGCGTCGCGCTCCTCCTCCCGTACAAGGACGGGGACGCGAACGTCCGCTCGGTCTGGCTCTGCTCGCGCAACGATGCCATCGGCAACGTGGCAGTGATGGTCGCGGCCCTCGGCGTCTGGGGCACGGCCACGGGATGGCCGGACCTGATCGTGGCCGGGCTCATGGCCGGCCTTTTCCTGACATCAGCCGTCCAGATCCTGCGCCAGGCCCTCGCGGAGTGGCGGGAGGGATCGGCGGGCGGAGTCGTTAACCGTGTGTAACCACGGGGCCTTTCGCCCTGCATGATAATCCACGAATGTGTGCGCGGGGAACGAAGGGGATCGCAATGCATTCCAATGACGACGTTCACGGTCAGGGGCCCGTGGGGCCACTCGCGGTCGGCACGGGGCTTGGCCTCGCTGCCGCAACCGGGGCAGGTACCCTCGGGCTTGGTTGGGTCTTTTCCGGACTGATCTTTTCCACCGTGGGGGCGGGGGCGACAGTGCTCGCCGCCATGGCCCTCTCCCGTCGGGAAGAGGAGGCGGAGATGATCCGGCGCCGCTCTGCCGAGCTTGCCAAATGGGACGAGGATCTGATGGACGAGGAGCTTATCGCCGCCCAGATCCGGGCGGAGGCGGAGCATCTCTTCGGCAAGGCGCAACGGCGGCCTGCCAGCCACTCTTGAATTCGCACCGGCCTGTGATATCCCCCCGGCACGTATTTGCCGAGGAGATGTGTCATGGACGGGCTGGATGCACTGCGCACCCGCTGGATCGGGGAGATTGACCGGGCTTCCGACGAGGACAGCCTGGAAAGCGTGCGCGTCACCGCCCTCGGCAAGAAGGGCGAGGTCAGCCTGAAGATGCGCGAGCTGGGCAAGATGAGCCCGGAGGAGCGTCAAACCGCAGGTCCGGCGCTCAATGCGCTCAAGGACGAGCTGAACTCCGCGCTCGTGGCCAAGAAGGCAGCCCTCGCGGATGCAGCGCTCGAGGAGCGTCTAAAGTCGGAGTGGCTCGACGTGACGGCCCCGGGACGGCCCCTGCGCCACGGCACGATTCACCCGATCAGCCAGGTGACCGATGAGGTCACCGCGATCTTCGCCGATCTCGGCTTCTCGGTGGCTGAGGGGCCGCAGATCGAGACCGACTGGTACTGCTTCGATGCCCTCAACATTCGGCCCGAGCATCCCGCCCGGCAGGAGATGGACACGTTCTACATGGCCCGTCAGGAGGGCGATAACCGCCCCCCCCACGTGCTGCGGACCCACACGTCCCCGGTGCAGATCCGCTCGCTGGAGAAAAACGGCGCGCCGATCCGCATCATCGCACCGGGACGTGTGTACCGTGCGGACTATGACCAGACCCACACGCCCATGTTCCACCAGGTCGAAGGCCTCGCCATCGACCGCGACATTTCCATGGCCAACCTGAAATGGGTGCTGGAGGAGTTCTGCCGCGCCTTCTTCGAGGTTGATGAGGTGGAGCTGCGGTTCCGCGCCTCCCACTTCCCGTTCACCGAACCCTCTGCGGAGGTCGACCTGCGCTGCTCTTGGGAGGGTGGCCAGCTCAAGATTGGTGAAGGCGATGACTGGCTCGAGATCCTGGGCTCCGGCATGGTGCACCCCAAGGTGCTCGCTCACGCGGGCGTGGACCCGGAGGTCTGGCAAGGCTTCGCCTTTGGCATGGGCATCGACCGGATTGCGATGCTGAAGTACGGCATTCCGGATCTGCGCGCCTTCTTCGACAGCGACCTACGCTGGCTGCGCCACTACGGCTTCGCCAGCCTCGATCAACCTACCGTACATGGCGGCCTGAGCCGGTAGGATGCCGACGCTGGAGGACGTGCGCACGCGCTACCCCGGCGCCGTTGGCTTCAAGTTCGGCGATGGGCCGGAGCTCTCCGCGGCTCTGGTCGCACTCGTCCGAGAGGGGAAGAAGACGGCCACGTGTGGCGCGCTGCGGGACTATCCCGGGGGCGATCCGGAGACGCCGGTTGTGGGCCGTTACGATGTTGTACTGGCCTGGGACGGAACGCCGGAGCTGGTCATCCAGACAGACGAGGTCTTCACCAGCCGGTTTGACGCCGTGACGGAGGATTTCGCGCTTGCCGAGGGCGAAAACGAGACCCGCGATGGCTGGGCCGCCGACCACCGCGCCTACTTCGAACGCAACGGCGGCTGGTCCGCCGACATGATGCTTTTGTGCGAGCGCTTCCGCGTTGTTGAAGACCTGCGCATCAGCGACTAAGACGGGGCCCGACCGGCCGAAGGACAACACCGATGAAATTCACGCTGAACTGGCTCAAGGACCATCTGGACACCGACGCCACCCTCGACGAGATCACCGAGGCGCTGACCGATCTCGGCCTCGAGGTTGAGGAGGTCGTGAACCCCGAGGATACCCTCGGCGTCTTCACCGTGGGTTTTGTCCAATCTGCGGAGAAGCACCCCGATGCCGACCGGTTGCGGGTCTGCCAGGTGGAGACCGATCAGGGCATGAAGCAGATCATCTGCGGGGCCCCGAACGCCCGGGCGGGCATCAAGGTCGTTGTTGCCCACCCCGGCGCCTACATCCCCGGCATCGACACCACGATCCAGGTTGGCAAGATCCGGGGGGTGGAGAGCCACGGGATGATGTGCTCCGAACGGGAGCTCGAAATCTCCGACGAGCATGACGGAATTATTGAGCTGGCCGAAGATGCCCCGACCGGGGCCCGCTACATCGACACGATCGAGACCGACCCGATGGTGGAGATCGCGATCACCCCGAACCGGCCCGATGCGCTGGGCGTCGCGGGCATCGCGCGGGACCTTGCTGCCCGCGGCCTCGGCACGCTGAAGATCCCCCCTGTCGAGACCATTCCCGGTGCTTATGAGAGCCCCATTTCCGTGAGCCTCGCGCCCGAGGTGGCAGAGAAGAATTGCCCGGTTTTCTACGGACGCCACATCCGCGGGGTGAAGAACGGACCGTCGCCGAAATGGCTGCAGGAGCGGCTGATCGCGATCGGCCTGCGCCCGATCTCGGCGCTTGTCGACATCACCAACTACGTGACCTACGACCGGGGCCGCCCGCTGCACGTCTTCGACGCGGACAAGGTCCACGGAAACATCCACGTGCGCTCCGCCAGCGATGGTGAGACGATCCTCGCGCTCGACGGCAAGGAATACACGCTCGAACCCGGGATGACGGTGATCGCGGACGATGAGGGGGCCGAGGGTATTGGCGGCGTCATGGGGGGTGAGGTGTCCGGCTGCACCGAGGCGACCGTGAATGTGTTCGTCGAGGCCGCGTTCTTCGATCCCGACCGGACCGCGGCGACCGGACGGATCCTCAAGATCAACTCAGACGCCCGCTACCGGTTTGACCGGGGCGTGGATCCGGCCTCCTGCGCATGGGGCATCGAGCTTGCGACGCGGCTGATCCTCGATCTTTGCGGGGGGGAGCCGTCAGAGGTCGTGTCCGCCGGTGAGATCCCCGATTTCCGCGGAACCTACCCGCTCGACACCGCCCGGGTGATCAGCCTCGTGGGCATGGAGATCCCTCACGATACCCAGCTTGTGACCCTGCGGGATCTGGGCTTCGAGGTTGCCGAAGGCGATCCGATCATGGTGACGGCGCCGTCCTGGCGGCCCGATGTGATGGGCTCTGCCGATCTGGTCGAGGAAGTCGCGCGGATCGCCTCTCTCACCAAGCTCAAGGGTGCGCCGTTGCCCAAGGTGGCCGGCATTGCCAAACCGGTGCTGACACCGATGCAGACCCGGCTGCGCACCACGCGGCGGACGCTGGCGGCGCTCGGCTACAATGAGTGCGTGACCTATTCCTTCATCGAGGCGGAGCATGCGGCGCTCTTCGGCGGTGGCGGGCAGGATGTGCGCCTCGAAAACCCCATCAGCTCGGAAATGAGCCACATGCGGCCGAGCCTGTTGCCCGGTCTGCTCACCGCGGCGGCGCGCAATCAGGCGCGGGGATTTGCAGATCTCGCACTCTTCGAGGTCGGGCAGGTCTTCGACGGGGGCGAGCCTGGGGAGGAGCAGATCCACGCGGCGGGGCTCCTTACCGGACATACCGCCCCGCGCAACGCGAAGGGGACCCGGCGCGCCGTGGATCTCTATGACGCGAAGGCGGACGCGGAGGCAGCTCTGGCGGCCATCGGTGCCCCTGTCGGGCGGCTCATGCCGCTTCGCACGGCGCCGGCATGGTTCCATCCCGGCCGGTCAGCGGTCCTGGGCCTCGGGCCGAAAAATCCGCTCGCGGTGTTCGGCGAGCTGCATCCGAAGGTGCTCAAGGCGCTCGACGTGAAGGGGCCCGCGGTTGCCTTCACGCTGATGGTGCAGAACGTACCCTATCCGAAGGTGAAGTCGCCGACGCGTCCCGCACTCGACCTGCACGACCTGCAGGCGGTGGAGCGTGATTTCGCGTTCGTCGTCGATGCGGATGTGGAGGTGGACAAGCTCCTGCGGGCGGCCAAGGGCGCGGACAAGGCACTGATCGCCGATGTCGCCCTCTTTGACGTGTTCGAAGGTGCGCAGGCAGAGGCGCAGATGGGCGCGGGCAAGAAATCCCTCGCGATCGCCGTGCGCCTGCAACCGACCGAGGCAACGCTGACGGACAAGGACATCGAGGCGGTGGGCACCAAGGTGATCGCCGCCGTCCAGAAGGCCACCGGTGGGACGCTCCGCGGATAGTCTCATCGCGCTGGAGGTGGATCGGGACCGGGTTGAGGGTCTGATCCGCCTCGCTGTTTCCCCGGGGCAGGAGACGCTGGTCTCCTCAAACGCTGTGACCCTTGCCCAGGCGGCCTATGAGCCGTTTTCCGTGGTGCGGGGGCTTTACGCGCAGGGCCAGCCCGTCGGGCTAATGGCCATGATCGACTACCACCCCGGTCATCCGGACGCCGAGCCTGACGATCCGGAAAACGCGGCCTATCTCTGGCGCCTGATGATCGGGGCGGAGCATCAGCGGAAAGGTTTTGGCACCGTCGCCATGCGCTTTGCCTTCGCTCAGGCCCGACGCTGGGGCCGGACCCAGCTTTCGGTCCATGTCTCCGAACTGCCCCACGCGGCGGTGCCTTTCTACACCCGGTTCGGTCTGCGCCCGACCGATCTCGTCGACTTTGACGAGCGTCTCTATGTCGGTCCGGTCACCTGATGTATCGCAAGGGAAATCAAGGGACTCTCCGGCGCTCTGACACATATGTCCCGCATCGGCCGCAACGAAAGGATACCCTATGACCTGGTCCGTCTACCTCTCCGGTGAGATCCACACAGACTGGCGCGACGAGATCCGTCAGGGTGTCGAGGAAGCGGGTCTGCCCGTCCACTTCAGCGGTCCGGTCACCGATCATGCGGCGTCGGACGATTGCGGTGTCGCGATCATGGGGGCAGAGGCGGACAAGTTCTGGCACGACCACAAGGGCGCCAAGCTCAACGCGATGCGCACCCGAAAGGGGATCGAGGAGGCCGACATCGTCGTCGTCCGCTTCGGCGAGAAGTACAAGCAGTGGAACGCGGCCTTCGATGCGGGATATGCCGCAGGGCTTGGCAAGTCGCTGATCATCCTGCACGGCGCCGACCATCAGCACGCGCTCAAAGAGGTCGACGCGGCGGCCCTGGCGGTGTGTGAGCGTCCCGCGCAGGTCGTGCAGATCCTGAAGTATCTTCAGGACGGGGTGCTGCCGGGGTGAGCAGGCTCGCGAAGCGTCAGCTGCTCGCGAACAGCTAGCTTGAGGGGATCGACGTTCCGGCGATCACTGTCGGGAACGAGCCGCCTCACCTCTTAGATTCGAGTGCGGAGTGCACTCACCGGTCTCGCACACAAACCGCCAGCCCGGCGGGTCGGGCTGGCGATGGAGCCGCGCGTCAATCAAGTAGCGCGCTTGTAAGGGTGCCGATTACCCGTTGCGGTCGGGGATGTTGAGCGCCTTTTGGGAAGCCGGGCGGGCAAGGCACGCCTCGTACCAGCGGGTGAGGTTCTTGAGATCCGCGAGGCCGAGCACTTCGGTCGACTCGTAGAAGTCATAGGCGCGGATCCAGGGCCAGATCGCCATGTCCGCGATCGTGTACTGCCCCGCCGCGACGAAGTCCTTGCCCTCCAAATGCCGGTCAAGCACGCCGAGAAGACGCTTCGTCTCGTTGAGATAACGCTCCTGCGGCCGCTTGTCCTCGTACTCGGCACCGGCAAACTTCCAGAAGAAACCGAGCTGACCGCTCATGGGTCCGAGCCCGCCCATCTGCCACATGAGCCATTGCAGCACCTCGCTGCGGTCTACCGGATTGTCGGGCAGGAACTTGCCGGACTTCTCCGCCAGATAGATCAGGATCGCGCCGGACTCGAAGATCGGCAGCGCTCCGTCCGGTCCGTCGGGATCGATGATCGCGGGGATCTTGTTGTTGGGGTTGAGCGCGATGAACTCCGGGGTCATCTGATCGTCGCGCATGATGGAGATCGTGTGCGGCTCGTAGGGCAGGCCGGATTCCTCCAGCATGGCGGAAACCTTGATGCCGTTGGGCGTGGGGAAGGAGTAGAGCTGGATGCGGTCAGGTTGGGTCGCGGGGCGAAGCGTGGAGATCGCGTGATCTGCAAGGGTGCTCATGTGGGGCTCTCCTGTTGAGGTTGGGGAAAGGTGGGGGCGGAATTTCGCCGCAACAACGCACGAAACGGAAACAATGCGTTCTGATTTGTTGACAATGGGTTGCGATCCGAAACTAAAGTCACTTCTTCGTTGTTGTGACGTTTCACCTTGCTACGGTAAGAGGCGCTGGGGGTACGGGAACCTCCTTCATCGAGTGGATTGAGTAACGAGTAGGGAAGGGAACGACATGCTCAAGGAATTTCAGGACTTTATCGCACGCGGCAACGTCATGGACATGGCCGTCGGTATCATCATGGGGGCCGCCTTCACGGCGATCGTTGGATCTCTGGTCGCGGACCTTGTGAATCCGATCATCAGCCTTTTCATGGGTGGTCTCGACTTCTCCGGTCTGAAGTATCAGCTGGCGGACGGGGATGAAGCGGCTTCCTTCAACTACGGCAATTTCATCATGGCCGTGATCAACTTCCTGATCATCGCATGGGTGGTGTTCATGCTGGTCAAGGGCGTGAACGCGATCAAGGATGCGGCGGCGAAGAAGGAAGAGCCCGCGCCTGAAGCGCCGAAAGGTCCGTCCCAGGAGGATCTGTTGGTGGAGATCCGGGACCTGCTCAAGCAGCAGGCCTAGGTCAGAAACAGCACCGTGTAGAGCGCGGCCATTCCGCCTGCCACCGCGAGCACCGTGTGCCGGGTGGCCGCGCCCACCGCCAGGGTCGCGAACGCCGCGATCAGGCGCGCCGGGTCCGGCGCGCCCCCGGTTGCCTCGGGCCAGACGACGAGCGGGGCGACCAATGCGGGCATCACCGCCACGGGGACATAGCGCAACAGCCGTTCGGCCCAGGGCGGAAACTGCCGGTCGCCCACGAGGCCGAGGAACGAGAACCGGATCAGGAACGTCCCCGCGCCAAGCACGAGGATCACGATCCAGAGGTCGGTCAGATCAACTGCGGACACGGCGCCTCTCCAGGCTCACTTCCACCAGCGCACCGGTCATCATGGCGAGCAGCGCGGCCATCACCAGGCCGAGCGAGTAGGGCACCCATGTCAGCATGAGAGCGGCGGCGACGGAAACCATGGCTGCGGCAAGGTGCGGCAGGCTCCGCAACGCGGGCGCCACAAGGCCGATGAAGCAGATGGGCAGGGCGAAATCGAGCGCATACTCGGGCGGGATCGCCGCCCCGGCCACTGCCCCGATGTAGGTGAAGAGGTACCACCAGGGTGCCACCGCAACCGCCGCCCCGGCGAAGAAGGCGAGCTTCTCTGCCAGTGTCGCCTGCGGCTCGCGGTCGTAGTGGAGGGCGGACGCTGCATAGGTCTGGTCCACGAGCAGATAGGCGACCAGCGCCCTCTGCCAGAGCTTCGCGTTCCCCAGATGCTGGCTCATCGAGGCGGAGTAAAGCGCCATGCGCAGGTTTACGACAAGAGCTGTCACGATGACGACGATGGTTGGCGCGTGCTCCTCCATCAGCGCGAGCGCGGTGAACTGGGCGGCACCCGCGACCACGAGGACCGACATCGCCATTGCCTCAGCCACGTTCAGCCCGGTTTCGGACGCAACGGCCCCGAACAGCATGGCGAAGGGGATCACCACGAGGATGAACGGCGCGCCGTTGAACGCGCCCCGCCAGAATTGCTGTCGAGAAGTCTGGGCAACCACCTTCAATCCTCCGGCGAACGTGATATCGCGACACGGCGGCAGGGACCAGTCACCAGATTTGACCCTCGGTATCACCGATGCTGATAGAACGGTTTTGCACTCTGGGAGTGTCCGTTGCAGGCGTATAGGCTGCCCGGATGACGGATCCGACTGATGATGTGAAAACGGTGGCCGTGATCCACGGCCTTGGCCGCGGCCGCGGCTCCATGCGCCTATTGGCAGAACGGCTCAGGCGGGAGGGATTCGCGCCGGTGCTGCCGGACTATGCCTCGACACAGCTGTCCGTGGAGGAGGCGGAGCGGGACGTCCTGTCCCAGATCCGCGCGGCGGTGCCGGAGGGCGACCGTCTTCATCTCGTCGGCCATTCGCTGGGAGGCGTTCTCGCCCTGCGGCTCAAGGTCGGGGCGCTCTCCGGGCGCGCGCGGAGGGTTGTGCAACTCGGCTCGCCAAACGGCGGCTCGGCCCTTGCCTCCTTTGCCAATTCCGTTCCCGTGATTGGCGACGTGATGGGCCCGGCGACCGAACAGATCGGTGAGGCGGACCTCGGCCCCCTCACTCTCGCGCCGGATCGTCAGAAGGATCTCGGGATTATCGCGGGCCGGGCGGGGTGGCTTCCCTACACCAGACAGTTCGGTCTCGACACGGAAAACGACGGCAAGGTGACCGTCGAGAGCGCCCTGAGCGTGCCGCATGGCGACGCGTTGGTGCTTGACGTGGGGCACATGATGTTGCCCCTTTCGTCCGGTGCGGCCCGGCAGACCATTGCCTTTCTTCGATCCGGTCGCTTCGACAGGACCCCGCAATGACCTCGCCGCGCATCGCCCCCGACCCGACAAATCCCCGCCTGACCCGCGCGGTGGAGGGGCGCGACCATACCGGGGCTGCCCAAACCGTGAAGGTCGTCGAGGAGAGGCCGCTGACCCTCTACCTCAACGGACAGGAGATCGTCACGGCCATGACGATCGGCGATTTTCCCGAGTATCTTGCGGTGGGTTATCTGATCAATCAGGGCATGCTGCTGCCCGACGACGTGCTCACCGGCGTTGAGTATGATGAGGACCTTGAGGTCGTTGTCGTCCGCACGGAGCGGGAGACGGACTACGAGGAGAAGCTGAAGAAAAAGACGCGCACGTCGGGCTGCGCGGTCGGCACGGTTTTCGGTGACATGATGGAAGGACTCACGGACGTGGCCTTGACCCGGAGCCCGGTGCGCACATCCTGGCTCTACGCGTTGGCGAAAGAGATCAACACGACCCCGAGCCTTTACCTGGAGGCCGGGGCGATCCACGGGACGGTGCTTTGTGAGAGGGATCGCCCGCTCGTCTATATGGAGGATGTCGGGCGGCACAACGCGGTCGACAAAATCGCCGGCTGGATGCGTCTGCAGAACGTACCCGCAGAGGACAAGATCCTATACACGACGGGGCGGCTGACCTCGGAAATGGTGATCAAGACGGCGCTCATGGGTATCCCCGCGCTCGTCAGCCGCTCGGGCTTCACCGCGTGGGGGGTGGAGATCGCGCGGGACGTGGGTCTGACGCTCATTGGACGGATGCGCGGCAAGCGTTTCCTGTGTCTGAGCGGTGAGGAGCGGCTGGTCTGGGATGCGGACCCGTCCGCCATCGCGGATGACCCCAAGACCGCGGGCCGGAAGGGGGCGGCGTGACCGATCTGAGCCGGATCGAGGCCCTCGTCGATGAGGTCGTCACGCGACGCGCCCTCGACGCACGGCTTGAACGCAAGGGCCGCTGGGACTGGCTGAAACATCCGCTTCTGCTCACGCTCGTGGCGTTTCTGCTCACCACAATCCTCGGCACCGCGTTCGACAGGGTGCTGCGGGAGCGCGAGATGGCCGCAGAGTATCGGGAGGAGGACCGGGCGAGTGTTCTGGCCATGGAGGCGGACGCGCGGGCCGCGGTGCAGGACATCGTGCGTATTGCCTACGAACGGTCCCTGGCGCTCGATCTGCTGCGGTCGGCGATCCTGCGCGGAGCAGCGGCGGAGGCCGAGGCGAGGAAGGCCTCCTACGACGCCTCCTACATGACTTGGAACATCGCGCTGCCGGAAAATGTCCAACGGCTGAGGCAGATCTCCAACCCCGTCGATCTGCGCCTCATACCGCGGGAGGAGGGTATCGGGTCGTCCTCCGGCATCTCCGCGATGGAGGCTGTGTTCGAGGCGGGCGAAAGCTTCGCCTTCGTCCCGAGCGATGCGTTTGAATGGGCGCTGGTTGGCGGTCTGGGGCAGCGGTTTCGCGGTGCGGACGCCTGCGTCACCGCCGCGTATGACCGGGCCCGCGTTCTCGATTTCGAGCCCTTGCCCGTCTTCATTCATGATCGGTGTGAGGGGCTCGAACCCGGCAGACCATGGGGTCCGCTCACCCGGGATGCGATGTTTTCCGTCCGCGCCTGCGCTTACGAGATCGGCACGACGCTCGATCACATGATCTCCACCCGGCGGGAGCAGCAGCTAAACTGGATCGCCCGGGGCAACCGGTTGGCCGACTTTCCAGCACCGGACAACAGCGCCCTGATGCTCGAGATCGAGGCACGGCTGGCTGCCATGTGCGGGGATGCTGCACGGTGACCGTCGGCGGGGTGGTGCTGGCCGGCGGGCTTTCCCGCCGCATGGGGGGAGGGGACAAGGGGCTTCTCGAGCTCGGCGGTATGCCGCTTCTTCGCCGGGTGATCGACCGGATTGCGCCGCAGGTTGATGCGCTTGCGCTGAACGCGAACGGGGATGCGGCGCGCTTCGCCGACTACGACCTGCCGGTCATTGCGGACAGCGTGCCCGACCATCCCGGGCCGCTCGCCGGGGTGCTCGCGGGCATGGACTGGGCGGCGGAGCGCGGGATCGCGCAGATCGTGAGCGTCGCGGCAGACACGCCCTTCTTCCCGCCTCGACTTGTGACCGGCCTGCGCATGGGGGCGGTCGCGGCCGAACGACCGCTCGCGATGGCGGTGACCGAGGAGGCGGGCCGGGTCATCCGCCACCCGACCTTCACCCTTTGGCCCGTCGACCTGCGCGAGGATCTGCGCGCGGCACTTGGCGCCGGGGTCCGCAAGGTCGTCATCTGGACGGACCGGCACGGTTGCGCGGAAGTGATGTTCCACGGTGACGGGGTGGATCCCTTCTTCAACGTCAACACGCCGGAGGATATGGTTCAGGCCCAGACACTTATCGAAGCGGGGCAAGGATGAAGGTCTACGGTATCGTCGGGTGGAAAAACTCGGGCAAGACAACGCTCGTGGAACGGCTGGTGGTGGAGATCACCGGTCGCGGCTTCAGCGTCTCCACGGTCAAGCATGCCCACCACACTTTCGACGTCGACCATCCGGGCAAGGACAGCCACCGGCATCGGAGCGCGGGCGCGCAGGAGGTTCTGCTCGCCTCCCGCAACCGCTGGGCGCTCATGCACGAGCTGCGAGGGGCGGAGGAGCCGTCCCTTGCGGACCTGACGCGTTACCTTGCACCGGTCGATCTGGTGCTGATCGAAGGGTACAAGCGGGACAGCCATGC
Organism: Pseudomonadota bacterium; assembly: GCA_038532435.1. GTDB lineage: Bacteria > Pseudomonadota > Alphaproteobacteria > Rhodobacterales > Rhodobacteraceae > JBCBAP01. The sequence continues at coordinate 11,922 of JBCBAP010000052.1, read as the reverse complement.
CAAGGTCGAGGCACATCGGGCGGAGACGGGACAGGCGCTGATCGCGCGGGACGATCCGACCATCCGGCTTGTTGCGAGCAACACGCCCGTTGACGGGCTCAACGTGCCTCTCCGCCCCCTCGACGACGTGCCGGGGATCGCCGATTTCATCCTTGCAGAAACGGGGCTGGCGGGGTGAGCCCGCCGAAGCTTTCCAACGACTGTTTTGCGCTGCCGCGGGGGGTGGACTGGACCCCGGTACCGGACGCACTGTCGCGGCTTCGCGCGCGTCTAAGCCCGGTCACGGAGGTCGAGCATCTGCCGCTGGTCGACGCGGCGGGACGGGTTCTGGCAGACGCGCCGGTTGCCCTCCGGTCCAATCCGCCCCAGTCCAATTCCGCGGTCGACGGATACGGGTTCGCCTTCGAAAGTCTCGCCACGGCCCGGGAAATCTCCCTTCTGCTGTTGGAGGGACGGGCCGCCGCCGGTGCACCCCTCAGCGGCGAGATCCCTCCCGGTCACGCAGTGCGAATCCTGACCGGCGCCATTCTGCCACCCGGCGTGGATACCGTCGTGCTGCAGGAGGATGTGGAGGTTGCTGCCGGGTCCGTGCACTTCGCCACGGGTCTCAAGCGTGGCGCCAACTGCCGCAAGTCCGGGGAGGATGTGGATGCGGGCGCGCGCGTGCTGGCGCCGGGCCGACGGCTCCAGCCCCAGGATCTCGCCCTGTGCTCCGCCCTCGGCATTGGCGAGCTTCCGGTTCACAGGCGGTTGCGGGTCGGCGTGCTCTCCACTGGCGACGAGGTCGTGCCACCCGGCGCGCCGGTCGCGACTCACCAGGTCCACGACGCGAACGGACCGATGCTGCGTGCAATCCTCGCCCGGTGGGGTATGGAGCCGGTCCCACTCGGCATCGTAGGGGACACTTCCGACATGGTCTCCGCCGCACTCGACGAAGGAGCGCTGAGCTGCGACGCAATCCTGACGAGCGGGGGTGCGTCCGCCGGAGATGAGGATCATGTTTCCGCCGCCCTGCGCGCGGCGGATGCGCTTCATACGTGGCGGATTGCGATCAAACCGGGGCGTCCGCTCGCGCTCGGCCTTTGGAAGGGGACGCCGGTCTTTGGCCTTCCGGGCAATCCGGTCGCCGCCTTCGTCTGCACGCTGCTGTTCGCACGCCCCGCGCTCCATAGCCTGTCCGGCGCGGGGTGGCGGGACCCCGTCGCCTGGCGTCTGCCCGCTGCATTCACGAAGCGTAAGAAGCCGGGCCGTCAGGAGTATCTGCGGGCGCGCTGCGTCGATGGCAGCGTCGAGGTGTTCCCGTCGGAAGGGTCGGGTCGTATCTCGGGCCTCACATGGTCCGACGGGCTGGTCCGGCTTCCCCACGAGGCGATCGATATTGCACCGGGAGACCCGGTTGACTACCTGCCCTACTCAGGCTTTGATCTGACATAACGCGTCGCGCCCATCCCGGCCGATCCGTTCAATCTGACACAATAGGTCCCCGACGCCCCGGCCCCCGCGCCGTGTCCGTCCCGGCTCCGCAGGAGTGCGCCCGTGCCTGTCCGCGCCACAACCCAACTGGCTGCACCGTGATGGCGGAGCGCAGCGTTTTCACCCGCTCGGGCCTGCACAGCGCGATGGTCTTCGGGCTGCTCTTTTCCGCGTTGGGCGCGCATCTGCCGTTCTGGCCGCCCTGGCTGGAAAGCTGGGGGTTGAGTTCTGCGGAGGTCGGGACCTTCATGGCCGCCACCATGGTGGTCCGCGTGATAGCCGGAGGGGCTATCCCGGTCATTGCGGACCGTCTGGACGCGCGGCGCGTGACGCTCGCCGTGGTCGCGGGCATAGGGGCCGTGATCTTCATTTCTCATCTCTGGATCGAGAGCCGCGTGATCCTCTTCATCGCCACGCTGGCCAGCGGGATCGTCTATGCGGGCATGGTCCCCTTGTCTGACGCGCTCGGCTCCGCTTCTGCCAAGCATGACCGGTTTCCCTATGCCCAGGCGCGGGCGTTCGGCTCGCTCACCTTCGTGCTCACCAACCTCGCGGTGGGCAGCCTCATCGGGCGGCTCGGGCCGGATGTGGTTGTGTGGTGGATCACCATCTCCCTCCTTCTCGCGGTGTTTTTCGCGGTCACCCATCCTGGTGGCGGCAAGGTGAAGGAGGAGCCACCCCGCCTCAAGGAGATCGGCAGGCTGATGCGCCACCCGATCTTCGTTCTCTTCGTGCTCGCCATCGCGTTTGCCCAGTCGAGCCACGCGGTGCTCTACGCCTATGGCTCGATCCACTGGCTTTCGCTGGGGATCAGTGAGGAGGTCGTGGGCCAGCTCTGGGCGTTCTCCGTCGCGGTCGAAGTTGTGATCATGTTCCTGCTGGGCACGCGGATGGTCGCCTGGCTCGGCCCGATCGGGGCGATTGCCGCCTCGGCAATTGCGGGGATCATCCGGTGGGGGGCGATGATGTTCGATCCGGTCGGTCCGATCCTCTGGGTGCTGCAGCTTCTCCACTCCGGGACTTTCGCGGTCGGGCACCTCGGAGCGATCGCCTTCATCGCTGCGGCGGTGCAGGAGAGGATGTCGGCGACGGCGCAGGGTATCTTTGGCGCTGCGTTCGGCGGGGTGCTGATGGCGGTTGGGACCGCTGCAGCCGCCTGGGCCTATCCTCTCTTCGGGGGCGGGGCCTATGCGGTAGCGCTCGCCATGTCAGCACTCGGTCTCGTCTTCTCCGTTTGGCTCGCGCGCCGCTGGAACGGTGAGGTGCTCGAGGCCTGACGTGCCTCAAGGCGGAGCCGTGGCCGCACGCGCGCGCCCGTTGCCATGAGCGCCAATTGCCCGAAGGGCGCAGGGGAATGCGCGCCGCAGGCGCGCGCCGTTCGACAGCGGATGGCGGCGCGCTTTTGTCAGTCCAGCGCGCCGGTCACCTGGGCGATGAGCATGAATGCCCTGCCGGAGCGGGTTGCGGGCAGGCGTCGCAAGGTCGGGTCCGCGTCGCCTTCCGCGACGAGGTCCTTCAGCAACCCGTCGAACCGCCGCATGAAGTGCAGGGCCGCATCCCGCATCACCTCGTCCCGGCGCATCCGCGTCCGTGTGGTGTCGAGGGCGGAGGCGTCTTCTATCCCCGCGAGCGGCTCGAGCGCCGCGCCCCTCTCTCCCGCAGCGAAGCGGCGCCAATGCTCAGGCTCCGTTGCGTGGGGCACGAGATCATCCATGTAGATCCCGTCCTGTGCCAGCAGGTTCAGAACATCCTCCGCCGCACGCAACAGCCCCGCAACCGCCCGGTCCCGGGTTGCCTCGCGCAGCGCCTTGAAGCCCGCCAGGTCCTCTTCGTCTTCGGGGAAGTTCAGGGCGCGCAGGATCAGGCCCCAGTCCCGGCTGCCGCTCGGGGGTGTATCCGGCGGCGCTGTGAGCGGCAGTGTCGGCTCCGTGGCAACCGGACGTTCCGGTTCAACCTCACGTGCCGGTGCGGATTTGGGATCCGGTACAGTGGCCTCGGCGGTGGGATGGGCGAAGAGTTCGGTCTGGGCACCATCGCCCTCCCGCCGCAGGGCGGTCAGCGCCTCGTCGGTTGCCGTGATCTGGGCGCGCAGATCGCGAAATCCGCGCTCCATGTCCTGGCGCAACTGGCCGAGGATCGCGAGATCCTCCCGCGCCTCGCGCCCCTTGGCGACCCGGTCCATCAGGTACCGCACATCTTCGGCGAGGTCTTCGGTCTGCTTGAACAGCACGGCGATGAGCCAGATCATCGTGACCGGGACGAGCCCGGCCACGAGCACGATCATCCAGCCGAGCGCGGAGGCCGGTGGCACGGAGATCGCGTAGCCTATGGTCATCAGCAGCCACAGCAGGCTCGCTGCCCCGGCGATCGTCCAACCGCGCCATGCTTCGGCCATCGGTGGGTCCTCTCAAACGGTGCGGGGCAGGACGGCCCGACCCGGGGCTCAGACGAACTTGACGCTCAGAATCTCGTAGGACCGGGTGCCGCCCGGCGTGTTCACATCCACGCTGTCGCCCTCTTCCTTGCCGATGAGTGCGCGGGCAAGCGGTGCCTTGATGTTGAGCCTGCCCGCCTCAAGGTCCGCCTCCGGCTCGCCCACGATCTGGTAGGTTTTTTCCTCGTCGGTATCCTCGTCCACGAGGGCGACGGTCGCACCGAACTTGATGGTGCCGGACATGGCGGCGACCTTGATCACATCCGCGCGGGAGATGATGCCCTCGAGCTCCTTGATCCGGCCCTCGATGAAAGACTGTTTTTCCCGTGCCGCGTGATACTCCGCGTTCTCGGACAGATCGCCATGCTCACGCGCTTCCGCAATTGCTGTGATGACGGCCGGACGCTCTTCGAGTTTGAGTGTCTTGAGCTCCGCATCGAGCATCTGAAAGCCTGCTTCCGTGAGGGGCACCTTTTCCATCCTGGCCTCCGTTGGCAACAATCCGCTGATCGCGGTCTACGTGTAACGCGCAGGGCCGCGCTTGGTTCGCGCGGCCCGGTGAGCGAACAGACTATGCACGCCCCGCAGTCGCTGCAAGGGGGGATCAGCGTTTCGATCCGTCTGCGCCAATTGCGACTGTCGGCGCGGTCCGGGATGACAGCGTCTGAAGGCAGGCAAACGTCGCAACGGAACCGCTGAAGTGACCAAGCGTCGCAATTCAGTTTGATTGACCCCCTGGGAGCGAAAGAATATTTCCGAAAGAAAGGGATGGCATAGAGACCGGATCGCCAGAGGGCATGCCGGTGAGGGAGAAATCAATGTCTGCGATCGAACGCGAGAGCATGGAGTATGACGTCGTCATCGTCGGTGCGGGGCCTGCGGGGCTGAGCGCCGCGATCCGGCTCAAGCAACTGGGTGGCGATGACGTAAACGTCGTGGTGCTGGAGAAGGGTTCCGAGGTTGGCGCGCACATCCTCTCCGGCGCCGTCCTGGACCCGTCCGGCCTCGATGCGCTGATCCCCGACTGGAAGGAGAAGGGCGCTCCCATCACCACGGAGGTGACCGAGGACCGTTTCATCGTTCTGGGCGAGGGCGGACAGATGTCGATCCCGACCTGGCCGATGCCGCCGCTGATGCACAATCACGGCAACTACATCGTGTCCATGGCCAATGTCTGCCGGTGGATGGCCGAGCAGGCGGAGGCGCTCGGCGTCGAGATCTTCCCGGGCATGGCGTGCTCTGAACTCGTGTACGGCGAAAATGGCGAGGTCAAGGGCGTGGTTGCGGGCGAGTTTGGCCTCAACCCGGACGGCACACCGTCCGACGCCTACGAGCCGGGCATGGAGCTTCACGGCAAGTATGTCTTCCTCAGCGAAGGCGTGCGCGGCAGCCTGTCCAAGCAGGTGATTGCCCGGTACGGGCTCGACGCGGCCTCCGAGCCGCAGAAGTACGGCCTCGGCATGAAGGAGATCTGGGAGGTCAAGCCCGAGAACCACAAGCTGGGCCAGGTCACCCACACGATGGGCTGGCCGCTGGGCGGTAACGCCGGGGGCGGCTCCTTCATGTACCACGCGGAGAACAATCAGGTCTTCATCGGCTTCGTCGTGCACCTCAACTACGAAAACCCGCACGTCTATCCCTACATGGAGTTCCAGCGGTTCAAGCACCATCCGGAGATCGCAGCGGTCCTCGAAGGCGGAAAACGGGTCGCCTACGGAGCACGCGCTATTTCCGAAGGCGGCTACCAGTCGATCCCCAAGGTAACGTTCCCCGGCGGTGCCCTGCTTGGCTGCTCCGCGGGTCTCGTGAACGTTCCGCGCATCAAGGGCAACCACAATGCCATGCTCTCGGGCAAGGCGGCGGCCGAGGCGGCCTATGACGCGCTGCAGGCGGGCCGCTCCGCCGACGAACTGCACACTTACGAGACGGAGCTGCGTGGCGGTCCCGTAGGCAAGGACCTCAAGGCCGTGCGCAACGTGAAGCCGCTCTGGTCAAAGTACGGTCTCGTCGCCTCCCTCATCGGAGGCGGGATCGACATGTGGGTGCACACCCTGACGGGCTTCAACATCTTCGGCACGCTCAAGCACGGCAAGTCCGATGCGGAGGCGACGACCCCCGCCCGGCGCCACGCGCCGATCGACTATCCGAAGCCCGATGGCAAGCTCAGCTTTGACCGGCTTACGAACGTTTCGTTCTCCGGCACGAACCATGAGGAGCATCAGCCGACACACCTCAAGCTGTCCGATCCGGATGTGCCGATCATGATCAACCTTCCCAAGTACTCGGAGCCCGCGCAGCGCTATTGCCCGGCCGGGGTCTACGAGGTTGTGCGGGATGAAGACGGGTCCAACCCGAGGTTTCAGATCAACGGGCAGAACTGCGTTCACTGCAAGACCTGCGATATCAAGGACCCGAGCCAGAACATCACTTGGGCCGTGCCCCAGGGCGGGGACGGTCCGAACTATCCCAACATGTGACGACAGTCCGCTGCACCAGTCGGCGTAACTTTCGAGGGACCGGACGGGCATCGTCCGGTCCCTTTCGCATCGAAGGAGGGGAGCAATTCCCCGTGATGCGATTGCCTCCGCCCATAGGTCGCCCTAATCTCATGCAGGATGTGTGAGGGAAACGGCGAAGGACGGGGATTGCGATGCGCGGAATGAAGATGGTGCTGGCGGGCGCCGCACTCGCTGCGATGGTGAGCGCACCGGCCCAGGGGCGCAGCCTGAGCGGCGCCTATCTCGCTGCAACACAAGCAGAAATTCAAAAGAACCATGCGGAGGCGGCGCGCTATTTCGCCCGCGCCCTCGGCTATGATCAGAACAACCCAGCGCTGCTGTTGCGCGCCATGCAGGCGCTCATCGCCAAAGGAGATGTGTCCGCGGGAAGCTCCATTGCGGGCCGTCTGATCGGCTTTCAGCCGGAGAATCAGTTTGCGCTTCTGGTGCTCATTTCAGACGACATGCGGAAGGGGCAATTCACCTCCGCGCTCGACCGGATCGAGACCGGCGCGAACGGGCTGACGCCGCTCCTTGCGGACCTCGTGCGTGGCTGGATCCTGCTCAACACCGGGGAAGAGGACGAAGCGTTCGAAGTGTTCGCATCCCTCAACCAGAACCCGACGCTGAAGCTCTTCGGCCGTTACCATGGCGGTCTGGCGAAAGCGCAGCTGGGCGACTTCCGCGGCGCGGCGGAGCTTCTGGAGGATGATGAGGACGGGCCGGTCAACCTGAACCGCGGCTCGACCCTTGCGCGGGTGCAGGTCCTGTCCCAGCTTGGCCGGACCGACGACGCGATTGGCATCCTTGAAACCGTACTCGCGACCGGCTTCGGCGACCGGCAATTCGAGGGGATGCTCGACCAGCTCAAGGCCGGTGAGACGCTGCCCTTCGATATGCTCAACTCCCCCGGCGACGGCGTTGCGGAGGTTCTGTTCGATCTCGCGAGCATCCTCGGCGATGACAGCCAGGACGTGGCGCTCATCTACGCCCGCCTCGCGGCCTACATCGACTCTGATTTCGTTGAGGCACTCCTCCTGAGCGCGGAGATCCTCGAGCGGCAGGGGCAGTTCGAGCTCGCGACGGAGACCTACGCAAGCGTGCCGCGCTCCTCCCCCCAGTTCGTGGATGCGGAGATCGGCCGCGCGGATGCGTTGAGCGCATCGGGCCGGGTGGATGAGGCGATCGGAGTGCTCAAGAGCGTCACGCGCACGAACCCGGACCTCTTGCGCCCCCACTACCTGTTGGGAGAGGCGCTGCGGCGGGAAGAGCGGTATCCAGAGGCGATCGCAGTCTTTGACACCGCGCTCGATGTCGCGGGCGAACCGATGCCGCAGCACTGGCTGCTTCACTATGCACGGGCCGTGTCCCATGAACGCGATGGCGCATGGGACCTTGCGGAGAGCGATTTCCGTGCGGCGCTCGATCTCAACCCGGATCAGCCGCTGGTGCTGAACTATCTCGGCTATTCGCTGGTCGAAAAGCGTCTGAAGCTCGACGAGGCGCTCGACATGATCGAGCGGGCGGTCGCGCAGCGGCCCCAGGATGGCTACATCACGGACAGTCTTGGCTGGGTCTACTACCAGCTTGGCCGGTTCGAGGATGCGATCTCCCCGATGGAGCGGGCGGTGGAGCTGACGCCGCTCGACCCGATCATCAACGATCACCTCGGCGATGTGTACTGGGCCGTGGGCCGCCAGCGTGAGGCGGAGTTCCAGTGGCGCCGCGCGCTGTCCTTCGAGCCGGAGCCGAAGGATGAGACCCGCATCCTGCGCAAGCTCGACGTGGGCCTCGACGTGGTGCTGGCAGAGGAAGCCGCGGGCGAGCAGCTCGAGGCGCAGAATGCGGGCGATTGAGCCCGCCCTCGACACCGAGATCGCCCGTGCCAAGGTCAACCTGACGCTCCACGTCACCGGGCGGCGGCCCGACGGCTACCACCTTCTCGACAGTCTGGTCGTGTTTCCCGATCTCGGCGACGTGCTGACCGTGGAACGGGCCGGAACGCTGTCTCTCACGCTCGACGGGCCCTATGCGCTGGATCTGTCGGCGGATGCGGACAACCTGGTGCTCCGCGCCGCTGAACGGCTGTCACGCTCCCGCGGGGCGGCGCTGCACCTGTCCAAGACGTTGCCGGTCGCCTCCGGCATCGGGGGCGGTTCGGCGGATGCCGCCGCGGCTATCCGGCTGTTGGCGCGGCACTGGGACCTGCCCTTGCCCGAGCGTGGGGAGCTGACTGCCCTTGGGGCGGACGTGCCGGTCTGCCTCGCCTCAACGCCCCAGCGCATGCGGGGGATCGGGGAGGTCCTCGCCCCCCTGCCGGAGCTCCCGCCATTTTGGATCGTGCTCGTCAATCCCAACCGCCCGGTGCCCACCGGCCCGGTCTTTGCAGCGCTTGAAACGGTGCATGGCGGGCCATGTGCGGTGCCCGAGCGGATCCGGGACTTTGCCGAGCTCGTGGGCTGTCTGGCCGCTCAGCGCAACGATCTGGAGGGACCCTCGCGGGCGCTCTGCCCACCGATTGGCGAGGTGCTCGCGGCATTGGAGGGGCAGCAGGACTGCGCACTCGCCCGAATGTCAGGATCCGGGGCGACATGTTTCGGGCTGTTCCAACGGGAGGGGCATGCTCTTGCCGCTGCTGAGGCGATGCGGCGGGCCGCCCCGGACTGGTGGGTGTCCGCGGCACCTGTCCGCGGCTCGAAGTCCGGGCGATGAGCGGCGCGCCGGGCTGCATCCCCGGCGCGCGCTCCATTCAGTTCCGGGACGGAAAGGTGCCCTGAAGCGCGATGCAGTAAGTCACCGCCTGATAGGGATTGCGGATGTTGAAACCCGCGCCGGTGCCGGCCGAATTGACGGTGACGGCCACGCTGTCTGCGGCCATCGCAACCGCCGGCTGACCCGGGGGCAGGGTCGCGTAGGCCGGTCCGGTGGCGGTCTGTGCGTTGAGCGCTCCAGCGGGGCTGATCGCGGTCGCTGTGTTGCTGGTCGCCTGAACCGTTCCGGTTGCCGTGTGCGTGTGTGCGGGCAATTCGTTCTGGGTCAGTGCGACGGTCTCACGGCCCGACTTCTGGCCAATGGAGACCGGAGACAGCCCCGGACCGGTGCCGTTGTGGATCGCGAAACGACCCCGCAGATCAGGAAGACCGAATGTCGTCCGCCCGTCTCCGCCATAGATCGTACCGATGAGGGAGAACAGGGCCTCGTTCGAGGAGATTGGCAGAAGCTGCCCGCTGGTGGTTGCCCATCCGCGGGGACACCAGGGCATGCCGACCATGGTGATCTGGCCTATGAACGGAGTTGTCTGCGCGGCGGCGGGGGTTGATGTCGCGCCGGTAAGCACCGCGCACGCTGCGGCTATGCACGCAAATTTCTTCATTTTTTCCTCCAGGGTTGCAGCAGAGAGCTCTGCCGTGGAGAAAGGTTAACAGAATTACTACACCTCTAAATGTAACAACCGGCACAAGTTTATGTGCCGGTTGCAGTAATTCTCCAAAGAGATCTGATTGGGATCAGGCGCGTTTCAGGCGTCGAACCCCTGCAAGCAGACCGAACGCGGCGAGGGCAAGGGTCGCCGATGCGGGGAGCGGGACCGGCGCGACTGTCGGCTCCGTCTCGAAGATCAGTTGGACAAAGTCGACCGCATAATCGTCGTCCGCAACCGTCCGGCCTCCACCAAGGTCGAAGCCACTGAGTGCAAACTGAACGACGTTGTTGCCGGTGATGAGCGTTGCGGGATCGACGGTGAACTCGTTTGTGTTGATCCGGGCGAACGAATCCGGTGTCACATCGCTCAAGTCATCGTAATCGTCGAAGATGAACCCGACGGACGTGCCGTTGACGCTTACTTCCGCACCGGTCTCGCTGCCGCCGAAGCTAAACACAGTGCCCAAGCCCGCGGTTTTGAACACAACTTTTGCAGAAGTGACCGTCACACCTGTCAGATCGAGGGCGAATGTGACCGCGAACGGATCACCAACCGCCTTTCCATCAGGCCCGCTGAAATACTGGTCCATGTTCGCCGGATCCAACGCGGTGCTGTTGTCGAAGAACGCAAAGTCGCCGGTCAGGCTCACGTCGTCGAGTTGCAGGCCATCGGTACAGACCGCTGCGTTTGTGCCGAAGCAGTCATTGTCGCCGATGGTGATCGTCGTTGTTGTTGCCGCGTTCGCGCTGAACGATACGGCGAGGGCACCTGCCAGCGTGAGGAGGAGTTTCGAAACTTGCATGTGGTTGTCCAACTCGTTGTTACGCAAAAAGCACGCGGCGGGGGGTCGCCGCTCGCCTTACAGGTGATAGGGTACGCTAGAATGCGGCGAAGTACATGTGCCGGACGGCACATTTGAACCGGTCGCTGCGGATCACCGAATACGGGCGACGACGAAATCTGCCAGATCCGCGAGGGTGTCGCGCATATCACCTGCGGGCAGCAACTCCAGTGCCTCGACCGCCTGTGCGGACCATGCAAGCGCGCGGGTGCGGGTCTCTTCCAGCGCGTCATGGCGGCGCATGATCTCGACGGCCTGGGCGACATCGCCCTCCTGCACGTCCGCCTTGCCGATGACACGCTCCCAGAACGCGCGCTCCTCGGGTTCAGAGCGGGAATAGGCGATGATCACCGGCATGGTCATCTTGCCCTCACGCAGGTCGTCACCGGTGTTCTTGCCCAGATCCCCGGCGTTGCCGCCATAGTCCAGAAGGTCGTCCGCCATCTGGAAGGAGATGCCGAGCGCATCGCCGTAGGTTTCGAGCGCTGTGATATGGTCCGCCGGGGCATCGGCGATCACGCCTCCCACCTCGCAGGCGGCGGCGAAGAGTGCCGCTGTCTTTCCGCGGATAACCTTCACATAGGTCGCCTCGTCGACCTGAAGGTTTCGGGCAACGGAAAGCTGCAGCACCTCCCCCTCCGCGATGACCGCCGCCGCGTTGGACAGGATGTCGAGTACCCTGAGCGATCCGGTCTCGACCATGAGCTGGAAGGATCGGGCAAACAGGTAGTCCCCCACAAGAACCGATGAGGGGTTGTCCCAGAGCAGGTTGGCCGTGGGACGGCCCCGGCGCTGCTCGCTTTCGTCGACCACATCGTCATGCAGCAGGGTCGCCGTATGGATGAACTCGACGGTCGCCGCGAGCTTCACGTCATTGTCGCCGCCATAGCCGCAAATGTCCGCGCCGGCGAGCGTCAGGAGCGGCCGGATCCGCTTCCCGCCCGCACCGACCAGATGCGCCGTCACCTCCGGGATCCGGGGTGCGTTCTCGCTCGCCATTCGGGTCGCGATCAGATCGTTGACCGCCTCCATCTTCGATTGCAGCAGCACTTGAAGGCGATCAACTGGAGAGGTCACGCGGAGGATCCTGTCTCAATCATCCGGGCCGGTCAGCGAAGTCTCGACGCGTCGACCGCCCTTGGGTAAGCATTCGGTATGGAAGAGGTTTTGCGCACCAACGATCCGACGATCATCTCGTTTGCCACGGCCCTGCTCCGGGCTGAGGATATAGACTGCTTCGTCATGGACGTCCACA
>JBCBAP010000051.1:0-25919 GCA_038532435.1 Pseudomonadota bacterium | reverse complement strand
TGCCTATCGAGTCCATCACCAGGTCGACCGGCGCCGCGCGCCCCGGTGCATGCTGATCCACTCCCACGGTCCGCCGACGGCGCGCCAACGTTGTGTGGTTCGGCACGGGCAGGTTCTGCTTCAGGGGCGCCATCAGGCTACCTACAAATCCCTCGGTCTGCCGGAGTGGCAGCTTGAACACCGTCTCCAGCACCAGCGTTGTTTCAATCGCGAGGTTGGAAAACTTGCACTGCCCGCCAGGCGTCGTCCGAGAGGGCGCGATCCAACCCTCCAGCGCGTCCTCCGAGATCCAGAACCGGATGTCGCCACGCTCAACAAGCCCGCGGTCGTACTCCGGCCAGTTCTCGACCTTGTACCGCGCCCGAGGGATGTGGTGGCGACGCGGCTTGTGATGCTCATTCGGCATCGAAGGGTCCGTTAGAGGGGAAATCAGCCACCACCTACAACCAAAGGCGCCTCCATGCACCAAGGCCGCCCGACGCTGCCGACGGATCGGGAACAGGACGGGCGAGGCGTCGCTAAATGTTGGAAGTTGCCATTTGCCGGAACGCCGCGTCGGTCTCGTCGTCCAGCGGGAAGTACATCTCGACCCTGAGATCGTCGAGCAGGAGGTCCTCCGGCGTGCCGAACTGCGCGATCGTCGCAAACATCGACAGGCGCGTGTCGCCTGCTCTCAGGATGGTCGGAATGACGGGGCCGGTCGACGGCGATGTCGGCTGCGGGACATCTGACAGATACCGGATCGCCGCGTCGAACTCGGGCACTCCGCCCAACATCGCGCTTTCCGTGCGCAGGCGGATCGCGGCGTGATGCGCAACCTCGGGCCAGTTTTCGACCACCTGCCGCAGCGCCTCAGACAGCATCAGATCGATCATACTGTCGCCGATTCCGACACCCAGCGAGCCAAAGAGAGCGCGGGCTGAAAGGTTCGCCTCCCGGATGGTCCAAAGCCGGTCGATGGCGAGCGCGGGATAGGGCAGATGCCGCTCGATCTGCCAGGAGATAGCGCGACGGATGGGCGCCATGTCGGCGTCGTTCCAGTCCCGCCCCCTGTATCGTGCGGCAAAGCCCGCGTGGGTGAGCAACTGGTTGCGCGCGTCAAGCGGCAGCTCCAGCGCCTCGCCAAGGCGCAGCACCATGTCCCGGCTCGGACTGGCGCGCCCGGTTTCGAGGAAGGAGACGTGGCGGGCAGACACCTCCGCCTCCATCGCGAGGTCGAGCTGGCTGAACCGCCGGGCCGTCCGCCATGTTTTCAGGGACTGGGCAAAGTCGGTCATGGCGCATCCTAGCGCAGGCGGGTGCGGCGCGCACTTACCTCCGAGGTAATTGCGACGCGACCCGCCGCTTTCGTATCGGTTCCCTGAACGAAAGGGAGAGCGATAGGATGGGCACACACGCCACGCACAGGTTCTGGCTGAAAGTCTCGGCCATCGTCATCGGTTTCTTTGGTCCCGCGCTCACGCTCGGCACGGTTCCGGCAACGAACGAGCTGGCGCGGCTCGGGCTCGACATCCTGACCTGGCCGATCGACGGGTTTCCCGACTACCGGTCAGAGGAGATCCGGTTCCTCTCCGCCCTCACCGGAGGGTTCCTCGTCGGCTGGGCAGTAACGATCTGGATGCTGTCCTCCCTCGCCTACGACCAGGCGCCGGAGGCGGTGCGTAGGTCTTTGGTCTACGGGGCATGCGCCTGGTTCGTGTTGGACAGCGTGGGATCCGTCACGTCGGGCCACTGGCCCAACGCACTCTGGAACGTCCTCGTCCTTTTGCTCGTTGTTGGACCCATGTGGCGTCCGGCGCGGCCCACCACCTGACCGAGAAGTATCACCATGACACAACTCCGCTTGCTTTTGATCGCGATCACGGGTGTGCTCGTCCTTTTCACCATCGCTGCGATTGCCAATGATGGGCCGAACCTCCTGCCGCACTTCGTCAGAGCCATCCTCGCGTTGGGCTGGCAGGGACAGTTCAACATCGACTTCACCGCCTACCTGATCCTGTCGGGCGTGTGGATGGCCTGGCGGGGAGGGTTCACCGGTCCCAGCATCGCGCTGGGGGTGCTCGCCCCTCCGCTCGGTGTTCTGTTCTTCGCGCCATACCTGATCTACCAGATCGGACAGACGGGAGGAGATCCGAGGAAGCTGTTGCTGGGTGTTCATGCGGTGTGAGGTCCATGGTCCAGCGGCGGGGCGCGGACCGCGCCCAGCTGACCGAGGTCCGCTCTTAGGCCCGCACAGACGTTGTTGTCGTGCGCCGTAGCAGCATCTCGGCGATGAGCAGGTAGGGCACGAAGAAGGCAACGACCTGGACGAGGTCGAAGGCCCCCGTGAACTCCCGATTGGACCAGAGACCATCCGTGGCACCGTACCAGATTACATAGTGCATCCGATAGATCCACGAACCCACGGCGAGGATGACGAGGCGCGTGGCCCACGCGAAGTGCTGCCGGATGTCCTGTCGTGTGGCGAAATGGACGGTCGCGTAGGCACAGCCGATCATCGCGGCGCCGTAGATCGTGAACCAGAGGCTCATCCACCATCCGCCGACGGTTCCCTGCAAAAGGATGTAGATTAGGCCCCCGACGCCCGTGAGCATCGCGAGAAGCACGAGGGCGTATCCCGACCGCCGGTGCACCCCGTTCCAGCGCTGTCGCACGACAGGGAGGACCTGTAGCGGTGCGCCGATGGTCAGGACTGCTCCGGCAATCATGTGCAGGGCGAGCGCGCTGTTCGCGACCGGTGCGTCAGCAAAGAACACGCGGTGGGCATCGTCGGTGCTCTCCGCCGTCAGCCCCTGCCACCCGAGGCCCGCCGAATGCGCCACGAACCAGCCGGTGTTCAGCGCGAGCAGAAGCAGCAGCAGTGTCGAGATCCAGGGGCGCATGGCGTGGAGGTAGGCCGGTGGCAGACCCGGACAATCGCATCTGGATGACCTTCGCACAAGACCCTCTCCGTCGCGGAATGTTCGAGGCGCATTTTTTCGACCCAGCGACTCTCCGCTCGCTGCCCGGCGCGGGTTCGTTGCTGCTGGTCGAGTGCGTTTTGCAGATCGTGGATACGTTAGGCCATGGCGACGACCGCACGACCTTCGACACTCCGGTAGGGCAGATGCCTGATGCGTCAAACCTTGTCGCGCGGTGCTATCATGCGCGAGGATCACGCGAAGCAGACCGCGGGATGAAAGATGGGTTAGAGAGTTCCGTTGCTTTCCGTGATCGAGCGCGCTCCTTGCAATGTCGAGGGACCTCAGCAGTCTATTTGCCTGAAGCGCGGCGAGGTTCTTGTCTGGTGGGGCTACACGCGACGTTCGGAGAGCGGTGGTGCGGGTACTCTTACACCTTCGCTCACTGGTTTGGTAGCACGCCGACACTGCGCTTGATGGATTGCGCGGGAGCGGCTCTCCCACCAGCACGCGACCGCCTACACGCGCGCGTCACGTCCCATCATCGGCTGGTCTGCGGAATCGAGGCCACATGACACAGTCGCTGTCACGGACCGCTGGGACAGAAACCCGGTTTGCTGGTGTTTGATAGACCGGCCGTCCGCCGGTCAGGATGTTGATCGCGCGGATGTCTTCCTGTTTCCTGTCACCGTGCTTGGTCCTTGAAAGGCGGTCGGAAGATGACACCAAAGGTCGCTCTTCTTGGCGCTATCCTCGAATCCAATCGGTTCGCTCCACCGGCAGAGCTGGCGGACTTCACGTCGCTTACCTGGCTCAAGGGCGAAGATGTAATGACGGAGGCGAGAGCCGCCACGCCGAAACTCGCGACGGAGTTCGCGGCGTTCGTGCGGGCCATGGATGCGACGGGCGACTGGGCCCCGATCCCCTGCATGCTCGCGGCGAGCCACCCGGCGGGGCCCGTCCGTGAGAGCGTCATCGGGGAGGTGATCGCGACCTGCGAGAATGCTTTGCGCACGGCCGGACCGGTTGACGCGGTCTATATCTGTAATCACGGCGCCATGGTCGCCGAACATGATCGCGACCCTGACGGGCTGCTCATGGCGCGGGTGCGTGAGGTTGTTGGGCCGAAGGTTCCAATCGTCTCCACACTCGATCTGCACGCGAACATCTCGCAGCGGATGGTTGATGCCTGCGACCTGATCGTGGGCTATCGCACAAACCCGCATGTGGACCAGATCGAACGGGGGGAAGAAGCCGCGTTCTCCCTCCGCCGGGTTTTGGCTGCGGGCACACTGCCAAAGATGGCGCATGTGAAATTGCCCCTCGTTCCGGCCTCGATTACGCTTCTCTCGGCGGAGCATCCCTACGGGACTCTGATCGACTACGGGCAGCGGCGGCAGGCAGAGCAGCGGAGCGAGATCTTGAACGTCTCGATCTTCGGGAACTTCCTGTTCTCCGACACTCCGGACAACGGGTTGAGTATCGTCGTCACCGCACGTGAGGACCTCGCCGCAGCCGAAAGTCTGGCCACCGAGATCGCGGAGCTGGCCTGGTCGCTGCGGCGGGATTTCAAACGGGAGCTGATGCCGATCGGGGACGCGGTCGTGGTGGCCCTGGATCATGACCGCGCGCCGGTGATCTTTTCCGATGCGGGCGACAATCCGGGTGGCGGCGGAAGCGGTCGCACGACGGCCCTTCTTTCCGCCTTGCACGCAGCGGGTGTTGAGGACTGCCTTATCGGCTCGTTTTGCGATCCGGAGCTTGCGCAGGATGCCCACGCCGCCGGTGTGGGGCAGACGATTTCGGCGCGGTTCAACCATGCGCGGGATCTGAGCGAGAGCTGGACGCAATGGGATCAGCCATTTGAAGCCGTGGCGGAGGTCCTGGCCCTGCATGATGGCACTGTCGTGGGCGAGAAGGGCATGACCGCGGGGCGCCAACTGGTGCTGGGGCCGTCCGCAGCGCTTCGCATCGGTGGCATCACCGTGGTGGTAATCACGGACCGGACACAGACGGCGGACCCTGTCTTCTTCACCATGTTTGGCCTCGACATCGCGGCGGCACGGACCGTGGTGGTCAAGTCGCGCGGCCATTTCCGCGCGGGCTTCGCCGACTGGTTCCCCCCGTCCCGAGTGTACGAGGTCGACACCGCCGGTCTGACGAGCCCGCTCCACGACCGCTGGCCCTTCGCGCATCTGCCGCGGCCGAACTTTCCGATGGACCCGGACAGTGTGTGGCCGCGCGGCTAGATCGGTTCGGAGTACTGGTCCGGCGGCGTTGTGAGTTTGACGAACTGCATGAACTGGCGGGCAAGGTGGCTCGGCGACTGGCCGGAGGGCAGCACGAAGCTCGTGTGATAAACGATGGCCGCATCGAAGGGGCGCACGACGATCCCGTTCAGCCCGGCGGACAGCAGCGGGAACGGGTTGATCAACGTCACCCCCAGACCTTCGCGCACAAGCTCGAGCGCAGCCATGTTCGTCGCCGTCTCTGCCACCTGGATCGGGCGGATGCCGGCGCGCGCGAATATCTGCTCCGTGATGGCGCGGGTGCCCAACCGCCGCAGGAACTCGATGATCTCGACGCCCTCCAGATCCTGGGGGGAGATGATGTTCAGTCGCGACAGCGGATGGCCCGTCGGCATCGCGCAGACAACCTGACTGCGCCGCCACGGAACCAGATGCACGCCGGAGCGTTTGATCATCGCGCTGGTAAGGCCGAGGTCGTAGCGCAGGTCAAGGATACCGGCGACAAGCGCGTCGCTGGCCTGAATGTCGAGCTGGAGTTGCTTGCTTGGGTTCTTTTTCAGGAAGCTTGCAACGCGCGAGATGATGAAGTGGTGCGCGAGCGTGGGCGGGACGATCAGGCGGAGAGGTTCGTCGTCGGGCGTCGCCCATTCGGCCCCTTCGATATCAGCCAGCGTCTCAAAAATGGGATCGAGCTTGTCGTTCAGGCGCAACGCCTCCGGCGTGGGCTGGATGCGCCCGGACTTGCGGATGAAGAGCGACCGACCGACGCGCGCCTCAAGTTGGGTCAGCGCGCGACTGACGGCGGACTGCGATATGCCCAAACGTCTGGCCGCACCGATCGTCGTCCCGGTCGTCACAACCGCGCGGAGCGCTTCGAATTCGCGCAGTCGATGTCGGTGTTCCGTCACTTCTGAGCCTTCCCGTACTGGTTCATTTGCGCACGTTCATGCACTGCATTGGATTAGTCTATGCAGAACTGCATAGTATTGAGTATTGGAAATGATTTTTGGGGTAGCTAGCATTTCGTCCGTGCGCAACTCCGGTCAAAGATTCGGTTTGGGTAAGCGCCTAGCGAACAGGGAGTCTTTTCATGAGAAAACTCACTACTGCGACGGCTGTTGCCGCCAGCATATTGGCCTTCAGTTCCAACGCCGCGTTTGCGGAGAAGCTGACGATCGCGTTGGCCGCCGAGCCAACATCCATGGACCCGCACTTTCACAATCTTGGTCCGAACAACGCCATGACACTCCATATCTTCGACCGTCTGGTCGATCAGGATGAGAAGCAGCGTCTGATCCCGGGTCTCGCCGTGTCCTGGCAGCCCATCGATGACCTGACCTGGGAGTTCAAACTGCGCGAAGGCGTCACGTTCCATGACGGATCCGCTTTCAATGCCGATGACGTGGTCTGCACGATCGAGCGTGCGCCCGACGTGCCGAACTCTCCGTCGAGCTTCGGCACCTATCTGAAGGGTAAGTCGGTCGTGAAAGTCGACGACTACACCGTTCATTTCAAGACTGCCGAGCCCTACCCGTTGATGGCCAACGACATCTCCACGATCCGCATCATTTCCAACGAGACGGGTTGTGGTGCCGCGACGGAGGACTTCAATTCGGGCGTCGCCTCGGTCGGAACCGGGCCGTTCAAGTTTGCCAGCTACACGCCGGGCGAATCCATCGTCGTGGAGCGCAATGACGACTATTGGGGCACAGCACCGATCTGGTCCGAGGTTGAGTTCCGTCCGATCTCTTCCGGGCCCAGCCGGGTCGCGGCCCTGCTCGCCGGTGACGTGGACATGATTGCGGCGGTTCCGACGACCGACATCACCACGCTGGAAGGCAAGGATGACCTTCAGCTGAGCCAGGGTGTGTCGAACCGTGTCATCTACCTGCACATGGATCAGTTCCGCGAGAACTCCCCGTTCGTGAAGGCCAACGGCGGCGGCGATATTAAGAATCCGCTGATGGATGTGCGGGTCCGCAAGGCGATCAGCATGGCGATCAGCCGCGATGCCATCGTCGACCGGGTGATGGAAGGGGTGGCCCTGCCTGCGGGCCAGCTACTGCCGGAGGGGTTCTTCGGTGTTTCGGACGCTCTCGACGTGGTTGCCTACGATCCCGATGGTGCGAAGTCGCTTCTGGAAGAAGCGGGCTATGGCGATGGATTCGAGATGACCATCCACGGTCCGAACGACCGCTACATCAATGACGCCAAGATCGCGGAAGCCATCGCGCAGATGCTGACGCGCGTCGGCATCAAGACGGCGGTCGAGACCATGCCGAGGTCGGTCTATTTCGGACGTGCGTCCCGCGGTGCGGAGGGCGACCTGCCCGAGTTCAGCTTCATCCTTGTGGGATGGGGCGCGGGATCCGGCGAGGCGTCGTCACCGCTGAAGTCTCTCATCGCCACCCACAACCCTGACAAAGGGTTTGGGTCATCCAACCGCGGACGGTATTCCGATCCAGATACGGATGCACTGATCGAGGAGGCGTTGCGCACGGTGGATGACGCCCAGCGTCAAGACCTCCTCGCGGCGGCGACGGAGCGCGCGATCAACAACGTGGCGATCATTCCGACCCATTTCCAGGTCAACACCTGGGCTGCGAAGAAAGGGCTTCGGTACGTCGCACGGACGGACGAGTACACACTCGCCATGGGCGTGGTCAAAGACTGATCGGCACTCGACCGGGCCGCGACGGACCGCGGCCCGGTTACTTCCTCTCAGAGGCCATGTCAGATGACGGTATTTGTGATCCGCCGGCTGCTCCAGGCGCTTTTGGTCGTGTTTTTGATGTCGGTGATCGTCTTTTTCGGCGTCAACATCGTCGGTGACCCGGTCTACATGCTGGTCAGCCCCGACGCGGACCAGGCGGACATTGCGGCGACCATCGAACGGCTGGGCCTCGACCGCCCCATCTGGGAACAGTACTGGCTGTTCCTCAGGGGGGCCGCACAGGGGGATCTCGGCAACAGTTTCATCTTCGGTGAGCCTGCGCTGCAGCTCATCCTGCACCATATGCCTGCCACGATGGAGCTCGCGTTCACCGCGCTCATGCTGGCGATCGTGATCGGCATCCCGCTTGGCCTCTACGCGGGGCTATACCCGGACAATCCGGTTTCCAAAGGGATCATGGCCGGGTCGATCCTTGGCTTCTCCTTGCCGACCTTCTGGGTCGGGCTGATGCTCATCATGCTGTTTGCCGTCGAGCTGGGGTGGGTTCCGGCGACGGGGCGGGGTGATGTCGCATCCTTCCTCGGGATCGAAAGCAGCCTTTTCACCCGCGACGGGCTGAGCCACATCTTCCTCCCCGCGCTCAACCTTGCGCTGCTGAAAATATCGCTCGCCATCCGTCTCACCCGGTCCGGGGTGCGGGAGGCGATGGGGCAGGACTATGTCAAGTACGCCCGGGCAAAGGGCCTCTCGACCCGGCGCATTGTCTTCGTCCATGTTATGAAGAACATCATGATCCCGGTGGTGACCGTGATGGGGCTGGAGTTCGGCAGCCTGATCGGCTTCTCCGTCGTGACGGAAACGATCTTCGCCTGGCCTGGCATGGGCAAGCTCCTGATCGATGCGATCCTCCAGCTCGATCGGCCCGTCGTCGTCGCCTACCTGATGATCATCGTTCTGTTCTTTGTCCTGATCAATCTGATCGTCGACATCCTCTATTCGATCCTCGACCCGAGGGTCCGCCTGCAGGATCAGGGCACATGACGGATGTGATCGCGTCCGAGCCGGTCACCCTGACGCCGGCCAACGTGGAGACGCCGTTCCAGCGGTTTCGCGCGGAGTTTTTCGAAAGCCGTATTGCGACGTTTGCGCTGTGCCTCTTCGGTGCAATCGTCCTGCTCGCGGTGTTCGCCCCATTGATCACGCCGCAGAACCCCTATGATCTTGCGCAGGTCAGCGTCATGGACGGGCGCCTGCCGCCGGGATCGGAGGCGTTCGACGGCTACACGATGTGGCTCGGCTCCGACGGTGCGGGGCGCGACCTTTACTCCGCCATCCTCTACGGGCTGCGCATCTCGCTGACCGTCGGGCTCGCCTCGGGCGTCATTGCCCTTCTGATCGGGATGGCGATTGGCCTGATCGCGGCCTATGCGGGCGGCCGGACCGAGGCGATCATCATGCGGGTGGTGGACCTGCAGCTCTCTTTTCCGGCATCCCTGGTGGCGCTGATGATGGTGGCCGCTTTGGGCAAGGGCGTCGACAAGATCATCCTCGCCCTGGTGATCGCTCAATGGGCCTATTACGCCCGGACCGTCCGGGCGACGGCGCTGGTCGAACGGGGCAAGGAGTATGTCGAGGCGGCGCAGTGCCTGGGCATCTCACGCGCGCGGATCGTTTTCCGGCATATCCTGCCGAACTGCATGGCCCCGCTGATCGTCGTCGGGACCGTGCAGACGGCCAGCGCGATCTCGCTGGAAGCGACGCTTTCATTTCTGGGTGTCGGGCTGCCGCAGACCGAACCGTCGATCGGTGTGCTCATCGCAAACGGGTTCGAATACATGCTGTCCGGACGGTACTGGATTTCCGTGTTCCCGGGCCTCGCCCTGCTCCTCACCGTCGTGTCGATCAACCTTGTCGGGGATCATTTGCGGGATGTCCTGAACCCGAGGATGAAGAAGTGACCAAGGTTCTCGAAGTCAGCGGGCTCAAGACCCACTTCTTCACCCACGTGGGCGTGGTGAAGGCGGTGGATGGCGTCGATTTCTCCGTCTCCAAGGGCAAGGTCATGGGGCTGGTCGGTGAGTCCGGATCCGGCAAATCCATCACCGGGTTCTCCATCCTCGGCCTGATCGACCCGCCCGGGCGCATCGTCGAGGGTTCGATCCGGTTCAACGGCGAGGAAATCGCGAACGCGCCGGAGGACATCCTGAAACGGCTCAGGGGCAACCGGATCTCGATGATCTTTCAGGATCCGATGATGACCCTCAACCCGGTCCTGCGGGTCGACACCCAGATGATCGAGGCGATCCTCGCGCACGAGAAGATCTCCCGCCAAGTCGCGTGGGAACGCAGCCGGGATGCGCTGGGGCTCGTCGGCATCCCATCCCCTGAGGAGCGGCTGCAGGCCTATCCCCACCAATTGTCAGGCGGGATGCGGCAGCGCGTGGCCATCGCGACGGCCTTTCTCAACAAGCCCGATCTCATCATCGCCGATGAGCCGACAACCGCGCTCGACGTCACCATCCAGGCACAGATCATCCACGAGGCGCAGAAGCTGACGCGGCAGACGGGAACCGCGCTGATCTGGATCACCCATGACCTCGCCGTCGTGGCGGGCCTCGCGGATCGGATTTCGGTCATGTATGCCGGACGGATCGTCGAGCAGGGCGATATCGATGATGTCATCGACCGCCCGCGACATCCCTACACGGTCGGCCTTCTCGGCTCGGTTCCAACCGCGAACCGCCGCGGCCAGCGCCTGTTCCAGATCGAGGGGATGACGCCGAACATGCTCGCGATGCCAAGGGGATGCGCCTTCGGGCCCCGCTGTCGGGCAAGGACCGAAGCGTGCGCGGCACAGCCACCCATCGCGGATGTGGATGGACGCCGCCTGCGGTGCTTCAATCCCCAGCGGAACGCGGAGGCCGTTCCATGACCGCGCCGCTGGTGGAGATCCGGGAGGTGTCGAAACGCTTCACGAAACGCCTCGATGTGGCGGGCAAGATTGCGCAGAGGCTTGGTGCGAACGTGCGCGAGGAAACGGTGCACGCGGTGGATCAGGTGTCGCTTGCCATTCAACCGGGTGAGGTGCTCGGGCTGGTGGGCGAGTCCGGTTGTGGCAAGTCCACGTTGGGTCGCGTCGTCGCGGGCATCCATGCGGCGAGCGATGGTCACCTGTTCTATCAGGGCAAAGACGTGGCCACCCTGAAGGGGGCGGAGAAACGGGCGGCGACGCTTGCGATCCAGATGATCTTTCAGGATCCCTTCGCCAGCCTCAATCCGCGGATGCGGGTCGAGGAGATCATCGGCGAGGCACCGCGGATGCACGGAATCGTCAGCAAGGCCGAGCAGTCGGACTATGTGGACGACGTGATGCGAAAGGTCGGGTTGGACCCGTCCCTCAAACGCCGCTACGCCCACCAGTTTTCCGGTGGACAGCGGCAGAGGATCGGGATCGCACGCGCGCTCGCCGTGAAGCCGAAATTCCTTGTGTGCGACGAGGCGATTGCCGCGCTCGACGTTTCGATTCAGGCCCAGGTCATCAACCTTTTCATGGATCTACGAGAAGAGCTGGGACTGACCTACCTGTTCATCAGCCACGACCTCAGTGTGGTCGAACATATCGCCGACCGGGTTGCGATCATGTATCTGGGCCGCATTGTCGAGAGTGCGACGACCGAGGAGATCTTCTCCGACCCGCGGCATCCCTACACCAAGGCTCTGCTGGCCGAAGCGCCCCGGCTCGACCAACGCCGCCGGGCGTTCGAGCCCATCGAAGGCGAGATCCCGTCCCCGCTGGACCCGCCGCCCGGCTGCACCTTCCACCCCAGGTGCCCCGCGGCCACCGCAGACTGTCGCAAGACCGTTCCGGTGTTGAAAGCGGGCCGAGGCGGGCGGGAGACGGCCTGCCTCCTGGAGCATCTCGAAACCGCTTGAAAGACAACAGGAGCCCGCACGTGAAAAATGCCGACCCGATCTGGGACCACGTAGACCGCCATCGCGACGCTTTTGTGGGCTTGTCAGACAGTGTCTTCGACACTCCAGAGACGCTTTACAACGAGTATCGCTCGGTGGCCGAGCACACGCGCATGCTGGAGGCGCAGGGCTTCCGGATCACCGAAAACGCTGCGGGTATCCCCACCGCAGTCGTCGGAGAGGCGGGCGACGAGGGTCCAGTCATTGCCATTCTGGGGGAGTTCGACGCGCTGCCCTACCTCAGCCAGGCCCCGGGCGTGGCGGAACATCACCCCTTGGAAGAGGGTGGAAACGGGCACGGGTGTGGCCACAACCTGCTGGGAGCTGCGGCCCTTCTGGCGGCGACTGCGGTGAAGGACTGGCTGGCGGAAAACGGACTGAAAGGGCGCGTCCGCTACTACGGGTGCCCAGCGGAGGAAGGCGGGGCGGCGAAGACCTACATGGTGCGCGAAGGTCTGTTCGACGATGTGGATGCGGCGATCTCCTGGCACCCTGCGACCTTTACCGGTGTGAATGAGGCAAGCTCTCTGGCCAATACGCGGATCGACTTCACCTTTCACGGCAAGGCTGCGCACGCGGCGGGCGCGCCGGAGCTTGGCCGCTCGGCGCTCGACGCGGTCGAGCTGATGAATGTCGGGATCAACTACCTTCGTGAACATATCCCCGACAGCGCGCGGGTTCACTATGCCTATCTCGACGCAGGCGGTGCGGCCCCGAACGTGGTGCAGGCAAAGGCCACGGTGCGCCAGCTGGTCCGAGCAAGCTCGCTTCCGGAGTTGAACGACCTCATGGAACGGGTCCGCAAGATTGCCGACGGGGCGGCGCTGATGACCGAGACCAGCGTCACGAGCAAGGTTTTTTCGGGAGTGTCCAACCTGCTCGGCAATCGCACGCTGGAGGAGGCGATGCACAGCGAGCTTGAGAAACTGGGGCCCGTGCAGTTCGACGATGCAGACGATGCCTTTGCCCGCGAGATCCAGGCGTCCCTGACCGCTGCGGACATCGAAACCACGTTCAAGCGGATCGGCGCGAAGCCGCAGAAGGATCTCGCGCTTTGCGATTTCATCGCACCGCTCGACCGCCGCAGCGACGGTGGCGAAGGCTCCACCGATGTGGGCGATGTGAGCTGGGCTGTTCCGACGGTCCAGGCGCGG
Source organism: Pseudomonadota bacterium (assembly GCA_038532435.1). Lineage (GTDB taxonomy): Bacteria > Pseudomonadota > Alphaproteobacteria > Rhodobacterales > Rhodobacteraceae > JBCBAP01. The sequence continues at coordinate 12,970 of JBCBAP010000051.1, read as the reverse complement.
GTTGCGACCTGCGCCGTCGGCACGCCGTTCCACACATGGCAGACCGTGGCCCAGGGAAAGGCACCGGCGGCGCACAAGGGCATGCTCTACGCTGCCAAGGCGATGGCCGCCACGGCCTGTCGGCTCGTCGAGGATCAGGGTCTTGTTGAGAGCGCCAAGGCCACCCATCAGGCGCACCTGGATGAGACGCCCTACAGCTGCCCCATCCCCGACGACGTGCGGCCGCCGGTGTGACGGACCCACGATGACCCGTTCATCCGCCATCGCACGCGCATCCAACACCTTCGACACCGGGCGGTTCGCCGAAGACCTCGCCGATCTGGTGTCATACGAGACGGAGAGCCAGACATCGACCAAGGCCGCCGAGCTGTTGCGATACCTGCGGGAGGCGATGATCCCGCGTTTCGACGCGCTTGGTTTCCAGTGCAAGATTCATCCCAATCCGGTCGCGGACGCCGGGCCCATCCTCGTTGCCGAACGCATCGAGGGCGACGGGCTGACGACTGTCCTGTCCTACGGGCATGGGGATGTGATCCGGGCCCAGACCGATCACTGGCGCGCGGGTCTTCATCCCTTCCGGTTGGTGGAGGAGGGCGAGAAACTCTACGGGCGCGGCACGGCGGACAACAAGGGCCAGCATCTGATCAACATGGTTGCGCTCGGGTCCGTCCTCGAAGAGCGCGGCAGCCTGGGGTTCAACGTCCGGATCATCATCGAGACGGGCGAGGAGATGGGATCCCCGGGCCTCACGGAGTTCTGTGCCGCACACAAGGATAAGCTCGCGGCGGATGTGCTGATCGCGTCCGACGGTCCGCGCCTTCAGCCCGACACGCCGACGATGTTTCTGGGCGCACGCGGCGGCATCTCGTTCGATCTTGTGGTCGATCTGCGGGACGGAGCCCACCACTCCGGAAATTGGGGCGGTCTTCTCGCGGACCCTGCGATGATCCTCGCACAGGCCTTGTCCACCATCACCGACGCGCGCGGGCAGATCCAGGTTCCCGAATGGCGGCCGACGAGCCTGACCGAGAAAATCCGGCGCTCCTTGCGCGATCTGCCCATCGAGGGAGAGACCGGACCGTCCATCGATCCCGATTGGGGCGAGGCGGATCTGACCCCCGCGGAACGCGTTTTTGGCTGGAACAGCTTTGCGATCCTCGCGCTGAAGAGCGGTGTGCCCGAAGCCCCGGTCAACGCAATCTCCGCGAGCGCGACAGCGGCCTGTCAGCTTCGCTATGTCGTGGGAACCGACCGGGCTGACATCCTCCCCGCTCTCCGCCGCCACCTCGACGCCTGTGGCTTCGCCGGCGTGGGGATCGTGCCGCACACCCGGGGGTTCTTTGATGCGACCCGGCTGGAGCCCGACCATCCCTGGGTCAGGTTCGTGGCCCGCTCGATTGAGACAACGTCCGGCAAAGCGCCTCAGATCCTGCCCAATCTCGGCGGCTCTCTGCCCAACGAGGTCTTCGCCGAGATCCTTGGCCTCCCTACGGTCTGGGTCCCTCACTCTTACCGCGGATGTTCTCAACACGCCCCGAACGAACATGTACTGAAATCGGTCTCGCGCGATGCACTCGCCCTGATGACGGGGCTTTTCTGGGATATCGGAGACGGAGTAGCCCCCCGGCGCGAGTGACGCTTACCTGTCCATCGGGCTGTGGGGCAGGGAGTGTTGGGCCATCATTTCCCCATGTCTGTCGGCATCCGCGTGACGCTTCTACCAGGTGTGCGTCGGATGAGTCCCTGACCGGTCGAGGGTGGTGTCGAACGCAGTGAGGCAATTTGCATGTGTGGATGACGACGCATCGCATCTTCTGACCGAAGGAAGGCACGTGGGCAAAGCCTAAGTTCTGGGGGCGTCTGTGTCGCTGGGACTTCAAGCTGCGGTCATTGACCTAGCGGATCGAAAGGGGGTCACGCAGCCCCGACGGTGTCTGGCTGCACGTATACTGCAACGGAATACATCGTGGCGCAGGCGGCCTGGTTCAGCGGACGGGCGTCGGGATCCTCGGAGAAGTCGTGTGATGCCGAGCCGCCGGCCGGTCCGGGCGTCTTTGTGTCAGTCGGTCGTCGGGTCGTCATCGCCAAGTTTGAAGAGAGCGTTGAGCTTGAACTGTTGGTCCAGAACGTAGCCTCTTTCCTTGATCGCCCCGAGAAGGTCGACGGCCCATGCGTCCGGACGCTCCGTTTCGAAGTAGATGTAGCGGGGAAGCATGTCCCGAGGAGCCTCCGCGAGATACGGAACGATCACCCGATCTTCGAGCCCCTCGACATCGACCTTCAAGAGATCGATCCGGGGAACCTGGCGGCTCGTGACGAAATCCGTCAGCGTGAGCGTTTTCACGTCCAGCCCGTCCGCATCCGGGTCCTCGCCGAGCCTCGCCTGCCCGAAATTTGCGCCGACGGTGAACGTGAGGTGCGCCGTCCCGTTTTCATCCGAAATGGCACACTCCTCCACATGCACCTTCGCGCTCAGCCCGCTTCGGGTGACGTTCCGCCGGAGACGCTCGAGCATGATCGGATTGGGTTCGATGGCATAGCAGACCGCCTTGGCCCCTCCGGCCTGGAGGATCGGCAGGGAGAACACGCCCGCGTTTGCACCGACATCGATGATGACCGGATTTTGTGCACCCAACCTTTCGATGAGCGCCTGCATCTCATCATGTTCAGGCGCTGTTTCACGCAGCCATAGTGTGAACTCAGTGTAGTTGTCCCTGGGAAAAAGCAGGAAGGAGCAGCCGAGATATTCAAGCTCCCGCGGTTGCGCGAGGTTGCGCAGATTACGCCTGAAGCTCCGCTTGCCCCGGCTCTGTTCCCAAAGGCGCTTCCATGAAGCAAAGGCAGCGTCATCCATCAACGGCTCCCGGTCTAAACGTTCGAACATAATGAGGTTCGCAAAGGTGTGGCGGGTCAGGCCATGCGCCGACGCGTACTTCTCGGACCGCGACACTGCGTTCCGATCCACCGCCGCGCAGAAGATAACATCCGGAGACCAGTCCAGCAGCAGGGTCGACAGATCCTGATGCAGCCGTTTGTCTACGGTACTGCGCCACCCGAGATAAGCGCAGCGCAGAGGCGTGCTGCCGCGGCGTGTCCGCAGGGCGTCTCCGACGCTCTCCGCGGTGAAGGGTGCCACCTCAATATCGAGTGAGGGGTTCAGCGCGCGGGTCCGGTCGAGCCGCTCCAGCGCCGCCGGATCCTCCTCGAAGACGGACAAGACGCTGTCCGGGGCAGCCTGTGAGGAGATCAGCACGCTGATTGCCGACGATCCGGTGCAGAGCGATGCGAGGTGGATCTGGCGGCCAGCCAGCCGGGTGGCGACAAACGCATTGAGGTCGACGTCATAGGTCCCGAACGTGGCAAGGCGACGGTCCACGTCTCCCGCATCGGGTGCAACGCACACCGGGACATCGCCCTGATGAACAACCCCACGCAGTTCCCCGGCGGCGCTGTCCACTTCGGGCTGGATCAGGGGCGGTGGGAACCAGTGTGCGACCTTCGCATCGAGCCACAGCCTCGCCTCGAACGCGATACCAGCCATCAGGAGCGTGCGTTTAGAGCGGGAGTATTGCTGAACGCTGCGCCAGACCGCTCTCAGCCCTTCAGTCCCGGAGCTCTCCTCCACGTTCAGCAGATGCTGGCGCAACGCGTCCTGCCGGTTGCGCCTGACGTGGATCGGACGTTGGCGATAGGACCCGGTCTTCAACCGGCGCTCGACCTGATCAATCCAGTCATGTTCGTCATAGGCCAGCATGTGCAGGACCCGGAGATCATCCGAGGCAGCATCGACCCTGCTCTGCCGACCGCCGATCAAGGGCTCGTGGATCTGCAGGACGGTGTCGGACCGGCCGGTGCGAACAAGGCACTTGCCCGCCTTGTGTCCGAGGAGCCCATTGTTGAGCCAGTCCGCATCGTCGCCAAACGCCTTGGTTCCCAGCGCTTGCCCTTCGGGCGTTTCCGGCAGCGCGTCCCTGAACAATCGGGGTTCAGCCTCGTTGGGCAGGCTGAAGGGCTCGGATGAGGGCGCGGACACGTAGGGCTTTTCGTCGGGGACCTTCGCCAGAACCTCGTGCACCGATCCAGCGGACCAGAGGTACTCGTCATGGTCGATATGAGCGAGCCAATCGAGGGAGGTCCGCATGTAGATGCGGTTTGCGTTGAAGATCTGTCGGGACTGATGGGCGCTGGGCCGCTTGCCCCGCCAGTACGCTCCGTCGCACCGGGTGACAAAGACCCGGTCGAGCGGAGACAGCAGGTCGAACGCGATATCTTTGGGATCGTCGAGGAATATGTGGATCTCATCGGCACCGAGAGTGAGGTGGTAAGCGACGAAGCGTTTCACCTCATCGACAGGTGCCTTGACCGTTGCCACGACCCCCCATCGTTCCCGTTTTGCCACGCTCCTGCCATCCAACACGGGACCCTCCAGCGCAGGTTGCTTACCGACTTGGTGCATGAAGTTCCAGAAAATATTCCTGCCGGCACGGAACGGCATTGGGGACGTGACACCCCGATTACCGGCTGCGTGGGACGCTCCTCGTGCGCGGAAAAGCCTGCCGTCTTCCTGCCCGGGGACTTTCCCCTCCGTCGCAGCCACCCTGACCATCCAGTTTGGCCGAGCGCGGACGATGCCGTCACTTCGGGGTGAGATCGGTCCTGATCCTTCACCGCGGCAGCGGGTCAAACATGGTTAGGCAGTGTCTGTTGCCGCTGCGCCGCTTTCGTGGACGTCCGGGTCGTTGGCCCAGGTTAAAGCCGCACCTGTCGCAGAATGTCAGCCCACCTGTGGCAGCCATGTTGCGATTGGCGGGAAGAGGATCAGCAGTGCCACCAGAAGGAGCGAGCACAGGATGAACGGGATCGCTGACAGGTAGATCTCGCGCATCGTGGTGTCCTTGGGTGCCACCCCCTTCATCACGAAGAGCAGAAGCCCGAAGGGCGGCGTCGTGAAGCTGATTTCAAGCGCCAGCAACATGATCAGGCCGAACCAGATCGGATCAAACCCGAGGCTCGCGGCCAGCGGGAAATAGATCGGTACGGTGAGCAGCATGATAGAAATCTGTTCCATGAACATGCCGAGGATCAGAAGAACCCCGAACATCACCAGCAGCATCGCGACCGGGTCGAGTTCGAACCCCGTTGCCCAGTTTATCAGTCCGCGCGACGCACCGGAGAAGGCGAGAAGCTGGCTGAAGGTCGCCGAACCGAAGACGATGAGATAGGCCATGAGGGTCACGCGCAGGGCACCCCGCACCGACTTCACGACCGCGTCCCAGCTCAGACAGCGGTACAGCAGCGCGAGGATCAGCACGCCGAGTGCGCCGAAGGCTGCTGCCTCGCTGGGCGTGACGATGCCGTTGATCATCATGACGACGATCAGGACCATCAGCCCGATCATGGGCACGACCTCGGTGAAGAAGAGCTTGAGCCTCCCTGAAACGCTCAGATAGGTCACGTCGTAGGCAGGTGCCGCGGACGGGTCGAGGCGCGTTTGCACGTAGATCGTGGCGATGTAGAGTGCTGCAAGGATCAGGCCGGGAATGATGCCGGCGATGAGGAGCGCGCCGACGTCGATCTGTGCCAGCGTCGCCAGAAGCACCGCGAGTGCAGACGGTGGGATGATGATTGCGAGTCCTCCGGTGCCGAGGATCGGACCGATGGACATGTGTTTCTTGTAGCCCCGCCGGGTCATCTCGGGGACCATCAGCGACCCCAGAAGCGCGGTGGACCCCATCGACGATCCCGAGAGAGTCGAGAACCCGGTGCCGCCGAGCACCGTCACATAGCTCAACCGGCCGGGAAGCTTGCCCAGCAGCCGGTCGATCGCCGTGAACATGCGTCCGCCAAGACCGGTGTGGAAGAAAATCTCGCCCATCAGCAGAAAGAGCGGGATCGGCACCAGAGCGTATTTCGTGAGCGATCCCCACCCGTTGTTCAGGAGCGCCACGACCCCCCGTTCGCCCCCCATGAAGATCCACGCGCCAAGGATGTTGGCCGCAAGAAACGCGAACGCCACCGGCATCCCAACCGCCATCAGGATCATTATGGAGCCAACGAGGAGCCCCAGCGCTTCGTACCATTCCATTATTCGTGGATCCCCGCTTCGCCCGTGTGCATCAGGTCCTGCCCAAACACGAAACGGGAGAACTCGATGGCCATCACGGAAAACGCGATGGGAAAGGTGATGGTCAGCATCCAACGCGGGAAGAAATAGGCGCGGACGTCATAGTCGTTGCGTTCGATATTGGTGAGGAAGAGCTCTAGGCCATACCAGGCCAGGATCAGTGAGACCGCAACGCAGGCAGCAGCCACGATCCTGCTGACGACCCGGCGCAAGGTTTCGGGCAGGGCCGCAGTGACGAGTTCGATATGCACATGCCCCTTTTCCCGCACCAGCCAGGGCGCGCCGAGCATGGTCATGTAGAGCAGCCCGTACTCCGCCGAGGTAAAGAGCCAGGCGAAGGGTTGTACACCGGCGTTGCGCATCACGACCGATGCCACGACAGAGACCATCAGCCAGACGAGCGTCGCGGCTGCAACAAGGGCCATGCCATGGAGAAGCAGGTCGTAGAGGCGGATGAGGTTGCGCATCGGGTGTTCGGTGAGAGGGTGACCCGGACGGACTGGCCAACCGGGTCACCCGATTAGGCTTACTTGTCTGCGTCTTGATCGTAGAAGAGATCGATGAGCTGGTCGTAGTTACCGGTCCCCATCGGGTGCTCTGCCATCAGACCCCGCATCCGCTCCCAGTTCTTTTCGCGCGCGGCCAGAAGGTAGTTTGCCTTGGCCTCACCTTCGAGCGAGACGACCGTCATGCCTTGTGCGTCGAGCGCAGCAAAGTCCTCGTCGCGCTTCGCGCGAAGGGCGTTCACGCTGTCGATCTCGTGCTGGATTGCGACGTCCTGCACGATCTTTTGCGCTTCGGCTGACAGGCTGTTCCAGCGGTCGAGGTTCACGATCACGCCCAGATCGGTGGAGAAGAAGCAGGGTTCGATCCGGTAGTTCAGAAACTCATTCCACTTCAGATCAATGAGACCGATCTGGGTCCAGCCGGTGGCATCGACCACGCCGCGCTGCAGAGCGCCGTAGACCTCTCCGGTTGGCAGGTCGATCACTTGAGCGCCGAGATAGTTGGTGAAGAAGGCGTTGTAGACCGCGTTCCCGCGCAGCTTCAGCCCGTCGACCTCAAGATTGCCATCGGCGTCGAAGGACGGCTCATCGCGGGTCCAGAGGTTGTAGCACACGCCGCTGTCGAACCAGCCGAGATACTTGAGCCCCATCTTTTGCTGATGGATCTCGTCGATGAGGGCGATGCCGCCATTCTCTCGCGTTTCGATAGCCGTGAGATTGGACGCCACCATCGCGTCTTTCTCTGGCAACGCGCCGCCGTAGAAAGATCCCGGCGTGTAGACCATGTCAACGATCCCGTCGCGCACAGCGTCCGGTTGCTGGAACATGCCGATCGCTTCCGGCCCGCCGCGGACCTCGATCTGCACGACACCCTCGCCAGCCTCGTTGACCTTGTCCACGAAGGACAGGAAGCTCTGCGTGTAGATCAGCGTTTCGGGGAAGGCGTGGACGGCTGTGATCGTCTCCTGAGCCTGAGCCGCGCTCGTCAGAGCGGTGGACCCAGCGACAAGCCCGGCGATTAGGTGCATTTTCATCAGTGGTATCTCCCTTCTTATTCGTGTGGCCAGTCCCCTGGCCTCCCTGCGATGGAGCCGTCTGTGAGCCCCGCGTTCATGGTTCGGTCGTCTTGTGTGCGAAGACCCAGGGCGCAGCCCGCTCACGGACCGTCCTGAAGTCAGCGATGTCAGCGTGGTGTGCCCGGGTCAGGTCGATATCGTCCCAACCGTTGATCAGTTTCTCCCGCCAGGCGGCGTCGATCTGGAACGGAAGGCTGATGTCACCGACGGTGACGGTCTGGGTTTCCAGGTCTGCTCGCGCAGGCAGCGGGCCTTTGAACAAGGCGTCGAGTATCGCGTCGGTGCTCTCGACCCGCGCCGGCAACAGTCCGTTGTTGACGGCATTTGCGGCGAAGATGTCTCCGAAACTCGGGGCCAGGATGACACGGAGCCCGAAGTCGACCAGCGCGTAGACCGCGGCCTCCCGGCTTGACCCGCTGCCAAAGTTGCGGCGCGTGACGAGGACGCTGGCATGTGGATGGCGATTGAGCGGGAAGTCGGGCACGGCGGTGCCGTTGGTGTCGTACCTCAGATCATGCAACAGGAAGCGCCCATAGCCCGCAGCGCGCGGCGTGACCATGAAACGGGCGGGGATCAACTGATCCGTATCTATGCTTTCGCGGTCCAGCGCGACCGCGGTGCCCTGGTGCGCGCTCCATCCCCCCATCAGACCGCCCGTCCATCGAGCAGGGGACGGACATCGGTCAGGTGGCCCGTCACCGCAGCCGCGGCCACCATGGCGGGCGACATCAGGTGCGTGCGGGCGCCACGCCCCTGCCGCCCCCGGAAATTGCGGTTGGTGGTCGATGCGCAGCGTTTGCCTGGGGCAACGCTGTCACCGTTCATCGCCACGCACATCGAGCACCCGGCGCCGACCCAGTCGAGCCCCGCCTCCGTGAAGATCCGGTCGAGCCCCTCCGCCTCTGCCTGCGCCTTTACGATCTGCGAGCCGGGCGAAACCATTCCGGGTACCCTCGAGCGACGGCCGGCGAGCACCGCAGCGGCCGCCCGCAAGTCCTCGATCCGGGCGTTTGTGCATGACCCGATGAAAACCTGATCGACAGGCACGTCTGCCAGCGCCTGTCCGGGCGACAGCGCCATGTAGTCGAGCGCCGCGCGAACCCGCTTGGCCCGTGCGTCGTCCAGCGTGCCCGGGTCAGGCACCGTTGCGGTGACCGGCAGCGCATCCTCGGGCGAGGTGCCCCATGTCACGATCGGTGCGATCTCGGCGGCGTCGAGCGTGACTTCTGCGTCGAAGCTTGCGTCTGCGTCGGTTGGCAGGGCGTCCCAGACTTCAAGCGCGCGATCCCAGCTTTTTCCGACAGGTGCATGCGTGCGGCCCTTCACATACGCGAAAGTGGTCTCGTCCGGTGCGACCATGCCAAACCGCGCACCCCCTTCGATGGAGAGGTTGCACAAGGTCATGCGCCCCTCCATCGACAGCGCGCGCACCGCGGATCCGGCATATTCGATGGCACGACCCCGCGCCGCGTCCGCGCCGAGCTTTCCGATCCAGGCGAGCGCGAGATCCTTTGCGCCGACCCCGGGGCCGAGCGTGCCGCTCACGTTGATCCGCATCGATCTGGGCTTTTTCTGCCAGATCGTCTGGGTCGCCAGCACATGCGCAACTTCGGTCGCTCCGATTCCGAAGGCCAGCGCGCCGAAGGCACCGTGGGTGGAGGTGTGGCTGTCGCCGCAATTGATCAGGAGGCCCGGAAGCGTCAGCCCCTGTTCGGGACCGATCACGTGGACGATCCCCTGACGCGGGTCGTTGAGGCCGTAGCAGACGATGGCGTGGTCCGCGCAGTTGCGCTCAAGCCGGCTGATCATCTCGACAATCGCGGGATCCCGCGCCGTCCCCCGCGTCGGCGCGTAATGGTCGACGACGCCAGTGGTCAGTCCGGGCTCTGCCACCGGCAGTCCGCGCTCTGTGATCTTGGCGAATGCGTGATGCGATCCCTCATGGACCAGATGCCGGTCGACCCACAGCAGCGAGGCACCGTCCTCGCGGCGCAGCACCTCGTGTGCCGCCCAGAGCTTGTCCATCAGCGTTTGCCCGCTCATTCGCCCATCTCGCCGATCACAGGCTTCCAATGTCGCGCTTCACCCGTGCCGACGCGGGACAGGGTCATCTCCAGCCGGAACAGGTCCGGTCGGTAGAGCGCAGCGAGGTATTCCACGCCCCGGCCCGACGCGTCCCAGACCGTGCGCCTGATCGACAGGAGCGGGCTGCCTACGGACACGGCAAGCGCGTCTGCCACATCCGGCGCGGCCAGCGCGGCCGTCACCGATTGCTGTGCGCCGTCAACCTTCACACCGGTCCGTTCGAGCAGGCGGAAAAGCGGTTGGGAGGCGAGATCGGTTTCGTCGTAGGTGCGGGCGATGTCTTCCGGCACGTATGTCGTCAGGTGCGAGAAAGGCTGCTCCCCGGCGGAGCGCACGCGGATCGCCTTTTGCACCTTGGCGCCGTTCGTCAGGTTCAGCGCCTTGGTAACGGGCGCCGGTGCCGCACCGTAGGAAAAGGACAGCAAACGTGCAGTCGTCGTGCGGTCCATCTCAACGATTTGGGGCATCAGGCTTGCCAGGTCGGCCGCCAGCGTCGCGTCTGCTGCTGACCGTTCCAGCACGACGGAGCCCGCGCCGAGCCGCTTCTCGATCCAGCCATCGGCCGCAAGCGCGCCGAGCGCCTTGCGAATGGTCACGCGGCTCACGTCGAAGGTCTGTGCGAGGCGGTTCTCACCGGGCAGCAGCGCACCCACTGCGAATGCGCCGTTTGAAATCTCTTCACGCAGCAACAGGTAAACACGACGTGTTTTACCGCCTTCCGGAAGTGTTGGCTGCGCATGCTTCGTCACGGCGACGATCTCCCTCTTCAGCCGCCACCTAGGCGCGCCGAAGCAACTATCAAACAGGTTTGGGTGTTGCGAGGCAGTTATTAGATCTTTTCATATACTATAATCTGTCCTAAATAAAGTACAGATTACTGGAGGGACGGATGCCCAGTGTGGACGCTCACGCCCGCGGAATTTCTCAGCAGGAGGCATACGCGCGACCCGTGACTGCGCCGGTCGACGCAATCTGCCCGGTCGTCCTCATGCGGAAGGAGCCAACCTTGGCTGCGGTTCGAAGTTACTTCCCCAAGGACGATAGCTGTACTGAGCAGCAACAGAGCCCGGCAGCCGCACCGTCCGATCCACGCGCGCTGTGGTTTGACGATTTCGTGGTGAGAGAGGGTGGTCGATCCCTTTCACAGCGGGCAACACTGTCGAATGTTTTTGCGGCGCGGTCCCCGGACATCACATGGAAGCGATCTTTAACCTGCCTGATCGGCGGGGCGGTCCGGCTCGCGATGAAGCTCAGCAACACCGCTGGGCCACTCCGGTGCTTTGCAGCGGTGATGGTGACGGTGCGTGACACGCTCCTTGTAGACCGGCCCTACAGGACTTCGTTTGCCCGCAAGCGATGCGGCGGCGGTGTCGACGTGATTGCTGGCGGGGGAGCTGTCCGGGGCGTTCGGAACGACAGCGCAAAGGTGTGTCCAGCATGATCGACCCAATCACGCTCGCGGTTCTGGCCGGTCGCATGGAACAGATCGCCGATGAGATGGACGCAACCCTCTTTCGCGCCGCCTTCAATCCCATCATCGCAGAGGCGCACGACGCCAGCCACGGTCTGTATCATGCCAGCACGGGCGATACGCTGGTGCAGGGCAAATCCGGCCTGCCGATCTTTGTCGGTGTGATGTCGTTCGCCGTCAAAGCCGTGATCGACAAGGCAGCGGCGGACGGGGACCTCAGCGATGGGGATGTGTACATCTTCAACGATGCGCACATCGGCGGGACGCACCTCAATGACATGCGGCTGGTGCGGCCCTACTTCAGGGATGGTGAGCTGTTCTGCTATCTGGCGAGTGTCGGCCACTGGCACGACGTTGGCGGCGCGGTCCCGGGCAACTACAACCCGTCAGCGACCGAAGCGTTTCAGGAGGCTTTCGTTCTTCCACCCGTCAAGCTGGTCCGTGCGGGCGCGGTCAACCAGGATATCATTGACATCCTGCTGCGCAATACGCGACTTCCGCAGAGCGCGACGGGTGATCTGAACAGCCAGCTCGGCGCGCTGGACCTCGGCGTGAAGCGGCTCGACGCGTTGCTTGACGAGTACAGCGGCGAGACCGTCAGTTCGGCGCTTGAAGCGCTGCAGGATCGGGCGGAGCGGTTGATGCGGGCGGAACTGCGAGATCTGCCGAACGGGCGCTGGGAAGCGACGGACTTTCTCGACAATGACGGGATCACCGACGCCGCACTGCCGATCAAGGTTGCCGTGGAGATCGCCGAAGATCGCATGATCCTGGATTTCGAAGGGACCGCTCCCACAACCGCGGGGCCAGTAAACATTGCGCTGCCCACCGCTGTGGCCACGGCCTATGTCGCGATCAAGCACATCTTTCTCGATCTGCCCGCAAACTCCGGCGTGATGCGCCCGATTGAGGTGCGGGTGCCCGAGGGATCGCTCCTCTCCGCAGAATTCCCGGCGCCGGTCGGCGGATATACGGAGACGATCCTGCGGATGATCGACGTGATCTTTCTGGCATTCGCGCAGGCCGCGCCCGACCGGGTCGTCGCCAACGCCTATGGGACGATCAACGCCCTCTCCATCGCGGGCAAGCGGGCAAACGGCGCGCGCTGGGTCATGTTCAGCTTCTACGGCGGCGGGCATGGTGGTAGCATCGAGACGGATGGGCTGAACCATGGAAACGCGCCGATCAGCACCGCCACGATCCCGCCCCTCGAGATCTTGGAGGCTGCCTATCCGGTGATGTTCCGCAAATGGGCGCTCCGGCCCGACAGTGCGGGACCCGGCCAGCATCGAGGTGGCCTTGGGGCGACCTACGAAATCGAACTGCTTGAAGAAAGCGCCGAGGCTTTCCTCTTCGGCGAGCGGGGCAGGTTCCCGCCCCAGGGTGTCGCGGAGGGAGGTTCCGCGGCAATGAACGCGTTCGCCTATGAGCAGGAGGGCGGATGGGAACGGCCGCCGCTTGCGTCCAAGATGCTCGGCATCCGGCTCAAGCGGGGGCAGGCGGTGCGGCTGGATACGCCGGGCGGGGGAGGCTACGGGCCCGCCGCAGCCCGCGCCCCTGCGGCGGTCGCAAAGGATGTCGCGCTGGGCTACCTGACGCCGGACACGGCAAACGACGCCTACGGCACCGCCTGGCAAGAGGTCGACATATGAGCAAGATGATCGGCGTCGATGTCGGCGGCACCTTTACCGACGTCTTTGTTCTCGAC
>JBCBAP010000050.1:0-26763 GCA_038532435.1 Pseudomonadota bacterium | reverse complement strand
CGACCGCCATGCCCGTGGGGTGGAACTGCACGAACTCCGCATCGGAGATCACCGCCCCCGCGCGGGCGGCCATACCGATGCCCTGGCCGCGCACGCGCGCTGGATTGGTGGTCACCGCGTAGAGCCCCCCAAGACCGCCCGTCGCCAGAACCGTGTGCGGTGCGCGGAAAACGAGGGGTGCGGCAGTGGCGTCCAGCACCTGACGCGCAACCGCACCGACCACCGCCCCCTCATGGGTCAGGAGGTCATCGACCGTGACGCCCTCGAGGATCTGGATCGAGGGTGTGTTGCGCGCCGCGTGGATCAGCGCGTCCATGATCGCCCGCCCGGCCCGGTCACCGGACACGCGGATCACCCGGTTCGTGGAGTGGGCTGCTTCCTTCGACTGGAGGAAGCTGCCGTCGGCGTTGCGGTCGAAAGGCGTGCCGTAGCTGAGGAGGTCGAGCACGCGCGCCCGGGCGTTCTGGGTGACCATCAGCGCCACCGCCTCATCCACGATGCCTGCCCCGGCGGAGACGGTGTCGGCCGCATGGGCCTCTGCCGTGTCGCCCTCGCCTACAGCCGCCGCCATGCCGCCCTGGGCCCATGCGCTCGACGCGCCGTCGCCCAAGGCTTCGGGCGACAGGACGACACATGGAAGGGGGGCGAGCTTCAACGCTGTGAACAGGCCCCCGAGGCCCGCGCCGATGATCAGCGCGCCGTCGATGTCGTGGGCGGTCGAGACCGCGCTTTCCCTGGTCACTGAAGCAGGACTTGGGTCGCCGTGAACTTCCCGCACAGCTCTTCATCGCCCGTGGGTGCGATCCCCGCACCGTGACGGCGGACATCCTCCGCCAGCATGTTGCGCCGGTGGCCGTCGGACCCTTTCCATGAGGCAACCGTCGAACGCGCAAGCGTTGCATAGGTGTGGCGCGGGATCAGCCCGGTCGCCCCGCCATAGGTGAACTCACAGCGCGCCTCGTCGATGGTGCGGTATTCGACACCGGACCGGTAATCGACGAAGAACCCGGTCAGGATGTTTTCCCGGGCGAGCGCATAGGTCGCCCCGGTCTGGTTCACCCGATCGAGGAGCGTGCGCCGCCCGTCAACCGGGCTCTGATGGTCGAAGAACCCAAGCCTGGCCATGTCCTCCGAATGGGACTGGGCAGCCTCCAGCGCGAAATCGTCGAAGGCAAGCTCACCGACACCGGCGCGGCACCGTTCCGCATTGGTGTAGGCCAGCAACGCCTCGGCGAGCAGTTCCACATCGTGGCTCCCGTCGTTCGGAATCTCCGCATTGTAGGCTGCGGAAAGAGTCGGAGAGCAGGCATCCGCCTCCGGCTCCGGCAAGGGGCGGTCCTCGATGCAGCCCGCCAGCGCCAGCGCTGTGAGCATCAAGACGACATGTTTCATGGATTACTTCCCCGCGTTGGACACATCGATCATACGCTGCACCGCGCGGGCCGCCGGTTCAATTAAATCCTCCGCGACCGTGACTTCCTCGGTTTTCGAGTGGAGCGCCCAGAGGATGTTTTCGAGGCTGATCCGCTTCATGTGCGGGCAGATGTTGCAGGGGCGGACGAAGTCCGTCTCCGGCAGTTCCGCGGCCACATTGTCGGACATGGAACACTCGGTGACCATGACGACCTTCGCCGGTTTTTCGGTCCGGACATAGTTGATCATGCCCGCGGTCGAGCCGGAGAAATCGGCCTCCGCGATCACGTCTGGCGGGCACTCGGGGTGGGCGATGATCACGACGTTCTCGTGATCCTCGCGGAAGGCGCGCAGTTCCTCCGCGGTGAACTGCTCGTGAACGATGCACGCGCCCTCCCAGTAAACGACCCGCTTTTCCGGCACGTCCCGCGCAACGTTCTGTGCGAGGTAGCCGTCTGGCGTCATGATCACGGTGTCGCTGTCCTGTGCCCGCACGATCCGTGCGGCGTTGGAGGAGGTGCAGCAGATGTCGGATGCTGCCTTCACCTCGGCGGTGGTGTTGACGTAGCTGACCACCGGCGCGCCGGGGTACTCCGCGCGCATCTTCGCGATGTCGGCAGCGGTGATCGAGGACGCAAGCGAGCAGCCCGCGCGGCTGTCGGGTATCAGCACCGTCTTGGCCGGATTCAGGATCTTCGATGTTTCGGCCATGAAGTGCACGCCGCACTGCACGATGGTCTGCTGGTTCACCTTGGTCGCTGCGATGGCGAGCTGCAGGCTGTCCCCCACGATGTCGCCCACACCGTGAAAGATCTCTGGTGTCATGTAGTTGTGGGCGAGAATCACTGCGTCCTTCTCCCGCTTCAGGCGGTTGATCGCGATCACATAGGGTGCGTAGGTCATCCAGTCCGGCGCGGGAATAACCCGCTTCACGGTCTCGAAAACCGCCGCGGTTTCCTTCATCGCGCCTTCGGACGGTGAGAGGTCGTAGTGGGAGGCAAGCTCCGCCCGGGCCGCATCCCATTTCGTGTCGGCGTTCAGGAACATCGCTGGATCCTCGTCGGTTTAATGCTCCAGGTGAGCATAATCGCGGTGTCAAAAAAACGCGTGGAGCCGCGCGAGTGCTCAAAATGAGGATTACTCCGCCAATTGTCAAGGGAGCTGCGCGGACCATCAGCCGCACCCGGTATCGCTCCCCCGTCGCGAAACGCCGACCATGCGCCGCGCACCAGCTTGTCGCCGGGTCGGGCCCGCGCTACGACGCGAACAGAATGAGGAGGGGTGCATGACCGACGAAACGACGCTTGCCTTCGGGCATCCGCTCGCCCGCGCTGCCGCAACGGCGGGGACGGATCTGCGCGACCGCATCTCCGTGAGGGACTACGTGCGGGAAGTTGAGATCGGCGCTTTCACCTCCGAGCGTGGCGTGACCCAGCGGGTGCGGTTCAACGTAGTGCTGGAGGTTTCTCCCCACGCCGCCGCAGTGGGCGATGACGTGGATCAGGTCCTGTCCTACGACACGATCATTCAGGGCATTGCAGCCGTTCTGGCTGCGGAACGGATCAATCTGCTGGAGACCCTGGCAGAACGGATCGCGGAGCGTTGCCTGATCGATCCGCGCGCCCAC
Source organism: Pseudomonadota bacterium (assembly GCA_038532435.1). Taxonomy (GTDB): domain Bacteria; phylum Pseudomonadota; class Alphaproteobacteria; order Rhodobacterales; family Rhodobacteraceae; genus JBCBAP01. Next base: position 23,723 of record JBCBAP010000050.1, on the reverse strand, counting down.
CGGGTGTTTCTGCGGATTGAGAAGCTTGACCGCATCCCCGGCGCGCTGGGCGTCGAAATCGTGCGAAGCCGGGTTGCCGATGCGGCCCAACCTCTGAGGCCGGTCGCGACCGCCGCCGCAGAAGACCCGCCCGACGTGCACCCGAAACCTTGCCTGATCCTGGTCCCGGCGGACGCGGAGCCCGCGCCTTGGCGGAAACGGATCGCGGCGCTGAACTGCCCCGTCGTGGTATGCCTCGACACGGGGCCGGATGGTGCAGGAGCGGCAGACGATCCCGCCCGCCGCGTGGCACTTCTGCAGCAGGAGATTGCGGCGTGGCGGTTCGCTGGGGACGATCCGCGGTTTTGCGTTGTCGCCTCCCGGACCGAGCTTGACTGGGCGCTCGGCGAGGGGCTGCGGTGCGTCTGGGCGCCCACCAAGATCGCGCTCGACACCCCCGGCGCGCCGGAGACCGGGGACGCCGCTACGCTCTTTGCGTGGTTTGCGGAGCATCTTGATGCCTCTGCTCGAATGTCCGGCGCCCGTCCCGTTGCCAGTGCAGTCACGGTTCCCCCGGACACACGCGACGGCAGGGACGAGGTGACGGCCCCGGCGGCACCTTAGCCAGCCCGGTCGCGGGATTGGGCTTCCGCCGCCATACCCGCTTTGTTAGACACAGGGGCAATCGGCCAGCTCCGGAGGTTTCCATGCCCGCACCCACAGATGTGACCCACGCCATGGGATGGCCGGCGGAGCCGTTCAACCTGCGCGCCACTGATGGCAAGCAGTACGGGCTCGGAGATTTGCGCGGGGTGCGCGGGCTCGTGCTCTTCTTCATCTGCAACCACTGTCCATACGTGGTCGGGGTGGCCGACCGCCTCGCCTCCGAAGGGCAGGCGCTGATGGACATGGGCTTCGGCGTGGCTGCGATCTGCGCGAACGATGCGATAGCCTATCCTGCGGACAGCTTCGACAACATGGTCAGCTTTGCGCAAGTTCACCGGTTTCCCTTCCCCTACCTCCATGATGACACGCAGGCCGTGGCGGCAGCTTACGGTGCGGTCTGCACGCCGGACATTTTCGGGTTCGATGCGATGCTCAAGCTCCAGTACCGGGGGCGGCTCGATTCAAGCGGGCGCAACACGCCCGGGCCCGATCATGTCCGGGAGCTCTTTGAGGCGATGAAGCTTGTCGCCCGCACCGGGCAGGGTCCGGTCGAGCAGGTCGCCTCCATCGGATGCTCCATCAAGTGGAAGGCCGCGTGAACGGCCCGCACCGCGGGGGCTGATCAATGGCGCGGATCCTTTTCGATCTCGACGGGACCCTTGTCGACAGCGCCCCGAGCCTGTGCCACGCGGGCAATGCGCTCCTCGCCCATCTGGGTCGAAAGCCGGTCGATGTGGAGACCTACAAGGGCTTCGTCGGGCGGGGTATGCCGCGTCAGATCGAGCAGTTGCTGACCCACACGGGCGGCGTGCCCGGGGGCGAGCTGGCGCCCCATCTCGCCCGGTTCCGCGCGGTCTATGACGCGGATCCGCTAATCAAGACCGTTGCCTATTCCGGCGTGCCAGAGGCGTTGGAGGCGCTCAAGGCTGCAGGCCACCGCCTCGCGGTCTGCACCCAGAAGGCCGGGGTGCCCGCCCGCAAGGTCCTGTCCGGTCTGGGTCTCGACGGGACGATCGAAGGCTTCACCGGGGGCGACAGTCTCGACGTGCTCAAGCCGGACCCGGCGATGCTCTGGCACGCGGCGGCGCAGATCGGGGAGGGGCCGATCCTCTTCGTCGGTGACACGATCGTGGATGCGGAGACGGCGCGACGGGCCTCCGTGCCGTTCCTCCTCCACACTCCCGGGTACCGGCAGGAACCGGTGGAGGCGTTAGACCCCGCCGCCACATTCGATGACTGGTCGACGCTTCCGGACCTGGTCTCTCGCCTGCTCGCTCCCGCCGCATGACCCGCTACGTCCGCCCGATCGCGATGACCGATCCGTGCCGGTCGCCCGACGCGCTGCCGCTCGCCGGTGGCTGGACGTGGTTCGATCATGTGGAGGTCCTCTCCCGGGAGCGTCCGGCGCAGCGTCTGCCGGTCACCGAGCTGACCGAGGGTGAGCGGGCGGCCCTCACCTCACCGCGCGCGCGCCTCTGCGGGATGAATTTCGCCGCCCCCCACCTGATGGGCATCCTGAACGTCACCCCGGACAGCTTCTCCGACGGGGGGGACCATGACACGCCCGCCGAAGCGGCACGGGTGGGTGCTGCCATGGCCGCTCAGGGCGTCTCGATCCTCGATATCGGTGGTGAATCCACCCGTCCGGGCGCCACGCCGGTGTCGGAGGAGGATGAGATCAGCCGGGTCGTACCCGCCCTTGCGGCCATCCGCGCAGCAGGTGTGACGACGCCCGTCAGTGTCGATACCCGCAACGCTGCCGTCGCGGCGGCCGCGTTCGACGCCGGGGCAACGCTCTTTAACGATGTTTCCGCGCTCACCCACGATCCGGCGAGCCTCCCGCTCGCCGCTAAGCGGGGCGTGCCCGTCTGTCTGATGCATGCGCAAGGCGATCCGCGGACGATGCAGGACGCGCCGCGCTACGATGACGTCGTGCTCGACGTCTACGACTACCTCTCCACGCGTGTGCAGGTCTGCGTCAATGCCGGAATTCCCCGGGACCGACTGATCGTCGACCCGGGCATCGGCTTCGGCAAGACGCTGGACCATAATCTCATTCTTTTGCGTCACTTGAGCCTCTTTCACGGCCTCGGCTGCCCGATTCTTCTCGGCGCCTCCCGTAAGCGATTCATCGGAACGCTCGGCGGGGCCGACCGGGCGGCGGATCGCGCGCCGGGATCGATTGCTGTCGCGCTCGAGGCGTTGCGCCAGGGCGTGCAGATCCTGCGGGTGCATGACACGGCGGAAACGGCCCAGGCCGTTGCACTCTGGACGGCGCTCAACCGCCTGGGATAGGAGAGCCCCATGGGCAGAACACTCTTTGGAACCGACGGCGTCCGTGGCCGTGCAAACACCTATCCGATGAACTCCGAGGCTGTCATGCGGCTCAGCATGGCGGCAGGACAGTATTTCAAAAGCGGGTCGCATTCCCACCGGGTCGTCATCGGCAAGGATACCCGCCGCTCCGGCTACATGCTGGAAACGGCGATGGTGGCGGGCTTCGCCGCCGTGGGCATGTCGAGCCTGATGCTCGGCCCGGTGCCGACACCCGCGGTCGGGATGCTCACCCGCTCCATGCGCGCGGATCTCGGCGTGATGATCTCCGCCAGCCACAACGCGTTCCACGACAACGGGATCAAGTTCTTCGGCCCGGACGGCTACAAGCTTTCGGACGAGGCGGAGGCGGAGATCGAGGCCCTGTTCGGGCAGGATCCGGTCTATGCCTCCGACACCGGGATCGGGACCTCGACACGGATCAACGATGCGCTCGGCCGGTACGCGGAGTTCGTCAAGACGACGCTGCCGCGCGGGCTGAGGCTGGATGGGCTGAAGGTGGTGATCGATTGCGCGAACGGGGCCGCCTACAAGGTCGCCCCCCAGGTGCTGTGGGAGCTTGGGGCCGAGGTTATCCCCATCGGAACCAATCCCAACGGGTTCAACATCAACAAAGGGTGCGGATCGACGGACACGACCGCCGCGCAACAGGCGGTGGTGACGTTCGGCGCCCATGTGGGCATCACGCTCGATGGGGATGCGGACCGGCTGATCGTGATCGATGAGACCGGCACGGTCGCTGACGGGGACCAGATCATGGGGCTCATCGCGGGTCGGTGGAAGGCGGCCGGCCGCCTGACCGGGGACACGCTGGTGACCACGGTGATGTCGAATCTCGGGCTTGAACGGCACCTCGACACGCTCGGCATCTCGCTTGCGCGGACCAAGGTCGGCGACCGGTATGTGGTCGAGGAGATGCGGTCCGGAGGCTACGCGCTGGGCGGGGAGCAGTCCGGCCATATCGTGATGCGCGACTACGTCACCACCGGCGACGGCCTGTTGGCTGCCGTTCAGGTGCTCGCCTCCCTCGTCGAGGAGGGGCGCAAGGCGAGCGAGGTGCTGCAGGTCTTTACCCCCGTTCCCCAGCGGCTGGTCAATGTGCTGTTCGAAAGCGGTGGCGATCCGCTCGCCGCCACTGAGGTCAAGGCGGCCATCACCGCCGGGGAGGCCCGGTTTGGGGACCGGGGGCGGCTGGTGATCCGAAAGTCGGGGACGGAGCCGCTGTTGCGTATCATGGGCGAATGCACCGATGAGGCGACGCTCAACGCGGTGCTCGAGGATATCGCGGACGCCGTGCGCTCCGCTCTGAGCTGACCCGGCAGAGGCCTTTCAGCGGAGTTGGATCCGCAGAATGTGGGCGGTGACGAAAGGGCTCGCCGCGAGGGTCAGAAGCGTGACGCCCGCCACCAGCATCAGGGCAGGAAGGGGTGATTGCCCCCGGGCGGCAAGGTCCACGGCGCGCGCCCCGAAGATCAGCGTCGGGATGTAAAGCGGCAGCACAAGCAGCGATATCAGCAGTCCCGCCCGCCTCAGTCCCACCGTCAGCGCCGCACCAATCGCGCCGAGCGCGCTGAGCGCGGGCGTCCCCAGGGCAAGGCTCACGATCAGCCAGCCGAACGCCTGGGGTGGCAGGTTCAGCGTGATGCCCAGCACCGGGGCAGCGACGACCAGCGGCAGCCCGGTGGTGATCCAGTGGGCGAGCGTCTTCACCGCGACGAGCCCCTCCAGCGGGATCGGGGCCAGCGCGAGGATATCGAGCGTCCCATCCTCCGCATCCGCCTGAAACAGCCGGTCGAGGGAGAGGAGGCAGGCCAGCAGGGCCGCGACCCATAGGATGCCGGGCGCCACCGGCCGCAGCACATCTGTGTCGGGGCCGACACCAAAGGGCAGCATCAGCACAACGATGAGGAAAAACCCCAGGCCGAGTGTCGCTCCCCCTCCGGACCGGAGCGCGAGCATCAGTTCCCGCCGGAAGAGTGCCGCATAGCCGCTCACGGGATCATCACTCCCGCGCGTCCACGACACTGCTCAGCAACGCGTCTTTCGGAAAGCAATCGACTCGGCTGATTTGCGCGCAGCGCTGCGGACACTTTGGGGTCTTCAATCCGCGTCATGCAAAACCCGCGTCGAGGAAGGGGTCGGACGAGGGTTCCGCCGCGTGCCCCGGCTCCGGCATCTCGAAGATCCGGGCAGCGGGAAGGCCCAGATCCACATGGGTCGCGATCAGCGCCATGCCGCCTCTCTCGCACTGCGCGCTCACCAGTTTTGCGAAGTTTGCGACCGTCTCGGCATCCAGGGAGACGGTCGGCTCGTCCAGCAGCCAGAGCGGGCGGTCGGTGAGGGAGAGGCGGGCAAGCCCGAGGCGCCGCTTCTGCCCGGCGGAGCAGGTGTGGGTCGGGCGGTCGCTCAGCGCGCCGAGGTCGAACCGGTCGAGAGCCTCCTCCGCCGACCCGCCGAAAAGCCCCGCCCAGAACCGGATGTTTTCCGCGACCGTAAGCTGCGGTTTCACCGCATCGAGATGTCCAGCGTAGGCGAGCAGATCTTGAAATCCGTCCGGATCATCGTCGAGGTCGATGCCGTCGCACATTACCGTGCCGCCCGTGCGGGGCAGCAGGCCTGCGATCCCCCGCAGCAGGGTCGATTTGCCGGAGCCGTTCGGTCCGCGCAGGATCAGCGCCTCCCCCGCCGCGACCTCCAGCGACAGGCCCGAGAGGATCGTGCGGCCGGACCGGTCGATACGCAGGGAAGAGACGGTCAGCGGCATGACCGTCAGCGTTATCGGATCGATCACGAAAGGGGAAGGGGACAGCTCACAGCCTATTGTATGCAATGGCACACAATACAGTTGTAAAGAGTTTCGATTCGCGTCATATCAGGCCGCAGAGATCTTACCCCCCCCGCGCGCCCCTCCGTCTCGCATCCCCGTGCGCGCAGGTCCCCACACCTCCGGCTCCGGCCCGAGGACCAAAGAGCGAAGGAGCACCTTCATGACGATCACCGTAGGAACCGATTCAGCCAACACCCGCCGCGAACTGACCGCAGGCGGCAGCACCGTTGCCTACTATTCGATCAGTGCGGCCGAAAAGGCAGGGCTTGGCGATTTTTCCAAGCTGCCCGCAGCACTCAAGGTCGTGCTGGAAAACATGCTGCGTTTCGAGGACGGCAAGACGGTCACGACCGACGACATCAAGGCGTTTTCCGAGTGGGCAGAGAAGGGCGGCAAGAACCCGAGGGAAATCGCCTACCGCCCCGCGCGGGTGCTGATGCAGGACTTCACCGGCGTGCCCGCAGTGGTGGACCTCGCCGCCATGCGCGACGCGATGGTGTCTCTTGGCGGTGATCCGGAAAAGATCAACCCGCTCAACCCCGTAGACCTCGTCATCGACCATTCCGTGATGGTGGACGAATTCGGAAACCCGCGCGCGTTCCAGCTCAACGTGGACCGGGAGTATCAGCGCAACGGGGAGCGGTACGAGTTCCTCAAGTGGGGGCAGGGTGCCTTCAACAATTTCCGCGTCGTCCCGCCGGGCACCGGCATCTGTCACCAGGTGAACCTTGAGTATCTTGGCCAGACCGTCTGGACGGATATGGACCAGAACGGCGCGGAAGTGGCCTATCCGGACACCCTCGTCGGTACCGACAGCCACACCACCATGGTGAACGGCCTCGCCATCCTCGGCTGGGGCGTGGGCGGCATCGAGGCGGAGGCTGCGATGCTCGGCCAGCCGATCTCGATGCTCATCCCCGAAGTGGTCGGCTTCAAGCTTACCGGCAAGATGGTCGAAGGCGTGACCGCGACCGATCTAGTGTTGCGGGTCGTGGAGATGCTGCGCATCCACAAGGTCGTCGGCAAGTTCGTGGAGTTCTACGGCGACGGGCTCGACAACCTGCCGCTGGCGGACCGCGCGACGATCGCGAACATGGCGCCGGAGTATGGTGCAACCTGCGGCTTCTTCCCCATCGACGACGAGACCCTGCGCTACTTGCGCGTTTCCGGCCGGGACGAGGATCGTATCGCGCTCGTCGAGGCCTATGCGAAGGAGAACGGGTTCTGGCGCGGGGCGGACTATGATCCGGTCTACACCTCCACGCTCGAGCTCGACATGGGAACGGTTCAGCCCGCAATCTCCGGCCCCAAGCGGCCCCAGGACCGGATCCTGCTGAAGGACGCCGCGCCGACCTTCGCGGGCCACATGGACACGGAGTTCTCCCGCCCGCTGGGCAAGGAGGTCGCCGTGGAGGGCGAGGAGTACACCGTCCAGTCCGGCTCCGTGGTGATCGCCGCGATCACCTCCTGCACCAACACGTCCAACCCTTACGTGATGATCGGCGCGGGCCTCGTGGCGCGCAAGGCCCGGGCCCTTGGCCTGAACCGGAAACCGTGGGTGAAGACCTCCCTCGCGCCGGGGTCCCAGGTCGTGTCCGACTATCTGGAGGCCGCGGGGCTGCAGGATGATCTCGACGCGCTGGGCTTCAACCTCGTGGGCTACGGCTGCACCACCTGCATCGGCAATTCCGGCCCGCTGCCCGAGAACATCTCCAAGGCGATCAACGAGGGCGATCTGGTGGCCACGAGCGTGCTGTCGGGCAACCGGAACTTCGAGGGACGGGTGAACCCGGACGTGCGGGCGAACTACCTCGCCTCCCCGCCGCTGGTGGTGGCCTATGCGATCGCCGGTGACATGAACATCGACATCACGACCGCCCCGCTCGGCCAGGACAAGGACGGCAACGACGTCTACCTCAAAGACATCTGGCCGTCCCAGGCGGAGATTGCGGAGCTTGTCGAGCGGACCGTGACCCGGGAGGCGTTCCAGTCGAAGTACGCGGACGTGTTCAAGGGCGACGAGAAGTGGCGCTCCGTCGAGGTTGAGGAGGGCCTGACCTACGACTGGCCGGCCACGTCGACCTACGTACAGAACCCGCCCTACTTCCAGGGAATGGGCAAGGAGCCGGGCACGATCTCCAACGTGGAGGGGGCCAAAGTGCTCGCGATGCTCGCGGATTCGGTGACGACCGACCACATCTCCCCGGCGGGATCGTTCAAGGAGGTTCATCCCGCGGGCCGCTACCTCGCCGACCGTCAGGTCGCACCGCGGGAGTTCAACTCCTACGGCTCCCGCCGTGGCAACCACGAGGTGATGATGCGGGGCACCTTCGCCAATATCCGCATCCGCAACGAGATGCTCGACGGGGTCGAGGGCGGCTACACCAAGGGGCCGGACGGAGACCAGATGTCGATCTACGATGCGGCGATGGCTCACAAGGAGGCGGGCACGCCCCTCGTGGTGATCGCGGGCAAGGAGTACGGCACGGGCTCCAGCCGCGACTGGGCGGCGAAGGGTACCGCACTTCTGGGCGTGAAGGCCGTGATCGCGGAGAGCTTCGAGCGGATCCACCGCTCCAACCTCGTGGGCATGGGTGTGATCCCGTTCGAGTTTGTCGGCGAGGATCGCAAGAGCCTCGGCCTCACCGGTGAAGAGACGGTGACGATTACCGGGCTTGATGGGGATCTGGAGCCGCTGTCGCTCGTGCCCTGCACGATCGCCTACCCGGACGGCTCCACCAGGGAGATCCAGCTCAAGTGCCGGATCGATACGGCGGTGGAGATCGAGTATATCGAGAATGGCGGCGTGCTGCACTACGTGCTGCGCAACCTCGCCGCTGCCTGATCCGCCGGATCGGTGCAGACATCCCCCGCCGGGCCCCGCGCCCGGCGGGGTTTTTTATGGCCCGTGTCGAGACGGGCGCCGTGCGGCGCGTTCCCCTGAGCCCCCCGGGGCGATTGGCGCCTGTGACGGGTCTTACGGCGTTAATCAAATGAGCGAACCGGTGGAGGCCGCGGGAGCCTCCGGCGGGGATATTTCCGGCCAGAAGAAGGATCAGGGGGCGAGAAAGCCCCAGCCATCCGGGGTGAAGCCGCGGGCGAGCGCGATCTTTGTCGTGCGCTCCTCGTGGAGCCAGACCTCGTCGAGGGTGAGGGCCACATTGTCGATCTGCGCGATGAGGGTTCCGTCCTCGCCCGGGTCGGCGTGGTAGCCGAACATGGCAAGTGCCTTCGTGCAGGCCGCCGGGTCCGCGTCCTTGCCCGGCAGGAACTCCAGATCGAGCGTGACGCGGAGGGTCATGTCTACGCCCTCTTCGGTTTCGAGGTGATGCAGCGTGTGGGCCGTCTGGGCCCGCTGCAGCTCGAAATCCCAGTCGCTCATGCGACGTTGTCGTACTGGCTGAGGATGTCGTCGGCGCGGTCCATCACCCGGCGGATGTTGCGCGCGGCCTGCCGGATACGGTGTTCGTTCTCCACGAGACCGAGGCGCACATAGCCCTCTCCGTACTCGCCGAACCCGACGCCGGGGCTGACCGCGACCTCCGCCTCCCGCAGAAGGATCTTGGAGAATTCCATGGAGCCGATGTGGGCGAACTTCTCCGGCAGCTTAGCCCAGGCGAACATGGTGGCGGGCGGTGGAGTGACGTCCCAGCCCGCGCGACCGAAGCTTTCGACCAGCGTGTCGCGGCGGGAGCGGTAGGTGTCCCTGATCTCCGCAATGCAATCCTCCGGCCCGTTGAGCGCCGCGGCGGCGGCGACCTGGACCGGCGTGAACGCGCCGTAGTCGAGATAGCTCTTGATCCGCGTGAGGGCCCCGATCAGCCGGTCATTGCCCACGGCGAAGCCCATGCGCCAGCCGGGCATGGAGAAGGTCTTGGACAATGACGTGAATTCGACGGCGATATCCTTCGCGCCTGCAACCTCGAGGATCGAGGGCGGCGGGTTGTCGTCGAAGTAAACCTCCGAGTAGGCGAGGTCCGACAGGACCCAGAGGTGATGCTTCCGGGCGAAGGCGATGAGATCCTCGTAGAAATCGAGATCGCAGGTCTGCGCGGTCGGGTTGGACGGAAAGCTTACCACAAGGGCGACCGGTTTGGGCACCGAATGGGTCATCGCCCGGTCGAGCGCCTGCATGTATTTTTCCGGGTTGAAGACCCCGTCATGGAGGGCCGCGATGTGGCGCAGGGTGCCACCGGCGATCATGAAGCCATACGGGTGGATCGGGTAGGACGGGTTTGGCACCAGCATCACGTCGCCCGGAGCGGTGATCGCCATGGCGAGGTTGGCGAGCCCTTCCTTTGATCCCAGCGTCGCGATCACCTCGGTTTCCGGGTCGAGTTTCACCCCGAAGCGGCGGGCATAGTAGCCCGCCTGCGCCTTGCGCAACCCGGGGATCCCCTTGGAGGCGGAATAGCGGTGGGTGCGGGGCTTGCGCACGGTCTCCACCAGCTTCTCGACGATGTGGGGGGGCGTGTCCATGTCCGGATTGCCCATGCCGAAATCGATGATGTCCATGCCCGCCGCGCGGTACTCCGCCTTCAGTCGGTTTACCTCTGCGAACACGTAAGGGGGCAGGCGTTTGATGCGGTAGAACTCTTCGGTCATGGGCGGCAGCTCCGTTGGCGGTGCGCGCTTTATGGCGCGGGCGGGCGGCGGGGGCAATGGCGGCCGTTGCGCTAACGGGAGCGGGATGGTTCGCGTCAAGGGTGAGATCCTGACGCTCGTCGCCGCAATTGGGGGGGGCAGACGTCGCCAAATTGCCCAACTTCAGCATAACACGCCCACAATTGCGGGGTAGGTCCTCGGTGACGGCGCCGTGAGGGCGTCTACACCCCAAGTAGCAGGACACGTGTTATGTTTTTCAAGACTCTGACCTTTATCGCAGCACTTATGGGCGCTGCAACTGCAGCGTCGGCACTCACCATCGAGTTCGACAGGAACGGCTCGCTGCCCTTCACCAGCAGCTCGTACTACGAGTACGGAACGCCGACCAACGGCAATGTCTACAGCTCCGACGGGTTCGATTTCTCGAGCACGAACACTTACACCTACATCCTCTTTCCGGACCGCTACGGCTACGCAACCCAGTCGACCAGCGATGCGCTCTACGGTTACATGATCAATGTCGACCGCTCGGACGGTGGTGCATTCTCCCTGTCTCAGGTCGACGCGAGCGGCTGGAGCGGGAACGGTAACCTCAACATCGTCGCGACCGGACAGACCGCGGGCGGGGGTGTCGTTACGGAGACGTTCAACCTCGGCAACAACCATCCGCTGACCACGCTGACCTTCGGCAGCGCGTGGACCGGGCTTTCCAGCGTCATCCTCGACGCCCAGTATGTCGGCGGCGGGGCGACCTGGTTCAGCATTGACAACATGGTGGTCGACCAGGTTGCGCCGGTACCGCTGCCTGCCTCTGCGTTGATGCTTGGTGCCGCAATCGCGGGCCTTTCGCTGGTTCGGCGGCGCAACGCGGGCTGATCGCTCATCACACCAGAACGCTTGGAGGATCCGCCCGGGAACGGCGGGTCCTTTTCCGTTTTAGATGCGGCCGCGACCGTCAGATCGCTCCCCGGTGGCAAACGTGTCCGATGTCGCCGCATTCGATCACACAAGGGGCACATTTACCCCTTAGCGCTCAAAACAGTGCGATCAGGCTGATGTCCGGCTCGGGTCGCTGTGTAAGGAGGCCCAAAATGCTGTGTAAGGTGATGAGCGCCACGGGGGCGCTGATGCTGGCGGCGACGGTCGCGCAGTCCGCCACGATCACGTTCGACCCGAACGGAACGCTGCCGGTCTTTGTCCCCGGGGGCGGATACGGTACGAACGACAGCGCCCACGAGGTTGGCGACGACACGGATAATGTCTACACGAGCGACGGCTACTCCTTTACCTCATACGAGGCGCCGATCCACGTGGGTTTCGTGTCTGACTCGGGATCATATTCGGGACTGCCCAACGGCAATGTGGTGTACCTCGACGATCCGATCCTGTTCACGGACGCGCTCGATGTCGCCCGGACGGACGGGGAGAAGTTCTCATTCTTCGGCGTCGATGTCGGCAATCTCGGTGGTGCGAACGCGATCACCGTTTCAATTTTCGCGGCCACAAGCCTGGGCGGATACGAGTTCGCGGAGACGGTGCTCGAGCCTTCCGCAGAGCTCATTTCGTGGGTGCCTGACTCTCCTTGGGTCGACATTGTCGGTCTCTACATCGTTGTGACCGATCCTGGTGCGGCCGGGACGACCGGCGTCGCGATCGACAATCTGATGGTCTCCGACGTGGCGGCGGTGCCGCTGCCCGCCTCGATCCTCATGCTTGGGGCCGCGTTCGGGGGGGTAAGCCTCGTCCGGCGCCGCAGGTCGGGCTGACCCGTGCTGCTCGGCTGTCAGATCCGGCCACCCGTCGGAGCAATCACGAAGTACGGCACACTTCTCGCAGCGGGCCTCACGCTTATTGCGCCCGTGGCGTCCTAAGTGACTGTCGAGTTCGACCGCACCGGGTCGCTGCCGATTTCTGACCCGGACTTTGGCGCGTAGGGCTGGGGCAAAACCCTCTACGGCCCGATTGCCGACGGTGGGGCACTGGTATCGAACCTTGTGTATGTCAGCGGCGGCGCTCTCAACCCGGACGCGCTGTACTCTGAGGAGCCGGGCAACTGTTTTCTGGACAGCATCCAGCGCTTCCACGAGCTTTCGTTCCTCTCCATCGCACACGGAGGGTGCGGATCCGACTACATCTTCCTCATCTACGGTGAGGACCCGAGCAGCTCACCGGGGTCAACCGCGATGGGCTGATCGGGTCCCATGTGGCTGTCATTAGGGAGTCGTTGGACCCGACTTACGACACCAATGAATTCGGCGCGCCGATCGCGTTAGACCTCGTTGGGATGGATCTCTCGTTCGCCGAGGCGCGACAGCTCACAGTTATCGGCCGGTTCAGAGCCCCGCCGGACCTTCGGACAGTCACCAACAACATAGCGGACCCGGCGTGGGTGACGCTCCTCTTCGATGACGTGTGCGACCATGTCGACATCGTCGAGATGGTGGGCCATTCCTGCGACAACCGCCTGTCGTTCGTACTCGACGACCTTGTTGTGAACGCGGCGCGTAATAGCGCCGGTCCCCGTGCCCGCCCCGCCGCGGCTGTTGAGCGGCGCGCTTGCAGGGCTCGGCCTCGTTCGCTGCTGCGCGGGTTGAGGCGACTCGCAAAATCCTCTATTCGCAGGCTTCCTGCAACTGAGCATAGGGAGACGGGACATGGCCCGGGTATTCATCGACGGCGAGGCTGGGACGACGGGATTGCAAATCCACGCGCGTCTGCGCGCGCGCGATGACATCGAGCTTGTGTCCTTGCCTGACGCGCTGCGCAAGGATCTCGATGCGCGGGCGGAGGCGATCAACGGCTCCGACGTGACCATCCTCTGCCTGCCAGATGCGGCGGCGAAGGAATCAGTGTCGTTGCTCGCCAACCCTACCACGCGGTTCATTGATGCGAGCACCGCGCACCGGATCGACGATGACTGGACCTACGGGTTTCCGGAAATGACGGCGGGCAACACGGATGCGGTTGCCCGGTCCCGGTTCGTGGCAAATCCCGGATGCTTCCCCACCGGCGCGATCGCGCTTCTGCGCCCCTTGAGGGAGGCAGGTCTGCTGTCCGCGGACGCGCCCATCACCATCAATGCGGTGTCCGGCTACAGCGGCGGCGGCAAGGCGCTGATTGCGGAGATGGAGGCGGACGATGCGCCGTCGTTCTTCTATTACGGCCTTGATCAGGCGCACAAGCATCTGCCGGAGATCACCAAGTACAGCCTGCTCGACAGCGCGCCGGTGTTCGTGCCGTCGGTCGGCCGCTACCATCAGGGTATGATCGTGCAGGTGCCGCTCTCCTTGAGCAGCGTGATGCCAGGTACGACAGCGGCACAGATCGAGGACGCGTTGCGCGCTCACTACGCCGATGCGGACCTCATTTCTGTGCACGGGCTGGACGGTGACGCGCGCCTTAATCCGGAGATGCACAACGACACGACCCAGATGAGCCTGCACGTCCGCGGAAGTGCCGAGACCGGGCAGATCGCACTCTTTGCCGTGCTCGACAATCTGGGCAAGGGGGCCTCAGGCGCGGCCGTGCAGAACCTTGATCTGATGCTTGGTGATGGCGCGGCGCTGGCGCTCGCTGGCTGAGAGCTCAGGGTATCTGGCCCGCGCGCCGCTGCGCGCGAGCGGCTGACTGGCGCAGTTCATCGAGCTCCTCCTGAGCAGCGCCAAGCTCCTCCGCATTGAGCGGTGGGATCTGCCCCTCCTGAGCTTCCGTCGCCTCCAGAAGGGTTGGATACGCCGCCGCTTCCGGAAAATCATCTTCATCAAGATCGTAGGCGCCAAGTTCCTGACCGAGGCTGCATGCGCCGAGGGTCAGGGCCAGTGCCAGCCACGCTGCGCTGCGACAATCTGCCAGTCCGCCGCGCATGAAAGCTCCGTTTTGCGCCAAACAGGTTTGCGGGATAGCATGCAACTCCGACGAGTGCCACTGCAGAGCGCTGACCGGGGGAGGAGACGCGATGGCCGACCAGACTATGCCCAGCGAGGAGGACGTTAAGGAATGGCTTCAGACCTCCGCGGAGTTCACCCGCAACATGGCGGAGGTTTCCGAGACAAGCCAGGCGATCTGGGCCACCTACTTCTCCCGCCAGATGGAGGAGGACAAACCGCTCCACGCAGATCCGCTCAACACCATGCCGGCGTTCACGGAATTTGCGCAGATGGCCGCGACTTATCCGCAGGAGATCGCGGAGGCGACGGTCGCCTTCTGGACCGCGCAGGGCGAGCTCTGGCGGAACGCAACGATGAAATGGCTGGGTGCGGAAGACACCGAGCCCGTCGTCACGCCGAACCGGAGCGACAAGAGGTTCAAGCACGAGCAATGGTCGGAGAATGTGCTCTTCGACTATCTCAAGCAGTCCTACCTGCTCACGTCGAGCTACATGCAGGGCATGGCCCACACCATCGGTGACCTCGATGCGCGGGACCGCAAGAAGGTGGAATTCTACACCCGCAATTTCGTCGAGGCGATGAGCCCCTCGAACTTCTTCGCGCTGAACCCCGAGGTGCTCCAGACCACGATGGAGCAAAAGGGGGACAACCTCGTCCGTGGCCTGCGGATGATGCTGGAGGATCTGGAGCGGGGCAAAGGCAACCTTCTGATCCGGCAGACGGACATGGACGCGTTCGAGGTCGGGCGCGATATGGCGGTAACCGAAGGCGCGGTTGTCTTTCAGAACGACATCCTCCAACTCATCCAGTACGCGCCGACTACCGACAAGGTCTATGCAAAGCCCCTGCTCTTCATTCCGCCTTGGATCAACAAGTACTACGTGCTCGACCTGAACGAGAAGAAGAGCATGATGCGGTGGCTCGTGGGGCAGGGCTACACGGTCTTCATCATCTCCTGGATCAACCCGGACGAACGGGCGGCGAAGGAGACGTGGGAGACCTACATGTCCGAAGGCGTCTCCCGGGCCATCGACAAGGCGCTGGAGGAGACCGGGCAGAAGTCGCTCAACATCGCGTCCTACTGCATCGGCGGGACGATGGCGGGCACCTTCCTCGCCCATGCCTGCAAGGTGCGGGACAAGCGGGTCGCGGGCGCGACGCTCTTCACCGCGCAGCTCGATTTTGAGGATGCGGGCGAGCTTCAGGTCTTCGTCGATGATCAGACCATCGCCGTCGTCGATGAACAGATGGAGAAGGGTTATCTGCCAGCGGAGACGATGGCGACCGCCTTTAACATGCTGCGCGCCTCCGATCTCATCTGGGGCTACGTGGTGAACAACTACATGCTGGGCAAGGAGCCGTTCCCCTTCGACCTTCTCTACTGGAACGCGGATTCCACCGCGATGCCTGCCAAGGTGCATCATTTCTATCTGGAGAATTTCTATCAGGAGAACGCGTTTGCCGCCGGGGACCTCGTCGTTGCCGGGCAGCACGTCACGCTTCAGGACATTACGACGCCAGTCTACCACGTTGCGACCAAGGAAGATCACATTGCGCCCGCCTCGTCGGTCTACCGCGGCGCGCGGCTTATGGAAAATGCAAAGGTCCGCTTTGTCCTGGCCGGTTCCGGGCACATTGCAGGCGTGGTAAATCCACCCGCTGCGCAAAAGTACCAGTACTGGGTGAACGAAGATCTGTCGCCGGAAACGCTTACGGAGTGGATGACCGGGACCGACGAACATCCGGGAAGCTGGTGGACCGACTGGGACGGCTGGCTGTCCGACCTGTCCGGAAGGAAGGTCAACGCCCGCGTCCCCGGCGCCACGATTGGCGCGCTGGAACCTGCCCCCGGCTCCTACGTCAAGGTCCGCTTCGACAAGCGGTAGCCCCGCCGGGCCAGGCTCACATCGGCGCAACTCAAATCACGCCCGCGCCGATGCGCCCGAGGGAACGCCCGGCCCGACACATCACGGGACGGAGGGCATCGTCCCCTCCACGGTCACTATGCCGGTCCCGCGGGACAGCACCGTGAGACCTCCGTTACCCTCACGTCACGTCTGCGGGCGGATGGAGAATTGCCAACTGTACGGGTGTTCAGTTACGTTGATTCCATCTGGCGGGAGTGTGGTTATGGCGCGGAGATCCGGTTCGAGTGGGGAGAAAACGGCGATCGCCTTGCACGACGCGGCCGTGCGGCTGTTCGCCCGGCACGGTTTCGCTGCCGTCTCCATGCGCCAGATCGCGTCGGAGATCGGGGTGCAGGTGGGCGCGCTCTACCTCTACACCGCCGACAAGCAGGCGCTGCTCAACGATATTCTGTCCGGGCACATGGAGCATCTGTTGCTCACCGCCGGAGAGACCCTGCCCGTGAGCGGGTCGCCCGCGGCCCGGCTGGAGGCCTTCGTCCGCTTTCACATCCGCTATCACGTGCTGCGGCCGGAGAAGGTCTTCATCTCCTACATGGAGCTTCGCAATCTGACCGAAGACAATTTCGCCGCCATCGAGGTGCTGCGCCGGCGCTACGAGGATCTGCTTGAGGATATCCTCAAGGCTGGAAAAGCGGGCCGGGACTTCCATATCACGGATACCCGGCTGACGACTCTGGCCATGATCGCGATGCTCACGGGCATCAGCACCTGGTACAAGTCCGGCGGCCGGATGACACAGGAAGAGATCGAGGCCCACTATCTGGAGATGGTGAACAACATGGTCGGACGTCCCCTTGCCGCAGAGCTGCTGGCCAGCCCTTCATGAGCGCTGGCTATGAGCTGATCGGGCTCACGCTGTCCCCCTATTCGATGAAGACCCGCGCCGTCATGCGCTACCGCCGGATCCCGTTCGAGTGGATCCGGGACATGCCGCAGGTGAGCGGGCGGACGCTCACGGTCTCCCCGGTTCTGCTGCCGGTCCTGTGTCATCCCATGGGCCGCCAGATGACCGATTCGACAGAGATCATCGAGGTGCTGGAGCGTGAGATTGTGAACGACCGACGCGTGACCCATCCGGATCCCGGCATCGCGTTCATCTCCGACCTGCTCGAAGACATGGCCGACGAGTGGCTGACGAAGATCATGTTCTACATGCGCTGGCACGATGCCGCCGGTGCGCGCTACGCCGCGGATGCCATCGCAGCGGAGATCGGTGGCGGTCCCGCGCAGCGAAACATGCTGTCAAAGACCATGCATCTCCGGCAGACCGAGCGCATGGAGCTTGTTGGCGCCACAGCGGACAACGCCCCCGCGCTCAACGGCTCCCTGAAACGGATCGCGCGTGCACTCGACACGCATCTGCGCGAGGAGCCTTTCCTGACGGGGCGCCGACCGATCGCTGCCGATTTCGCGCTCTATGGCCAGCTCAGCCAGCTGTGTTTCGATCCGGTTCCCGCGGCACTTCTGCGAGAGCTTGCGCCGCAGATCGGCTATTGGATAAGGGCGATGGACGATCTGTCGGGGATCGAGGCGGAGTGGAACGCGCCGGACACCGCGCTCGCCCAACCAGTCCTTCTGACCCTGCTTGAGGAGTGTGCCGAGGTCTACCTTCCGTTCCTCGTTGCCAACGCCGAGGCCTACGGCGCGGGAGCGACCACCGTCACGGTGGAGACGCCGGACGGTCCCTATTCCCAGCGACCATTCAAGTATCAGGTGAAATGCCTCAACCGTCTGAGGCAGCAGTATCGGGACACGTACATTTCCGGTCCGACGCAGGCCCTTTTGGACCGGTCCGGCTGCGTGAAGGTCTTGGCGGGCTAGATCGACGGGCACTCGACGCCCCGTCAATGGTCGGACATGGCGAGAAACCGGAACCAGAACATTTCTCGGGCTCGGCTGATGATAGTCTCGACGCTCTGCCGTCCTGTCGGGTTTTGGGGAGCTTGCCGGCAGCGGCCTCTCAGATGACTGGACACAGAAGTGCGGGCGGCGCGCTGCCCAGCCTGAAGGACTGGACACGAAAAAGGGCGGCGCATCATACGCCGCCCTTCGAACATCATGACGATGCGAGACTACAGGTTCGGGTAGATCGGGAACCGGTCGCAAAGCGCCTGGACCTGCGCCTTCACCTCGGCCTCGACCGCGCCGTTGCCCTCTTCGCCGTTCGCTGCAAGGCCGTCGACGACCTTGACGATCATCTCGCCGACTTCCGCAAATTCCGCCTTGCCGAAGCCGCGCGTGGTGCCCGCCGGGGAACCGAGGCGGATCCCGCTTGTCACCATCGGCTTTTCCGGGTCGAAGGGGATGCCGTTCTTGTTGCAGGTGATGTGCGCCCGGCCGAGAGCCTTTTCGGTCGCGTTGCCCTTCACGCCCTTGGGCCGCAGGTCGACGAGCATCACGTGGGTGTCTGTGCCGCCGGTAACGATGGCGAGACCGCCGTCGATAAGGGTCGCCGCCAGCGTCTGCGCGTTCTCGATCACCTGCTGCTGATAGGTCTTGAACTCAGGGCGCAACGCTTCGCCGAAGGCGACGGCCTTGGCCGCAATCACGTGCATGAGCGGGCCACCCTGGATGCCGGGAAAGATCGCCGAGTTGAACTTCTTCGCCAGCGCCTCGTCATTGGTGAGGATGAGGCCGCCGCGGGGGCCACGCAGGGTCTTGTGCGTGGTCGTCGTCACCGCGTCGGCGTAGTCGAGCGGGTTGGGATAGAGCCCTGCCGCGACG
Organism: Pseudomonadota bacterium; assembly: GCA_038532435.1. Lineage (GTDB taxonomy): Bacteria > Pseudomonadota > Alphaproteobacteria > Rhodobacterales > Rhodobacteraceae > JBCBAP01. The sequence continues at coordinate 4,773 of JBCBAP010000050.1, read as the reverse complement.
AGGCCCGCGAAATGGGCCATGTCGACCATCAGATAGGCGCCAACGCTGTCCGCCACCTCCCGGAATTTCGCGAAGTCGATGATGCGGGGCACGGCAGACCCGCCCGCGATGATCAGCTTGGGCTTGTGCTCGGCGGCGAGGGCGGCGAGCTGGTCATAGTCGATGTCCTGGCTCTGCTGGGTGACACCGTAGTGTACCGCGTTGAACCACTTGCCGGACTGGTTGACCTTTGCACCGTGGGTCAGGTGCCCGCCGGAGGCAAGGTCCATGGCCAGGAACGTGTCGCCGGGCTGGATCAGGCTCATGAAGACCGCCTGGTTCGCCTGGGAGCCGGAGTTCGGCTGCACGTTGGCATAGCCCGCGTTGAAGAGCTCCTTCGCCCGGTCGATGGCAAGCATCTCTGCCACATCCACATGCTGGCAGCCGCCATAGTAGCGGCGGCCCGGATAGCCCTCCGCGTACTTGTTGGTCATGACGTGGCCCTGGGCCTCCATGACCGCGGCGGACACGATGTTCTCGGATGCGATCAGTTCGATCTCGTCGCGCTGGCGGGCGAGTTCATCGGTGACGGAGCCCCACAGCTCCGGATCGCGGGTCGCAAGGCTCTCGGTGAAAAAGCCAACATCACGGACGGTGTTCAGCATCGCTTCGGGTCTCCTCAGCCGGTCGGCATGTTTTTACCCGGTGGTACATAGCGCACTTGGCCCCATCGAAACAGGGCGCGTGCCGACACATCATGTCGCAAGACCGCCGGATCCTCGCTGCGGGGTCTATCCCAGCAACGGGCGTCGCGGAAGGGTCCAAGAGGGGTTTCGGGCCGTCTGCAGCGACGTCAACGGCGCGGATCGGAAACCCGGTTTCCCCGCAGATGCGCTTCTTTCCTTGCCGCGGGTCCTCCGGATCGGGCTTAATGCGGGCAAAACACCGGTCGGGCGGATGCAATCCGCGCCCGGTGGGGGAGGGAGCGGACGTGCGCGACATGCCATTCAACCAGATCGCCTTCGCCGCGAGCCAGGCGCCGGAGGCGCAGGCAGCGCTTGATCTGCTGCGCGGACGCTTCGGCGATGTATCGCTGGGCGAGGCGGACGTGATTGTCGCCCTCGGGGGGGACGGGTTCATGCTGTCGACCCTGCACAGCTGCCAGCCCCTTGGCCTGCCGGTCTATGGCATGAACCGGGGCACGGTCGGGTTTCTGATGAACGGCTACGATCCGGAGAAGCTGCTCGACAGGCTTGCCCGGGCGGAGGAGGCGGTCATCCATCCGCTCCGCATGGAGGCGACGACCGCTGACGGCGCGGTGGAGACTGCACTTGCCATCAACGAGGTTGCCCTGCTGCGGCAGGGGCCGCAGGCGGCCAAGCTCCGGATCAGCGTGGACGGGCGGGAGCGGATGGCGGAGCTGGTGTGTGACGGCGCGCTGGTGTGCACCCCCGCGGGCTCAACCGCCTACAACTATTCCGCCCACGGGCCGATCCTGCCGATCGGCGCGGACATCCTCGCGCTGACCGCGATCTCCGCCTTCCGCCCGCGGCGCTGGCGGGGCGCGCTGCTGCCCAAGGAGGCGGTGGTGCAATTCGACGTGATGGAGCGGGAAAAGCGCGGCGTCGCTGCCGTCGCCGACAGTGCTGAGGTGCGGGACGTGGCCACGGTCCGGATCCGCTCCGAACCGGGGATCTCCCACCGGCTGCTGTTCGATCCGGATCACGGGCTGGAGGAACGGCTTCTGCGCGAACAGTTCACCTGACGCCGGGCGGGGCGTCCTCGGCTGCGCCATCGCCCGCCCACCCGGCCCCGGGGGCGCATCTCTCCCGTGGGGGCGCGTTGCAGATCTCCCGACGGAAAGTGCGGTCAGCGCCGCTCCGCGAAGAAGTCCCGCAGGAGGGCGGCAGCCTCGGTTTCGGCGATCCCGGGATACACCTCGGGCCGGTGGTGGGCCTGGGGATGGGTGAACATGCGGGGGCCGTGTTCGACGCCGCCGGATTTTGGATCGGCGGCTCCGTAGAAGACCCGCGCGATGCGCGCCGCGGCAATCGCACCCGCGCATGTCGGGCAGGGCTCCAGCGTGACGTAAAGCGCGCAGCCGGGCAGACGTTCCGACTTCAGCGCAGCGCAGGCCGCCCGGATCACGAGGATCTCCGCGTGGGCGGTCGGGTCGTGACGTTCCCGCGTGCGGTTTCCATCCCGGGCGAGCAGTGCGCCATCCGGTGCGAGCAGCACCGCACCCACGGGCACCTCGCCGCGGTCGGCTGCGGCGCGGGCCTCGGCAAGGGCGATCTGCATGGGTGTCTGGTGCATGTCCCCTGATGCCGCCCCCGGCACGGCGTTGCAAGCCGCGCGTGTCCGGTGTAGGCCCGCGCCATGGCGGATGACGGCAAGGAACGGATCGCAAAGCGGCTGGCGCGGGCCGGTGTCGCCTCCCGACGGGAGGCGGAACGGGTGATCGCGGCGGGGCGCGTGCGGGTGAACGGGCAGGTCATCACCAGCCCCGCCCTCAATGTCGGCGCAGACGACAGGATCGAAGTGGATGGGCAGCCGCTGGCCGCCGCGGAGCCAGCGCGGCTGTGGCGCTATCACAAGCCCACGGGTCTCGTGACCTCGGCCCGGGACGAAAAGGGGCGGGCAACCGTGTTCGACCGGTTGCCGCCGGAGCTTCCCCGGGTCATGTCCGTCGGGCGACTTGATCTCAATTCGGAAGGCCTGCTGCTCCTGACCAACGACGGGGAGCTCAAGCGGCGGCTGGAGCTTCCGTCAACGGGCTGGCTGCGCAAGTACCGTGTACGGGTGAAGGGCGCTCCGACGGAGGCGATGCTTGCGCCCGTCCTGCGCGGGATCACCGTGGATGGGGAGCGCTTCCAGCCCATGACGGTGACCATCGATCGTCAACAAGGGGCGAATGCATGGCTGACGGTCGGGCTGCGGGAAGGGCGGAACCGGGAGATCCGGCGGGCGCTCGGGGCGGTCGGGCTGGAGGTGAACCGGTTGATCCGGGTGTCTTACGGGCCGTTCCAGCTCGGCGAGCTTCCGACCGGCGCGGTGGAAGAGATCAAGGCGAAGGTCCTGCGCGACCAGCTCGGCATCGAACGGCCGAAGCCGACGCGACCCGGTAGACCCGCTGCAGATCCCGGGCGCAGCCTGCGGCGCAAGCGGTCGCGCTAGCAGGTCAGGTCGCTGCCGTGGCATGTATCTCCGGCACGTAGCCGCGCGTGAGGCAGTCAACGACCGGGCGCGGGGTGACGACGGCGACGCTGCCCGCGGGACGGCGCTCGGGCGACCCGTAGCCCGCGAAACTCCAGGGCAGGATGGCATCCCCGAGGACAAGCGCGAAACCGCGTTCCATGCGGATCATGGTGCCGTCCGGCAAGGTCTCGGCCGCAGCCTCCCAGGGGCCCTCCCGACGGACCCGATGAAGGACATCATCCATCGCTCCCGCACGCGGGGCAGGGTCGGCCCAGGCGGTGGCGAAGGCGCGTGCGTCCGCCCGCCTGCACTCGAAACACGGGCGATGACCGGCGGCAAGGGCCGTGGCCTCATCAAGGAAGAAGAGCTCGGTGTAGCTGTTTGCCCAGACCGACCGCTGCCTGCCCTTGAAGGAAAGGAGGCAGGTGATCCAGGCCTTCGACATCCATCGGCGACCGCCGAGCGTTCGGTCCGGGCGGTGGAACCGTCCACCCCGATTGCCCATCCAGGCGCCCCGCTCCGGTCGTGCGTGGAGCCCACCGTCGGGGGCAACGCGGTTCTGCAGCGGAACGGACATGACGCGACACTTGCCCGGATCGCCAGCGGGGGCAAGGGCCCGGGCGAAGGCTTCGGAGTGCTGGACAGGGACCGTGTCAGGGGCCATGACGGGGAAAACAAGGGAGGCCCCATGGACATCATTGCGCACCCATCCCCGAACCACGGGCTCCGGCGGGATGCGGCAGTGCCGTCCATGATCATCCTTCACTATACCGCGATGGCGACAGCGGAGGCTGCGCGCGACCGTCTTTGCGATCCGGCCTTCGAGGTCTCCGCCCACTACCTGATCGTGGAGGACGGACGGATCTGGCAGCTCGTGGATGAAGAAAGGCGCGCGTGGCACGCTGGGGCCGGGGCGTGGATGGATGTGCGGGATGTGAACTCCGCCAGCATCGGCATCGAGCTTGCGAATGACGGGGCGAGCCCCTTCGCCGCTCCGCTGATGGACAGCCTTGCGTGGTTGATCGACGATGTGCGGACGCGTTGGGTGATCCCTAAGCAGCGCATTCTCGGCCATTCCGACATCGCGCCCGGGCGCAAGATCGATCCGGGGCCACGCTTCGACTGGCGCCGCCTTTCCATCGGCGGACGGGCGATCTGGCCCGACATGTTGGGAGAGAGCGTCGACCTTGAGGAGGGTCTGCACCGGATCGGCTATCGCGCGGGCAGTGTCGAGCAGCAGCTCGCGGCGTTCCGCCTGCGCTTCCGCCCCGGTGTGCACGGACCGGCGACGAAGACGGACCGTCGGGCCGTTGGCGCGATCGTCTCTCTCAGCGAGGCGCTGGTCTAGCCGATCCACCCCGCTTGACCCGAGCGGACCGCTCTTCTAAGCAACGCCCGCGGATGGCTGGACGGTCGCGCGGGGGCATCCCCGCGAGGAAAGTCCGGACTCCATCGGAGACATGGCGCCGGGTAACGCCCGGCCGGGGCAACCCGAGGGACAGCGCCACAGAGAACAGACCGCCCGTGGGAAACCATGGGTCAGGGTGAAACGGTGGGGTAAGAGCCCACCGCGGGACGGGCAACCGGACCGGCACG
>JBCBAP010000049.1:0-26850 GCA_038532435.1 Pseudomonadota bacterium | reverse complement strand
TCTGCCGGACGCCGAGTGCTGAGGTCGGCTCGTCGAGGATCAGCACCTTCGCCCCAAAGTAAACTGCACGGGAGATGGCGACGGTCTGCCGCTCCCCGCCGGACAGGGTGCCGACCGCCTGATCCGGGCCGCGCAGGTTGATCCCCATCTTGCGCATCTCTTCCATCGTCACGCGGTCCGCCTTCTCCCTGTCGAAGAGGGAAAGGCCGAACCGGCGGGTGACGGGCTCATTGCCCATGAAGAAGTTGCGGCTGACGGACATGAGCGGGATCATCGCAAGATGCTGATGGACCGTCGCGATCCCTGCCTCCATCGCATCCCGTGGCGTGTCGAACTCCATCGGCTGACCTTCGAAGATGATCTCTCCCTTGGTCGGCTTGTGCACGCCGGACATGGTCTTGATAAAGGTCGACTTGCCCGCCCCGTTATCCCCCAGCAGGCAATGGCATTCGCCGGGGAACACGTCGATGGAAACACCTGCAAGCGCGATGACCGCGCCGAAGTGCTTTTCGATGTTCATCATGCGGATGATCGGGTCGGACATCTCACCGCTCCCCCGTGATCATGCGGCGGATATAGGTGTTCAGGATCACTGCACCGAGCAGGATCACACCCAGAAACACGCGGAAGAGTGAGCTTTCGACCCCTGCGAAGAAGAGGCCCTGCTGCACCACCCCGAAGATAAGCGCGCCAAGGGCCGCACCAAGCACGGAGCCGTACCCGCCCGTGAGCAGTGCGCCACCGATCACCACGGCGATGATCGCCTCGAACTCCTTGAGCAGGCCACGATCCGCCCCGGCGGAACCGAACTCCATTACCTGGCAGGTCGCAAACACAGTCGCGCAGAAGGCGGTGAACATGAACATCAGGATCTTCACCCGGTTCACCGGAACGCCGGAGTTCCGCGCCGCCTCCGCATCACCACCGGCGGCGAAGATCCAGTTGCCGAACCGCGTGCGCGTCAGAAGAAGGTGGCCGAAGATGATGAGCACGATCGCCCAGACGATGAGCATCGGAACCCCGTCCACCACCGGCTGTCCGACGCGCGTGCCCCGCTGAAACGTGTCGATGACCCCGATGTCCCCGAGCCACTGAAAGATCGGCTGCCCGATCTTTCCGCCGAAAATCGGCGCGAGCCAGTCCCCCTCCGCCGCGTCGCGAATCCCGCCGATGATTGTCTTGTTCTCGACGGTCTGGGGGATGTAGATCGTGAAGCCCCGCAGGATAAAGAGCCCCGCCAGCGTCACAATGAATGATGGCAGGCCGGTCCGGATCACGATGAACCCATTTATGGCGCCGATGGCTGAACAGAGGACGAAGGTCACGAGGATCGCGATCCAGATCGGCCATTGAAGAACCACGCCGAACACCGCGATCATCATCCCCGCAAAGCCGATCATGGATCCGACAGAGAGGTCGAACTCGCCGGCGATCATCAGCAGGCACGCACCCACCGCGATGATCATGAACTGGGCTGAGATGATCGACCAGTTCATGATGCCCTGGGGGGCGAACATCCCACTGTCGAAGGCAAAAAGCGCGAAAAGCGTGAACACCGCCACGGTGCCCACCATGCCGCCGAGCTCCGGCCGGATGAGCGCCCTTTTCAGCGGCGAGATTTCCTTGACGCGTTCGTCGGTTTCAGGTGCGGCGGACATCTCGCCCTCCCTGCCTGGCACTGGAGAGACGTCGGGCGGCCCTGATCTCAAGGCCGCCCGCGATTACACCGGGATCAGCGGAACTCGCCCGCGAACTCCTCGACCTTCGTCAGACCATCCTTGGTCACGAAGCCCGGGCCGGAGTTGATGTTGTTGCCCGGCAGCACGCCGTAGCGGTCCCAGTTGGCAAGGATCACGACCGGCATGTAGGCCTGCAGGAACGGCTGCTGGTCGATGCCCCAGTTGATCACGCCGCCCTTGATCGCCTTCACGATTTCCTCGCCAAGGTCGAAGGTGCCGAAGTGGATGTCACCGGCCATGCCGTTTTCGTTGAGCGCGGCAATGGTCGGATCCGCGGACACGGGGCCGAGGGTCAGAATACCGTCGACGTCCGGGTTGGCGGACAGGTAGGCGAGCACCTTGTTCTTGATTTCCGCAGGGTCGGTCCCGGAATCCATCATCGCATCGCCAAGGTCGATGCCGAGCCCATCCGCGTAACCGCGGCAGCGCTCGCCGACGGTCGGCTGCTGAATCGCATGGTTCACGCACAGGAAGTTCGTGACGCCCTCGCCTTTGGCTCGCAGACCGGCAGCGTAGCCCGCGTCATACTCGGGCTGGCCCACATACATCAGCGCGCCCACTTCGCGCGCCTGATCGGGCGTGCCGGTGTTCATGATGATGACGTCGATACCCTGGTCGACCGCGTTGCTGATCGGCCCTTTGAGCACGTCGAAGTCGGCAAGCGTGGTGATGATGCCGTCCGGACCGGAGGCTGCTGCCTGCTCGATGATGCGCGCCATGTCCGCGATGTCGCCGGTGGGCGGGTTGCGGTATTCGACCTCGACGTCGAGCTGGTCACCGGCAAGGGCGATACCGTTCTTGATGGTGTTCCACCAGCTGTCGCTGTCCGGCGCGTGGCTCACGAGCACGTACTTCTCGCCCGCTGCAAGCGCGGGCATCGCCACCATCGGTGCGGCCAGCGCTGCTGCCGCCACGAACAGGTGTTTTCCAAGTGTCTTCATCGTCTCCTCCCACGGTGACTATTGCTACTCCAGCACGATCGAGCGGTTCTCCCGCTTCTCGAGTCAGAGGAAAGCACAGGTCGGTTCATTTTGCAACCGGTTGCAAACGTAGTCGGGACGGTTAGGCTGGTTACCGGCACAATGATGGCCTAGACCCGGTGACAGACGGTCCCGACAGCCAAAGGAGACAGATGCCGGTCACGTTGAAAGAGGTCGCTTTGCGCGCGGGCGTGTCCCGGTCTGCGGTGTCCCGCACCTTCACCGAGGGTGCGTCTGTCTCACTCAAGACCCGCCGCAAGGTGGAGAAGGCGGCGAACGAACTCGGCTACCGACCCAACGCTCTCGCCTCCTCCCTGACGACCGGACGGACGAAGCTGATCGGGCTGGTGTCGAACAACTTCCACAACCCGATCTTTCTGGAGGTGTTCGACCTTTTCACCCGCGGCCTTCAGGATCGGGGGCTGCGGCCGCTGCTGGTCAACCTCTCCGACGAAACAGATCCGGAGAATTCCATGCGCATGCTGCGGCAATACTCCGTGGACGGGGTGATCGTCGCGTCCTCCACGCTGCCCCCGACCTTTGCCCGCGGCTTTCGGGAGGCGGGTGTTCCGGTTGTGCATTCCTTCGGCAAGCACTCCGCCACGCCGGAAGTCCACGTGGTCGGCATCGACAATATCGAATGCGGACGGATGGCTGCGCGCACGCTGATCGCCCGGGGATACACACGCCTTGCCTTTCTCGGCGGGCCGGAGGAGGCGACGTCAACCCAGGACCGGTTCATCGGCTTCGCCGAGGAGGTGGCGCACTGCCGCGGGATCACCGCGACGCACAGTTTCGCCAACGCCTACTCCTTCGATGCCGGGCGGGAGGAGATGGCGCGGCTTCTCCGCGATACCCCCGCGGACGCCTATTTCTGCGGCGACGACGTGCTCTCCATCGGTGTGATGTCGGCCATCGCCTCCGCCGGGCTGTCGGTGCCCGATGACATCGGCATCATCGGGCTCAACGATATGGAGATGGCGCGGTGGCAGAACATCGACCTCACGACGATCCACCAGCCCATCCGGCAGATCATATCCTCAAGTATCGAGTTGATCGTCGCGATGCTCGAGGATCCTGACCGCTACCCGGAGGCACGGCTATTCCCCTGCCAGATTGTCGAACGGGGCACCCTGCGCGCGCCCCTCTGACAGCCCTTCCCAGCCGTCGCTGGACATGGATGTCGCATGTTTCGCGTGCGCGCCGAACATAGGCCTCAAGCAGGACCGTCGGGCGGTCAGGCATTCGACAGGGTCGCAGAGCAGATCGGGGGGCGACCTCAACGGCCTAGCTACTGAAACATCGGCGGTCGTGCATCCACCCACGCGCCGTCATCCTTGGCCGACGCGACACAGGCATGCACCGCCGCCATGGACCTCAATCCATCAGCCGCTCTTGGGTAGTGGAGCGCGGCCGGATCCGCCGTGCGCCGCTCCTTCGCCGCGCGAATTGCCTCGGCGAGATCGCTGTAGATGTTCGCGAAGGCAAGCGGCATCCCCTCGGCATGCCCGATCGTCACCCGGGAGGCGCGGTCCGCTTCCGGCGACAGCCCGCCCTCGCCGCGCTCGATGACCTGGTTGCGGCCGCCCGTGGGCGTCCAGATCAGCTGGTTGGGCTGCTCCTGCGCCCACCGCAGTCCGCCTTTCTCCCCGAAGACCTGCAGCGTGAGGCCGTGCATCCGCCCCACAGCTACGGATGAGGTCCAGAGCCGGCCCACGGTCCCGCCATCCATGCGGAAATTGACCATGGCATCATCTTCGAGCACGCGCCCCTCTACGGTCGATGCGAAGTCTGCAGAAAGGCGTGTAACTTCCTGCCCTGCAACAAAACTCGCCATATGCATCGCGTGAATTCCGCAGTCGGCGAACTGGGCGGACACCCCCGCCTGCGCCGGGTCATAGCGCCAGCGGACGCGGGGATTGTCCATGTCGGCAGCGTCACCATGGTGACCATGAGCGAATTCCGCCACGACCACGCGCACCTTTCCCAGATCGCCCCGCGCCACCATGGCCCGCATGTGGCGCACCAGCGCATAGCCGGTGTAGCCGTAGTTCACCGCACAGATCTTGCCCGTCATCTCGGTGAGGCGCACGATCTCCTCGCCTTCCTCAACTGTCATGGTCATCGGTTTTTCGCACAGGACGTGGAACCCGGCCTCGAGGAAGGCTTTGGTGATCTCGAAATGCGTTGCGTTGGGTGTCGCAACGGTCACAAGGTCGATGCGGTCGGGACGGGCGCGCTCGCCCTCCAGCATCTCCTGCCAGCTGCCGTAGGCGCGGTCCGCGGCCACACCGAGGCGCTGCGCGTAGGCACGCCCAGCCTCAGGATTATGATCCAAAGCCCCGGCAACAAACGTAAATTCTCCATCAAGCCCGGCCCCAAGCCGATGCGCTGGGCCGATCTGACTGCCCTCACCTCCGCCGACCATTCCCCAGTTGAGACGTGCCATGGGACCCTCCTCAGAAGCCAATTGAGTGCAGATAGCCGCGGTTGAGCCGGGCATCGTCGACCGGCGACGTATCACCCGCGGGATCGCAATCCTGCTCCACGGTGCACCAGCCCTCGAACGCTGCGTCGAGGAGCACCTGCCGCACGTTCGGGAAGTCCACATCCCCGTCGCCCAGGTTGCAGAAGATCCCCTGAGCGCATGCGTCGTAAAATCCGGTTCGCCTGGCGATCACATCAGCCTTAACTTTAGGATCTATGTCCTTGAAGTGCATGTAGCTTATGCGATCCATGTAACGCTTCATGAAGGCAACGGGATCAAACCCTGCATAGGAATGGTGGCCGGTGTCGAAACAGATCTTGAGGATCTTCTCGTCGATCTCGTCGAGAAGACGTTCCAGCTCGGGCTCAAAGTCGATGAAGCCTGCCGCATGCGCATGGATGCCGACCGTGAGGCCGTAATCCTCTGCCCCCATGCGGGCAACCTGCGCGATGCGGTCCCGGTACGCAGCCCACTCAGCCGCATCCATCTGTTCCGCCTCTGACACCCGCCCCGCGGTCGGGGCCCTCCGCGGCGAGATGGAATCGATCAGCACGAGGTGCTGCGCCCCGTGCGCGACGAGCGCCTTGCAGGTCCGCACCGATCCGTCGAGCACGTCGTCCCAGGCATCGGGATCGTGAAAGGGCCGGAACACCACACCGCCGATCAACTCAAGGTCATGTTCCGCGAGCGCATCCCCCAACAGCGCCGGATCCTCAGGCATGAACCCGACAGGTCCGAGCTCGATACCCCGGTACCCGGCTTCGGCGTTTTCCCGAAGCACCTGCCGCCAGGGCGGGTTGCGGGGATCGTTGGCGAACTCCACGCCCCAGGAGCACGGGGCGTTGCCAATGCGGATGGTCATGTCTGTGTCCCCTTCAGGTTCCGACAACCGGGTGCCAGCGTTTCGTATCGTGGGAGGTCCAGGCCGCGTCGATCACCCGATGCACCGCAAGCCCTTCAGCAAATGTCGGCCAGACCGCATCTCCGCTATGGATAGCGTTGAGAAAATCCCGGGCCTCGATGATGATCTGATCCTGATAACCGGTGCCGTGACCGGGGCCGAGGCAGAACGGCTCATAATCAGGATGCGCCGGGCCGGTCAGTATCTTGCGAAAGCCCCGCTCCGCCTCCGGCCCCTCGGCGGTGTAGAGCCAAAGGGCATTCTGATCCTCCTGATCGAAGCGGATCGCGCCCTTCGTCCCGTGGATCTCATAGACGTAACCCATCTTCCGCCCGGTCGCGATGCGGCTGAAGAAAAGATGCCCCTGTGCGCCGGAGGCGAAACGGCACATCATCTGCGCCTGATCGTCATTGGTGACGGGAACGCCGCCGCGCTCACCATGTACTGTTTCGATCTCCGCCATCACCTCAGTGATCGGCCCCATGATCGCGCGAGCGCAGTTGATCATATGAGGCGAAAGATCACCCATTGTCCCGTTCGGACGACCCTCCGTCCGCCAGGAAGCTGCGGCGGCAGGGTCCGCGTAGAAGTCTTCCGTATGCTCACCCCGGAACCACGTCACCTCGCCGATGCGCCCCTCGACCACGAGATCCCGGGCGAAGCGAGTGGCGGGGGTGCGGACATAGTTGAACCCGATCATATTGGCGACGCCCGCAGCCTCCGCCGCGGCGACCATCGCCTCCGCATCGGCAAGCGTTGCACCGAGGGGTTTTTCGCAGAAGACGGGCTTTCCCAGCGCGAACGCTGCCTCTGCGATAGCGCGGTGGGTCTCCTGCGGGGAAGCGATGACGATCGCGTCGACCTGCGGATCGGACACCAGCTGCCGCCAGTCCGTCGCAGCCCGGGAAAAGCCGAAGGCGCTGCGATAGCGGGCACCGGACGCAGCGGAGGAGGCGCACACCATCTCCAGACGCGGGCGCAGCGGCGTGTCGAACACGCCCCCCACGGCGGCCATGGCCACCGCATGGGCCTTGCCCATGTACCCTCCTCCGACGAGTCCGATCCCGATCTCCGGCATATGGTCCCCTTCACGAAAAACTCTTTGCAACCGGTTGCAAAATGGGTATCGTCTTGCCCATAGGATGGTCAACAACAATCGACCACGACAGATAAGTTTGCGCTCGGCGGGAGGATAACGTGAGCCAGACCACCCCGACCATTCGCCTGACAACGGCACAGGCCATCGTGCGCTATCTGGCCAGCCAGTTCATCGAAATCGATGGTGCGCGGGTTCGCGTGTGCGGGGGCGGTTTCGGAATTTTCGGCCACGGCAACGTGACTTGCCTGGGGGAGGCGCTCTATCCGGTGCGCGACATCTTCCCCCTCTATCGCGGGCAGAACGAGCAGAGCATGGGCTTCGCGGCCGCGGGATATGCGAAGTATCATCTGCGGCAGCGCTTCATGTTCTGCACCGCCTCCGCCGGGCCGGGAACGGCGAATCTGCTCACCTCCGCAGCGCTCGCCCATGCCAACCGGTTGCCTCTTCTCATGCTGTGCGGGGATGCGTTTCTGACCCGCCTGCCCGACCCGGTCTTGCAACAGCTTGAACATTTCGGAAATCCGACATTCGGGGTCAACGACGCCTTCAGGGCGGTCAGCCGGTATTGGGACCGGATCACGCACCCCGCCCAGATCATCCAATCCTTACCCGCTGCACTCGCGACCCTGCTGGACCCCGCTGATTGCGGTCCTGCCTTCATCGGTCTGCCCCAGGATGTTCAGGGCTGGACATACGACTATCCGGAGAGCTTCTTTACCGAGACGACCCACCGGATCCGCAGGCAGACACCGGATGCGGCGGAGATCACGGATGCCGTGACGTGCCTGAGGCAGGCGGAACGTCCTGTCATCATCGCAGGCGGCGGCGTGCAGTATTCCCGCGCCGTCGCAGAGCTCACCGAGTTCGCCGAGGCGCACAACATTCCGATCATCGAGACGATTGCGGGACGGGCTAACCTCGTCGCCACCCACCCGCTCAACATCGGGCCCGTCGGCGTCACAGGCTCGAACAGCGCGAACCATCTGGCAGAGCGGGCGCACACCATCTCCAGACGCGGGCGCAGCGGCGTGTCGAACACGCCCCCCACGGCGGCCATGGCCACCGCATGGGCCTTGCCCATGTACCCTCCTCCGACGAGTCCGATCCCGATCTCCGGCATATGGTCCCCTTCACGAAAAACTCTTTGCAACCGGTTGCAAAATGGGTATCGTCTTGCCCATAGGATGGTCAACAACAATCGACCACGACAGATAAGTTTGCGCTCGGCGGGAGGATAACGTGAGCCAGACCACCCCGACCATTCGCCTGACAACGGCACAGGCCATCGTGCGCTATCTGGCCAGCCAGTTCATCGAAATCGATGGTGCGCGGGTTCGCGTGTGCGGGGGCGGTTTCGGAATTTTCGGCCACGGCAACGTGACTTGCCTGGGGGAGGCGCTCTATCCGGTGCGCGACATCTTCCCCCTCTATCGCGGGCAGAACGAGCAGAGCATGGGCTTCGCGGCCGCGGGATATGCGAAGTATCATCTGCGGCAGCGCTTCATGTTCTGCACCGCCTCCGCCGGGCCGGGAACGGCGAATCTGCTCACCTCCGCAGCGCTCGCCCATGCCAACCGGTTGCCTCTTCTCATGCTGTGCGGGGATGCGTTTCTGACCCGCCTGCCCGACCCGGTCTTGCAACAGCTTGAACATTTCGGAAATCCGACATTCGGGGTCAACGACGCCTTCAGGGCGGTCAGCCGGTATTGGGACCGGATCACGCACCCCGCCCAGATCATCCAATCCTTACCCGCTGCACTCGCGACCCTGCTGGACCCCGCTGATTGCGGTCCTGCCTTCATCGGTCTGCCCCAGGATGTTCAGGGCTGGACATACGACTATCCGGAGAGCTTCTTTACCGAGACGACCCACCGGATCCGCAGGCAGACACCGGATGCGGCGGAGATCACGGATGCCGTGACGTGCCTGAGGCAGGCGGAACGTCCTGTCATCATCGCAGGCGGCGGCGTGCAGTATTCCCGCGCCGTCGCAGAGCTCACCGAGTTCGCCGAGGCGCACAACATTCCGATCATCGAGACGATTGCGGGACGGGCTAACCTCGTCGCCACCCACCCGCTCAACATCGGGCCCGTCGGCGTCACAGGCTCGAACAGCGCGAACCATCTGGCAGAGCGGGCGGACGTGATCCTGTCCATCGGGTGTCGGCTGCAGGATTTCACGACCGGATCCTGGACTGCGTTCGCGCAGGATGCCCAGATCATCTCCCTGAATGCGGCCCGCCATGACGCGGGCAAGCACCGCAGCCTGCCGGTGGTCGGCGACGCGCGGGAGGGGCTGCTTGCCCTCGGCGCGGCGCTCGGCGGCTACCGCGCGCCAGCGGCGTGGACCGAAGGCGCGCAGTCGGAGCGCCGGAAGTGGGACGCCTATGTTGAGGGCAACACGAGAGCTGGGAACGGCCCGAACTCCTACGCCCAGGCCATCGGTGCGGTGAATGCTCTCTGCGGAACCCGGGACCGGGTCGTCGCGGCCGCGGGCGGTCTACCGGCCGAGGTCACAGCGAACTGGCGCACGCTCGATGTGGGGACGGTGGACGTGGAGTTCGGCTTCTCCTGCATGGGCTATGAGATCGCCGGCGGCTGGGGCGCCCGGATCGCACAAAGCGAGGTCGAACCGGATCAGGACACCATCGTCTTCGTTGGTGACGGGTCGTACCTATTGATGAATTCAGACATCTACTCCTCTGTTCTCACACAGAAAAAGATGATTGTCGTCGTACTCGACAATGGCGGCTTCGCGGTCATCAACAAGCTCCAGAACAACACGGGCAACGAGAGCTTCAACAACCTCTTCGCCGATTGCCCCACGGTCCCGGAAGTTGTCGACGTGGATTTCGAGGCGCATGCCCGCTCCATGGGCGCGATTGCGGAAACGGTCGAGAACCCTGCCGAGCTTGGCGAGGCGTTCCAGCGGGCGAAGGGTGCGGGGCGGACTTCCGTCATCGTCATGAAGGTGGACGCATACGAGGGCTGGACCACGGAAGGTCACACTTGGTGGGAGGTGGGCACGCCCCAGATCTCCGACAGCGAAAAGGTTCGCGCCGCCCATGCGGAGGTTGAGAGCGCGCGGGTCCGGCAGCGGAAGGGCGTGTGATGCGGGACCGCCCCGAGGCTGCAATGGATCACGTGCTCAGCGGCATCGCGAAGAATTCGTTCGTCGTCGTCGGACGGGCGGGCATGGATTTCTTTCCCGATCCGCCGGGCACCCGGACCGAGGAGGCGACGGAGTTTCGCTCCGGCCTTGGCGGGTCTTCCGCAAACATCGCGGCGGGGATCTGCAAATTCGGAGGTTCCGCCGCGCTCGTCACACGTGTTTCCGATGATTCCGTCGGACGCTACTGCGTCAACCAGCTCCGGCACTATGGCGTCGACACGACCCACGTGACCCCCGTCGGCGGGGAGTACCGCAATTCGCTCGCGGTCTATGAGAGCCGGGTGGAGGATCACCAGACGGTCATATACCGCAACGGTGCCGCGGACTTCCAGATGAACGAGGCGGATGTTGAGGCGGTGGACTATGCCCGGTTCGGCGCTTTGATCACCGCCGGGACCGTCTTCGCCGCCGAACCATCCCGGTCCGCCGCGTTTCGCGCCTTCGCCCTCGCGCGCGAAGCGGGCCTGCCCATCATCTTCGACATCGACTACCGGCCCTACTCCTGGCCCTCGGCGGAGGTGGCATCGGACGTGCTGTCCCGCGCTGGTGCGCTCGCGGACGTCATCGTCGGCAATGACGAGGAGTTCGGCTTCATGGCAGGCGGCCTCGACAAGGGGCTCGCCAAGGCGCGGGAACTGGCGGAGACCTCCGCGGCGATCGTGATCTACAAGATGGGCGAACATGGCGCGATCACCTTCGCCGGAGGTGCTGAGGTACGGACCGGGATCTATCCTGTGACCGCTCTGAAGCCGACCGGCGCCGGCGACAGTTTCATGGCCGGGCTGATGGCCTCGCTCGCCGCGGGTCAACCGCTCAAGGACGCGGTACTGCGCGGCTCCGCCTGCGCTGCCATCGTCGTGGCGAGGCCCGGTTGCGCACCCGCAATGCCCGATGCCGAGGGGCTGGAGCGCTTCCTCGCCGATCATCCCGGGCCGACGGACCCCCTCTGAAAGGAAGACCGATGCACATCGCCCCCTACGACAATCAGAACAAACCGATCGTGGACGTGGACGATGCGACCGTCCCCCTCAACTACTTCAACATCGTCAAGCTGACGCAGGATCAGTCCTTCGAATATCAGGTCCCCCGCTACGAGACCTGCATCGTGCCCGCAACCGGCACGGTCAATGTGGAGGTCGAGGGGTTTTCCGCGGCAGCTCTCGGTGGGCGTGGCGTCGATGTCTGGGACGGGGAGCCGGAGGGGGTCTACGTGCCCTCCGGGGCGAAGGTCCGGATGGTCTGCACGTCGGAGGCCGCTGAGGTCTTCGTTGCCGGGGCGCTTTACGACGAGGTGCTCGAACCCTTTGCCGTCCGGTCGGACGAGCTTGACAAGGTGCAGTACGGCTCCGACGACACGAAAACCCATCGCAAGATCAAGCACATCCTCGGTCAGAAGCAGCACGGGAAGGTCGGACGCCTCCTGGTCAGCGAGCTCTTCACAGTCGGCGCGGGCGGCTGGTCCGGATTTCCCAGCCACAAGCACGACACGGACCGTCTGCCGGACGAGACACGGCACGATGAGACCTACAACTTCCGCTTTCGTCCCAACCACGGCTCCGGCGTGCAGATGCTCCAGCGGGAGGATGGGAAACCGGGAGACGCCTATCACATCGTCGACGGCTCCACGATCTGTCTCGATCGTGGCTACCACCCCTGCGCGGTGCTGCCCGGGTATGAGATGTACTATTTCACCATCCTCGGCGGTCTGAGCCAGCGCAGTCTGGTGCAGTACTTCCAGCCTTCCCACGCGGATCAGCTCCACACGATCCCGGGGATCATGGACATGGTCGCGAAGTTCAAATGACCCTCGCGACGCTTGCGGAGGTCCTGCGCCCCGCGCTGCGGGAGGGCTACGCGGTCGGCGGGCTGGTCTGCCTGGGCTGGGAGGACATGCGCGCCTACGCCCACGCCGCGGAGGCGGAGGGTGCACCGGTCATCCTTCAGGCAGGGCCAAGCTGTCGAGAGCACACACCACT
Source organism: Pseudomonadota bacterium (assembly GCA_038532435.1). Lineage (GTDB taxonomy): Bacteria > Pseudomonadota > Alphaproteobacteria > Rhodobacterales > Rhodobacteraceae > JBCBAP01. The sequence continues at coordinate 14,496 of JBCBAP010000049.1, read as the reverse complement.
GCCGGTTCTGGGCGCGATGTTCCGGTCCCTCGCCGACAGCGTGAGCGTGCCCGTCGTCGCCCATCTGGACCATGGCTATACGGTTAAAGACTGCCGCGCCGCGCTCGATGCAGGTTTTACCTCGGTGATGTTCGACGGCTCCCGCAAACCGCTGGAACAGAACATCGCCGAGACCCGCGCCATTGTGGAAATGGCCCGCGCAGCGGGCGCATCCTGCGAGGGAGAGATCGGGTTCGTCGGCTATTCCGGCGGTGCGGCGTCTGACGGGACCGACCCGGCGGAGGCAGAACGCTTCGCCCGGGAAACCGGGGTCGATGCGATGGCGATATCGGTGGGCAACGTCCACCTCCAGCAGGACGCAGGCGACGGTCTAGACACGGCGCGGATCCGCGCGATCGAGACGGTGACCGATGTGCCGCTCGTGATCCACGGCGGCTCCGGCGTGCCGGTGGCGCAACGCCGGTCCCTCGCCCGGAACTCGGCGATCTGCAAGTTCAACATCGGCACTGAATTGCGGATGGCCTTCGGTACGGCGTTGCGCGAGGCTGTGGCGAGCGACGCCGACCGCTTCGACCGTGTGCAAATCCTGCGCGACATTGAAGCCCCCATCGAGACCGCGGCGCGGCAGGTCCTCCGGGCCCTGCGCCATCGCAGCGAGGACTGACATGCTGAACGTCGGAATTCTGGGGTGCGGGCGGATCGGCGAGGTCCACGCCCTGAGCATCGGACATATCGAGGGCGCACGGGTGACCGCCGTTTCCGACGCCGTTCCAGCCGCGGCAGAGGCCCTCGCCGCCAAGTCAGGCGGACAGGTGATGGAGAGCTCCGCACTCATCGAAAACAGCGACGTCGATGCGGTGATCATCGGAACGCCAACGGACACCCATTTCGATCTCATCCATCAGGCAGCGGCGGCGGGCAAGGCGATCTTCTGCGAGAAGCCCGTGGACCTCTCCTCCGAGCGCATCGAAACTTGCCTTGAGGCCGTCGAGGCCGCGGGCGTGCCGTTCATGGTTGCCTTCAACAGGCGGTTCGACCCCAACTTCGCCCATCTTGAACGACAGCTGCGCGACGGAGGGGTCGGGGACATCGAGCTTGTGACGATCCTGTCGCGGGATCCGGCGCCGCCGCCGATCTCCTACATCACATCCTCGGGCGGGATATTTCGCGACATGATGATCCATGACCTGGACATGGCGCGCTTCCTGCTCGGCGAAGAGCCGGTGGAGATCTTCGCCACCGGATCCTGCCTCGTCGATCCCGAGATCGGTGCCGCAGGGGATATCGATACGGCGGCTGTGACCCTGCGGACCGCGAGCGGGAAGGTCTGCCAGATCTCGAACTCCCGCCGAGCGGCCTACGGCTACGACCAGCGGATCGAGGTGCATGGCTCAAAGGGGATGGCCCGCGCCGAGAACGTGCTTAAGACAACTGTCGAGGTCGCCACCGTCGCAGGCTTCCGCCGATCCCCGACCATGCATTTCTTCCTCGAACGCTATGCGGAGGCCTATCGGCGTGAACTGAAGGAGTTCGTGGACGCCCTCGCTGCGGGTCGGCCACCGGAGCCGACCGGGCGCGACGGTCTGCGTGCGCAGCGCCTCGCGGATGCCGCGGCGCTCTCTCTCGCGGAGGCAAAGCTGATCCGCATTTGAGCGGTCACCTTTCCCTGCAAACAGCAAAGGGGCGGCACACTGGCCGCCCCTTCTTTTGTCTGTGATGCCTGAGCGGACTTAGGTGAAGTCAAACTCGCCCGCCGCGTCGGTCGCGCCGATGACCACGTCGATTGTGCTGGACAGCACGTCGATGTCGCCTTCGGTGTCGAGCGCGAGCAGGTCCGCGGTACCTCCGCCGGAGCCGATGCCGGTGGAAACGGCGACCGCCTCGATCTCGACATTGCCCATGGCCTCCAGCCGTGCCTTGACGTCCATGTAGTCCTGGGACGTCGATTCACCGTCGGAGATGAAGTAGATCACAGTCTGCTCCACCGGTGCACTCTCGAGGATGTAGGCTTCCGCCGCCTCAAGACCCACGGTGAAGTTCGACCCGCCGAGGCTCTGATCCATGCCGAAGGTGGCTGCCGCCAACTCCGGATCAAGGGCCGCATACTCACCGAAGTCCTGCGCCGTATCGCCGAAGCCGATGACCTTGGACACGATCGCCGTCTGGTCCTCGGGAGCAACGGTGATCTCGTCGAGCACCTGCTTGAGCGCCACTTCCACGCTGACATTGTTGGCGTAGGAGACAGCGAGGTCGACATTGTTGCCGATACCGTCGTTGTTGCCGAACGCGTCCTGCAGCGGTTCCGCGGAGGTGCTCTCTGCGAACATCGAGATCGAGTTGTCGATCACGAAGACCAGGTTGATCTGGTTCTCCGGGTCGACCGGAGCCACATCGTCGGCACCGTTGATGACGAAGGTTGCCGTCGCCTCGTCGGTTGCTCCGAACTCATCCGTGACCGTGTAGGTGAGGTCGAACGTGTCGCTCTCGCCATCGTTGAGGTCCTGGAAGTTCTCGCCGGGGACGAAGCTGACATTGCCCGAGGAGGACACGGTAACTTCGGCCGTGCGACCGCCCGCCGTGGTCACGGTGTAGGTCTGTGCGGAGGAGGCAGGGATCCCGTCCACCGAAAGGACCGCACCATTGTCCACATCCGTGTCGTTGGTCAGCAGGTTGGATGTCAGCACACCATCCTCGGACAGGGTGTAGGTCTCCCCTTCCGCAACCGGTGCATCGTTGACCCCGTTGACCACGATCGTCAGATCCGCGTCATCCGTCAGACCGCCCGTGTCTTGCGCCAGATAGTCGACGGTGAAGGTCACGGATTCGCCCTGCGCGAGGGAGGCGGTGTCTTCCTGATCGAGGGTGACGGTGCCGTCCTCGCCGATCGTCACTGTGCCGTTGTAGACGATGCCGTTGGTGCCCACGCCGGAGACCGGGATGCTGTCACCCGGGTTCTGGCGGGACCCGACGGAGGCGACGCTGACGCTGTCGCCGAAGTCCACATCCGTGTCGTTCGGAAGCACGTTGCCGATGGTCGCTGCGCCGTCCGTTGCACCGTCCTGATCGACGTTGATCACGTCGGACACTGCAATCGGAGCGTCGTTGACGCCGTTCACGGTGATGTCGACGGTCGCGGTATCGGTCGCGCCGTGCTCATCCGTGACGGTGTACTCGACGGTGAAGCTCACGCTCTCACCCGCTGCGAGCGGCACCGTGTCGGACTGATCGAGAGTGACAGTGCCATCCTCGGAGATCACGACCTCGCCCGAGTAGGGCTGACCGTCGGTGCCCGTGCCGGAGACGGGGATCGGCGTGCCAACCGGCTGCCCATTCACGCTCTCCACGGTCAGCACCGCGCCATTGTCGACGTCCGAGTCGTTGCCGAGGACGTTACCGACGGTGGCAGCACCATCCGCTTCATTGTCCTGATCGACGACGATCGGATCGGTCGCCGCAACCGGAGCGTCGTTCACACCGTTGACGGTGATCTGGACGGTCGCGGTGTCGGTCGCGCCATGCTCGTCGGTGACCTCGTACTCAACCTCGAACACCACCTTGTCGCCAAGCGCGAGCGGCACCGTGTCGGACTGGTCGATGGTGACCGTGCCGTCTGTGCCGATCACAACAACGCCGGAGTAGGTCTGGCCATCGGTGCCAACCGCGGAGACGGGAACCTGATCGCCAGGTGTGCCGCCGGCAACGGTGTGGACCGTGAGGATCGCGCCCTCGTCGATGTCCCAGTCGTTGGTCAGAACGTTGCCGACCTCCGCAGGGCCATCGGCCTCGTTGTCCTGGTCGATCTCCATGGCATCCGCCTCGCCCACCGGCGCGTCGTTCATGCCGTTGACCGTGATGGTGACCTGGCTTTCGTCCGCAGCACCGGAGGGATCCGTGACCACCGCGCTGAACACGAAGGTCTCGACATCGCCCACGTTCATCGTGTCGAAATCGTCGGAGGGCACGAAGGTGTAGGTGCCATCCGCGTTGACGGTCAGCGTTCCCTTCTTGCCGCTCTCGAACACCACCTCGACCGGGGTGCCCACCGGACCAACGGAGGTGGCGTTGACGGTGAGGATGTCGCCTTCTGCGTCGAACGCGCCTTCCATGACGTCGCCGCTGATGGTCTCGTCCTCGTGACCTTCGATCATGTGATCCTGGACGATCGGGGCATCGTTGAGGCCGAGGACCGTGATGGTCGCCACCGCCTCGTCAGTCCCGCCGAGCCCATCGGACCCCACGTAGGTGAAGCTGAGCGTCTCGAACTCTTCGTTGCCCAGGGACTGGAAGTCCATGGAGGGAACGAAGGTGTAGGAGCCATCTGCATTCACGGTCAGGGTGCCGGTCTTGCCGCTGTCGAACGTCACCTCGGTGGCCTCGCCAAGCGCGGCGATGGAGGTGGATTCCACGGTGACCGGATCCCCGTTCGGGTCCGTCGCGCCGTCGAGGATGTTGCCCATGACGGAGCTGTCCTCGTCGGTCGTGATGTCCTGATCGATCACGTCGGGCGCTTCGTTGATGCCCTCAATGTCGATCGTGACGGTCGCCTCGTCCGTGCCGCCGTTGCCGTCGGAGATGCTGTAGGTGAAGGTCAGCTGCTCCGTCTCACCCTGTGCCATCGCGATGAAATCCGCGGAGGGAACAAAGGTGTAGGAGCCGTCCGCATTCACGGTCAGCGTGCCGGTCTTGCCGGAAGCAAGCGTCACCTCGGTGGCCACACCAACCGGTGCGATGGAGGTGCCTTCGACCGTCAGCGGATCGCCGTTCGGATCCGTCGCGCCGTCGAGGACGTTGCCGGAAACGGCGGTCGCCTCGTCGGTGATGGCGGACTGGTCGACCGCGTCAGGTGCTTCGTTGACGCCTTCGATCACGATGGTGACCGTTGCCTCATCCATGCCGCCGTTGCCGTCCTCTGCCACGTAGGTGAAGGAGAGCTCTTCGGTCTCACCCACCGCCATCGCGATGAATGCCGCGCCGGGCACGAACGTGTAGGTGCCGTCTGCATTGACCGTCAGCGTGCCTGACTTGCCGGACGCCAGCGTCACCTCGGTGGCAACACCGATCGGCGCGATGGAGGTGGAGGCCACCGTCACGGTGTCGCCGTTGGCATCGGACGCGCCGTCGAGGATGTTGCCGGAGACCGGCGTCGCCTCGTCCGTTGTCGCCATCTGGTTGATGACCTCGGGTGCCTCGTTCAGGCCGTTGATCACGATGGTGACCGTCGCCGGGGCGGAGGCGTCGAGGCCGTCCGTACCGGTATAGTCGAACGTCAGCGTCTCCTGATCACCGGCACCCATCGCCAGGAAGTCGGCGGAGGGCACGAAGGTGAAGGTACCGTCGGCGTTCACGGTCAGCGTACCGGTCTTGCCGGACGCCAGCGTCACCTCGGTGGCAACACCGACCGGCGCGATGGAGGTGGAGGCCACCGTCACCATGTCACCGTTCGCATCGGATGCACCATCGAGGATGTTGCCGGAAACCGGCGTCGCCTCGTCCGTCGCAGCCATCTGGTTGATGACCTCGGGTGCTTCATTGATGCCGTTGATCACGATCGTCGCGTCGGCAGTGTCAAAGCCTCCATTGCCGTCGGAGATGGTGAAGGAAACTGAGATCATCTCCTGATCGCCCTCGCCCATCGCCAGGAAATCCGGCCCCGGAACGAAGGTGAACGTGCCATCGTCGAAGACGGTGAGCGTGCCGGTCTTGCCGGACCCGGTCGCGACCTCGATCGGCGTGTTGAGCGGACCGGCGGAGGTGGAGAGCAGGGACAGCGCGTCCCCATCCGCATCCGTTGCACCGTCAAGCAGGTTGCCGGTGACCGCGGTCGCCTCATCGGTCGTCGCGAGCTGGTTGACCGCATCGGGGTTCTGGTTGTTGCTCAGACCCAGGACGTCGATGTTGACCTCGGCGGTGTCGTAGGTGTTGACCGTGACCTCCTCGGAGTTCGAGAAGCGGATGTCATCAATCGCGCCGGAGCCGGGCAGGCTGATGACCATCTTGGACACGCCTGCAACATTGAAGTTCTGGATGCCGACGCCACCGTCACCGGTGCAGATCCCTTCGATCGACGAGATCAGGTTGCCGTTCGCATCGTAGAAATTGACGGTCGCGGGCTTTCCGTCATCGATGTCGACCCAGGTCAGGCTCTCGACCGTCGAAACCTCGTCGAACTCGAGGAAGATCTTGCCGCCGGAGGCGTTATCGTCCGCGTCGGAGCTGTCGCCATCCTCGGAGATGATGAGGATGTTGTTCTGACCGTCGGTCTGAAGGTCCCAGTCACCCCCGGTCGGGTTGTTGGAGTCGAAGATCATCGCCTCGTCCGGGCGGCAGCCCGTGGCGTCGACGTAGATCGACACGCCTTCGATCTGGTTGGTGATCACGTCGCCGGACGCGAAGCCTTCGAAGTCGATCAGATGGTTGGTCACAACCGTCTCGGTCGTGGTGCCGGTCACAATGGAGTACTCGAACGTCAGCGTGTCCGTGTCACCTTCGTTCAGCACAGCGGCCAGATCGGCACTCGGTGTGAAGGTGAAGGAGCCGTCCGCGTTCACGATGAGCGTGCCGGTGAGGCCGCCCTGCGTGGTCACTTCGATTTCCTGGCCGATCTCACCAACGGAGATCGACGCAACCTCGACCCCTTCGGCAATCGCGCCGGTCTCGTCAACGATGTAGGAGGACAGATCGCCGGAGATCGCGGTCTCTTCGTCGGTGACGAAGGACGCGTTCAGGGCATCCAGCATCTCTTCCTGGGTGGTGGGGACTTCGCCCGCGCTCAAGCAGTCATATGCGCCGTAGGAGACGTTGTACTTGCAGCCGACGGTCAGCGTCACGCCCTCGGGCGGCACATCGCCGTAGAAGGCAAACACGTCGTCAGTGCGTTCTGCCCCGTCGTAGCAGGTCGCCTCGATCTCGCAGAGCACGTAGCACTTGCCGTCGGAGCCCTGCATGATGAAGTAGGATTCCATGTAGACGTTGCCGACGTCCTGGGGACCGTCGCCGAGGTCAAGCTCGCCGGGCTGGGTGCGGTCGGAACCAACTTCGTTGTTTCCGCGGCCCCGGTCGCCGTCCATGTACGCGTCATTGTCCCAGACCGTCATCTCACCGTGGGCACCGGTGTAGGTGAACGAGTCGCCGGTGCTCAGAGAACGATCCCCACTACTCAGAATTTGGCTCTCATCGAGAACCGTGAACGAATACACAGCCATGTTTTTCCCCTCAGCCCGCTTGGGCGTTAACCAAAGCGCTCGGCATGTGGACACTTCACATACCTCTGACCCCCACGACAGCACGCGCTGACCTGCTGCTTGGGGAGAAAACTAGTCTTGGATCGGGGCGGAATTGGGGCAGAAAGGCCCGCTGAACCGGTCAAAATCCGGCGAAAACAGCCCAGAATCGGACCGTTTGCATGTCTTAAGTTGTGCTGAAATCCGGGCGATCAACGCCCGCCTGCCATGGCCATGACAGGCGGGTTAATCTGCATAGTCTTAACGACTCAGCCTCACTCCTGGGAGATTCGGCCGTCGGTGAAGGGGCTGTAGGGACCCTTCGCCGCGAGGAAATCGGCCACCACAACCTCAAGCCCCGGGCCGAAATCGTAAGCGTTCATGCCCTCGGTGAAGGTGGCGTAACCGTCGCCGCCCCCGCGCATGTAGTTGTTGGAAACCACACCATAGACCGTGTCCATGCCGATGGGGGCCCAGGCGCCGTCCGCCATCACCTCGACGGACGTGATCCGCGCACCCGGCTCCGCCTGTGCCGACCAGGTGTACTTCAGTCCCGCGACCTGCGGGAAGCGGCCCGCGCCATCCTCGACCCGGCTGACGCCGTTCTCGAGCGCATCAACGATGCCCGCGCCGGTGAGCTGGAAGGTCGCCAGCGTGTTCTGGAACGGCAGCACCGTCATGACCTCACCCATGGTGATCGGCCCCGCGTCGATGGAGGCGCGCAGCCCGCCACCGTTCTGGATCGCGATCGTCACACCCTGGCTCTTGACCCGGTCGAGCATGGCCTCGGCCACCAGGTTGCCCATCTGGCACTCGCCTGCACGGCAGGACGACCGGTCCCCGTCGATCGGGGCCGCGGCCTCGGCCACCACCTGCTGGCGGATCTCGTCGAGCGGCGCGCCAAGCTCCTGCACCCGCGCAAGGATGTCCGGATCCTCCGCCACGGAGGCGTCGAGCAGGTGAGTATCGCCGTAGGCATCGACGACATTGCCCGCATCGTCGAAGATCAGCGTCAGCGCGCCCACATACTTCGAATAGGCGTAGGCCTGAACCACGGGCACCAGCGCGTCGCCGGGGCCGCTCACCCAATAGGGATAGGTGTAGGCCGCGTCCGGGTCGGAGCTGGAAAAGAGCGTGTGGGAATGCCCGCCGACCACCGCGTCGATGCCCGCCACTTCCGCGGCGATCCTGAGGTCGAGCGGCGTGCCGACATGGTTGACCGCGATGATCTTGTCCACACCGGTCGCCTCGAGCGCCGCGACCTTGCCCTGCAGATGCGTGATCTCATCCTCGAACACCACGGTCGGCCCGGGGGAGGAGGTCTCCACCGTGTCCGTCGCCAGCACGGACACGATCGCCACCGTCTCCCCGTTCACATCGAGCAGTACGTGGGGCAGCACCCGGCCTGCGAGATCGCCATCGACGCTCACGTCGATATTGCCCGACACCACCGGGAACTCCGCCTTATCGAGGAACGCGCCCAGCGCCTCGGGCCCGTCATCGAATTCGTGGTTGCCCACGGCCATCACATCGTAGCCCGTCGCGTTCATGAACTCGACCGCCGCCTGGCCCTTGTAGGTGGTGTAGAACAGCGATCCCTGGAACGGATCGCCCGCATCCACGACGACCACATTGTCCATGGAAGCACGCAGCTCATCGATCTTGGTCTTGATCCGCGCAACACCGCCGAAGCACTTGCCCTCCCCGTTATCCTCGGCGGAGCAGGTGGAATCGAAGCGGTTGATGGGCTCGATCCGGCTGTGCACGTCGTTGGTGTGCACCACCGTCATGGTGAAATCGGCCAGAACCGGCGCGCCAATCACGCAGAGCGCCGTGGTCGCGGACAGAAGGCGGGGTAAAGACATGGGGGACCCTTTCAGATTGAATTCGGCAGCAAGTGTGCAATCGGTCTGCCCAGAGTCAACGACAATCGCGCGCTTGACCAAAGGGCAGATCGTCCTTCTTCTGGCCCCAAATATCCCCGCCGGAGGCAGCGCCGGTTCACCGAGGGCAAACACCCGAAACGCCTGACATCCAAAGGCAAGGAGCGCCAACCGCGCATCAGCGCACAGAGGCATGTCCGCCCGCCGGGCGGACCCCGCGCGACAGCGGTCGCGGGAGTTGCGCATCGGGACGGAGAGGCGCAGGATGCACCCAGATCAGGAGGAGCCCCGCCATGAACGTCCAGCTCACGAACACCCAGACCCGCGATGTGGAGGCGCTGCTCCATCCCTACACCAACGCGGTCACCCACCGTCAGGTCGGTGCCCACGTGATCGACCGCGGCGAGGGCGTCTATGTCTATGACGATCAAGGCCGCCGCTTCATCGAGGGGATGGCGGGTCTTTGGTGCTGCGGCCTCGGTTTCGGCGATGCGGAGCTCATCTCCGCCGCACAGGAGCAGATGGCAAAGCTGCCCTACTACCATCTCTTCGGCGGCCGGTCCCACGAACCCGCCATCGAGCTGGCGGAACGGATCAAGGACCTCGCCCCGGGCATGGCGCGGGTGTTCTATCAATCCAGCGGATCCGAGGCCAACGAGACCCAGATCAAGCTCGCCTGGTACTACAACAACGCCATGGGCCGGCCGGAGAAAAAGAAGATCATCAGCCGGATGAAGGGCTATCACGGCGTCTCCATCGTCTCCGCGAGCCTCACCGGTTTGCCCTACAACCATAAGAGCTTCGACCTGCCCGTGGACCGGATCCTCCACGCCCCCTGCCCCCATCACTGGCGCGGGGCCGAACCCGGAGAGGACCACACCGCCTTCTCCGCCCGCATGGCCCGGGAACTGGAGGAGCTGATCGAGCGGGAGGGGCCAGATACGATCGCCGCCTTCATCGCCGAACCCGTGATGGGTGCGGGCGGGGTCATCGTGCCGTCCGAGGGCTATTTCGAGGCCATCATGCCGGTGCTTGCGAAACACGACATCCTCTGCATCGCCGACGAGGTGATCTGTGGTTTCGGGCGCACCGGCGCTTGGTTTGGCCATCAGGCCATGGGCTATCAGCCGACAAGCATTTCAATGGCAAAACAGCTCACCGCCGGATACGTGCCGCTGAGCGCCGTCGCGATCAATGCGGACATGGCGGAGGTGGTGGAGAGCCATACGGGAGAGATCGGTGTCTTTGGCCACGGCTTCACCTATGGCGGCCACCCGCTCGGCTGTGCGGTCGGCGTTGCGGCACTCGACATCTACCAGCGGCGCGACATCGTCGGGCACGTGCGCGGCCTGGTCCCGGGCTTCGCCGCCCGACTACAGCGCTACGCGGACCATCCGCTGGTGGGCGAGGCCCGCAGCTTTGGCCTGATGGGTGGGCTTGAGCTCACCCCGGGCGGCACGACGTCCTTCGATCCGGTGGGCAAGGTCGGACCGCGGCTCGCGATGGAACTGCTCAAGCACGGCGTGATCCTGCGGGCCATCGGCGACACGCTGGCGGTCTGCCCCCCCATGGTGATAACCGACGAGGAGCTCGACGCTCTCTTCGCCCCGATGGAGGCGGCCCTCGATGCCACGCTGCACTGGGCCAAGGGCGAGGGCCTCATGGGCTGACCACCTCACCCCGTTAGGCATGTTTGTCGAAACCGGGGACCGAAACTCCCGCTGATCCCGTAGTCTGACCGGGCTCAGGGGGGAGTCATCGTGGGATATACTCGAAACGCTCCTGCGCGGGAGCACTGGTTTGCCGCGCAACGCATCGTCGAACGGATCGACCAGTGGCGCGGCGCGACCCGCCCGCTGGAGGCTCTCGACACGTTCTCGCAGTACCTTTGCCTGCGCATCGACGCCCTGCACAATGAGGACAACGCCCGCGACGGAAGCCGCCAGGCGGAGCGGCTGGCGCGCAGCATGGCCCATCCCGATGCGTTCATGGAGCTCGAAAGCGAGGTATTTGCCCACTTTGCCAAGGCCAAGATCGGCGACGCGGATCCGGATCTGTTCGCCCAGATCATCGACACCGGCGCCTATGTGGAGGGGACGAGCGGTCGCTTCGGCATCCTCGACCGGCGACAGCCGAGCTTCGGCGGGCAGCTCGCCAGCGCGTTTCGGACCGTACGCCGCCGGGGCTGGGTTGGTGTGGTCTCCGACGGAGTTGGCACCGGGCGGGGCGTGATGCTGTTCGACCGGGCGCTCGAATCCGGGCTCGATCACCGGGGCCTCGCCTCCCGCGTGCCCCGGGCATCCTATCTGGTGACAGAGCGGGATCCGATGCTTGCCCGGATCGCCTGGATTCAGCTTTCGCTGTCGGGCATCCCCGCGCTGGTGATGGAAGGCACGCTTGGCACACTGCGCGGCGCCGGGCCGATGACCACCCGCCGGGAAACGCCCGCGAGCGCGGAGTTTCGTGCAGCCCATTTCGGTGCCGGCGAGGTCAGTTTCGAGATCGATGTAATCCTGCCTTCCGCCCGCATCTGATCCAACCATGCGCAGGCCGGGCAGCAGCCATGCGCCCGCACCGGTTGCACGAAGCGCGAACTGCAGAAATGCTAGGGGCCAGATCGGAAGGCCCCATGACCCGCCCCCTCTACGGCATCACTCTCAAGCTTCTGTCGGTTGCCGTCTTCACCGCGATGGCCGCCGCCATCAAGGCGACCGCGGACACCATCCCCACGGGACAGGCGGTGTTCTTCCGCTCCTTTTTCGCCATTCCGGTGATCCTGCTCTGGCTCGTCTGGTTGCGCGACCTGCCCCACGGGCTCGAGACGAAGGCGCCGCTTGGCCATCTGTGGCGCGGGCTTGTGGGGGTTTCGGCGATGGGGCTCGGCTTCGCGGGTCTGGGCCTTCTGCCCCTGCCAGAGGTTACAGCCATCGGTTACGCCCGCCCGCTCATCACCGTCATCCTCGCGGCAATGTTCCTCGGGGAGGTGATACGGCTCTTCCGGATGTCGGCGGTGCTGCTCGGGCTGGTCGGCGTCCTGATCGTCCTCTCCCCGCGCCTCAGCGGCTTCGGTGCGGGGCCGGAAACCTACGGCGCGGTTCTCGTGCTGATGAGCGCGGTTCTCGCAGCGCTCGCGCAGGTCTTCGTCCGCAAGCTGGTGCAGACGGAAACGACGTCGGCCATTGTCTTCTACTTTTCCGTCACCGCCAGCGTGATCTCGTTGACGACGCTGCCCTTCGGCTGGGTCTGGCCGGTCTGGGAGGATGCGGCCCTGCTCATCGGTGCCGGAGTTCTGGGCGCAATCGGGCAGATCCTGATGACCTCAAGCTATCGCTACGCGGAAACGTCGGTGATTGCGCCGTTCGACTATGCCTCGATGCTGCTGGCCATCGCGGTGGGCTACTGGGTGTTCAACGAGGTCCCGACCGGCACGGTCCTCGCGGGGGCGTCACTTGTGGTTGCTGCGGGCCTGCTCATCATCTGGCGGGAGCATCGTCTGGGCCTCGAACGGGGCAAGGCCCGCCGGCTGCTGACGCCGCAGGGTTGACGCTCCCCCTGCCCCGGGCGAAGAGGGGATCATGCGCATTTACAAGATCTTTCGCAGTGAGGAATGGCAGGCACTCGACCGGGACGGCGAGACCGACGGCGCGCCTGTGGACCTCGCCGACGGCTACATCCATTTTTCCACCGCCGCACAGGTGGCAGAGACGGCGGGAAAGTACTTCGCCGGTATCGAGGGGCTCGTTCTCGCAGAGCTGGAGAGCGACGCACTTGAACCTGAGATACGATGGGAACCTGCCCGGGGTGGCGTGCTTTTTCCGCATCTCTACCGCAGACTGCGCAGAACCGAGGTGCTCCGGACATGGCCGCTTCCGCTCGGAGATGACGGGAAACACGTGTTTCCGGAGGATTTGGCGTGAGCCTCATCGATACGGCCGCGCTGCGGGCGTTGCGGCTCGCCTCTCCCGAAACCGCCCATGGCCTCGCGATCCGCGCCTTGCGCATGGGTCTGGTGCGCGGGTCGGGCCCCGTCACGTCGGACCGTCTGGCCAGCAGGGTCGCCGGGCTCGACCTGCCCAATCCCATCGGCCTCGCCGCCGGTTTCGACAAGAACGCGGAGGTGATCGGACCGCTCAGCCGCAGCGGCTTCGGCTTCATCGAGGCGGGTGCCGTCACGCCCCGTGCGCAACCCGGCAATCCGAAGCCGCGCCTCTTTCGCCTCACCGGGGATCGCGCCGCGATCAACCGGTTCGGGTTCAACAATGAGGGCATCGACGCGGTCCTTCCCCGGCTCGCCCGCCGTTCGGACGGCGGGATCGTCGGCCTCAATCTCGGCGCCAACAAGGACAGTACGGACCGCGCGCGCGATTTTGCGACGGTGCTCGAAGCGCTCGGCCCCCATGTCGACTTCGCGACGGTCAACGTCTCTTCCCCCAACACGGAGGCGCTGCGGGACCTGCAGGGCAAGGATGCGCTGGGAGCGCTCCTGCGCGACGTCATGGCGGTGCGCGGAACGCTGCCCCGCCCGATCCCCGTCTTCGTGAAAATCGCACCGGATCTCACCGACGGGGAGATCGACGACATCGCCGAGGTTGCCATGGCGCATGACCTCGCGGGTATCATTGCAACGAACACGACCCTCTCTCGCGACGGGTTGCGCAGCCCGCACCGGGCGCAGGCGGGAGGGTTGAGCGGCGCGCCGCTCTTCGAGCGCTCCACGGACGTGCTGCGCAGGCTGGCCCACGTCACGGAAGGGCGGGTCGCCCTGATCGGGGTCGGCGGTGTGGAAACGGCGGAGCAGGCCTATGCCAAGCTGCGCGCGGGGGCGAGCGCGGTGCAGCTCTACACCGCACTCGTCTATCGGGGGATCGGGCTCGCCCACGATCTTCCCCGCGCGCTCGACCGGCTCCTTGCCCGTGACGGTGTCGCGTCCGTCACGGACGTGATCGGGGCCGACATCCGCCGCTCCGTCCCGGTCTGAGGAAAGACCGATGTCAGGCGGAGCGCGCCTGCGCGCGCACGCCTTCTGGCACTGCGTGCGACTGGCGCCCACGATCGAAGGATCGCCCGGGCGGGATCTGTCGCAAACGTGACGGCCCCAGCAGCCCAGCGGCAATTCCGCGCGCTTGCGGGTCCGCGGGGCAACGGGTTAGGTGTCTGCCATGTCGATCTGGGAATTCGCCAACCCGGCCCGTTTCAGCCGCCTGTCGGGCCGGATCATTCCGCCCGCAGCCCTGCTGACGGGCCTGTGCCTCGCCATCGGGCTCATCTGGGGCTTTTTCGGCACGCCCGACGATTTTCGCCAGGGCTCGACAGTCAAGATCATCTACATCCACGTGCCCGCTGCCCTGATGGCAGTCAACGCGTGGCTCATGATGCTCGTCGCCTCCCTGATC
>JBCBAP010000048.1:22551-27308 GCA_038532435.1 Pseudomonadota bacterium | reverse complement strand
GGCGCGTCATAGACCGGCGCTTCCTCGATGATCGCATCGAGCCCTTCCTCCAGCTTGGAGGAGGACTTGAACAACCGATCTTTGAGCTTTCCGAAGAACGACATGGCGCACCACTTTCAACCGCGACGCCTGATACCTATGCGCTCCCCGAAGCGAGGGAAAGCCCCTCCCGACCGGCGAGCCGTGCGGCGACCCGGTGCACGTCGCCCCCGTCCACGGCCTCGGCCACATCCTCCCCGGTCAGTGCGCCGAACTTGAAGCCGTGCCCGGAATCCGCGGTCAGAGAGAAGATGCGCCCGCTGCGCCGCAGGAGGAACGCCTCGTCCGGGGCACGGAGGTAGTAGTTCACGTGGGTGCGGACGGGTTCGAACAGGTGCCCGTCCGTGAACCGATCCGCATAGGCCTCCAGGATGGCCCGGGTGATCTGCGGCTCCTCCACCTCCCGTTCCGCCGGGTCGTGAGGGACGGTCAGCGCGCCGACGCCGAGCTTTGCCGGAAGGCCAAGCATCGGCGGCATGCCCCACAGATCATCGCTGCCCCCCAGATCGGTCCAGCAAGGTGCCTCCGCCCAGGCCGCCGCCAGATGCGCCGGCGGGTTTGCATAGACGACGGTCACTCGGCACGGCGTGCACGCCTGCGCAATCGCGGGATCAAGCGCCGGAAGGCCAACGCCCGCGGCGAGGATGACCGCATCGGCAGACCGGGTCCTGCCCCCGGCGGTCACGGAACCGCTCTCAGGGTCAACATGCGCGACCGGCGTTTGGGTCTCGATCCGTGCGCCCCGCGCCGTGAGCCAAGCGGCGAGGGCGACAAGGATACGGTCGGAGAGGAGCGCGCCACCCGCGGCGCTGAACAGTCCATAGCGGACCCTGTCGGTCGCATAGGTCGGGAAGCGTCGGGCGACCGTGTCTCGCGGCAGAACCTCGTGCGGTTGCCCGGTATCTTCGAGAGCGGCGCGGCACCGGTCCGTCCAGTCGCCCGCCTCCCGGCTCAGCGCCAGCATCCCCCGAGGCACGTAGTGTTGTGCGCCCAGATCTTTCCAAAGCCGGTCCCACGCGGCGAAGGCCTGCCCGACCCGGGCAGCGTAGCCCGGATCGCTGTATTGGCGGCGAATCAGCCGGTGATGGTCAGAGCTTGCAGCATGGGGGTTCGGCACGGTGCCCGCCTCGAGGATCGTCACCTGCCAGCCCCGGCGGACCAGCGCCCAGCCGGTGCATAACCCGTTGATCCCCGCTCCAACGATGAGGACTGACGGCATGGCACGCTCCCTGACGATCCGGACACGGGAAGCATTGCCCTGCACCGCCCGCTGAGGCAAGGTCGCGCGACCCACCTCAAGGACACTCCATGGCAGATCCGATCATCACCTTCGCCCAGTCGAGCTTCGACCGCGCCGCCCATTTGCGGGAGGATCCGGGGGGTATTGCGCGGCTCTTTTCCGACACGGAGACGCGGGTGCTGCCGGTCTGGCGGGGCAAGCCCTTGATGACCACGGACGGCCCCCTCTCCCTGGCCTGGCTCGACAGCCGCGCGGATATCTTGCGGGAGGCGGAGGAGGATCCCGTGTTCCTCGGCGTGGAGGACGGGCGCGCGCATTTCGCGATCGACATCTCCGCCTGGGAGGATCCGGATGCGGATCGCGATGCGCTAGCGAACTTCGTCGACCGCAGCACCAACAGCCACCCGAGCCTTGCACCGGAGCAGAAGTTCGTCGATCTGCGCTCCGCGATGGGCGATCTCGATGGCGCGGACGCGGGCAATGCCGCCGCGGCGAAGGGCATTCTGGAATGGCATCGGACTCATCCGCGTTGCGCCAGGTGCGGGGAACCGACGGGGATGGTCAAGGGCGGCTGGCAGCGGCGCTGCCCCGCCTGCGGCGCGTCCCACTTCCCGCGCACGGATCCGGTCGTGATCATGCTGATCACCCACGGCAACGACGTGCTGTTGGGCCGCTCACCGGGCTGGCCGGAGGGGATGTATTCGCTGCTGGCAGGCTTCATGGAGCCCGGTGAGACCATCGAGGCCGCGGTGCGGCGGGAGGTGATGGAGGAGGCCTCCGTGCCCTTGGGAGACGTGGGCTACCTCGCCTCCCAGCCCTGGCCCTTCCCCTCCTCCCTGATGATCGGCTGCAAAGGAGAGGCGCTGTCCCGGGACATCACGCTCGACCCCGTCGAGCTTGAGGACGCGATGTGGGTCAGCCGGGAAAGGTGCATGAGCGCTCTGTCCGGCGAGGACCCGGAGCTGCTCCCCGCCCGCAAGGGCGCAATCGCCCGCAGCCTGCTGGAGATGTGGTTGGGTGGAGGGATTTGAAGCGGACAGTCGCGTCTTGGTCGCCCCCGCGAATGATCAAGCGATCTCTTTGAAACCACCAAGCCGAGCTGGATCCTTGGCAGCCTTCACGTGACCGCGCCACATCTTGTCGGCGCTTTCCGTCCGCCAGGGCGGAACTCGCAGCGACCTACCACCTGCGCGGCGCCCAGCCCTGCTTCACTGGGGGACAGCCATTGCCGTTGCGGTTGGCTCACGTTCAAGCGGATCGAAGTCGCTAACCCGAAAGCATAAGCGACCGGCGACATACGCTCGATCTAAACACAACATCGGATGGCGGGGCACCGACGCTACGGAGACACGGCGCGGACCGCGCCGCGCTCCCGCCGATATGGTCTCCCAAGCATTCATAGCAACTGCCCACGGGAGCGGGTCTTTATTCGGTGGATACCTCCGGAATGATGCCGCGCCAGGGGGCGCGTTGCGGGTCCGCGCAAAGCTGGACCTGCTTGTCTGGATCAGCGCATAGCCGAGGGCGATTGAAGGCCGCGACGGGGCGCTTCATCGGATGACCGAGGTCGCCTTTCCGCAGCAGGATGCGCCGCACGGATGACACGCCTTGGGCATCAACGACGTAGGCCAGCGGTGCAAGTTGTTGCTCGCCGACGTCTTCGGCCCGAACTCCGGGCTCAGCGTTCTTCGCATCGCTGGAGAGCAAAGAGCAGATCGTCCCGCCCGCCCTATCCTGCGCGCTGGGAATCGGCCTCGTAGACGCCGATGATCTTGAGGTAGCTCGTGAAATACGAAAGTTCATCGAGCGCGCGGGCGACCGCAGGATCCTCCGGATGGCCGTCGATGTCCGCATAGAATTGCGTCGCGGTGAACGACCCGCCAACCATGTAGCTTTCCAGCTTCGTCATGTTGACGCCGTTGGTCGCGAACCCTCCCATGGCCTTGTAGAGCGCTGCGGGAATGTTGCGGACGCGGAACACGAAGGTGGTGATCATCTTCCGACCGTTGGGCTGGGGGACGTCCGCCTCCGGCACCGTCACGAGGAAACGGGTCGTGTTGTCGTGGTTGTCCTCCACATGCTCCGCCAGCGTCTCAAGCCCGTAGATCTTTCCGGCCAGCGGCGAGGCTAGGGCAGCGCGGGAGGTGTCCGCATCCGCTGCGATTTTCTTGGCTGACCCCGCGGTGTCGAGCCCGATCACGGGATGGATCTGGTTGGCCCGCAGGAACCCGCGGCACTGGCCGAGCAGGACGGTATGGCTCACCGCCTCTCGCACATCTGCAACCTGTGCGCCCGGAACGCCCAGAAGGTTGATGTGAACCCGCACGAAATGCTCACCCACGATGTGCAGGCCGCTTTCGGGCAAAAGCTGGTGGATATCGGCGACCCTGCCATAGGTCGAGTTTTCCACCGGCAGCATCGCGTGCGAGGCGCGCCCGTCGCGCACCGCATCGATCGCCGCCTCAAACGTCTTGCAGGGCACAACCTCTGCACCGGGAAACACCTCGACGCAGGCCTGATGGGAATAGGCTCCCGGTTCGCCCTGGAAGGATATGGCGCGCACGGTGTTGTTCATGCAGGTCTCCTGGGCGAAGATGCCCGTTAAGAGGTCGTTTGGTCGCGCTTTGTATACCTTGCGCTGGGCGAACGTAAGCAGGTAAAGAAGCGCCCAGCTAAGTGTCACTCCAGCCCAATACGAGGACATTCCATGGACGCAATGGAGTTCAACAAGATCGCCGCCGCGGTGCTCGCACCGACGCTCGGCCTGCTGATGGTCAATTGGGCCGGGGAGATCATCTACGAACCCGCGCACAGCGACGATCATCACGACCAGGCCTACGCGATCGAGGTCGAAAGCGCCGAAGAGGAGGTGATCGAGGTCGCCGATGCGGGCCCGTCGATCCACGAACTCCTGGCAAGCGCGGACCCCGCCAACGGCGAGTCGCTTTTCCGCGCGTGTGGGGCGTGCCACGTTGTCGAGGACGGTCAGAACGGTGTCGGCCCCTATCTCTACAACGTCGTGGGCCGGGCGATTGGTGGTGTCGACGGCTACAGCTACTCCAACATCCTTGCCGAGTACGGTACCGAGGGCCGCGTCTGGGACGCGGATGCGCTCGACGCTTTCCTTGAGGCTCCGAAGAGCTGGGCCCCCGGCACGAAGATGAGCTACAACGGCATGCGCCGCGACACTGATCGAGCGGACATGATCGCCTACCTGGTCACCGCGTCCGGCGGTGAGGTGTCGGACTTCATCAAGGCAGAGGCGCCCGTCGAAGAGCCCGCGGTAGACGTCGCCGAGGCTGTTGAAGAGGCTGCCGAGGAAGTCGTCGCCGAGGCGACCGAGGCTGTGGAAGCTGTCACTGAGGAAGCGGCCGAACTGGCGGAAGCGGCAGAAGAAGCCGTGACCGAAGCCACCGAAGAGGCAACCGAGCTCGCCGAAGATGCGGCCGACGCCGCGGCTGAGCTTACCGAGGACGCG
>JBCBAP010000048.1:0-22451 GCA_038532435.1 Pseudomonadota bacterium | reverse complement strand
CGAGGACGCGGCGGAGGGCGCCGAGTCGACCGCGGACGCCCTGACCGAAGAGGCGACCGAGATGGCTGACGCGGCAGAAGAGGCCGCCGCCGGCGCTGCAGCAGCCGTGACCGGAGCTATCGCAGGCGTCGTCGAGGGGGCCGAGGAGGCAACCGAGGACGCCACCGAAGAGCTCGCACAAGCGACGGAAGAGGCGGCCACAGAGACCGTGCAAGCCGCGGTCGAGGAAACAACCGACGCCCTGCCGGACTTCATGCAGGCAGCCTCCGCGGAGGCTGGCGCGCGGGTCTGGCGCCAGTGCCGCGCCTGCCACGTGCTGGAGGAAGGTGTAAACCGGGTCGGCCCGTCGCTCTGGAACGTCGTCGGCAACGACATCGCCGCCGTCGAGGGCTACAGCTATTCCGATGCGCTCGCGGGCAAGGAAGGCGCGTGGACCTACGAGAGCCTGAACGCATTTCTCGAGTCCCCGCGGAAGTGGGCGCCGGGCACCAAGATGAGCTTTGCCGGGCTGCGCAACGAGGAAGATCGCGCGAACATCATCGCCTATCTCGAGGCAGAAGCACAGTAATTTGGGCCTGTCAGAGCCCCGGACGGCCGCGTGATTGCGCGGCCGTTTTTGTTTGCGCAAGCGCCAGGTCAAGGGACGGTTTGTCGCCGCCCGCTCACATAAACGCGCCTTGAAACCGTCGGAATAGCCCCATAACGATTGATAGGTGATCGTTGTCTGGCGAGGAGGCGACCTATGAAATCGACTGTCGAACGTTCGGAAGATGCACGTGTTCTGACTGCGGAGAGCCCGCTCAAACACCTGCATTTCGGCCTGACGTTCGGACTTATCGCAGCCGGGTTCCTCTGGGCAACCGACCTTCGGGCGGAAAACCATGAGGGCGATATCATCGTCTCGCACGGGATCTCGTCCTTCGGAGATCTGAAGTATCCCGCCGATTTCACGCATTTCGACTACGTCAATCCGGACGCGCCAAAGGGTGGCGTGTTCAGCACCTGGGCCTTCGGGTCTTTCGACAGCGTCACGCCCTACGTGCTCAAGGGGAACCCTGCGGACGGTGCGTCCGGGCTCTTCGACACGCTGCTCGTCCGGTCCTTCGACGAACCCGATTCCTACTACGGCCTGGTCGCTGAGACGCTGGAATACCCCGAGGATCGGAGCTGGGTGATCTTCAACCTCCGACCTGAGGCGCAGTTTTCCGACGGCACCCAGATCACCGCAGAAGACATCGTCTTCTCCTACAACGCCCTCCTGAATGACGGTCGGCCAACCTACAAGATCAGCTTCAAGGATGTGGCGGGCGCCGAAGCGCTCGACACGCATCGGGTGAAGTTCACTTTCAAGGAGGGATCGCGCACCCGCGACCTGCCCTCTCTCGTCGGATCGATCCCAGTGTTTTCCGCCGCCTACTATGCCGACCGGGACTTTTCCGAGGATACGCTCGAGCCGCCGCTCGGCTCCGGCGTATACCTGGTGAAGTCCGCCGATCCGGGCCGCTCCATCGTCTACAGCCGGAACAAGGATTACTGGGCCCAGGATCTGCCTGTGCGCAAGGGGCACTACAATTTCGACGAGCTCAGCTACGAGTACTACACGGACTACACGAGCGCGTTCGAGAACTTCAAGGCGGGCGAGTACCTGTTCCGCGAGGAGTATTCCTCCGCTGTCTGGGGAACCGGCTATGACTGGCCCGCGCTGAACGACGGATACATCAAAAAGGAAGTCATCCCAGACAACCGCCCCTCCGGCACCCAGGGCTGGTGGTTCAACCTGCGGCGGGAAAAGTTCGAGGATCCGCGCGTCCGCCGGGCCATGGGGATGATGTTCAACTTCGAATGGTCGAACCGGACCCTGTTCTACGACCTTTATGAACGGACGAACTCCTTCTGGGAAAACTCGACCGTGAAAGCGGTCGGACGCCCTTCAGAGGCGGAGTTGGCGCTGCTTGAGCCCCTGCGGGAGCATCTGCCCGAGGAGGTCTTCACCGACGAGGCCTTTGTCCAGCCCGTGTCATCCGATCAGCGGCTTGACCGGAGTACGCTGCGCCGCGCGTCCCGTCTGATGGACGCGGCAGGCTGGCGGATCGTTGACGGAGTACGGCAGAAGGATGGCGAGAAGTTCGAGATCGAGATCCTGAACGACAGCCCCTCCTTCGAGCGGATCATCAACCCGTTTGTGCAGAACCTTCAGCGCCTCGGCATCACCGCCACATCGCCGACGGTCGACAATGCGCAGTCGACGGAGCGGGAAAAGAACTTCGATTTCGACATTACGGTCCGCCGTTACGTGCTGTCGCTCACGCCAGGACCGGAGCTCTTTGGCCTCTTCGGCTCCGAGGCGGCAACAACCGTCGACAGCGCCAACGTGGCGGGCGTCGCCAACCCCGCCGTCGACGTGCTGCTCGACCGCTTGAGCGAGGCGCAGAGCCGCGAGGAGCTCGACACAGCGATCAGCGCACTCGACCGGGTGCTGCGGGCGCTCCATATCTGGATCCCGCAATGGACGAAGGGCTCCCACACCATCGCCTACGCTGACGTGTTCGACCGGCCGGACGTAAAGCCGCTCTACGATCGCGGCACCACGACCTGGTGGTGGGACCCGGAAAAGGCGGAACGGTTGCGACTGGCAGGGGAACTCTGACCCCGCATGGGCGCGTACATCCTAAGGCGGCTGCTCCTGATCCTGCCGACACTGTTCGGGATCATGCTGATCAACTTCACGCTGGTGCAGTTTGTGCCCGGCGGTCCCATCGAACAGATCATCGCGGAGCTCAACGACGCTGAGGATGCGACCGCGCGTTTCGCCGGGGGGGGTGGAGACAGCGGGATCCCGCAGGGAGATGTGGAGTATCAGGGGGCCCGCGGCCTGCCGGAGGATTTCATCCGGGAACTGGAGATCCAGTTCGGCCTCGACAAGCCACCGCTGGAACGCTTCCTCCTTATGATGGGCAACTATCTGGTCTTCGATTTCGGGGAGAGCTATCTGCGCTCTATCTCCGTGGTCGACCTGGTGATTGAGAAGATGCCTGTGTCGATCACGCTCGGGCTCTGGTCGACGCTCATCGCCTACCTCATCTCAATCCCGCTCGGCATTCGCAAGGCTGTGCGGGACGGCAGCCAGTTCGACACCTGGACCTCTGGCGTCATCATCTTCGCCTACGCCATTCCGGGGTTTCTGTTCGCGATCCTGCTGCTGGTCCTCTTTGCCGGCGGATCCTACTACCAGATCTTCCCGTCGCGGGGGCTGAGTTCGAACAATTGGGATGAGCTGAGCTTCTTCGGCAAGATCGTCGATTATCTCTGGCACATCACCTTGCCGGTGATCGCATCAAGCATCGCGTCTTTTGCGACACTGACGCTGCTGACCAAGAACTCGTTCCTCGACGAGATCCGCAAGCAGTACGTGATGACCGCCCGGGCGAAGGGTCTCACCGAGGCGCGGGTGCTGTACGGTCACGTGTTCCGCAACGCGATGCTGATCATCATCGCAGGCTTTCCAGCGCTCTTTGTCTCCGTCTTCTTCGGGGGCAGCCTGATCATCGAGACGATCTTCTCCCTCGATGGGCTGGGGCGGCTTGGTTATGAGGCGGTGATCGAAAGGGACTATCCGGTCGTGTTCGGCACGCTTTACGTGTTCGGGCTTATCGGGCTCATCGTGGGGCTCCTCTCCGATCTCACCTACGTGCTTGTCGATCCGAGGATCGACTTCGAAGGACGGCAGGGATGATCCGGCTGAACCCTCTGCAGCGCCGACGTCTGAAGCAGTTTCGCTCGAACAGGCGGGCATTCTGGTCCCTCTGGATCTTTCTTGTCCTCTTTATCGTTTCGCTGCTGGCGGAGTTCGTTGCGAATGACAAACCGCTTCTGGTGTCCTACCGCGGTGACCTCTACGTCCCCGCCCTTCAGGTCTATCCCGAGACCACCTTCGGCGGGGAATTCGAGACGGAGGCGGAGTACCCGGCCCCTGAAGTCCAATGTCTGATCGTCTCAGGAGGGCTGGAGGACTGCTTTGACGATCCGCAAGGCGTGATCGAAGAGGGGATACTCGCAGATGATGTCGCAGATGGCGGCTGGATCGTCTGGCCCCTCGTCCCCTACTCGTTCAACACCATCAACTACGAAGTCGTCCGCGCCCCGTCGCCACCGGACGACGACCACCTGCTGGGCACCGACGAGCAATCCCGCGACGTGCTTGCCCGGGTGATCTACGGCTTCCGAACATCTGTCCTCTTTGCGCTGGCGGTGACGTTCGCGTCGAGCGTGATCGGTATCACCGCCGGTGCCATCCAGGGGTATTTCGGCGGCCTGATCGATCTCATCTTTCAGCGAATCGTGGAGGTCTGGACGGCCACACCGGCGCTCTACGTCCTGATCATCTTCTCCGCGCTTTTCACCATGAATTTCTGGCTGCTCGTCGCGCTGATCACGTTCTTCTCCTGGACGGCACTGGTCGGCGTGGTGCGGGCGGAGTTCCTGCGGGCGCGCAACTTCGAGTATGTGCGTGCGGCCCGGGCGCTCGGGGTCGGGGACGGCACGATCATCTGGCGCCACGTGCTTCCGAACGCCATGGTCGCGACGGTGACCCTGCTGCCTTTCCTCATCACGACCGCGATCAGCACGCTCGCGATCCTCGATTTCCTGGGCCTGGGCCTTCCGGCCAGCTATCCGTCCCTCGGTGAATTGACGTTGCAGGCCAAACAGCGGCTCGATGCGCCCTGGCTCGCGTTCACGGCGTTTTTCGCCTATGCGATCATGCTGTCGCTTCTCGTCTTTATCTTCGAAGGGGTGCGGGACGCGTTCGATCCGCGCAAGGTGCTGGCATGAGCCTTCTGGAGGTGAAGGATCTGCATGTGCGCTTCGGGGGGTTCGAGGCGGTGCGCGGCATCAGCTTTCACATCGACCGGGGCGAGACGGTCGCGCTTGTCGGCGAGAGCGGCTCGGGCAAGTCCCTCACCGCCATGTCCACCGTACGACTGATCCCGGATTCGGCGGAAGTGTCCGGCACGATCAGCTATCAGGGAATGAATCTTTCCGAGGCTGACGAGGTGAAGCTGCGCGATGTGCGCGGCAACGACATCTCCTTTATCTTTCAGGAGCCGATGACGTCCCTCAACCCGCTCCACACGCTGGAACGGCAGATCCGCGAGAGCCTGGAGCTGCATCAGGGGCTGAAGGGTGATGACGCACGACGGAGGATCCTCGACCTCCTCGACAAGGTCGGCATCCGGGAGCCGGAGAAACGGCTGAAGTCCTATCCCCACGAACTGAGCGGCGGACAACGCCAGCGGGTCATGATCGCGATGGCGCTGGCCAACGGGCCGGACCTGCTGGTCGCGGATGAACCAACGACCGCCCTCGACGTCACGATCCAGGCCCAGATCCTCGATCTGCTCAAGGAGCTGCAGCGCGACGAAGGGCTCGGCATGCTCTTCATCACCCACGACCTTGCCATCGTGCGCCGCATCGCGGACCGGGTCTGCGTGATGAAGGATGGGGAGATTGTGGAGAGCGGGCCCACCGCCCGCATCTTCGCCCACCCCCAGCATCCGTACACGAAACGACTATTGTCGGCAGAGGCTGCAGGCCTTCCCGCTGCGGTTCCCGACGACGCGGACGTCTTGGCGGAAACACGGGACCTCAAGGTCTGGTTCCCCATCAAGACCGGGCTGCTGCGCCGGACGACCGGGCATGTGAAGGCGGTCAACGAAACCAGCCTGTCCGTGCGCGCGGGTGAAACTCTTGGCATCGTCGGCGAGAGCGGTTCTGGCAAGACCACCATCGCGCTCGCGATCCTGCGGCTCATCCAGTCGGAAGGGGCGATCACCTTTGCGGGCCAGCAGATCGACGGCCTGAATGTGAAGGCGATGCGGCCGCTGCGGCGGGATCTGCAGGTGGTGTTCCAGGATCCGTTCGGCGCGCTTTCCCCCCGGATGACGGTGGCGCAGATCGTGGGAGAGGGTCTGGGAGTGCACAAGCTCTCCGACGGGCGCAGCGAACGGGAGCAGGTGGCGCAGATGCTCACGGAGGTGGGCCTTGATCCGGAGGTGATGGACCGCTACCCGCACGAATTCTCCGGCGGGCAGAGGCAGCGGATCGCCATCGCCCGGGCAATGATCCTGCGGCCGAAGCTGGTCGTGCTGGACGAGCCGACATCAGCGCTCGACATGACCGTGCAGGTCCAGATCGTCGACCTCCTGCGGGACCTGCAGCGGCGCCACGGGCTTGCGTACATCTTCATCTCCCACGATCTGAAGGTCGTGCGGGCGCTCAGCCATCGGGTGATGGTGATGCGCGCGGGCGATGTGGTCGAGGCGGGTGACGCAAGCGATGTCTTTGCCTCCCCCCAGCACGAATACACCCGAGCGCTCTTCGACGCGGCGTTCGCCGATCACGGACCGGAGCCGGACCTGACCACACCGCTGAAAGGTGCCGCTAGCCTCTGAGGAGGTCGCGCGTCGCCGGATCCGGCCCCTCAGGGAAGTACCGGGTCAGCACACGCCCGAACACATCGTCAGGCTTCACTCGATCAAAGAGTGTCGCGCAGGAGCGCAGCTTCTTCGCATCGATCGGGCCAAAGATGTCCTCCGCTGACGGTGCATCGGCTTCCAGCACAAGGTCCATCCAGGTCTGCAGCCGCCGCCCGAGCGTCGGATGGGCATGGAAACGGCGGGCCTCTTCCAGGTCGTCAATGCCGTAGCGCTTGGCCATCGCCGAGTGGCCAAGCGCGCCGAGCTGGGGAAAGACGTACCACATCCAGTGCGTCGCCTTTCGCCCTTCCGTGAGTTCCGCAAGGATCGCGTTCCAGTGCGCGTCCTGCGCGGCCACGAAACGCTCAAGCCCCGCGCTCACGGGGCGTATCCTCCCCCGGTCGGAGTATCGAGCCAGTAGGTGTCGCCCGGGGCCATCTCGGTCTTGTCCGCCGAGCGCAGCACCTCCGTCGGCCCATCCGCGCGGACGACCCGCGACACGCCGCAGGTCCCGGGGCCGCCGGCAGCGAGCCCGGGCGGGGGGACAAGCCGGTGGCCGGAGAGAACCGCAAGCGTCATGTCCTCGAGGAACCGGATCCGCCGCCGTGTCCCGTCACCCCCGCGGAAATCGCCCTCACCTCCGGAGCCGCGGCGCAGGGAAAACTCGTCGAGCACCACCGGGAAGCGCCATTCCAGCACCTCCGGATCCGTAAGCCGGGAATTCGTCATGTGGGTGTGCACGCCGCCCGTGCCCGGGTGCCCCTCGCCCGAGGTCAGGATGCCTGCCCCCGATCCGCCACAGATCGTCTCGTAGTACTGATAGGTGGCGTTGCCCCAGGTGGTGTTGTTCATGGTCGACTGTGCGGCGGCCTGCACACCCAGCGCCAGGAGCAGCGCGGAGGTGACCGCTTGGCTTGTCTCTACGTTTCCGGCGATCACGGCGGCGGGGTATTTGGGGGAGACCATGGTCCCCTCGGGCAGGATCACCCTGAGCGGTTTCATGACCCCTTCGTTCATCGGGATGTCGTCATCGACGAGCAGACGGAAGACATAGAGGACCGCCGCACGGGTCACCGGCTCCGGCGCGTTGTAGTTGGTGGTAAGTTGGGGCGTGGTGCCCGTGAAGTCCACCACCGCCTCCCGCGCATCCCGGTCAACGGTGATCTTGACCCGGATCTCCCGCGGATGCCCGTCGAAGTCAGGATCCATCGGGTAGACATACTCCGCATCCCGCAAGGTGGTGATCGCCCGACGAACGCATTCCTCCGCATTGTCCTGAACGTGCGCCATGTAGGCCTGCACGACGTCGAGCCCGAAATGCACGACCATCTTGCGCAGCTCCTGCGCTCCCTTTTCGCAGGAGGCGACCTGCGCCTTGAGATCCGCGATGTTGATGTCGACCGCGCGCACCGGATAGGGACCCGAGGTCAGAAGCGCCCGCGTCTCCGCCTCCCGAAAATGTCCGCCAGCAACCAGCTTCCAGTTGTCGATGAGCGCGCCCTCCTCCTCAACCACCCTGCTGTCTGGTGGCATGGAGCCCGGGGTGAGCCCACCCACATCCGTGTGGTGCCCGCGGGCGGAGGTGAAGAACAGCACCTCCGTGCCCGCATCGTTCCAGACGGGCATGACGGCGGTGATATCCGGCAGATGCGTGCCGCCATTGTAGGGCGCGTTGAGCACATAGACATCGCCCGGCCCCATCTGCGGGTTCTGCGCGATGATCGCCTTCACGCTCGCACCCATTGATCCCAGGTGCACTGGCATGTGGGGTGCGTTGGCGATCAGGTCTCCCTCCGCATCGAACACGGCGCAGGAAAAATCCAGCCGCTCCTTGATCGTGACGGACGCTGCCGTGTTCTCCAGCACAGCCCCCATCTGCTCGGCGATGGACATGTAGAGGTTGTTGAAAACCTCGAGCATGACCGGATCCGCCTCGGTGCCCATGGCGCGGGCATCGTCGCGCGGCGAGATGCGGTGGAGCATCACATGGTCATGGGCCGTGATCCGCGCCTGCCAACCTGGTTCGATCACGATGGAGGTGAAGGGCTCTATCAGGACGGCGGGGCCGGTGAGACGGTCCCCGCGCATCATCTCCTCCCGGTGGACGAAACGTGCGTCGTGCCAGCCCGCCGAATAGATCGGGGCCGTGCGCGCGGTGGGATAGGCGTCCTCGGGCCGCGAGTGTTCCTCCCCTTCCGCCTCGGCGAGGTCCGCCGCGGCACCCACCGCTTCGACGGACACGGATTCGATGACGAGCGGAACTTCTCCCGGGTCAAAGCCGAAGCGGGCGCGGTGCGCCTCAGCGAATGTTGCCCGCAGCGTGTCGAGGTCACCGAACGGGATTGGCAGCGCCGTGTCCGTTCCCTGAACCTTCAGGTTGAGCGCCGCCTGCACGTCGATGGCGGCCTCTCCGATACCCTGGGCCGCGACCTCGTCCATGGCCTTCGCGCCCAACCCCTCGATGAGGCTCGCGGCCTCCAACCGGCTCTCCCGATCGAGCACCTTCTCCAGCGCCTGCGCGCGGCTGGCCCGGATGTCCGCAAGACCCATGCCGTACGCGGAGAGGAGCGAGGCGAGCGGGTGGATGAGCGCGGTCTCCATGCCCAGCGTGTCCGCAATCGCGCAGGCGTGCTGCGCCCCCGCCCCGCCGAAGACGGTGAGGCAGTATTTCGAAACTTCATAGCCCCGCTGAACGGAGATCTTCTTGATCGCGTTGGCCATGTTTTCCACGGCAATGCGCAGAAAGCCGTCGGCGACCTCCTCGACCGGGCGTCCGATCCTGGCGGCAAGCGCGTCGAAGGCCGCCCGCGTCGCATCCACGTCGAGGGGGCGATCCGCCTCAGGGCCAAAGATCGCCGGAAATGAATCCGGGCGAAGCTTGCCCACCAGAACGTTCGCATCGGTGACGGCGAGCGGCCCGCCCCGTCCGTAGCAGGCGGGCCCCGGGTTAGCGCCGGCACTTTCCGGCCCCACGCGCATCCGTGTCCCGTCGAAGGTCAGCAGGCTCCCCCCGCCCGCTGCAACCGTGTGGATATTCATCATCGGTGCGGTGATGCGGACGCCCGCCACTTCGGTGTTGAACACCCGCTCGAAATCGCCAGCATAGTGGCACACATCCGTCGATGTGCCCCCCATGTCGAAGCCGATGATGCGGTCCTGCCCCGCGATCTCGCTGGTGCGCACGGCACCGACGACACCACCTGCCGGTCCGGACAGGATCGCGTCCTTTCCCTGAAACATGCGCGCGTTGGTGAGACCGCCGGAGGACTGCATGAACATCAGCTTACCCCCCGGATCCCCGTCGAAGGCGGATGCGACGCGATCCACATAGCGGCGCAGGATCGGCGACAGGTAGGCATCCACCACGGTGGTATCGCCCCGGCTCACCATCTTCATCAGCGGGGACACTTCGTGGCTCACGCTGACTTGGGAGAAGCCCATTTGCCGTGCGAGCCTCGCTGCCTCCGCCTCATGACCGCGGTAGCGGTAGCCGTGGACGAAGACGATGGCGAGCGCCTCAATCCCGCTTGCCTTCACCTCCTCAAGGGCCGCACGCAGGTGGGCAGCGTCGAGCGGTTGTTCGACCGTGCCGTCCGCGCGCACCCGTTCCTGCGCCTCGATCACCGTCTCATAAAGCATCTCCGGCAGGATGATATGCCGGTCAAAGAGGCGCGGGCGATGCTGGTAGGCGAGCCGCAGCTGATCCCCGAGGCCCCGGGTTATCACCAAGGCAACGCGATCTCCCTTGCGTTCAAGAAGGGCGTTGGTCGCGACGGTCGTCCCCATCTTCACCGCGCCGATCCGGGAGAGGGGGATCTGCGCGTCACCCGGCAGGTCAAGAAGCTGACGGATGCCCTCAAGTGCGGCATCCTGATAGTTCTCCGGGTTCTCCGACAAAAGCTTGCGGCTGTGAAGCTCGCCTTCCGGATCCCGCGCGACGATGTCCGTGAAGGTGCCCCCCCGGTCGATCCAGAAATCCCACGCGGCCATAACGCACCCTTCATCCATCAGCGAAAATCCCGATAGTCTTGGACCGGCAATGGCGAAAGGGCAAGCGGATGAACATCGAGCTGCGCGCGGCCGAGGAGCGGGACATTCCCGGCATCGCTGCGGTCTGGAACCTCATGATCCGGGAGACGCTGTCGACCTTCACTTCCGAGGAGAAGTCCGAGGACGCGCTGCGCACCTGGTTGCAGGAGAAACGGGCCGCGTGCCTGCCCGTCCTGGTCGCCTCGTGTGACGGCATGTTCGCCGGTTTCGTGACCTACGGCCCGTTCCGATCCGGCCCGGGCTACCGGCACACGATGGAGCTGACGATCCTCGTCGAGGACCGGGTGCAGGGCACCGGTGCAGCCCGGACCCTGCTCGCGGGATTGGAGAAACACGCGGGCGAGGCGGGTATCGCCACGCTGGTCGCGGGAATGTCCGGCACCAACGCGCGCGCCATCGCGTTTCACGCGCGCGCGGGCTACCGGGAGGTCGCTCGCATGCCCGGAGTAGGCTTCAAACGCGGCCGTTGGCTGGATCTCGTCCTGATGCAGAAGCGCCTCTGATCACGGGCGCTGAACTGAAAGATCATCAAACACCGTTGGACGAGAGCGACGCTTCGGAAGCAAGCTTCCGGACCTGTTCGAGTGAAAGGAGTGCGCGATGGGACTGCAACGACTTGCGGCTTTTGCCAATGACGGAACCGGAGGCAACCCTGCGGGCGTCCTCATCACAGACACGCTCCCCGACGAGGCGGAGATGCAGCGGATCGCAGCGGAGGTTGGCTATTCGGAAACAGTCTTCGCAGCGCCAACCGTCGACGGTTTTCGGACCCGATACTTCGCCCCGGAACAGGAAGTCCCGTTCTGCGGACACGCGACGATCGCCCTGGGCGCGGCCCTCGGCGCCGCCCGGGGCGCGGACAACTACCGGCTGATCTTGAACGACTCCGACATCTCCGTCCGCGCCTATCGGGAGGGGGATGTCTGGGGAGCAGAGCTGACCTCGCCCCCATCCCGCCATGCGCCAGTGACGGCGCAGGTGCGGGAGGAGGCGATGGCCCTGTTCGGCCTTGCGGAGAGTGCGATGTCCGACGCGCTGCCCGTGACACGAATCCATGCGGGCGCCGATCACCTCGCCATGCCGCTCAATGACCGGGCGACCCTCGCTGCGATGCAATATAATCAGGATGCAGGGGCGGTCTTCATGCGGCGGGAGGGATTGATCACCATCGCGCTTTTCTGGGAGGAGACGCCGCAGACCCTCCACGTCCGCAACGCCTTCGCCGCGGGCGGTGTCTATGAAGATCCCGCAACCGGTGCGGCTGCGGCCGCGCTGACGGCGTGGTTCAGAGATGGGCTCAACCGGTCCGCACCGCTCGACCTGCGCCAGGGCGATGACATGGGTCACCCGAGCCGCATCCTCACCGAAGCGCTCGAGGGAGAGGGGTCTCCCGTTCGTGTCCGGGGCATGACCCGCCCCCTCGCGTGAGCCCCTGCCACCGGGTGGGGCCCCGGGAGTGAGATGACGGGCGTCTCACGTGAGGCGCTCGCATCCGGGAAAAACTGCAAAGGACGGCGAAGAAACCCCAGCCTTGGTCGCCGTCGGCGGAGCCCGTCTTGACGCCCGCGTAAGCACGCTGGTGCTTTGTGACACGTTTGCTAGTGTCGGCCCATGTCGATTTGGTCCCGCATTGCAGAAGCGCTGTCTGCCCTCGCTCAGGGTGAGGGGCTCAGTGCCGTGTTCGAACGGCTCACGAGCCCGCCCGAACGCTCTGTCGCGTTCACCATCGCGGTCATCGCGCTCGGCGCGAAGATGGCCAAGGCCGACGGGCAGGTCACCCGCGACGAGGTCGCCGCGTTTCGCGAGGTGTTCCACATCGCACCCAAGGACGAGGCGCAGGCCGCGCGCGTCTTCAACCTCGCGCGACAGGATGCGGCGGGGTTCGAGACCTATGCCAAACAGATCTCGCGCATGTTCGACGGCAATTCCGATGTGCTTGAGGACCTTGTCGAAGGGCTCTTTCACATCGCGATGGCCGACGGGATCTATCATCCGAAGGAGGATGACTTCGTGCATCGGGTGTGCGAGCTCTTCGGCCTCGATGAGCGTGCCTTCCGCTCCCTGCGCGCGCGTCACGTGCCGGACGCGAAGCCTGATCCCTACGACGTGCTGGGTGTGTCGCCGGAGACGGCGCTCGATGACGTGCGGGCGCGCTGGCGCTCGCTCGTGCGCGAAACCCATCCCGATCGCATGATCGCCCGCGGCGTGCCGGAGGAAGCGGTCAAGCTCGCGACACGCCGGCTCACGGCGGTGAATGAGGCCTGGGAGGAGGTGCTGGAGCGCCACAGTTCTGCGTAACCCTGTTCCAGAACGTCCCTTTCCTAGGCAGAATTTCGCCTATGATTCACGCACTTGGCAAAAATACCTCTCCCCTGTTGCGGTTTCACATCATCTTGAGCGAAATCGGGTGATTGTTTCGGTTTTTGACTCCACGGAGGCACTGTCCACTATTGTGCGGAACTTTTTAGGGGATATAAGGTTTTGCTAATGTGACCGTGCAGGAGGCGAACGAGCAGTTTGCCGACGACGTGGGAGCAGGTCCGAGTTGACTGCCTGCTGCGCGGGCGCCCTAAACCTAGATACGAGACATCCGTTTCGTACTGACATAAAGACGGAGAGTGGGATGAAAACTGTATCCACTATGATGCTCGCAGGCGCGGCGATCGCACTTGCGGCATGCGGCGCGACGGAAGATACCTCTGACAGCGGCACCGCAGCGGCAACCGGCGCCAGCGAGTACACCGTGTACTTCGGCTTCGACCGGTCCGACCTGACGACCCTCGGCCAGGCAACCGTCGACGAAGCGTCGTCTGTTGCAACCGCGAACAGCGCAGGCGTGTCCCTCGTTGGCCACACCGACACCACCGGCTCCGTCGAGTACAACCAGGCCCTCTCCGAGCGCCGGGCAGAGACCGTGCAGTCCGCAATGATCGCAAACGGCGTGGACGCAGCCTCCATCACCGCCTCCGGCCGGTCCGAGCTGGACCCGGCAGTGGACACCGGCGATGGCGTGCGTGAGCCCCGCAACCGCCGCGTCGAAATCAGCCTGTCCGGCGTTGCCGCCGAGGCGATCGACCCGGCACCGGTCGGCGCGGGCAACTGCATCCTGCGGTCTTCCCCGGATCCGGAGATCGACGGGACGTGCGTGCAGGAAACCGACGGCTCCACCATCGGCGAAGGCTGATCCGGCCAGCATGATTTAGAGAAGCGCCCCGGGGTCACCCCCGGGGCGTTTTTCGTTTGGCGCTTGATTGCATCGCCGGGATGCACATGTGATCCTCCAGCAGCAGCCTGAGAGGACCCGACATGCACCATTCCCGCCCGCTCCCCGACCACCGCGTATTCGACGCCCGCGAGCCGCAGGGGGACAAGGCGTTCGGCGATCTGCCGGAGTGGGATTTCTCCGCTCTCTACGCGGGCGAGGACGATCCGAAGCTTTCATCGGATCTGGACGCCGTCGCCGCCGCGGCAACCAAATTCGCTGAGACCTATGAGGGCAAGCTGGTGGGCGCGGACGGCGCGACGCTGGGCCAGGCGCTCATGGAGTACGAACATCTCGACCTGTTGTCGAACCGCATCATGACCTATGCGGCGCTGCGCTATTACCAGAACACGACCGATCAGGACCGGGCCAAGTTCTTCTCTGACATGCAGTCGCAGCTCACGGACATCTCCTCAGCACTCGTGTTCTTCACCCTTGAGATGAACCGTATCGAAGATGATGCGCTGAAGGCCGCGTTTACGTCTGACGAGACATTTGCCCGTTACAAGCCGGTGATCGACAGGATGCGGTCGATGAAGCCCTACCAGCTCAGCGATGAGCTGGAAAAGTTTCTCCACGACCAGTCCGTCGTGGGAGCCTCCGCCTGGAACCGCCTGTTCGACGAGACCATGGCCGCGCTGACCTTCGATGTGAACGGCGAGGTCCTGAGCCTTGAGGCGACGCTAGATCTGATGAGCAATCCCGACCGGTCCCGGCGGGAGGCAGGTGCCCGCGCCCTCATCACCGTGTTCCGGGAGAACCTGCCGCTCTTCTCGCGCATCACCAACACGCTGGCCAAGGAGAAGGAGATCGAGGACCGCTGGCGCAAGATGCCGACGCCGCAGACCTATCGTCACCTCTCCAACCATGTGGAGCCGGAGGTGGTGAACGCCCTGCGGGATGCGGTCGTGTCCGCCTATCCGCGGATCAGCCACCGGTTCTACGCCCTGAAGGCGAAGTGGCACGGGCTTGACACGCTGCAGGTCTGGGACCGCAACGCCCCCCTGCCGGATGAGGAGGAAGTCATCATCCAGTGGACGGAAGCGAAGGACATCGTCCTCGGTGCCTATGGCGAGTTCGATTCCCGCATGGCGGAGCTGGCGCAGCCCTTCTTCTCTGACGGATGGATCGATGCAGCGGTGAAGCCGGGCAAGGCACCCGGTGCCTTCGCCCATCCCGCAAGCACGGACAGCCACCCGTTCGTCATGCTCAACTATCTGGGCAAGCGGCGGGACGTGATGACACTCGCCCACGAGCTTGGCCACGGGGTGCACCAGCGCCTTGCCGCGGGACAGGGGGAGCTGCTCAGCTCCACCCCCCTCACGCTGGCAGAGACCGCGTCCGTCTTCGGCGAGATGCTGACGTTCAAGCGGCTGCTGGCCGCCGCACCGGACAAGAAGGCGCGCAAGGCGCTCCTTGCCTCCAAGGTCAGCGACATGATCAACACGGTCGTCCGCCAGATCTCCTTCTACGATTTCGAGTGCAAGCTTCACGCCGCCCGGCGCGAAGGCGAGCTGACCCCGGACGACATCAACGCGATCTGGATGAGCGTGCAGAGCGAGAGCCTTGGCCCGGTGTTCGAGTTCGTGGACGGCTATGAGACCTTCTGGAGCTACATCCCCCACTTCATCCACTCACCCTTCTACGTCTATGCCTACGCCTTCGGGGACGGCCTCGTGAACGCGCTTTACGCGGTCTACGAAGAGGGCGATCCGGGCTTCCAGGAAAAGTACTTCAAGATGCTCGAAGCGGGTGGGTCCATGCACCACAAGGACCTGCTGGCGCCCTTCGGGCTCGATGCGTCGGACCCCACCTTCTGGAACAAGGGGCTGAACCTGATCGAGAGCATGATCGACGAGCTGGAGACGCTCGACGCATGACCGGGTGGGCGCAGGCGCTACCCGTCTGCGCCCGCCCCTTCCCGGGCGAGGTCACCGCCCTGTCACGGACCGCCGCTACCGTCATGGTCCTCTGGGGCGCAATCGAGGGGGACGACATGTCCGAACATCTGATCGAATGCGAGGTCGAGCGTGTGTCCGACGGGGACACGGTCCGTGTGTTGGTCAACGGCACACTCTTCAAGGTGAGGGTCCTCGCGCTCGACACGGAGGAGAGCAACCCCGGGGGCACCAAGCCGATCACCCGCTGGGGCAAGGAGGCCTCCCGCTTCGCGACCGAGCTCATGCCGGTGGGAAGCCCGCTGAAGCTGCGGCTCACCGATGACGGTCCCCTGCTCGGCCCGGACGGAGAGGTCGGCTCCCAGCATATCGACAATTTCGGGCGTCTCCTCGCCTTCGTCATGCTGCCGGAACCGGTGGAACATGAGGGATTGCAGATCAATGATTATCAGGAGCTGATGATCCGCAAGGGCTTCAGCCCCTACTTCGTGAAGTATGGCCGGGCCGTGCATGCAGACCTCGACGCGCGTTATGCCGACGCGGAGCGGGCGGCGCAAACGGCCCACGTGGGCGTCTGGAACCAGCTCGAGGCGAACGGGGTTACATCCGAGGATGCAGCACCGCGCAACTATCCCCAGCTCACGGTCTGGTGGGAGCTGCGTGCGCGGATCATCGACGATTACCGCGCCCACGTGGCCGCCACCCCGGGCACGGTGCTCAACACCCGGCTTGACTATGATGCGATCGTCCAGGCGGCAGACAGGAACGAGACAGCCACCATCTTCATGGAACTCAAGGATCACTTCGCCATCGGGGACAGCCATCACGGCTTCACCTCCGGCTCCCGCGAGCTTCCCTTCCAGGTCTTCATGCGGGACGTGGATGAGGAGGCGGGGCGCGCAGCGCTTCAGCTCGCGCTCTACAGGTACGTGGCGGAGGGTGAGGCGAAGCCCCGCCGCAACTACGCCTACATCACCGGCGCGCTGAAGCTCTTTCGGGGCCGACCGGAGATCGTGGTGACCGGCACTGACCAGATCTCGGACACACCGCCCGAAACGGCCTGCACCTGAAAAAAAGGGCGCGGCCACTCCTTACGCCGCGCCCCATGTCGATTTCAGATTACTCCGTCAAAGATTCCGAGGGGTTTAGACCGCCGCGGCGAGCATTCCCTTTTCGGACGCAAGCTGCCGCATCTTCTTCTGCAGCTTCTCAAAGGCGCGCACCTCAATCTGACGGATCCGCTCGCGGGAGACGCCGTACTCCTGGCTCAGATCCTCCAGAGTGACCGGATCGTCCTTCAGCTTCCGTTCGGTCAGGATGTGGGTCTCACGTTCGTTGAGATCCTCCATCGCGCGGGCGAGTAGCTCACGGCGCATGTCGAGCTCGTCCTGCTCCGCATAGGCCTGCGCCTGGTCGGCATCGTCGTCGGTGAGCCAGTCCTGCCATTCGGAACTGCCCTCCCCGTCCGTCTTCAGCGGTGCATTCAGCGACGCGTCACCGCCAGACAGGCGACGGTTCATGGAGGTCACCTCCTCCTCCGTCACGCCGAGGTCGTTGGCGATGCGGGCCACATTCTCAGGCCGCAGATCCCCGTCCTCAAGCGCGCCGATGCGGGTCTTGGCCTTGCGCAGGTTGAAGAAGAGTTTCTTCTGCGCGGCGGTCGTGCCCATCTTAACGAGGCTCCAGGACCGCAGGATATACTCCTGAATGGAAGCGCGGATCCACCACATCGCATAGGTGGCGAGGCGGAACCCCTTCTCCGGATCGAACCGTTTGACCGCTTGCATGAGGCCGACATTCGCCTCTGACACAACCTCCGCCGTGGGCAAGCCGTAGCCGCGATAGCCCATCGCGATCTTCGCCGCGAGGCGCAGGTGAGAGGTCACGAGCCGGTGCGCGCTGTCCTTGTCCTGATGATCGACCCAAGCCTTGGCCAGCATGTACTCCTCATCCGGATCCAGCATCGGGAACTTCCGGATCTCCTGCATGTAGCGGGACAGGCCCTGCTCCGGGGACGGTGCGGGAAGATTGGAATACGCCATGGAACCCTCCTGAAACGTGCGGGACACGAAATGGTGCACCGCGGTCCACCGAAGTTAATAGTCCTTACATTGATTACAAGGGGGCACGGGCGATTACCCACGTTTCCGTGAGGCCTCCCGGATTTCTGCAATAATTTCATCGTGATCCTGAGGTGGCTCCACCTCGAACCGTAACAATTCTTCGCGCGCTGGGTGGCGAAACCCCAGCGTCGCAGCGTGCAGAACCTGCCGGGGAAAGGCCGCAACCGGCTCCGGCACACTGTTCCGCGCGGTCCGCGCGCGGCCATAGACCGGATCCCCGACGAGCCCGTGTCCCAGATGCGCAAGGTGCACCCGGATCTGGTGGGTACGCCCGGTTTCCAGCCGGCAGGAAATGCGGGCAGCCCACGGTGTGGCCAGTGGACCGAAACGTTCGTGCACCGTTACCCGGGTCACCGCACGCCGCCCGCCCGCACGGACCGCCATCCGCTTCCGGTCCTGCGGATGGCGCGCGAGGGGTGCGTCAATCCGCAGGATGCCGCCCGCCTCGAACGAGACGGCTTCCAGCCCCGCAAGCCGTGGATCACCCGCGTCCGGCGCACCCCAACAAAGCGCGTCATACCGCCGCTCCGCCGAATGATCGGCAAACTGTGCGGCGAGGCCTTGATGGGCTGCGTCAGTCTTCGCGACCACGAGCAGCCCCGATGTGTCCTTGTCGATCCGGTGGACGATCCCGGGGCGAACCTCTCCCCCGATGCCAACAAGACTGTCCCCGCAATGGTGGAGAAGCGCGTTGACCAGCGTCCCCCGCTCCGCGCCGGGCGCGGGGTGAACGACCATTCCGGGCGGCTTGTTGACGACGATGAGTTCGTCGTCCTCGTAAACGACATTAAGCGGGATGTCCTCCGCCTCCGGCACCGCGGAAACCGGCGCGGGCACCTCGACCACATACAGCCCCGGGCGCGCCGTCTGGGCCGGATCCCGTACCGCACCATCCGGGCCCGTCACCGCCCCCGCCTCGATCAGGGATCTCAGGCGAGACCGGCTGAGCGCAGCACCCTCTGGCGCACACGTCGCGAGCGCCTTATCAAGGCGCACACGCGGCCCATCGGGCACCACAATCTCGACGTCGAACGGATCTGACATGACCGGCACTCATCCCCCAAGCGAGGCGGAGGCGCAAGAGCCGCCGCAGTTGCGCACCCTGCGCTGGCTGGTGACCGCGCTGACGGCGGTGATGATCGTCGGCATCTCTGCGATCGTGATCCTGCTCGCGCTGCGCCTCTCCGCCCCTTCAGCGCCCGTCGTGCCGGACGCGCTCAACTTGCCGGAGGGGCACAGCGCCCGCGCGGTCACTCTGGGGACCGGCTGGACTGCCGTGGTGACGGAGGACGCGGACGGAGCCGAGCACATCCTCGTCTTCCGCCCGGACGGGACCGTTCGGGATCGCGTGCCACTCAGCCCCTGACATCCACCCTCAACTGAGCCCGCCGCCGGAGGAGAGAGTAGCGCTGCTCCTTGCGAATCGTTGTCGGACGGCGCGGGACACACGATATTGAGCCATGGCCCTGCCTCCCGGATTTCTCGACGATCTACGCTCTCGCGTGAGCCTGGCCCAGGTGGCCGGTCGCAAGCTCACATGGGATGCGCGCAAGTCTAACCCGGGCAAGGGCGACATGTGGGCCCCCTGCCCCTTCCATCAAGAAAAGACCGCGTCCTTCCACGTGGATGACGCAAAGGGCTTTTACTACTGCTTCGGCTGCCACGCGAAGGGGGACGCAATCGGGTTCGTCAAGGACACCGAGAATGTCGGTTTCATGGAGGCTGTGGAGATCCTCGCGCGGGAGGCGGGGATGACCATGCCCGCCCGCGATCCCGGCGCGGCAGAGGCAGCCAAAAAGCGTTCGGGCCTGACGGACGTGATGGAGCTTGCCGTCCGCTTCTACCGTGCCCAGCTTACCGGGGCGCGGGCGGCGGAGGCGCGGGACTATCTCGCCCGCCGGGGGCTCGTACCGGACACGCTGGAACGGTTTGAGATCGGGTTCGCGCCGGATGCCCGCACCCAGATCTTCGACCATCTCCGCGGGAAGGACATCAGCCCCGAGATGATCGTGGAGACCGGGCTCTGCATCAAACCGGACGATGGCGGTGCACCCTACGACCGGTTCCGCGGGCGCATCATGTTCCCGATCCGGGATGCTCGCGGGCGCTGCATCTCCTTCGGCGGACGGGCGATGGATCCCAATGCGCGGGCAAAGTACCTCAACGGACCGGAGACCACGCTCTTCGACAAGGGGCGCAACCTCTACAATCACGGCCCCGCGCGGGAGGCGTCGGGCAAGACCGGCGCGCTCATTGTCGCTGAGGGCTATATGGACGTAATCGCCCTCTCGCAGGCTGGGTTCGGTCATGCGGTCGCCCCCCTCGGCACCGCAATCACGGAGGATCAGCTGGCGCTTCTCTGGCGGATCAGCGACGAGCCTGTGATCGCGCTCGACGGGGACAAGGCGGGCATCCGCGCCGCCCATCGGCTGATCGACATCGCGCTCAAGGCGCTGACGCCGGGAAAATCCCTGCGTTTCTGCATCCTGCCGGAGGGTCAGGACCCCGATGACCTGATCAAGGCGTCCGGACCGGAGGCAATGCAGGCGCAGCTCGATGGTGCCCGGCCTATGGTGGATCTGCTCTGGTCGCGGGAGACGGTGGGCAAACACTTCGACAGTCCTGAGCGGCGAGCTGCACTCGACAAGACGCTCCGGGAGCTTTTGAGCCAGATCTCCGACCCGTCGATCCGCAACCATTACAAGTCAGCCTTGTGGGAGAAACGCGCCGCGCTTTTCGGCTTCGGCAACGCCCCCTCTGTCCCCGCCCGCGGTGGCTGGCGCAAGCCGGGGCCAGCGCCGGCAACGGAGACCGCGCGCCGATCCCTCCTTGCCCGGGGTGGAGAGGACCCGGCGATCGCAGCCCGGGTCCGCGAATCGGCGCTTCTGCTGGCCTGTTTCAACCACCCTGACGTTGCCGGAGAGTTCGAATCCGAGCTCGAACGGCTGCCCTTTGCCTGCCGCGATCTTGAAGAGATTCGCGACTTGCTCTTGTCAGCGATGACGCGGTCCCTAAATACTACCGAACTGCGCGCATCCGCAGGTGCAAAACTTGGGACGGATCCATTGGAGCTTTTGAGCCAACCGGGGGCCGTAAAAGCGAACAGATACTTGCGGGCAGATGCGTCCGCCGAGGACGCGCGCCGAGTTATTCTGGAAGAGCTCGCAAAGCAACGCGCCCTATTCGGGATAGAACAGGAAGTGACCGAAGCGGCAGAGGATCTGACCGGCCTTGCGGATGAGGGCGTGACCTGGCGTCTTGCCGAAGCGAACGCAGCCCGCGACCGGGCCCTGCGGGCCGGAGGGTCCGACCAGGGAACTGACGACGAAACCGAACTGTCCGAGGCGCTGTCCCGCCTCATTGAAGACGAGGTCTGGAACAAAAAATCCGGCCAGTAAGTACGTAAACGAATCAGGGTCGCGAATCACCTTCAACCATGGTGATATGGCGCGATTCGGAGCAGACCAACGGAGTGTTGCATGGCGGCCAACGATATCGAGCAGCGGAAGGACGACGACCACGCGGAGAACGCGGGGCCGATGCTCGATATGAGCCAGGCGGCGGTCAAGAAAATGATCGCCCAGGCCAAGACGCGCGGCTACATCACCTACGACGAACTCAACCAGGTCATGCCGTCCGACCAGGTGTCCTCCGAACAGATCGAGGACGTCATGGCGATGCTTTCGGAAATGGGCATCAACGTCATCGAAGCCGAAGAGGCCGATGATGACGACGCGGCACCGACCGCGGAGGAGCCTGAGCGGTCCACCTCCCGTGAGCTTGCCACCACCACCGCCAACAATGAGAACCTCGACCGCACGGACGATCCGGTCCGGATGTACCTGCGGGAAATGGGGTCCGTCGAGCTTCTGTCCCGCGAAGGCGAGATCGCGATTGCCAAGCGGATCGAGGCCGGGCGGAATACGATGATCTCCGGCCTGTGCGAAAGCCCGCTGACCTTCCAGGCCATCACGATCTGGCGTGAGGAGCTCATGGAAGAGCTCATCATGCTCCGCGACGTGATCGACCTCGAGACGACATTCGGCGCCGCGATGGACGACGACGATGAAACCGAGGTCGCCGTGGATGCGACCCCGGCAAACAGCCCAACCGCGCCCGAGGCGAAGGCTGAAGGAGAAGAGGGGACCGAAGGCGAAGTCACGCAGTCCGAGGATGGCGACGCGGACGATGACGAGGACGATCAAGCCAACCTGTCCCTTGCGGCGATGGAGGCGACGCTTAAGCCCCAGGTCCTCGAAACCCTTGACCGGATCGCCGAGGACTATGCCCGCCTGTCCGACATGCAGGACAGCCGCATGTCTGCCACGATGAGCGAAGAGGCAACCTTCACCTCCGCGCAGGAACTCGAGTACCAGCGCCTGCGGTCCGAGATCGTCGAGTTGGTGAACTCGCTTCACCTGCACAACAACCGGATCGAAGCGCTCGTTGACCAGATCTACGGCATCAACCGCAAGATCATGTCGCTCGATTCCGAGATGGTGAAGCTGTCGGATCAGGCGCGCATCAACCGTCGCGAATTCATCGACGAGTACCGGGGCAACGAGCTTGAGCCAGGATGGCTCGACCGTGTCTCCATCAGGGGCACCCGGGGCTGGGACGTGCTGAGCACGAAATTCGGGCTCAA